>JAPLES010000052.1 GCA_026391075.1 Bacteroidota bacterium | reverse complement strand
TTTTACCGAGAGCAGTGTGCAAACCTGTACTTCGCCTGTTGCTTGATATTGCTTATGGGTTTCAGCACCACGCAAAATCAATTCCAATACAGGTGAAAAATATATTTCGCTAATTTCTTTGAGAGTCCAGTCGTTACGTAGCATTGATTATTGATTAATGACTATTGATTATTAAAAACCATTGGGGCAAATATAATTGTGGAGTTGAAATCATTGCGATAAAAAATCGGAAATGACTTTATGACCTTTCTCAGAGAAATGAATTTCATCGGCAAAAAGGTAAAGAGAGTTGGCGTCAGTTTGCTTTGAAAGAGATTCTGACGCATCTGAAAACTCAATGGAATCGTTAGCGCAATACTCGCCTACCAATTGTTGTGGTGTGAAATTTTTATCGCGTAATTGCGATTGATAAGGAAGCATGACCACATTAAAAAAAACATTTTTCGATTTGCACAACGAATCACAGAAACGTAAATCGTTCATCGCCTGAACGAAATGAGCATCTTCTTTTTTATAAAACTGTAAATCGTAAGTGAAGTAGCGATTCGAATTTTGATAGAAGAAAAGTTTAAGCAGTTTATAAGTGGAACAAGAGTTTTGCAAGATGCCATTCAACTTGCCAATGAAATTCTGTTTTGCCATTACAGGCAAATCTTTTGTCTTCGCATTACCATAAACATCATTCAAACAATAGAAGAGCGTAACTAACTCGTTGGTAGAATCATTATCTAAAACTGATTTCAGCACATTTACGTAATCGGAAGTTGAATATCCAATGAGCGAGTAATTGCAAATGTTATAGTCTTTCAGCACTTCAGAACACAGACTTGAAAAGGTGGAAGAGTCCTCCACTCCTACTCCTTCGGTAACAGAATCGCCAATGAAAAGCCACTTCTTTTTCTTTGAATCAAAAGCCTGTTTGTTTTTCCTGCAACCTAGACCATCTGTATGAAATTCCTTTCCCCAAACTTTTCCTTCGGTGCTTTCTTTCAATCCTGATGAAACGAAATATTTATTGTTAGCCAACAAAGAGTAATCAAACTCCCGATTGTAGATTTTATTCAGAATTCTATTGCTGATAATTTCAATGGCAACTAAGAATGCAAGAACCGTAATGATGTTGATGGCAATTCTCTTCATAACTAGAGATATTTAGTAACCACGTAAACAAAAACAAATTGCAGAATCATCACGCCGTCTAACACGAAGTAATACCACCAATCACCTGTTTCTTCGTCCACAGGTTGAATACAGAAGATGGAAACCAATAAAGAAAGATTCACTGCGAGCATATTCATTAATGACACATCGAAGAAAAAATATTGCACGCAGTTAATGAGCAAGAGCAGAAATAAAATTCCCTGGGACAGAAGTTTTGTATTCGAAATACCCAATCGCATAGGAATCGTTTTCAGATTGTATTCCTCATCGCTTTTCAAATCTTTTATTTCAAACACAATAGTCAACGCCATAACAAAAAGAAATCTGCGTAGCAAAAGAAAAACGAGCATGTCAGTTTCTACAAAAGTGCTCGACAAAGGAACAACGACCGTTGTCACCGACCAAACCAGTGCTACAAAAAAAGTTTTTAGCAAACCGAAGTCGCGTAACTTCCGAATTGGTTTCAAGAAAGGAATATCTACAAAGCCATAAAAAAGAGTAACCACCGCCAACACCCCAACGATTATTTGCTGATGCCTGTTAAGCATAAAGAAAAAACTAACCGTAGCTACCAGGGTAATCACTAAAATATTTTTGGAGAGTTGAAGGTTTTCCTGTGCCCAGGTTCTGTGCGAAGTATCGTTCACCACTTCACCCGTTCTTCTGAATTTCAAAAATGAGTACGTAAACATGGTAGAAAAAAACACAAACCAATAGGTATGATTGAAATGAATTTCACCTGCTACTGTTAGCTGATTTGTTAGCACCAGAGCAAGTGCGCAGAGCCCAATAAAAAAATTGGAGTAGAGAATAATATTTTTGAGTTTTCGCAAGACTATCATTGAAATTTGCTGATTGACCAGTCAACAATAATCAATTTCCAAGAATCATATCTTCACGCAAAAATAAATAGGATGTTTAAAGACATACGCGAATACGAAAACCTGCACATTGTTTTATGGCTGATAAAAGATACCTGCTGGGTAATGACCTGGCGCGTTGCGGGAATGACCATGATTATTCCTACGCTCATAGTTGCCATTCACATTGCCTGGCGTTCACGTAAAAATATTGCTGACTTATTTCACAACACTGCTGTATGCTTATGGATAAGTGCAAACGCTACCTGGATGACAGGAGAATTTTTCTTTCAGGATGGTTTGCGCCAATACGCTATGATTTTTTTCATAGCGGGGATTGTGGTGGTGAGTATTTTCTACCTGGTGCACTTTCCTAAAACGAGAAAGCTTTTGTTGAAAGACGATGGGGAGAAAAAGTAAAAGCAGCGTGTCATGCTGAGCTTGTCGAAGCATCATGCGAATGAAAGTCTTTTTACTTCTCACCCTTCGACAGGCTCAGGGTGACATATCTAACTTGCCTTTATCCCACCTCTCAAAAACTCTTCTATACTCATTTTCTTTTTTCCTTCTAACTGACATTCCTTTACATCAATTGCGCCATTGCTGCAATAAAAACGCAGATAGCTTTTGCCGTCTGTTTCGTATTGTTCAGAAGTTCCACTTCTTGAAGAAGTGGAACTTCTAACCGATGAAAAAATCTTAAACACTTTCCCATTGAGTAAAGTGAAGGCGCAGGGATAAGGACTTAAACCCCGAATGAAATCGTAATTGTATTCAGCCGTTTTACTCCAATCAATTTTGCAGGTTTCTTTAAAAATTTTGGGCGCGTGTTTAATATCGGTGATATGGTCTTGCGGAATTTGCGGATAGTTATTCGCAGCAATAGCATCAACTGTTTTGCGCAATACCGTTGCGCCTAACTGCATCAGCTCTACATACAACTCTCCCACCGTTTCATTTTTGCGAATAGAAATCTTTTCCTGAAAAATTATTTTACCTGTGTCTATTTCGTGTTGAATGAAAAACGTAGTAACTCCTGTTTCTTTCTCTCCGTTTATAATTGCCCAATTGATAGGCGCTGCCCCGCGATACTGCGGCAATAAAGATGCATGAAGATTAATAGTGCCTAGCGAGGGCATGTTCCAAACCACTTCGGGTAACATGCGAAACGCAACCACCACAAACAAATCGGCATTCAATGATTTTAACTCAGCAAGAAAATTTTCATTCTTCAATTTTTCAGGTTGAAGAATGTGCAGCGATTTTTCTTTCGCAAATTTCTTGACATCACTTTCGTTTAACTGCATTCCTCTTCCCGCAGGTTTGTCGGGTGCAGTAACTACACCTACTACTTCATGCGCAGAGCTCACCAGTTCGCTAAGCATAGGAACTGCAAACTCCGGTGTGCCCATAAAAACTATTCTCAACTTCTTCATTACTAATCTTTATAGAGCAAATATTTTTTGCGCTTCGCTTTGTAAATTTCTAAACCAGGTTTCCAGCTCGCTTTAATTTCTTCTTCGGTTTTGTGCGCTGTAATTTGTTTACGCAATTCATCGGTGCCCGCCAGTTTATCAAAGAAACCATTCGGCAGAAAATATTTCGAAGTATCGTTAATGGCTCTGTAAGTATCGAGTAAATAAGAAAGATTAATGCCGTGTGCATCGATTCCAATCCAACGCAAATCGTAACCGAAACATATCTGGTTCACATGCGGTGGGCTTTTTGCTCCGGGTTTACTTTCAGGATGAAAAGAAAAATTGCGCACGGTAATGTTTGGCGAGCCAATCATTTGAAAAGGAGCATCGGTTCCTCTGCCCACCGAAATATCGGTGCCTTCAAAAAAACAAATAGAAGGATAGAGATAAACTGCCCCTGCATTAGGTAAATTAGGAGAAGGTTTCACAGGCAAATTGTAACGCATGGAGTGGCCGTAATTCAAACAGGAAATTATTTTGAGTTTGCATTGTTTGCCTTCAGGCAACCAGTTTTCGCCATTGACCATTTGCGCATACTCAGCAATGGTTAAACCATGCACTACAGGAATTGGGTCAACACCTACAAACGATTGAAATTCTTTTTTCAAAACAGGCCCGTCAATATACCAGCCGTTTGGATTGGGGCGGTCGAACACAACGAGCACAATATTATTATCGGCACAGGCTTCCATCAAATAATGCAGCGTTGAAATAAAGGTGTAGAAACGTGCACCTACATCCTGCACATCAAAAACCATTACATCCACATTTTTCAAATCATCGTTCGATGGTTTTTTCTTTTCGCCATACAGCGAAATGATTTTGATTTTTGTTTTAGCATCTACACTGTCGCGCACATGCTCGCCTGCATCGGCACTGCCGCGAAAGCCATGTTCAGGTGCAAATATTTTTTTGATGTGAACATGTTGAGCAAGCAACGTATCTACCAAATGTGTTTCACCCACCATCGAAGTTTGGTTCACGAGCAAAGCCACATTTTTATTTTGAAGCAATGGAAGATATTCCTGCATACGTTCTGCACCAACAACAACTGTTGTCAGTTGCGGGTTGCGGGTTTGTTTCATCCCCTCTGTTTCAGCGGGAGCGGGTTGCGGGTTGAGAGTTGACGGTTGTGAGTTGCAACTATTCAACACCAACAAAAAAATAAATGCGAGCGATATTTTCAATTTCATCATCTATGCAAACATTCAACTTAAAACAACAAACTCCAAACCATAACTTGATACTTCAAACTTTAAACTTTAAACTCGAACCGTGAATCTCGAAATCTTTATTGTTCGCAAAATTGCTTTCAGCAACCGGAAAAACTTTTCGGCATTCATTATTCGTATTGCGATACTCGCTGTAGCGTTGAGTTTAGCAACTATGATTATTGCCACTTCGATGGTGAACGGATTTCAAAAAGAGATTCGAAATAAAGTGCTCAGCTTTTGGTCGCATTTAGAAATTACTCCGTTCTCACTCACCAACTCGCTGCACGAACAGGGCATTTACAAGTATCAGGATTTCTACAAAAATCAAAACATTATTCCCGAGGCAAAACATATTCAGGTAAGCGCGCTTAAAGGCGGCTTGCTTAAAACCGATAACGATTTTGAAGGAATTGTTTTGAAGGGAGTAGGCGATGATTACGATTGGAAAAACTTTACGCCCTATCTCAAAAGCGGAGAGATTATTAAAACGGGTTCCGAAAATTCACAGCGCGATATTTTGATTTCGAAACAAACCGCTAAGCGTTTGCTTTTAAAAACTGGCGATAAAGTAGTGGTGACTTTCATGGGTAAGTCTATCCGCAACCGTCCGTTTAAGGTGAAGGGAATTTACGAAACAGGGCTCGAAGAATTTGATTCGAAATATGCGATGGTGGATATAGCAGTGATTCAGGAATTGAATAACTGGGGCAGCGATACCGTAGGCGGTTTTGAAGTTTTTTTGAAAGAAGAAAATCTTTTTAAAAACCGCTGGCGTTCTTATTTCCTTACGGTGTTTGGCGGTCTACTGAGCGAAGAAAAATACAACGAAATGCAGCGCGACCCGCTCGAAATTATTGGCGAAGAAGTTTACTCGCGCATGGAAAATTCGAAGCTCGATGTGCAAACCATCAAGAGCATTACACCCGGTATTTTCGACTGGCTCGATTTACAAACCATGAACGAGCTGATTATTCTTTCGCTGATGATTGTAGTGGCGGCTATTAATATGATTACCGCTTTGCTCATTTTAATTTTAGAGCGCACCAATATGATTGGCATTATGAAAGCACTCGGTGCGGGCAATGTTTCTATACGCAGATTGTTTTTGCTCTACAGCGCGGTAATTATAGCGGTGGGTTTGCTGGCGGGTAATGCTTTTGGTATTGGCTTGTGTTTATTGCAGCAGCATTTTCATTTTATTACCCTGCCGCAGGAATCGTATTACCTTTCGTATGCGCCAGTAGTCATTAACTGGAGCTGGATTTTATTTTTGAACGCAGGCACGGTGCTCACTACTATTGTACTGCTGATTATTCCTTCAATGCTCGTATCACGCATTTCGCCTGTAAAGGCAATTCGATTTGAGTGAGGTATAAGTCGGATGTTCCAATAAAAAAAGGCGTTCTTCTTAGAACGCCTTTTCAGGAATTGTGTTTCTGCGTTTTTTAGAAATTAGGAATGCAAACTACTGTTTCGCTCCAGTCGCCAATGCCTGCTGCATTTACATGCGCAATACGGAAATAGTAAGATGTGCCTGGTGTAAGCTCACCGATGGTAATAGTTGATTTGGTAGATTCTCCTCTCAACTCCCAGTCTTTATCTAAACCGGTAGTTGACATTTGGACTACATTCAACTTCGATTTTGCATTTGCTTTCCATTTAATGGTTACTGCATTTGATAAAGGCACAATCGAAAGTTTATCAGGCGCAGCTAACTTTACCGGCTTTGTTCTTGGATTACGAACTTCAAAACCCGATGAAAGAATTTTTTCTACGTCACCGTTAGCTACGTTCTGCACATACGCTTGCATTTGAGTCATAATAGCCATAAAATTATTTAAGGCTATATCGCGCTGTTGCGTTTTTATTTTACTGCCATCCATAGCTGCCTCTGCGTTTTCCAGTGCATCGGTTTTGTTGGTAAGGTCTGCCAGTGTAGGGCTTGGAGTTACATAAATCGGGTTACCGGTCATCATGCTTATTACTCTGCGACCTCTAACTACTTTAGATGATGGATTAAGCTTGGTTAATCCTGCTTTTACTAAGAAAAGAATGAGCAATTGTTTTGCTGTTTTTGAATTTTTGTTCATGGTATTTTTTATTTTTTTTTACTGAATATTTGTCTTCTTAAAATTCCCTTTGCAAAGGATGTTGCCTTTAGAAAAAAATAAAGCGCTGTGGTTTGTTTTGTTTTACCGGCTTATTTTTTCTAAAAAACGTTGTCTTATACTTTTGGCAGGCAAAAACTGTTTCAGCAGTTTCATAGTATTGAAAAAGGAAAATCTTGTAGCTTACTAATTATTTCTTGAAACCAGTAAAAAGCAAATGAACATTTAAGCAATGTTCATTTGCTTTTTAGAAATTCCAACCAACCTTCGAGAAAACTTCATTAACTTTTTGTGAATGCTGACTAACCTTCGCTGAATGTTCTCTAACATTTAAGGAAGGCACATTAACTTTTGTTCGATGTTCTCTAACTTTTCTAAAAAGCTAACTAACTTTCGATGAATGTTCCCTAACTTTTAAGAAAAGTCAATTAACTTTCGTAAAATGTTCATCAACTTTCTGCAAATGCTAATTAACCTTTAAGGAAAGTCCATTAGAATTCAACGCATGTTCTTTAACTTTTTGTAATTGTTCATTACATAAACCAGAAGAGGCGCGGTAAACCGCGCCTCTTTGTTTTTGTATTGTCTTGTGTCTCGTGTCTAACGTCTTATGTCTGTTACTTACTCTTCACCATCTTCTTCGTCTCAATGGTTTTACCATTTACCAATAAAGTATAACTGTATTGCCCTGTACTGAGATTAGAAGCAAACACCGTCATTACTCCGTAACCTGTTTTTATGTCGGCTGTTTTTATGACTGTGCCAAGCATATCAGTAAAAATGATTTGCGCATTGTTCATGTTCTCAGGTACGAAATACGAAATGCTCGTTTGCTCGGCAAAAGGATTAGGAACGTTTTGTTCTAGAACAATTACCTGCATTGAACTCAACTCAATACTCATGTGATTTACCTGAGCTCCATTTTCGTTAGCAGGTGGGGTAATGGTATTACCTTCTCCTTCATCTGTTTTTCTTGAGCCTTGTGGACGGCAGCATTGGTTTAATCTGTCTTCCAAACCATTTAAACGCGTATCAATTACTTTGTTGAGCGAATCAATTTTTGTTTGCTGTTGTTTGAGTGCGCCAATGAGAACGGGAATAATGCCTACATAGTTCAAGCCCTTGTATTCAAGCTTAGGGCTTTGGATGTTGCCGTGTAAATCTCTGCGCTCGGGTTGAGTTATATCGCTCACCAGTTCAGGCAACACCTGTTGCACATCCTGTGCAAGCAAACCGTATTGATTACCGCTTGCCAAGTTCATATATGGATAATCGGCTGTGCGGTAGTTATAAGTTTTAGGTGCTAATTTTAAAACGGTTGCCAGTGCATCGTTACTGTTTATGTCGCGCACATTGGTTTTAAGGTTTTGGTCGCTGGTCCAGGTAACTGTTCCTGTGGCAATCACATCGCCATCAAAATAGCCGGCATAGTTTCCTCTTCCGCTGCCGCCTGTGCTGGCATATAAACCGTAGTTTAAGCCAAAGGTGTCGGAGGCTTCAAACCGGCCTCCAAAATTTTCGTTCGTAGAGCCGCTTGCAAAACCTAGTACACCTGCTTTGTGAGCACCGGAGTATAAACCGTTGGCAAGCCCCACCACTCCTGCATTTATGTTATCGGCACTATCGGCAGTGCCAAACACGCCTGCATTATTGTATGGTGAATAACTAACAGCCAAACCAACTACTCCTCTGTTTACATCGGTGGCGTTTCTGCTTTCTCCTGTTACACCTACCGGTTTATCAATAGCTGCATCACCCAAACCGTAAACACCTTGATAGCCTCCATGGAAGCTGCCCGCTGTTATGGTATCGCTGCTGTTGACCACATTTACAAAAGAATGTGCATCAACTACCGGTATGCCTATTCTGTTGCCATCATCGTAAATTAAACTGGTGCAAAGCACATTGCTTGCGCTATCCCACTTGGTAAGGTTGTTAGCCGCAGGTGGTGCAGTGCCTGTGCAGCTTGTAAGTTTTGTGCCTTGCAGGCTGTCTAACTCTTGTATGGCGCGGATGGTGATGGGGATTAGGCTGGTGTAGTCGAGAGTTTTAAATGTCATAGTATCTTGAAGAATTGCTCCCGATGTATCGCGTATTTGCGGTTGCATTACTTCGTGTACAAGTTCGGGCAACACTGTATCTACTTGCTGGGCAATTAAACCATGTTGCGCGCCCTGTGACAGATTCATATAAGGAAACGTATCAGTTTTGAAAACATAGTTCTTTGGATGCAGGCGGGAAATAATTGATAAAGCACCTGTAAGGTTTTGGATGCTGTCTTTTAGCTTTATGTCAGATGGTGGTGTAATGGTACCAGTGGCGAATACATTACCTTGAAAATAGCCTGCCTGAGATATACCCGTAGTGCACTGAACCGCACTTGCGTACACGCCATAATTATTAGCAGTAGGACTACATCCATTTGCTTCAAAGATGCCACCGAAGTTAAATGCTGCCCCTTCTCCAATGCCTACTACACCCGAGTTAAAAGGCAAAGCAGTTAGTCCATTTACTTGAGCTACTGAAGCAAACGCAGGCGGAAATGTAGCATGACCTACTACTCCTAAATTTATAAGCCCTGCATTTCTAGCAGCACCATAAACACCCGTATTCCCAAATGAAAAAGCGGCATTTTCTACATCTAATTTAGCTGCGGGCACTGTAGTTCCAATACCCGCGTTTGTTCCGTTGTCAAAAATTATACTGTTACAAATGGTAGGTGGCGTTGTTCCAGTCCATTTGTTAACAAAATTAGTTGCACCTGTGCAGCCTGTTACATTTCCTGCTCCTGTTGCCCCTACTGCACCAGTTACTCCTTGGATTCCTTGTGCGCCCGTGACACCAGTTGCTCCTGTCGCACCTGTTGCTGCGGCTGGCACATAAATCACATCACCGCTTGGACCTACGGCAAGCACACCTGTACCTGGGTTAGCACCAGTTGGTCCGGTTGCTGAAGTAAGGGAAGTAAATCTTAAACCGCTAAAACCTGTTGTGCCATCGTTTATTTCTAAACGCTTTGCAGGTGCTGTAACACCAATTCCGACCTTAGTATCACCTGTTGCTCCATTAACACCATTAATGCTACCAAGCACCATGCTATGATCTTGAGTAACTAATGCATTGGCACCAATAGCTGTAGAATTTAGAAGGCTTGAGTGCCCACTAGTTGTATTTGCATGGTCTCCAATAAATGTATTCGAAGTGCCACCGCTTAATGCCTCACCGGTTCTAAAACCTACACATACGTTACTACTACCATGATATATTTGCCAGCCAGAATGGTCACCTACCAATACGTTTTCAAAACCATCCCTGTTATTCGTACCTGATTCCAATCCTACGAAAGTATTTCTATATCCATCTATGTTTTGTAAACCCGAACTGGTTCCAATAAAGGTATTAGCAAAATCGGCAATAGAACCGGCTGTAATATCAGTATTATATCCAGCCCGGTCACCTACAAACACATTGTAGTAGCCGTTAACGTTGCTAAAGCCTGCTTCATTACCTATGAATGTATTAGTGCCCCCAACTACGGTTGCAACACCTGCGTCTTTACCCACAAATGTATTATTGGCGGCACTTGTATTTGCGTTACCCGCTCCGGTGCCAACAAAAGTATTATTATGCCCAGTTACAGAAGCTGAACCAGCAGTGTAACCAACAAAAATATTATCTGTTATTCCATTATACCATAATACAGAATAGTCATCAATCATATACGATGATGGAGCAGCTCCACCTATATTGATTCTTCCCCCGTTGGTAGCATCTTGAACATCAAGATTAACGCTTGGGGTTGCGGTTCCTATACCTACTAAGCCATTAGGGTCAATAGTCATGCGAAGTGCGCTATAGGTATTAAAATTAAGACTACCGCTTAAAAGCGTTCCTAAATATATGTCGTTGCTTCCACTATAATTTACAATGTTGAACTTTTCTGAACCGCCATGATACATGCGCCAGTACTCATGATTACCACTTGCGTTAGGAGCATCGGTGCGGAATACTTCACCTTCTGACCCTGATGCCCAGTTACTGGGTTTGGTTAACGTATTGGCGTCAATATGCAGGTAAGATAGGGGTTGGTTACTGCCAAAGTAACCAATGCCAATGCTTCGAATGTAATTAGCAGGCACACCTCCTGTATTATCCGGTTGTGAAAAATAGTTGGAAGAAGTTCCGCTATTAATCCATTGGGCGGTTAAAGATTGCTGCAAAAGCAACATCAGTAATGAGGTTAATGCGATTAAAATTTTTGATTTCATGGTATCTGGTTTAATGATTTATGAATAGTTTAAATGCTTTCCGCTGGTTGACCGTTTGTATTTGCAGGAGATAAATGCCAATAGGAATTTGCGATACATCTAAAACAATTTCTTTTTCAGGAATTGATGTTTGCTTCTCCAACCAAAGTATGCCTGTTACATCAAACAATCTTAAAATTGCTTGTGTGATAGGTAAACCGTTGCCCGAAATAGTAATTTGGGCATCTGCCGGATTTGGATAAGCAAGCACACGTAGTTCTTCGTACACTCTTCCATCATAAATAAAATTATACAGGCAAGGTATGACAGGAATATTTGATAAGAAATTTGAAACAAAGTTAGGTAAGCCTTGCATTGCTCTTCCGCTACCAAGCGGTTGCGTGGCGTATTGTATGTTACATGCAATACCTAGTGCATTTGGATTTTCAATTACCGAAAGAAAATGCGGATTGGGGCTAGAAGCTATTGAATCCCATTCGCTGCATAAGTAGATTTTTCCATCAAGCCCAATTTGACCATCGGACTCAATAGCAACTGGGGTAGTGTAAACTACCGTTCTAGATTGTTGTATGACAGAATCAATCCCGGATGACAAATCAAATTGATAAAATCGGCATGGTCGATAATAACAAGATTCAAAATATACTTTTGAATTATCGTTAGAAAAAAAACCATGCGAACCTGATGTGTCATACGGTAAATTAATGGCTTCTGAAAACATACCTGTTGTATTATCAAAACTCATTAGTTGAATTTGCTCAGGTATGTGTGTAATAATATAATTCCAAATAACCTGCACTAATGCCTTTCTCCCATTAGGTGAAAACGATAAATGGTACCCCCCATTCAAATTATACGATTGTTGGGCTATGGCATAATCTTGCCCCACAGCAGAAACCAGCGGCACTGTGTCTACACCTTGGTCACTTACTTTATAAGCAAGAAAATTTGCACTGCTTCTTTCATGAGTCACCACCCAATAATCGCAGCCGTTGGAGTGGCGGGTGGCGGCTAATTGCTCGCTAACAGGCGCACGAAGAATATTATCATGGCTAACAACTCCACCCAATCCATTATCTAAGCGCATATCAATTTCGTGCCAGCGCAAACCGCGTTGAAATTGGTTTTCCCAACCATCGACAGTGAACAAATAATAGATGCTGTCGTCCCCCGGCTTAGGTATAAAAACAGCACAATCTCTTGGTGTCGAAACTCCAGGTAAGCCAATTCCGCAACCATTAAGCATTGGTTGGTGGTTGCGATTAAACAAACACCAATCTGCGGTAAAATTTCCAAAACCAAAGTAAGCAATTAGGTTCCCACTTGTATCAGAAATAGCTGCAGTCTTTTCAAGTGTTCCTAATTGTCCAAGTGTGTCGGGCACAGGTGAGCCACCGGAAAAATCAAGCCCTGCTTTTGCCCCAAAATACCAATGTGATGTTCGCTTCAGGTCAATATTTTGCCCTTGCACAAACTGCGCGAGGAATAAAAAAAGAAAGAGAGAGTAGAGTTTGTGTGGCAAGTGGCAGGTATTTTAGTGAGTGAGATATAAAGATATAACACAATGCCGCAGATACTTTAGTAAACAAAGAGAAATAGTTTTGCACCGTAACTACGGCACTTTATTCCTTCACCCTCGCCACCACAAAAATAGAAGTGCTTAAAAAAGGAGTTCTAGTGCTGCTGATTATTCCTTCTATGCTCGTATCGCGCATTTCGCCTGTGAGGGCGATTAGGTTTGAATAGTATTCCTCCTCTTGAAAGTTAGAAGACAAAGCAGATGTCGCAAGTTTGCAATATCCATCCCATCTTGTTAATCACAATATCGTAATCGCGAATACAGTATCAAAATTTACGTAAAGGAGGATAATCAATTCTATTAGCTATGAAAACTTTTTTTGCGTCAACCTTTGTGTTAGGTGTGCTGATAATGAGTTTGGCATTTACGCCAGCTTTGTATGTAGACAGCTACAAAGAAACAGGATTTCTAAATGCTACCGTTAACGCACATAGTTTTGAATTAAGAGAAAAAGATTTTTACAGAGCAATGCTGGTTAAAAAATCAAATCCGCTGGCTACTTCACCCGAATCAAAAAATAGAACAGTTGCTTGCCTTACTTTTTTTGGTAACGATACTTCAACTGCCGACCATTCTCCTTTTAGCGAAAACCTAAGTATTGAATTCAACTTTAGTAATTTATCGGAAGCAGAAGTGAATAATGCCATTGTTGAGCTGCACTACGACATGGCAGACTACTATATTCTGCCTGAAGAAAATCATTTCGCTATTTCTAAAACAAATTGGAGTGCCGATAAATCGTATTTCCTTTTAGATGCACAATTTGAATTTCATTTACGCAAACAAGGATTTCCCTTCGAATCGCAACCGGTCGTCACACTCAAAGGAAATTTGCGTGATGTGAATGTTTCGGTGCCACCTTGGATTGCATCGAAAATAAATGCCGATATAATTCGTGCAAATTAGAATTGATTACAACCGAATTATTTTTTTCTGAAGTATTTTTTCACCGGTAATTAATTGTATCCAATAAATACCATTAGGTAAATTGAGGTCAACTTCGGTCTTCTCATTTAGGATGGTTGATTTAAAAATCAATCGTGCAGTGTTGTCAAAAATTTTAACGGTAGAGC
>JAPLES010000041.1 GCA_026391075.1 Bacteroidota bacterium | reverse complement strand
ACGGTGCGGGATTAAATCCATGTCCTTATACAATATCTTCTTCGAATAATGGATTAGGAATACCGCAGGCTGCATTATTTCTGCCTAAGCCTGATAACAGTAGATACTATTACCTTTTTCATTTTACAAACGATACACTTAGCGATACGAGACCAGGAACTTTATTTTACAGTGTAATAGATAAGGAGAGTAATTTCGGTTTAGGAGAGGTGATGCAAAAAAATATACCTCTTTATAATGGAATATTTAGGGAAGGAGGAATGACAGCTTGTAAACATGCGAATGGTAGAGATTGGTGGATAGTTTTAGGTAAACGGGGTAGTAATACCTACTGTAAATTTCTTTTAACTTCTGACTCACTCTTTGGACCATTTACTCAACAAATTGGACCCGCATTTACTGGAACTTTCGATGTTGGCTACAGTAAATTTTCTCAGGACGGAAGTAAATATGCTACTCTGACGGGTGAAAGTTTAGTTTTAGTTACTGACTTCAACAGATGCACAGGCGAGTTTAGTAACGCACTAACAATTTATAATAACACTTCTACAGACCCCATTAATCATCCTGCAAGCGGAGGCTCTGCACTCGAATTTTCGCCTAACAACAGATTTCTTTACGTGGCAAATAGAATCAACCTGACTCAATACGATTTATTCGCTCCAAACATTCAGGACTCAATTGAATTGTATAAAGCTGACAGTACAGATTTCGCTCAATTGCATACGATACAGTTAGCACCCGATGGTAAGATTTACGGAAGCACTTGGAATGGAGGATTATATTTTTTGCACGTTATAAATCATCCCGATGAAAAGGGAGATAGTTGCGAATTTGTTTATGGTGGCCTATTAACACTAACTGATAACTCCATTAACCTACCTAACATGGTAAACTACCGCTTAGGCGCACTCCCCGGCAGCCCTTGCGATACACTTACGGGTTTAAACGAAACCGCCCGCGCCTTAAAAGAAAAAATACTGAAAGTATTCCCCAACCCTGCCGGCAATATGGTTACGGTTGATTACGGTTTCACGGATTGGAGCAAGCCTGGTGATGTGAAATTGGTGATGAGTGATGAGTTAGGAAGAATAGTTCTGGAGCAGTTGCTCCCCAAATACAGCGGCTTTCAAAACATAAACGTGTCCACTCTTGCCGCAGGCAGTTACTTCGTTTACCTGAAACGAAACGGCAATACCGTGGCAAGTGAGAAGATGATGAAGGAGTAGGGGGGCTGAAAACGCATACTATTTACTTGATAGTTCATGCTTTTTCGAAAAACGTTCACTCTTTTCCCATTTTAGTTCACTCTTTATTGAGAAACGTTCACGCTTTTTTGATTTTAGTTCACTCCTTATCGAAAAACGTTCACTCTTTTCTGATTTTAGTTCACTCTTTATTGAAAAGCATTCACTCTTTTTTGATTTTAGTTCACTCTTTTTCGAAAAGCGTGAAGTCTTTACTGATTTTAGTTCACTCTTTACCGATTTTAGTTAACGCTTTTTCGAAAAGCGTGAAGTCTTTTGTAATTCATGTGAACCTTTCTGTTTTGCCCTTGTTGGTGACTACCGCAGGCACTTACTTCGTTTACCTGAAACGAAACGGCAATACCGTGGCAGGAGAGAAGATGATGAAGGAGTAAGGGCTGTTTGTCCTCCGCTTGTTTCATCCCGATATTTATCATCGGGAGGCGGAGGTGGCTCGCGGCTCTTGTTTCATCCCGCCTTACTTTGCGGGAGCGCGAGACGGAGGTGGATGAATTCTAAAACCTATTTTTATTTTTAATCAATGAAAGCTGATAAGACCAACAACCTCGGCTACAACAAAAAACTCCAACCTTTCGCTAACGAAAACAGGAAGTCAATGACCAAAGCCGAAGCATGTTTATGGAAATATGCTTTAAGAGCAAGAGGTATAAAAGGATATCAGTTCAGGCGCGAAAGACCTGTGCTGAATTACATTGCAGATTTTATGTGTAAAGAATTAAAGTTAATAATAGAAGTAGATGGACTGACTCACGATTGGGATGAAACCATAGCTAAAGACAACAAAAAAGATAAAGATTTAAAAGCAGAAGGTTTTACAATTTTGCGTTTCAATGATAATGAAGTATTAAAACACATGAATGCTGTTATTGACGAAATTGAGCTAACGATTGAGAATATAGAAGGAAAGATTCCACCCTCTGTCACTACGTGACATCTCCCGCCAGCGGGAGACAAGGTAAGCCCTTCGCAACTAAGATAGTGTTTAACATCCACTTACTTCATTTACCTAAAACGAAACGGTAATACCGTGGAAGGAGAGAAGATGATGAAGGAGTAGGGGCTGTTTGTCCTCCGCTAGCGGAGGTGGCTCGCGGCTCTGCGCGAGACGGAGGTGGAGGAATCATAAAAGATTCCACCCTCTGTCACTACGTGTCATCACCCGCCCGCGGGAGACAAGGTAAGCCCTTCGCAACTAAGATAGTGCTTAACATCCACTTACTTCTTTTACCTAAAACGAAACGGCAATACCATAGCCAATGAGAAAATGATGAAGGATTAGGGGGGGCATTGATAGCAGTATTGTATTTCTAATCGGCACGCAATTATCGCCTTCACCATTTTACACTTTCCCCAATAACTTTCTACTTTCGAGCCCGTGAAAAAAATCATTCTTTTAAGTTTTGTAATAAGCTTTACTGGCATTTGTGCGGCACAAAAAGCAAAATTAATTACCGGTCCAATTGTGGGTTCGGTAACTAAAAATTCAGCTAAAGTCTGGATTGCTTACCAAGGCAAGGGACAAAACGTTTTAATATTGGGCGATACTGCCGAAAAACGAATTTATTACCCCACTAATCTCAACTACATTACTAATAAAAAAGGTGATGTAGCGCTCACTATGGATTTTACCGGTTTAAAACCAGATCACCGTTATAATATTCTGGTTTCCATTGACGGCTGGGGTGCTAATGCAAAATCTTCTTTTAAAACGCAGGCCGATACAGCGGTAAAGGATTTTAGTTTTCTTCTGGGCTCGTGTGCCTTAGCAATGCCCGGCTTTCCACGAATGGTTTTTCCGGGTGCTTCTACCTGTATTTACAAACGCATGAAGCAGAAACAAAATGATTTTATGGTGTGGTTGGGTGATGATGTATACTACTGGAAAAAAAGTTATAGCAGTTACGATGGTATGTTGAATTATAATTTGCGTTTGCGTAAAACATTCAAAAAGTATCGCGAATTTCTTTCCGCCACTCCGCAATATGCAATTTGGGACGACCACGATTATGGTCCTGATAATTCAGATCGTAATTTTTTTTTTAAAGATTCTTCACTTGAAGTGTTCAAAGGAGTTTGGCCTAATACTTACCCCCAAGGCGAACAACTGAAAGGCAACTATTTCAACTTCAGGTATTACGATGCTGAATTTTTTATGTGCGATGACCGTTATTTTCGAGCCCCCGATGGCGATTCGCTTGGCGATTTTTTAGGTGAAACACAATTGGTGTGGCTTAAAAATAAATTGTTGAGCAGTGATGCCGTGTTTAAATTTATTGCCATTGGTTCGCAGGTACTCAACGATAATCATTTCGGTGAATCCTATGCCTTGTATCCGCGCGAGCGAAACGATTTGTTCGATTTTATTTCGAAAAATAATATCCAGGGAGTTATTTTTTTAACCGGAGATAAACACTACAGCGAGTTAAGTAAGCGCGATTGGAATGGGTTTCCGCTATATGATTTTACATGTTCACCACTCACCACGCCACCGCTTCCGCGCAGGTTATTGGGTGCTTACCACAATCCGCATCGTATGTCCGGAACCGATTATGCCAAACGCAATTTTGGTAAAATATCGTTTAGCGGTGAAGTTGGAAACCGAAGTATGAAAATTGAAATTTATGGTAGAAGTGGGCACAAGAGGAGGGAAGTGGTGCTCAACCAACATGACATGATGCGAAAATAATTTCTATGCTCAGTTATTATTTGCTTGCCCCTATTTTGCTTTTCTTTTCGTATTTACCATCGCGCGTTTTGTATGCCATGGCCGAATTTATTGCATGGGTTTTAGAGCATCTGGTGCATTACCGCAATAAAGTAATTCGTGAAAATCTAAAAAAGTCTTTCCCCGAAAAAACAGAAGCCGAGCGTAAACAAATTGCTTCGCAAAGTTATCGTCACCTGGCCTATCGAATTGTAGAAACAATTAAATGTTTCACCATTACTGCAAAAGAAGTTCAGGCACGTGTGCAAATAACCAATCCGGAAATGATTAGTGATTGTTATGAAGCCGGAAGGCATGTGGTGCTTACTGTAGGCCATATTGCCTCCTGGGAATACGGAGGCTATAAGGCAAGTTTGTTTTATCCCTATAAAACGTGCGCAGTAGTTAGTCTGGTAAACAATCCTTACTTTAATCGAATGATTCAAAAGAGCCGGGGAAAGTTTGGAATGCATTTGATTATGCAGCGCGACAGCAAAGAGTTTTTTGCAATGCAATTGAAAGAACTCACCATGAGTATTCTTATCAGCGATCAATCGCCTTCCAATTTAAAAACAGCGTGTTGGACTACCTTCTTAAACCAGGACAGTGCATTTTTTACTGGTGCCGAACGCTACGCGCGGTCACATAATTGCGTGGTTATTTATCCTAAAATAGTTCAAACTAAACCGGGTTGGTACAAAGCCGAATTGATTAAAATTACCGATTCACCTAATGAACTTGCCGAACAGGAAATCACTAAAATGTATGCGCAAGTATTAGAGCAACACATTCGCGAACATCCCGCAGATTGGCTTTGGAGTCACAGAAGATGGAAACACAAGCGGACTTTATAGTTCCGGCTTTAACCGTATTGGTTTTCCTATCTAACCAGCGTTACACTTCCTTTGTAAAGTTTATCGGTATAGTTATCTAAGTAAACCAAATGAATTTGGTAAACATAAACCGCTTGTGGCGAAGGTTGACCTTTGTAAACTCCATCCCATTTAAAGTTCATATCACCGCTTTCGTAAACCTTCTCTCCCCAGCGGTTGAATACCTGTACTTCAAATTGTTTCCATGCTTTTTTATTGCCGAATACTTCAAAGAAATCGTTGTTGCCATCACCGTTAGGGGTAAACACGTTCGGTATAAAAATGCTGTAATCAGGAACTACAGTAATAATCACTTTATCACTTGCCACACATCCCGAATCGGAAGTAGCAGTGGCTATGTAATAAATGGAATTAACCGGAGATGCATTTGGGTTTAAACAATCACCACAACTTAAAAACTCAGAAGGAGTCCAAATGATGTTGGCCAATGTTCCGCCACTGATGGTAGCCACAATATCTACCGACTCACCTAAGTCAATTACTGACAGCGGAGGATTTGCTACGACCATAAAGGCAGAATCATTCAACACCGTAAACGATGTATCTACACTGCAATTATTGGCATCGGTAATAGTAACCGCATAGTTGCCTACATAAAGCGAAGTGATATCCTGGGTAGTAGCACCATTGCTCCAAAGATAAGTAGCAGGAGGATTAAATGTTTGAGCCGACAAATCAATGTATCCGGTATGAAGCGGGTCGCAGAACACATTATGTATATCGGCCAACACCACAATACCCGGCAATTGAATTACTGTGTTGGTAGAAGTGGCAGTGCAACTGTTGGCATCGGTTACAGTTACATTGTAAACTCCTGCAGGAACATTAGCATCAATTGCCGCATTAGGTGCAGCAGGATTCCAGTTGTAATTATACGTTGGAGTTCCACCTAGCGGTGTAGCTATTACACTTCCATCGCTAAAGCCCGGGCACGAAACCTGGTTGGCAATGGTACTAACAGTAAGTAATGCGGGTTGTGTTACTACGATATTTGACAGCGCAACTGTGCAGTTGTGTGCATCGGTTACTGTAATGTTGAATGAACCTATAGAGAGATTTGAAATTTGCGCTGTGTTTTGTCCGGAGTTCCAAGCTTAAATATAGGCAGGCACTCCACCGGTAGCAGTAACTGTAATACTCGCATCGCTTCCTCCAAAACAACTTACGTTTTGAGTTATCTGTGTAAGTGCTAAAACTGCAGGCTGTGCAATTACAATGGAATCAATGCCGGTGCCTGTGCAACCCAAATTATCGGTTACAGTAACCTGGTAAATACCCGCAATTAATCCACTTAAATCTTCTGTAGTTGGACCTGTGTTCCAAACAAAAGTCCAAGGTCCTGTGGTGCCGGTTACCGTTAAATCTATAGAGCCATTGTTACCGCCAAAACAATTTACATCTACTACAGCAGTATCTAAAAATATAGTTTGCGGTGGTTGAGGTACGTTTATATGCAAGGTGTCAATACACATATTTGCATCTACTACAGCCACTACATTAAGTGCTCCATTTACATTGGTAAAATTACCCGATGCTTGTGGAGTTCCGCCATTCAACGAATACAAATATGCAGGTGTTCCACCATTTGCATTTACATTTATTCCTCCATCGTTACCTCCAAAACAAGTAGTAGGTGTGGTACCAACTAAATTCAAAACAAGTTGCGTAGGTTCAGTAATAACAGCATTTACTGTAACTGTGCAAGCATTGGCATCAGTAGCAGTAACAGTATAATTTCCAGCGTCAAGTGTGGTAAAGGTATAAGGCGAAGAAGAAACAGTTTGCACTCCTAATGTTCCGGTGTAATTGGGAGTTCCTCCACTAATGGTTATAGTGGCTGTTCCATCGTTACCACCAAAACATTTTACGTTGGTAGTTCCCTGTAAAGCAGCAACCAAAATTGTTGGCTGGTAAATGGTGAATGCAATTGTCTTGATACAAAGATGAGCATCGCGTACAATAGCGGTATAATTATTTGCACTAAGCCCTGTGAAAGTTGCTGAAGCCTGAAAGGTAATTCCATCAAGCGAATACTGATAAGGGCTAGTTCCGCCTGTGGCAGTTAAATCAACCAAACCATCATTACCACCAAAACATTTTACGCTATCCGTATTGGCAATTGCCGGTGCAAGTAATGCCGGTTCAATTATGGGAACAACCATAGTGTCCTTACATTGAGTAACATCGGCTACTATTATGGTGTAATTTCCTCCCGACAAATTGGTTGTTATGCTATCTGTTTCGGCAGGAATTTGTTGCCATACATACGTGTAAGGATATACTCCACCTGTTACACTCAAAGTTATAGCTCCGTCACCTGCACCATTGCAACTTACATCAACTACAGTAACTGTATCTACAATAACTGGAGGTGGAGAAAGTATGGGCACCGTTCCGCTTGCTGTGCAACCATTCACATCAATTGCAGTTACGTTATAAATGCCCGGTGCAAGATTTACAGCGTGTGCCGTATCCTGTTGTGTAGGGTCGCTCCATAAGTAGGTAAAGAACCCCGTGCCTCCAATTGCTTCGGCTAATGCCGAGCCGTTATTAGAATTAGCACAAGTAGCATCTACGGTATCAACAATAAATAATTGAATGGGTAGCGGTTGCGAAATAGTAACGGTGGCAGAAGCCGTGCATCCGCTGGTGGCATCGGTAACTGTTACGCTGTAAGTATTGGCGCAAATATTTACAATACTTGGTGTGGTGGCGCCACTGTTCCATACATAGGTATAATTTAGGGAACCCAGAATACCTCTTACTCTAGCCACTCCATCACAAAAGCCTGCACAAGTAACAGGCGCACTGCTATCAATGTATGCTTGCACCGTACCCCCTGAACCAATCAACGAACCACCATAGGCTGTGCAGTTAGAGGTCAAATCAGAAATAGTAACCGAATAACCTCCTGCCTGTAAATTAGTAGCTGTTTGAGTGGTTTGATTCAATGGATCATTCCAACTAAAACCGTAAGAACCCGCAGGATTAGGAGTAGCGGTAATTGTTCCTGTTCCGCCACATATAGCCGGAGTGGAAGAGAAGGTAACCGTAGGATGTACACGAACAGTAACGGTAACTTGCGAGTCGGCAAAACAATAACCGCTGGCAGTTGTGCCATGAACTAAATAGGTAGTTGTTACTAATGGTCTGGCTACTACAGTTGCTCCTGATGTAGTATTTAATCCGGTAGGAGGAGTCCAGGTATAATTAGTAGAACCCGAAGCAGTGATAGTTACTGAATCACCCTGACAAAAAACGGTCAATCCACTAAAGGCAATAGTTAGATTAGGTTCTACTATTAACCATATAGAATCTAAAGGCGACCATCCGCAACAAGTAGTATTTATTCTAAGCGTAATCAGAAAAGTACCTGCAGTATTGAAAGTTAAATTAGGCAGGTATTGAAAATTTGCACCGGTATAAGTATTTGGTATAAGGGCTCCGCCAAAGTTCCAATCAAAAATATCGGCAGAAGGAACTACACCTGTGAAACTTGTAGCTGAACCTTGGCATAAAGTAAACGTATCTACACCAAATGGATGTGCTGTAGTTGTTATTTGCGGAATGAAAGTATTGTTGTCGATAGGAATATTGAAAAAGCCTGTGTAAGTATTTCCATTGTAAATAATATTTTTTCTACCGAAGGTAGTGTACATAGTATTTACACTTGCACCTACAGCCGTTGGTGGAACCGAAACAGTTCCAAAATCCCAGTTACATGAAGCTGCTGAAGTAAAATTAACCGGACGATTCGTACAGTTAACATCATTGACATTAATAGTAGGTTGACCACTGAGATTGAACATAGAATCAGCGGTGGTTTCAGCTATTCCGGATAATAAATAAATGCGTGCTGATAGTCCACTTGCTCCGCTACCACCACTGCCACCATTTCCTCCATTACCACCATCACCGGGGTTATTATCACATACTCCACCCGTTCCATCTGTACCTCCTTGACCGCCTGTACCGCCAACTCCCAAAACACCTCCAGCACCTCCGGCACCTGCTACGGCCGCGGCAATATTGCAATTGGTAAAATTACCCGCCACTCCATTGTTAGATAGAATGACTGCAAAGGCAGAACCTCCCCCATAACCACCGGTGCCATGTGTGCCATGAACACCACCACTTCCTCCTGAGCCGCCACCACCGCCATCGGTTCCTGCACCTGCACCACCGTTACCACCACCACCCGAACCATCGGTACCGTCTGTTCCAATTCCACCTAATGTGCCGGGTGTAAAAAAGCCTGCTGAGAATATTCCTGCGTTACCACCTAATCCTGTAGTTCCGTTAGTTCCTGATAAACCCGCACCACCCGGGCTACCATAATTACTGTTATTGCCAAAGGTAGATGCACAACCTGTGGCACCTACACCACCCGCTCCACCGGCACCCGGTGATGGACCCGACCCTGCTAAACCTGCATTGGCATTGTTACCCGAAAATATTCCGCTGTTTCCTCCATTGCCACCTGCGCCTCCTGCGTTTGGCCCTAGAGGTGCAAGCGCTCCGTTCTTTCCATTTGCCGTTATTCCATTGGCACCTGAAGTTCCGTTTGTTCCTGCTGTTCCAATTTTGCCTGCCGATGCATTACCTGCTTGAAACTGGCAACGAACAATATCGTAGTTAGAACAGTTTTGTAAATACAAGCCATAAGTAGAAATACCAAATGAATCGGCTACAGGAGCATTAACCGTGTTTATAGTTAAGTCTTGTAAGCGGAAATAGCTGGCAGAGTTTACGTACATCGCCATTAATCTAAAAGCGTTAGCAGGGCCATCTAAAACAGTTGCTGTTCTTGTGATGGTAGTAGCACCAGGCAAACTTGTCTTTACCCAGGTTACGGGATTATATCCGCCTTCCAACGTAACATAACTCGACATGCTGGTAATTACTGTATCGGTAAAATAAGTTCCTGTGCCTAGTTTGATAATAGAATTATTACAACGTGCCATATCCAACGCGTTACTCAAATTAGTTGGACTGGCAGGTGTGCCAACGCCATTTCCGTTTGTAGTAGCATAAATTACTACGCAACTTTGTGCCGGTGGCGGTGCAGCACTGTTTATCACAGAGCAAACCGTATCGCTAGGACAAGTTCCTCCAATAGTTACATAAACACAGTAGGTAGCAGATGCAGTTGGCGTAGCAATAGGATTAGGATAAGTCGTACAACTTAAATTGGTGGTAGGAATCCAATGATAAGTTGGATTGGCGGCTGCTGTAGAAGCCAAAAGACTTACCGAACCACCGGAGCAAAGCGTAGAATTAGCAGGGAAAATACTGATATCGGGTTTGTAAATTACGTTGACTACTACGGCATCGCTCTTCGAGCAACCATCGGCATAATAAGCCGTAACGGTATATATGGTAGTAGCTACCGGGCTAACCGTAATAGAAGAAGTACTCCATGTATTTACGCCATCACTCCAACTATAAGAAGTAGCTGTACCACCTATTACAGTAGCGTTGAGTGTAGTAGAAACTCCCGGGCAAATAGTAACATCAGGTCCTGCACTTACAGGAGGGTCGCTACTTGGTACAACATGGATGGTGTAAGAGTATGTATTGTTTCCCGTAATTGGACAATGGTCATCCTGAACGGTAACCGTAAAAAAGTTTGTTCCTACATCGGCCGAAGTAGTAGCCCAACAGAAAGTTCCTGTGGGATGTTGACCTGCCGAAGTAGTAAACGATGAACCGGGAATTCCGTTATTGTTGGTCATGGTTACATTATCACCGGCATCGGCATCGTTCGAAGTAATGGTAAAACAAGTATCGGAACAGGCAGGTAAAGTAATTACGAAATTGTTAGAGCCGTTAATACCCGATGCAGTAGGCAATTGATTGATACAATTAATAATGGTAAACTGCATATCGCGTACCACACAACCAATCAATACTCCGTTTCGGTATTCATCTACACGTATAGCCGCCACGGCTACCTGCAAAGCATCGGGTGTGTAATTAATATCGCCATTGATGGCATCAACAGTATAAGGGTTTATTGCATTGGTATTAAACGGTGTATTGCCATTGTAGCCTGCAGCATACGACACACTGGGTCCACCATTGGAGCGTGAAAATACCGGATGAAACGCTAATGAATCTCCATCCACATCAATTACTCCGTGGTTGTAATTGACCGGTTGATTAACACAGTAGAATGGAATAGGATTATTTAAAAATACAGGTGAGTTATTGCATGGACTAATCGTGTTATTCAAACAAATATCAATGTAAACAGTTTCGTTTAAGGGGTCGGTTAGGTTAGTAATAGCGGCATTGCGGCAACATAATTCCCAACTCAATACCCAATCATTACCACAACCCGGTGGTAAGTTCAAAATACCTGTAAAGGTATATTTCTCTACACCGTATTGTCCGTTGCCGTTGCAGGCATCGTTGGGTTGTTGGGGGCAAACCGGAGTAATATCTTCGGGTGGTCCTAGCTATGTAACCGTAATAGAACTATTTACCCCGCATTGCACCGATGAAAAATCTATTCGGTGAGAACCCACCATGGCTACTCCGTTGCAATCACGATAAACCTGTAGTGTAATTCGGTATTGCCCTGGCGATATACATTCATAAGTCATATCCACCCCCATGGTATGGGTAGCAAGGGCTGAACTTACATGTGTTAGTATAAACACAATCGCAAAAAAGGCAGGTAGTAAAATTCTTTTCATGCAGTAGGGTGTTCTGTCAGGGTTAAAAGAGAGAGGTGTAAAGATTCAAAATTCATTCTAGACAAACGAATAAACTTCGGTCATTCGGTACAAAAAAATCAGACCACGGTTTTACTCCTTTCTTAGTTCACCAATAGAGGGGTTGAAATAGCGAAAGGTTGCGTTTGGCAAAATAGCAGGGCAATTTAGAAGAGGACAAAAAATAATTTGCTGTCGCTAAGTTGAGCGAAAGGGTATGCTAAATTGTATCACGTGTTGAAAAATTCTTTTGAATAATTAGCGCGTGAAATTACATTCGCGCTCGTTTACCGCTTTAAACAGCGGGATGAAACAATTTACAATTCACTATTTACTATTCACTGCTGAATGCCTAAAGTAACCATTGACGGAGTAACCGTTGAAGTAGAACCGGGAACCACCATACTGAATGCCGCGCGCAAAATAGGTGGCGATTTGGTGCCGCCTGCTATGTGCTATTACAGCAAACTGCAGGGCAGCGGAGGCAAGTGCCGCGTGTGTCTGGTAGAAATTTCGAAAGGCAGCGATGCCAACCCTAACCCTATGCCCAAGTTGCAGGCGAGTTGCTGCACACCCATTATGGATGGCATGGAGGTGAAGAATATGACGAGCCCGAAGGTGCAGGATATGCGCAAGGGCGTGGTGGAGTTTTTGCTGATGAACCATCCGCTCGACTGCCCTATATGCGACCAGGCGGGTGAATGCGATTTGCAAAACCTCGGTTACAATTACGGGGTGGAAGGCACGCGGTATAAAGAGGAGCGCAGAACTTTTGATAAAATAGATATAGGCGATAAGATTCAACTGCACATGACGCGTTGTATTCTTTGCTACCGCTGCACTTATGTGGCTGACCAGCTTACTCCTAAGCGTGTTCACGGTATTATGAACCGCGGTGATGCAGCCGAAATTTCGACTTACATTCAGCAGGCGGTTGACAATGAAATGAGCGGCAACATGATTGATGTTTGCCCTGTGGGTGCATTGACCGATAAGACTTTCCGCTTTAAAAGCCGCGTATGGTTTTTAAAACCTTTTGATGCGCACCGCGAGTGCAAAACCTGTTGCGGTAAAACAACGGTATGGTCTTTCGGTAACGAAATTTACCGCGTTACCGCGCGCAAAGATGTTTACCACGAAGTGGAAAGCGATGCTAACGGCAAGCCCGAATTTATTTGCAATGAATGCCGCTTCGAAAAGAAAAGCATGAACGACTGGACCATTGAAGGACCGCGCAAGATGGAAGGTTGGAGTGTTATCAATCAGGGCAAATACATGAAGAACACTTCGCGTGTTGAAATTGATGGTGATGTTCGTTTGCTTACCGGAAGAGTGGAAGACAGAAAGAAGATTAGTATGAACGGGACGAATACGAAGGAGCAAACTTTAAGTGACGGGAAGTAGAGATTAGAAAGCAGAAATCAGATATTAGAAATCAGAAAATAGAGCGCAGAAATCAGAGAATAGGAATTAGAAAACAGAGAATAGATAAGGTGTTATGAGGAAACATAATTTTAAAAATCTTGAGGTTTGGAAGAAGTCAAGAAAGTATGTTGCAGCCATTTATTCTGTTTCAGCAAAATTTCCATCCGAAGAAAGGTTTGGAGTGATAGCGCAAATCAGGAGTGCAGTAATTTCTATCTCGTTGAATATATCTGAAGGGTCAGGAAGAGGAACGAATAAAGATTTTAGCAGGTTTCTTGATATGTCTTATGGTTCTGCTCTTGAAGTTGAAAATTTGTTGTATCTCTCTTTCGATTTAAAATTTATTACAGAAGACGAGCAGAATAAATTAGTTGAACAAGTAAATGAAATTCAAAAAATGATAAACGGACTTCAGGACAGTTTAAACGGGTAGTTTTCTGATTTCTGATTTCTGGTATCTAATATCTCTATACATGGACTTAGCCTTATTCATAGAAAAAGCAATTATCATTCTCGTTGTATTCGGCATTACAATGCTCATTGCCTTGTATTCCACTTTTGGCGAAAGAATTTTTGCTTCTTACTTTCAGGATAGATTAGGCCCTAATCGCGCAGGACCTGGCGGAATCCTTCAACCGCTTGCCGATGGAGTGAAGATGTTTACCAAAGAAGATTTCATTCCCGATACTCCGAATAAATTCCTTTTCATTTTCGGGCCTTTTCTTTTTATGACCACTGCGCTTGTTACCAGTTCGGTGATTCCGTGGGGCGATACATTGAATTTGTTCGGAAGAAGTATTGTGTTGCAGGCAGCCGATATAAATGTGGCGGTCTTGTTTGTGTTTGGTGTAGTAAGCATTGGTGTTTACGGAATCATGTTAGGCGGCTGGGCTTCGAACAATAAGTTT
>JAPLES010000051.1 GCA_026391075.1 Bacteroidota bacterium | reverse complement strand
CGAAATGTATCCTGACCAATCGTTGTATCCTTCTAACTCGGTTCCTTCTGTGGTTAAAAGAATCAACAATGCGTTGCTTCGCAGAGACGAGATTGAATATCTAGAAGGCGAACCACAGCGTGACTGGATGGTGCCTATCGTAGCCGATGCAGAAGCAGGTTTCGGAGGAAACTTAAATGCTTTTGAATTGATGAAGCAAATGATTGAAGCCGGTGCGGCAGGGGTGCATTGGGAAGACCAGCTTTCTTCTGCAAAGAAGTGCGGTCACTTGGGCGGAAAAGTGTTGGTGCCAACACAAGAAGGAATCAACAAGCTAGTTGCGGCTCGTTTGGCGGCAGATGTTTGCGGTGTTTCTACTTTGGTAATTGCAAGAACCGATGCGGAATCGGCAAACTTGATTACTTCAGATATTGACCCGCGCGACCATAAATTCATTACCGGCCAAAGAACCAACGAAGGTTTCTATACAGTAAAATGTGGAATTGAACAAGGAATCGATCGCGGCTTGGCTTATGCTGAATATGCCGATTTGATTTGGATGGAAACCGGAAATCCTGATTTAGGAATGGCGCGCGAATTTTCACAAGCTATTCACGCGAAGTATCCGGGAAAAATGTTAGCGTATAACTGTTCTCCATCATTCAACTGGGCAAAGTATATGGACGAAAAACAAATGCTCACTTACCGCGAAGACATTGCGGCAATGGGTTACAAATTCCAGTTCATTACGCTTGCAGGTTTCCACGCATTAAATACAGCAATGTTTGAATTGAGCAAAGCGTACGTTGAACGCGGAATGGCAGGATTCAGCGAATTGCAACAACGCGAATTTGCATTGGAAAAAGACGGTTTCAAAGCTATCAAGCACCAATCGTTTGTAGGAACAGGATATTTTGATGCAGTTCAAAACGTGGTTCAGCAAGGAGCATCTTCTACTACAGCGTTGGCTGGTTCTACAGAAACGGAGCAGTTTCATTGAAATTGATAATTGATTATTGCTAATTGATTATTAAAATACAGAAAAGCCGCTCTGAATTATTCAGGCGGCTTTTTTTAATCTTGAACCAAAAATGAATTTGCACTCTTTATTGAATAATCAGTAATAAATAATCAATCTCTTTATGAGTTACATTCTCACCATAGACCTCGGAACATCCGGCCCCAAAGTGGCGCTGTTTGATACAGCCGTAAAATGTATTGGCTACGAATTTGAAGAAGTGCCACTGCTGCTCTACGAAAATGGCGGAGCCGAACAAAAACCTGCCGACTGGACAAACGCTATTGTCAATTGCTATAAGCGATTAATTGCTGCAACACAAATTGATACAAAACAAATTATAGCTATCAACTGCACTGCCCAATGGAGCGGAACTGTTTGTGTAGATAAAGAAGGAAAGCCACTGATGGATTCCGTAATTTGGATGGACACCCGTGGTGCTGAGTTTGTAAAACAACTCACTCACGGACCAATTCGAGTGGATGGTTACGGGGTAGGAAAAATTTTGAAATGGATAAATCTTACAGGCGGAGGACCTACCAAGAGCGGAAAAGATTCCATTGCTCACATTCTCTACATCAAAAACAAACTTCCTAAGATTTATAACGACACATATAAATTTCTGGAACCAAAAGATTATTTGAATTTATGGTTGACAGGAATATTTGCGGCATCGTTTGATTCTATTACCGTGCATTGGATTACCGATAACCGCGACATTAACAACGTAGTTTATAGCGATAGTTTAATACAACTCTGTGGACTAGACAAAACAAAACTTCCCGATTTGGTAAAAACAAATTCGATACTTGGTAATGTTTCGAAACAAATTGCCGAAGCGTTTGGATTGAATGCCGATGTAAAAGTAATTTCAGGAACGCCAGATGTACTCAGTGCAGCCGTAGGGTCAGGGGCTGTAAAAGATTTTGAAGGACATTTGTATTTCGGAACTTCTGCCTGGCTCGTGAGTCACGTTCCTTTTAAGAAGACCGATATTTTTCACAACATGGGAACGCTTCCTTCTGCTTTGCCCTGCCGCTATTTAATTGTGAACGAACAAGAAAGTGCCGGTGCCTGTTTGAACTTCGTGAAAAATAATTTGTTGTATCACGATGATGAATTGAATACCGGACCCGCACCAAATAACTTTTACCAACTGATGGATACTATAGCGGGAAAAGTTCCTGCCGGTAGCGAAGGCCTTTATTTTCTGCCTTGGTTATATGGCGAACGAAGCCCTGTAGACGACCATAGCGCACGTGGTGGCTTTTATAATTTATCGCTCACCCATAACCGCACCCATATGATGCGCGCAGTAATGGAAGGAGTTGGATTGAATGCACGTTGGTTATTAATGTATGTTGAAAAAATGATGGGGAAGAATTTCGAAGCAGTGAACTTTATAGGTGGCGGTGCAAACAGCGATGTGTGGAGCCAGATGATGGCAGATATTTTTTATCGCCCTATCAAACAGATGAACGAACCGCTAATGAGTAACTCGCGCGGCACAGCTATTCTTGCTTTACTCGCGCTAAACATGATGAGCATGGAAGATGTTTCGAAAGTAGTAGAGCCAAAAAAGATTTTTGAACCTAACACAAATAATCGCTCTCTCTACGATGAAATGTTCGGTCGCTTTGTAGAGATATACACGAAGAACAAACCGATATACGCAAAACTCAATCACTAACGGTGAAGCTGCCTTTTCTAATTACTAATTACTAACTACTAATTACGTTTACATGAACATAGAAGAAATCTCCGCCAAACTTTCTTGGCTACCACCATCGGCTAGTCGCTTTATTGAAAAGAGAATGAAGAAAATTTCTTCGGTAAAAAAGATGATTGATGCAGAGAATGAAAAAACCATGCAAGTGCTGGAGCATTCGAGCAAACCCTATGCAAATAAATTCGAAAAACATTATGCACTTCCGGCTTCAGGCATTGGCCGCGAAAGAATTTTGGATGAAATAAAGACCATGCATGATTTGGAAAGCGGAAGATGGAAAGATGGTTTCGTGAGTGGAGGAATTTATCATGGCGATAATGAGCACATTGAATTTTTGAATAAAGTTTATGCTTTGCAATCACAAAGCAATCCCCTGCACAGCGATTTATTTCCATCAGCTTCTAAGTTCGAAGCCGAAGTAATTTCTATGGTAGCCAACATACACGGCAAAGGAAGTTTCGACCACAACAAAAATATTTGCGGTGCTATCACCAGCGGGGGAACAGAGAGTATTCTTTGCGCTATGAAAAGTTATCGCGACCGCGCGCGCGAAGAGCGCGGCATAACCGAGCCTGAAATGATTATGCCGTTAACGGCTCACGTGGCATTTGATAAAGCGGCATTGTACTTCGGAATAAAGGCAGTTAAAATTCCATTCAATACTGATTTTACTGTTGATGTAAAAGCAGCTGCTCGTGCTATTAACAACAACACCATCGTAATTGTTGGAAGCGCACCTTCTTTTCCTCACGGTACTTTCGATGATATTAAAGCGCTCAGCGACTTAGCATTGAAAAGCAAAATTGGTTTTCATACCGATTGCTGTCTAGGTGGTTTTGTAGTTCCGTTTGCCGAGAAACTTGGATACAAAGTTCCTATCGTTGATTTTCGTTTGCCCGGTGTTACCAGCATGAGTGTAGACACACACAAATACGGTTACGCTGCTAAAGGAACTTCGGTTGTTTTATATCGCGATGAAGAGTTGCGTTCGCATCAATTTTTCACCAGTACCGATTGGCCGGGTGGTTTATACTTCTCTCCTACTTTAGCAGGTTCGCGGCCCGGTGCATTGAGTGCTTCGTGCTGGGCAGCATTGCTCTCCATGGGCGAAGAAGGTTATATGCGCGCAACTAAATCTATTTTAGAAACTGCCGATAAAATTAAAGAGGGCATAAAAGAAATCACTGAAATTAGACTGCTCGGAAACCCTGTTTGGATTCTTTCATTCGCCAGCGACACTCTAAATATTTATGAAGTGCTCGACCAAATGGGAAAGAAAAACTGGAACTTAAACGGCTTACACAAACCTGCTTGCTTTCATATTGCGCTCACACTTCGACATACACAACCCGGAGTGGCTGAAAGATTTTTGAAAGATTTAAAAGAAAGTGTGGCTTATGTAAAAGTAAATCCGGGAAGTAAAGAAGGACTTGCTCCTGTTTATGGTTTGGCTTCTACGCTCCCGTTCCGTGGAATCATTAGTGATATTCTAAAGAAGTATTTAGACGTGATTTATAAGGTTTAGAAAAACCAATTCGAGCATTGGAAAATTTGGAAATCAGTAAATAAACCTAGCAATCAAAACAACAGATAGATAGTCCTTGGAATGGATTTTATTTAATTACCAACTACTATTCACGAGTAATCAATCAGTTTATTTTACTTCCTGTACTTTGTTTACAAAGTAATCAGTTTCACCTTGCCATGGCAGGTGTTTTATTTTTTGCTGATAAAACAGAATTACTTTTTTGCCTTCATACAAATGAAGCGTATCTGCAAAGCCATTATCTTTCACCGAAAAATACCAAACCTGATTCACTTGTGCCGTGTTGGCTATGTTCCCAACGCCACCTGTGTTTAGTTCTCCTTCGTAGGTTTTAAAAACATAACCGCGCTTGCTGAATTTCATCAACACTCCGGCTCGCGAACCTTCGCTATAAGTAAAATTGAAAACCAAAAAGGTAATGACCAGTGCAAGCAAGAGCAGAAAAACTATTCCTACTAAGATTTTTTTGAGCACGCCCGATGCGCCTGATGATTTGTTTTCTGCCATACGTTTTATGTTTTGCCAAACCTACATTTTAATTTGAAAGAAAGATACGTCTATGCCTTCGAATGAAATTACACCAAACTTTCGCGTGTGTATTCTACTACCATCAAAAGTTTAAGTGCAAACCATGGGTTTTGTTGTTCAATTTCTTGCGCAGCAAGCAAATGCATTTCTTTTTCAAACAGCTCAAAATCGTGACCGTAGTTATCTAAAATGTAGATGACTTCGGGCACCGGACGCATTTGAAATAATTCTTTCTCTTCAGGTATTCGCTCACAGGAAGCCAACTGCACCAAATCATTTTTAGTCAAATATTTCGATTGCCTGATTCCTTCGGGCAGTTCTGTTACTTCCATATTTAAGATTTTGGAATTACGCTTGATTAAACTTTACACCTGTGTAATTCTGCGGAGTAATTACGTGGAGTTCTTTTTTTATTTCTTCACTTACATCGAGCGTTGAAATAAAATTCTGAATGGCTTCTTTGTTGATACCGTTTGCACCGCGTGTAAGTTCTTTCAACTTCTCATAAGGATTTGGATAACCTTCTCTGCGCAAAATAGTTTGAATGGCTTCGGCTACTACCGCCCAGTTTTTTTCTAAATCATTATTGAGTGCTTCTTCATTCAACAACAATTTTGATAATCCTTTTTCAATAGAAGAAAGCGAAATCAAGGTATGAGCCACAGGCACACCTAAATTACGCAGCACCGTTGAATCGGTTAAATCTCTTTGCAAACGTGAGATTGGAAGTTTAGCCGAAAGATGTTCGAAAAGGGCATTGGCAATTCCCAAATTACCTTCGGCATTTTCAAAATCAATAGGGTTTACCTTATGCGGCATTGCCGATGAACCTACTTCATTCTTATTTACGCGCTGTTTAAAATACTCCATAGAAATGTAAGTCCACATATCGCGACACAAATCAATTAAGATGGTATTGATGCGCTTCATAGCATCGAAATGCGCTGCCAGATTATCGTAGTGCTCAATTTGCGTGGTGTAATAAGAACGTTCCAATTCCAAACGTTCATGCAAAAATTTTTCAGCAAACTCAATCCAATTAATTTTAGGATAGGCTACCTGATGTGCATTGAAATTTCCCGTAGCACCTCCAAATTTTGCACTGTAAGAAACGTTTTCAAAATGCCACAACTGCTTATCTATTCGCTCTACAAAAACCATTAACTCTTTTCCAACCATAGTAGGCGAAGCCGGTTGACCGTGGGTGTGTGCCAGCATAGGAATAGCCGCCCATTGTTGGGCTAGTGCATGCAATTGTTCCTTCAATCGTTTTATGGCAGGCAAGTAAACATGGTTGTTAGCTTCTTTAAATGAAAGCGGTATTGCCGTGTTGTTGATATCTTGCGAAGTCAAACCAAAATGAATGAACTCTTTCCATTGCGCCAAACCTAACTCATCAAATTTCTCCTTTAGAAAATACTCCACTGCTTTTACATCATGATTAGTCACCTTCTCAGTGTCCTTTATTTTTTGTGCATCGGCTTCTGTAAAACCTTGTGTAATGTTTCGGAGTGTCGCATCTTTTTCATTTGGGAAATCAGCTAACTGTGGCAATGGAATTTTGCAAAGTGCAATAAAATATTCCACCTCCACATGCACGCGATATTTGATTAAACCGAATTCAGAAAAGAAAGGAGAAAGGTCTTCGGTTTTATTTCTGTAGCGACCATCTATAGGAGAGATGGCGGTGAGTAGATTTAGTGGCATGGGGCAAAGATAAAATAAGAACGCTTGTCAGTTTACGTGAATCAAAACTTCTTTTGAGGTGGTATGACTTTCGTGGTCAAGAACTTTTAAAGTGAGCTTGTAAATTGCTGAATCACGCGTAATCCAGAGGTAGTTGAATGGATATGTTTTACCACCATGCACATAAGGATTATCGTAGACCAGTACAGAATCGGTGCTATTGTTTTTAATAGTTAAGTAAAATTCGTGCAGGTTTATATTATCGCTAAGCGCTCCTTTAATTTCAATGGTGTCCCCCGCGTTTATGTTCGTAGTATCGGTAGGATTAGTAATCGTTATAACCGGTTCCTCGGGTCCTGTATTCTTTGTACAGGAAAAAACAAGACAAGTGAAAAGAGAAAAAAGTGAAAGAGAAACGAGAATGTTTTTCATGAATAAGGAATGATTTATTATCAATTGCGCATGGGCAAAACTAAATTTTAAGGCTTAAGGATGGTAAAACATCACAAATACAAACAGGTTTTTACATTCGCAGCAAATAAATGCAACATGGCAGACCCAAAAACAACTCCCGAAAATCAATTGAATATTGAATTGCCCGAAGACATTGCTGAAGGAACCTATTCTAATCTTGCCATTATTTCGCATTCGCCACAAGAATTTGTGATTGATTTTATTCGAGTTATGCCAGGTGTGCCAAAGGCAAAAGTAAAGTCGCGCGTGGTGCTTACTCCAGAACACGCCAAGCGACTAATGAAAGCGATGATTGATAATGTAAAAAAATACGAATCGCAATTCGGAACTATCAGTGATAAAGAAGCGCCTGTTATACCCATGAGTTTTGGCCCTACAGCACAGGCCTAAGCGGTCTTCTCTTTTCTACCAATCAGTTTATTTCAAATTAGTTTTTCTGTAACCATCATGTAAATGGCAGGATGGAATGTTCATGAATGGATATTAAAAAAATCAGTCCTCCCTTCGTCACCTCGTCCCCTCGTCACTCCGCCCATTTTCACATAAGTCATCTTGTGCAACTAAGTACCAACCCACTACTTTGAAAGGTTATAAAACGTGATAAACAGTTTGAACCAGCATGTACACAAGGCGAATCTTGTTACCGAAAAGTTTATTGTTTTAAACATGCACATACATGTTGTAGTAAAGTCTTATAAATCACAGACAGCAAAAATTCATTGGCGTAAACCTATTTCAAAATTACGCCATGAGGATTTTTATACTTTCTATTTTTCTATGCTTGGGTTTGCGGTCAATGGCTTTAGTTCATGCCGATTTTACAGCCGATAGATTTTCGGGTTGTCCGCCTTTGTTGGTCAATTTTACTAACTCTTCTTTACCCGGTGGTTTAAGTTTGCGTTGGAGTTTTGATAATGGAAATTTTTCAGTGCTTGGTACTCCTTCTGCTATTTTCCAAAACCCGGGAGTGTATAACGTTAAGTTAGTTGTTACCGATGGTATAGAAACTGATTCCATTATAAAAACAGTTACAGTATTTCGTTTACCGGTAGTAGATTTTACGGCCGAAAGAATAGATGTTTGTGAAGGCGATTCAGTAAATCTTTTTGCCGATATAACCTTAGGCGATGCCGGCATTACCGATTACGCATGGGATTTAGGAAATGGAATTGCCCGCAGCGGTGACTCTACTTTTTTTGTTTACAACCAAGCAGGTGCATACGATATTACTTTGGTGGTGCAAGATTCTAACAGTTGCGTTTCTAATTTAACCAAGCACAACTACATTCAAATTTTGCAACAGCCAAACGCTGCCTTTAGTGCATCGCCCAGCACCAGTTGTAATTATAGCCAACTGGTAAGTTTTACTAATACTTCCTCCGGTACAGGATTAACTTACCGCTGGGAACTGGACAATGGTGTTACTTCCTCCTTACAAAATCCTACCTATACCTATACTCAACAACAACAGAATGTGTGGTTAGTCGTAACTTCGAGTAATGGTTGTGTTGATTCGGTAAAACACCGCGTAAGTGTTACCGACCTTAGTTCTGATTTTATAGCCGACAAAACAAACGCCTGCACCGGTGAAACCATTCACTTCGATAACCTTTCCAACTTTGTTGGCAGTTGTAAATGGGATTTTGGTGATGGAACAAATTCAAATGCAGCAAGCCCAAGCAAAGTCTACTTATTACCGGGAGTTTATTCGATAAGCATGATTAACGTAGTTAGTGGATTCTGCCGCGACACTATTACCAAGCTTCTTTATATCACCATACGCCAAGGTGTAATTCCAACATTTACCGTAACGGTGCCTACAGCCGGCTGTGGCGATACTTCTGTAGTTGTGTTTGATAACACTACTGTGGGAAATGGAATAACCTATAGCTGGACATTTGGTGACGGTAGTACCTCCACCGATGTTGACCCATCACACGTTTATTATACCAATGGAAATTTCAATGTAACGCTTACGGCTACAGATCCAAGTGGTTGCTCTATTCCGGTTTCATTACCGGTAGCCATAAGCAGTCATATGCCGGTGGCTAAATTTAAAGCAGATACACTGGGTTGTGTAGGTGGTCCTGTTCATTTTCATAATCAATCAACCGGAGCATCAACTTACTTATGGCATTTTAGTGATGGCACAACGAGTACCGATGTAAATCCATTACACAACTTCTTAGCCGATGGTTTCTACAGCGCAACACTTACAGCTACCAATGCTTCGGGTTGCGACAGTATTGTGTCGAGAATAAATTATATCCATATCCATAGCCCTCAAATAGATTTTAGTGTGAACCAAACCTATTCGCCCTGCCCACCCTTTGTAGCTTTGTTTAATAGTGTTGCTGATAGAACGGGTATGAGATACCTTTGGGATTTTGGTGATGGCAGAACGGATACTGCTGCACGCCCAACGCACGTTTACTTTCTACCAGGGGTAT
>JAPLES010000065.1 GCA_026391075.1 Bacteroidota bacterium | reverse complement strand
GTGCTTCGCGTCAAGTTTTGTGGTGGCAGACAGTTTTCGTCTCCGAAATCGCCAACTTCTTGTAGCCGCAAACCGTTAGCAGAAAACGAAAAGATGAAATAATTAATAAATAAAAATTGAAAATATGGCTTCAGTAACACAGACAAGTCTTTTAAGACTTATTGAGAAAATCAAATCAAATGAAATTAGAATTCCTATTTTTCAGAGAGAATATGTTTGGTCGCCTGGCCAAATCCTGGATCTATTGGAATCAATCAGAACTGGAATTCCTCTTGGCGCGATTGTTTTATGGAATGTTCCAAATAAATACAATGACTTGTTTGAAAATTTATGTTTTGCCTACTCTGTCAATATTGCGGTTTTCGGCTTTCCCGTTTATTATTCCATTTTCCTATTCAAGGATAGTCGTTTCGGTAAAATGGCATACAACTTGTTTATACCCCTGACGTTATCAGGGTTATCTACCCTATTTTGGGCAGATAACCCTGATAACCGTAAGGGTTTATCAAAATTAATATTGTTTTTCTATTATCATAAATCATCAAACGGGCTTTTAATATTCTGTAAATTTTTTGTGCTTACGTGCGTGTAAATTTCGGTGGTCTTGCTGCTCTTGTGCCCAAGTATTTCCTGTATGTATCGCAAATCAGTTCCGGCCTCCAATAAATGGGTGGCATAGCTATGGCGGAGCCAATGCAGCGATACCGGCTTTTTAATACTTGCTTTATTTAAGGCCTGTTTTAAAACACTCTCTAAGCTTTTTTCGCTGTACTGGCTACCGGCTTCCTGCCCTTCAAACAGCCATGTTTTGGGTTTGCAGGCTTTATAATAGGTGCGTAGCATGGTTATTATTTTATCGCTAAGCGGGGCAATGCGGTCTTTTTTGCCTTTGGCTTCTTTTATTATGACCAGGTTGCGCTTGCTGTCTATGTGTTCGGGTTTCATGTTTAGCAGTTCGCTTCTGCGCAGGCCGCAACTGTAAATGAGCGAGAGCATAGTTTTGTGTTTAATATTTTGATGTGCATCGAGTATTTTTTTTACTTCTTCTTTGCTTAGCACATTGGGCAATTTATTGTAGCGCTTAGGCCGGTGCACAAGGTCCACATTCAGCGCGCTGTTTTCTATTCTTTTAAAAAACAGTTTGATGGCATTTACTATTTGGTTTTGGTAACTGGCCGATAGTTTATGGGCTAAAATAAATTCGTTGTTGAACAGGATAACATCGTTGTTGGTTATTTGGGCAACGGGTTTGTGGCTATAGAATTTTAAAAAGCTAAGCAGCGCTTCGCTATAGGTTTTTACGGTGCTTTCACTATACCTCCGGCTGCGCAGCCAGTTTTTGTAGGCCGATACCTTGGCTATTATTTCGGGGGTTAATTGTTTTTCGGTTTGCGCTGTGGCAATGGGTTGTTTTGTTCCGGGCTGTTCCTCCTTTTGTTTCATTCCGTCTAGAACGGGAAGGGGGCTAGGGAGTGCATCAGCAGGCAGTTTAAACTGTTTTCTGTAAACCTCATTATCGGGCACATGCCACAGTTTAAGGCTATGGCTCCATTTGGCGCCTGCCAGTTTTCGCACCCGCTCGTTGGCCTCTTTGCTATAGTCAAAATACAGGGCTATTCGTGCTTCGTTCTTATGAATGATGGGTTCGGCTTTCCATTTCATGGTTCTAAAAAATAGTGCAGCACAAAACTAAGAAAATGGATTTAGATGCTTCTTTTTCTTTGTAAGAAGTGTCTAAATTTCATTAGGAAGGACTTGATCATAGCTAAAAGCAGATAGTTCTATTTTCGCTATGTACATTTTGCTTTCCTATTGGTTAAAAGTTGGAGTATTTTCTATAATCCGATTAGTCGTAAAGTTATAATTAAATAGTGATAGTGTTTAATGCAAATTTATTCTTCAGTTATACCTAAATACTTGCAATATCAAAGGCAAAATGAGGGTATTCAAAAATCATTGGATTTTAATCACGGCATTTCTTAGAGTAACTTGCGAAGCGATAAATTATTTTCCGAGTTTTTCTACGTTTACTTAGCTAAATTTTAATCACCAAAATGTCCCTATTTAGTCCCTGCTGTAGGAATTACATCGTGTATAGTGCTGATAAGGAGTTAGTTATATTGATAACAGTTACAAAGGGGATTTAGGGGTTTTATCGTATCACAGTCATTGGCCCGTTGAACTTCACGTCTTCGCCATTGTAGCGTATTTTAATAATGTAGTAATAAGTAGCACCGGGTAAATCTTCTTCCTTCCATGTTCCGCGCCAGTTGTTTTGATACGGTGCTGCAAAAAATATTTCATCGCCCCAACGGTTTATGATGCGCACTTCATTATTAGGATAACGTTCTAAATCGCGGATGTTCCAGTAATCGTTGTAGCCATCGCCATTTGGTGTAATTGCATTCGGAATAAAGAATAAAGCGAAAGGCTTGTCGCGAACAAAGATTCGAACGCTATCATAATAATGACAACCGCGGTCGTCCATCATGGTTAAGTGATAAACAATGTTTGAATCGGGCCATGCGAGCGGTGCGCTGCAATCGTTGCAACTTAAATTGTGATTCGGATACCAGTTATAGTAGGGTGCCTGAAATCCATTCAACTGAATTGTATCGGTTCTCCAAATCATGGTATCCACTCCTGCCACTGCGTAAGGAATCGGAGGCGGCTCATATATAAAGACAGAATCTAAACGTGTGCAATGAAACGAATCGCTGATGAGCACGGTGTAAGTTCCTCCACCGAGATTCGCAATGTTTTGTGTGGTGTCGCCATTGCTCCATGCAAAAGAATATTGCGGAGTGCCGCCTGCAACAGTAAGTGTGGCAGTGCCGTTTGTTGAACGATAACAGGAATCTTCTGTGCCGATAACCGATGAAGTAAGTTGTGTAGGTTCTGTAATGATATAAGTAGCCGTGCTTACACAACGGTTCGCTTCTGTTAATGTAACGGTGTAAGAACCCGGACCTAGATTGTAAATATCTTCAGTGGTGTCTGCGTTAGACCAATTGAATGTGTAAGTAGTATCGGCATTATTTACGGTGAGTAGAATAAATCCGTTTGATGCTTGATAGCAGGTTACGTTACTTGAATCACCAGTGAAAGTAAGTGGTGAAGTAATAGCCAATGCAAAAGGTGAATACACATAATTGTTCCAGCGGAATTTGCTGATGCGATTGAAAGGCAAGCCGGGAACATTTGCATCGCGATTAATGGTTTCCCACTCAGGAATGTTTTGCCAATGCACGATATCGTTCCAGGTGTTGTCGGCAAGTTCATCATACATTATAGTAATGTCGGCAGAATCATTTCCGTATGCATGAAACAAACGATGATACCAATTCGGATTAACCACACATACACGATTGTATTTTATGCTTCTGTCAAATCCTTCAGTTGTAGCGTCAACATTTGCAAAGCGCGCTTTGTAATGATTTACGTTTGTTGCTACAGGAAAAAATTCAACCGGACGATAACGCGGTGTTCCTGCATTTGAACCTACAGGAAAAAGATACGCCTGTGATTGATTTGTTCTGCGCAGTAATCCTCCATCTTTTAAACTCGAAACAAAACCACTTGTTCTTTTTACAGAAGTCAGTTGAGGATTTAAAACCCAAACAGTGTTTGTGTCTAAACTGAATTCTCTGTCTGTGAGTTCAAGATTGCCATCAACGTAAACATCAATATCTCCAAACTTTGTTCCCTGATTTTTTAAAATCAAATTATAGAAGTGTGTTTCGTGTGTACCTTTAATGCGTTGGTCGGCTGCATAAAGATAAACCCAACCTGTGTAGATAGAATCGAAGCAACGGTTGTTGGCATCGTGTGTCCAGTTGCCGGTTAAGAAAATAGAATCGCTGTTATTGTAAATGCCGCGCTGCTGATTATAACAATCGCCAATTACCGAAATATACGCTCCGTTTTTTACCGACACTAAACCGTTGTTACTCCAAAAATTATTTTGAGCATGAGTTAGAAAAACAACAAAAAGAAAAACAGAGAGGAAATATTTTTTCATTTCGGTGCGCTAAAGTATAATACCGTTTCAAGAATGAAAGTGCGGATAGTGGTTAATGCGAGACCGATGATAAGTTGAATGCGATTTACCGCAGATTGCACAGATGGACGCGGATTGAGAGAATATGGGTTAACAGTTCGCGGATGGCGGTTCGCGGAAAACGAAGAGTGGTTCGTGGGACATGAAGAGCGATTCGCGGGACATGAAGAGTGGTTAGCAGTTCACAGTTGACGGTTCGCGGAAAATGAGGATTGGTTCGCGGTTCATGGATAGAGGTTGGCGAAACATGAATGGCGATTCGCGGAACATGGAGAGCGGTTTTCGGGACATGAAGAATGGTTCGCGATTCACGGAGAACGATTTTCAGAACATGGAGAGCCGTTCGTGCGACATAAAGAGTGGTTCGCGGGACATGAAGATTTTTTTCTGGCTGATTTTGAGGCATTTCTGTAAGGAGTGAAAGATTTTTTGTGGAAAAAAGAGGGTGTTGCATCTTAATGTTATAACCACTGCCACAGCATGGTGCTGTGGCGGCTAAAACAAAAAGTTATGGAACATTCAATCAGCAACAGTGTTAATATGATTAACACGACTGTCACTTACTGTGACAACAACTCTGCGGCTACCGCAGGGATTACCAATTTTGCCATAGTGCTTGGCTTTGTTAAAGGTAAATTGGTTTTAGTTAACGCGCTAAACCAGATAGCCGAAGGGAAAACCGGTGGGGTGACTACGGATACGAATCTGCTGCGCAAAACAATGACGGATGCCGCACTGAAATGCGCAAACGCCACATTAGGTTATGCTAACAGCGTAAATAATAATACGCTGAAAGCAAAGGTGAATTACACGGAGGCAAAACTCAACAAGTTTAAGAAAGAGGAAGTGGATGATGTGTGCCAGACCATACATGATGCCACGGATGATAATTTTGCGCTGGCTGCGCCATTTGGTATTGTGGCTACCGATGTAACTGATTTGCAAACCGCAATAAATGTTTACCGCACAGCTACACAAAATCCACGAAACGCCATTATAAGCAGAAGCCAGGCGAAGAAGCAAGTGAAGGCAATGGTAAAGGATATAGATGAAAATTTGCTGGGCGGACAGATGGACACGATGGTGAATACGCTCAAGGTTTCGAACCGAAATTATTGGGATGGTTACCAACAGGCGAGAGAGACAATTAATTTAGGTTCTACGAGCGCGAAAGTACGCGGAACTGCATTGGATATAAACGATACGCCAATAAAAGGAGTGGTGTTTGCGATTTATGAAACCGGAACTACTGTGAAAGTGGCAGATGTGAAGACGGATATTAAAGGGAAATACATTGCCACAAAATTACCCGCAGGTAATTTTGATTTTAAGTGGAGCAAGGATGGCTATAAAACCTTGACGGAGGAGGATGTGCATATTAGCGCAGGGAAGGAATTGAGGAGAAAGGTGGTGATGAATGCGGTAATAGTAAGAGAGGGAGATTTGGCAATGGGAATTTTTACGAATATTGATTTGACCGGTATTGGTGAAGGAATAACACAAGTAACGGTGACTGCCAAGGACAGCCCAATGCGTTTTTATGCCACTAACAATCCTGCGAATGCAGCGGGGGCTGTTTTTATAGAGGTGCCAGCGGGAATGAGTATGATTAAAACGGTTGCCGCTTTTACCGGTGCGGTTGGATTGAATGATACTAACTCGTTTTTGAATGTTCAGAATGCCGGAGTTGTGGCGGGACATTGGGGGATTAGTTTCGAGTAATGTGAGAATGAGAGTCCCGCTAACGAAGCGGGATGAAACAAATGAGAGAATGAATACAAGAGCCGCGTGAGCGGCTTTTGTTGTTTTGGTAAATGTGATTAACCGTAGGTTTTATGTGCAGAAGTAAATTTCTTTCCTAAAAAGAATTGGCGTCTTTTTATAGAAACAAAACTACTCCCCATGAAAACAAAAGTTTACTTATTGTTTGCAGCCATCTTTTTTTGTTTGCTGCACGGCTATTCTCAATCTTATTTAATGCTTGACCCCAATAACAATTCACCATCACATGTATGGCAAGATGCCGATGGAAACATAAGCGTGAATGGCGGCTGTGACCATAACGATGATATTACGGCTCCGGTAATTTCAGCACAATTGCTTAACTGCAATACCAACGCAGCGGTGCGAAATTATTTTGCTGCACAAAAAACAGGATTAAATGCAAACTTTGAACAAGTTGTAACCGCAACCGATTTTGTAATAACAGGCGAAGGCAAAGTAGGCATAGGCACTGCCGAGCCGCAAGCACCGTTGCATGTAAAATGCAAAAACTGGTATGACAATACAGGCGATTTGCCCGGCACACCCGTTCAACTATTTGAAGACCCCGCGGGACATGTTTTAGGTGTTTTTTTAAACGAGGGTACCAGTTCGAGCGATAACCCCGGAGGTGCTTTAATAGTAATGGCAAGGCCTGAAGACCAATCACCTGCCTTAGCCATATTTAATCAGGCGGATAATGTTATACCTTTTGCGGTATTGGGTAATTCTACCGTAGCTATGGGTGTAGATGTATCACCCAGCTCAGACTTTACCCCCGAAGCACAGGTAAATATTTCTAAAAGTAATACCTACAGCTATTTGCTAAAACTACAAAACAGTGACCAAAGCCACGATTACCTCACGGTGCACAATAACGGATATGTAGGAATAGGCACAGCAAATTACGGGCGTGCAATGTTGGCGATTAACGATGCAGGAAATAGCGGTGTAGCAGCACATTTTGTAATTGAGCATTCTGCTTATAGCAGCAATCCTTACTTTATTGTGCGCTATGGCACAGCAGGTATTGGCATTGACCCCGGTACTACAAACAGCGGTAGCACATTAGCTATAAAAGCATCTACAGGAAATAATACCAACGTAGATTTGTTTGAAAACAGTTCTACAGTTGCAAACAATGCCCAACTAAGGTGGTATGGAAGCAACGGAACTTCTGTAAGGCATTTAATAACCGAAAACAATAACGGTGATTTGCTGATTGATGCAGGTGTTACAAGTGGTGGTGCATCAGATAAGTTGAAAGTGGATGGCGATGAAGAAATTACAGGTTATGCAAACATTGGCTTTGGCACTAGTTCAGCTCAACCGGTGCCTTCGGTGCTTGGAAGCACACTTGCTTTGCATCATGTGCATACTGATGATGTAACCGGACCAACACTCGACTTTTTTCAGGAAGATGACATCACCGGATGGAACGGACAAATACGTTTTGGCAGAAAATATACTGACGGTGGTGAACAATGTACCATGCGCCATATAATAGCTGATAACTATACTACCGGTGAATTAGATATTATGCCTGCTGTTGAAACCGACCCTGATAAAATAGGTAGTGCAAACCACCTAACCAATATAGTACACATAAAAGGCAGAATGGTAATAGGCGAAAAGAAAATTACCTCTACACCACACGATAATGCGCAGCTTTTCGTTGATGGCAAAATAGTGGCAAAATATGTAGTGGTTACTGAAAGCAACTGGGCTGACCATGTGTTTAACAGAGATTATGCTTTGCGCAGTTTGCCTGAGTTAGAAAACTACATTGCACAAAACCACCACCTACCCGAAGTGCCGAGCGAATGTGAGGTGGAAGAAAAAGGAGTAAATGTAGGTGAAATGAACGCTACGCTGCTCAAAAAAATTGAAGAGCTAACGCTGTATGTGCTGGCGCAGCAAAAGCAAATGGATAAAATGAAAGAGCAACTGAATGTTTTAAGTAACCACTAAAACAAAACAGTTATGAAACAGATTCAAAAATTTTTATTTGTAGCTTTACTGCTGTGCCTTCACGCGCAGCTTATGGCTCAATACATTACTCTTAAGGGCAAACAGTTTTACGACCAAAGCGGGCAACCGTTTTATCCAGTGGTGTGTAATTATATTGTTGAACTTGCTTATGACCCAACAAGCAGCACATCGTCAACCTCGGTTGATTACTATGTTTTACAACCTTATATCAGTTATGGATTAGAAAACCATGGCTATAATGATATAAGCGGAGTAACACTACAGGACGGACCCGAAAGAATTAAGGCAGATTTCATTAAACTCAGAAACATGGGCTTTAATACGGTACTTGTTATGGGTTTAGATTTTCATAAATTAAACACCGGTAGTTTTACTCACGGTGGAGGTGGCGGTTATTTTAAAACAAGGATATGGGCGACTGTTGATTTTGGTAACCATATTGATATTATTCCCAACTATTCATCTTCTACGGGTACCTTCGCAACGCAGATTTTACCGAAATTTCACCAACTACTCGACATAGCACAAGACGCTGGTGTGAATCTAATGTTCCTTTGTGGCAGAGACTGGCTTTCGAACACGATGTACAATGCGGCAGATTATGAAGAGTACCTGCTAAATCTAGCTAATGAATTAAAAGACCGACCAGAACTACTGGCTTACATTCTTGACCACGAATCGTCTTATTTTAAAGATGGCGATGCAGGTAGTGCAGGATGTGGATATTGTGATGGATGTACGCCTTGCCCTGCTCCTTTACGCACCGGTGTAAAAAAAGAAATATGCGGTTATTTCGGTAACTGGCACGATGCTATTAAAGCTGTTGACAGCCATCATTTAGTAACTACCAGCAGCACCGATATAGTTTCAGCTATTATGGACTATGACCCCGGCATATTAAAACTTGATTTTAATACTTACCATATTTACCCCGATGCTTACTGGAAGTTATATGAAGGTTACGATATAGATAAAGCATTGCAGCGCATGAAAAACCAACTTTACTGGCTGCATAAAAACAGCCCTATACCCTGGATGATTACTGAGACAGGAGTGCCTGCCAACATAGAGCATAACAACACCCACTTTACATGCACCCAATCGCCACATAACACCGAAGATATAAGTGTGAGACCATGGGTATGGGGCGATTATGATGACCAAATAACATTTGCTTTAGAAAGCCAACAAGCGGTAATAGATTGCGAAGGCAGTGGTTATGCCTGGTGGCAATTTCAAAATACTGACTGGCCTCAATGTGCGGCTGGTGCCGGTACATACTGGCACAGGAATTTTGGTTTGCTTGAATTTGGCAGCCCTACTGCTTCGGGAGGCGGCTATACCTATGGAGGCCCAACCACTACCACTTATGAAAAACCACTGGTGGCTGCTGCATTCAGAGGGCATATATTTACAAAGGCACCAGCTACAGAGCCATCTAATTATTATAATCCTTTTGATGGTGTGAATGGTACTAATTATACTGTTACAGGAACACTATCCGATGATAACGGACCTGTTAAAAACGGAGTGTTAACTGCCGGTAATGCTGCGCCTCGAACAATACCTGGGATAGACGATTATTACATACAGGACGATGCCAAGTTTGACATCTTTACCTTTACACATGAAAATGGAAATTTTGAATTGGTATCTCCTATAGTGCATCAATTCGACTTAGCTACTAGCACAATTGATTTAAGCAAGTTTACCGGCATTCGTTATTCGGCACCCGGTGCTAATCAAATATGGGCAGGTTTAAATCCTCTTAATTTTCCAACACTTACCCGACAAGAAAATGTGTTTGATAATGATGGAGCGGATATACCGAGCCCTATTGATAATTCAAGTTCACCACCTTTCACTGCCAGACATACTTTAACTGTAGAAGATGTGGTTATTGAAAACGGTGGAGTAGCCGATTTTCATGCCAGTGTGGAAGTTGATTTAAAACCGGGCTTCGAATCACAATTAGGTAGTGAAACCGTAGCTTATATTGCCGGTGTTGATTTTGATTGCGATAAACTGGAATACAGCGACCATGCAGCATATAAAACAGAGGAAAGAAAATTATTGGCAACCGACCTGCCGGAAAACAAAACCATTCAGGTGTCTTACCGTCTTGCTCTTTCTTCCATTCATGTAGTTCCAAATCCTGCGAGTGATATTATTTTTATTCAAACAGATGTGCCTTCGGAATCTTTTGTAGAAATAACCAATTACACAGGTAGCTTAGTTTATGCCAACAAATTATTCATTGATAAATCGTCACCGGTATCTATAGCTCAATTTGCATCGGGCTGCTACTTTGTAAAAGTAAACACTCCAGAAAAAACCGAAACGTTTAAACTCATCATTAATAAATACTAATACTATGAAAACTATAAAATACCATATAAGTATAATCACAATACTCTTAACGTTTAATCTGACTCATGCACAAAACTGGTTATGGGCAAAAGATGGCGGCAGTGTAACAAATTCAAATGCATCGGGTGTAATATTTAATACCAACGGAAATATTTATTTCAGAGGTGGATATGCCGGTACGCTGGCTTTAGATTCAATAAGTTTAATATCTTACCCAAACGGCAATACTTTTGTAATATCCAGTACTACTAATGGTGTGTTTTTGAAAGGAACAAACATAGCCGCACAGAATGGTCAAAGTGGATTTTCGATGCAAAGTTTAACCAATGATAAAACGGACAATGTATATCTTACCGGAAGTATTAACGGAACCAATATTTTTGATACCATCAATACTGTATCGTATTACGATGGCTATTCGACAAAATTTAATTCTAACCTAAATGCATTAAGTGTAAAATATGCATCGAGCGTTGTTTATTCTGCAGCGTTTGACAACGAGAAAAATGCCTATTTGGTAGGCACTATTGATTTGGCAGTAAAACATATTGATACTTTTACCTTGTATAACTCTCATGTGAATCCAATCTTTAATCATAAAACATTCTTAACCAAATTAGACAGCACAGGGAAATGTTTATGGGTAAAGCAGAGTTGGGACGGCATAGGAGGAATAGCTTCGGTAAAATTATACCGTAATAGTTTGTACATGTATGGTGTAGTGGATAGTTGTTTTTTGTTTGATACAGCTACTATATGTAACACTCGACCAAACGGTTCAGGCTTTTTAACTAAGACAGATACAGGTGGTAATGTACTTTGGGTTAGAAATTATATTCCAGCTAAGTCTGCTTTTTTTACCGGTATATCTTTAGACAATACAGGTAATTGTTACTTATCGGGCTGGTTAGATAGTACTGTAACCATAGGTGGTTATACTTTACAAAAAACTGCGGGCAGTAATAGAAACACTTTTTTGGTAAAATACGACAGCACAGGGTTGGTTGCTTGGGCTAAGCGAATTTCCTGCACAGGTGATATGCTGGCTCTTGGAATAAATACTGATGAAGATGGTAAAACATATATAACAGGTAATTTTTCAGGCACTGCGATATTTGGCAGTGATACGGTTACAGCTTCTAATAGTGATATGTATGTTACCCGTTTTGATAATGCAGGTAATTGCCTCGGCTATAAAACCGTTGTTGGTGCAACCAGTAAATCTATAGCGCAGGATGATGAGGGCAATGCGATAGTTACAGGTAACATAAGTAACGGCACTACTTATTTTGATAGCATACCAACAACAGCAACAGGCATTTCTAATTTTTTCCTTGCCAAGTTACAGGTTATAGATGGCGTTACTTACAGTGTAAGAATGCTGCCCGATGATAACCGCCTTAAAATTTATGCAAACCCCAACACCGGCACCTTTACTATAGAAGTGCCGCAAGGCATAGTAAGCAGCAACCGCGCACAACTTGGTATTTATAATAGCGCAGGCGGTGTGGTAAAAGAAGAAGCAGTTGATATAAGCAACAACAAGCTAAGCATAGATATAGGCACAGTGCAAAAGGGTATGTATACGGTAACGCTGAGCAGCGGGGGTAAGAAGTATAGTGGGAGGGTGGTGATTAATTAGACCCCCAAACCCCTAAAGGGGGCTTTAACAGCCAAAGGCAGAAATACAAAAACAAAAAGCGGTGCGGGAGTGCCGCTTTTTGTTTTTATGCTTCCACAACCTACCAAAATCGGGACATGTCAGCATGACATAACTCCTGTTTGAGTCATTCAATTATCAAGCGTTAAAATAACTTCTGCACACGCATTTCGTAAACGTGTACAAGTCGCTCTTTTTGTTTTGAGTTCTAAAGTTTTTTATTTGCGCCTCATTAAAATACCGCATGAGTAAAAATTTAATCATCGTTGAGTCCCCTGCAAAAGCAAAAACTATCAATAAATTTTTGGGTGATGACTACGTAGTTACTTCCTGCTACGGACACATCCGCGACTTACCGGACAGTGGTTTGAACATTGACATTGAAAATAATTTTGAGCCGAACTATGTGGTAAGTGAAGACAAGGAAAAAGTAATTAAGGAGTTAAAGAAGTTAGCCAAAGCTGCCGATGAGATTTACCTGGCAACGGATGAAGACCGCGAGGGTGAAGCCATTTCGTGGCACCTTTGCGATGTGTTGAAGTTGAATCCGAAGAAGGCAAAACGAATTACTTATACAGAGGTTACTAAAGAAGCGATTATACACGCGGTGCAAAATCCGCGCTTGATAAATATGGATTTGGTAAACGCTCAACAGGCGCGCAGAGTGCTCGACCGTTTAGTGGGTTACGAAATTTCTCCGGTGTTGTGGAAGAAGGTGCGTCCGAGTTTATCGGCAGGAAGAGTGCAATCGGTGGCTGTGCGATTGATTGTAGAGCGCGAAAGAGAAATAAGAAACTTCACTCCTGTTCCATCGTTCAAAGTAGTTGCTTACTTTTTTGTAACCGACAGCAACGGAAAGAAAGCATCGTTCAAAGCAGAGCGCGCGTCTAATTTCAAAACACAGGCCGATGCTGAAAAGTTTTTGAAAGAAGTGGTGGGTGCTACATTTAATGTAAGTGCTATTGAAAAGAAACCCGGTAAGCGTTCGCCTTCGGCTCCGTTTACTACTTCTACTTTGCAACAGGAAGCTTCGAGCAAATTAGGATTCTCGGTATTGAACACGATGCGCGTTGCACAGCGTTTATATGAGAATGGACACATTACTTATATGAGAACAGACTCTACGAATCTTTCGGAGACTGCGCTCACGGCTTTAGAAAAAGAAATTAAAAAGAAATACGGCAAAGAATATTTTGAGCAGCGCACTTACCAAACTAAAAGTGCCGGTGCACAGGAAGCGCACGAAGCTATTCGTCCTTCACATATTGAATTTGCAACGGTAGATGCCGAGAGTGATGAACAACGTTTGTATGAATTGATTTGGAAGCGCACGATTGCTTCGCAAATGGCTGATGCAAAAATTGAGAAGACAATTATTGATATCAAGAACAATAAGAACAAAGAAACGCTTCAGGCAAAAGCAGAAGTAATTTTGTTTGAAGGATTTTTGAAAGTGTATATACAGGAAGTGGATGAAGATGCTGAGGTTGATGAAGAAGCAGAAGCATTAATTCCACCGGTGAAAGAAGGACAGGAACTCGGGCTCAAAGAAATTATTGCTACCGAGCGTTTCACGAAAGCATCGGCAAGATATACCGAAGCTGCCTTGGTAAAAAAACTCGAAGAGCTCGGCATTGGCCGTCCTTCTACATATGCACCAACTATTTCTACGATTCAAAAACGTGGTTATGTTTTGAAAGAGCCGCGCGAAGGTGTTGAACGCAAATACAATGTGATTACGCTTCGCGACAATAAAATTGTAAACGAAACCAAAACAGAAATTACAGGTGCCGAGAAAAACAAATTGTTTCCTACCGATATCGGTTTGCTCGTAACTGATTTTTTAGTAACCAATTTTGCTGATGTACTCGATTATAATTTCACAGCCGATGTAGAAGCGCAGTTCGATAAAGTAGCCGAAGGCAAAAAAGTGTGGAGCAAAATGATTGGCGATTTCTACAAGCCGTTTCATAAAACTGTAGAGACTACTACTAAAGATGCAGAGCGTGTTTCAGGCGAAAAACTTTTGGGCACCGACCCTGCTAGTGGCGAGCCGTTGATTGTGCGAATGGGCAAGTTTGGTCCTATGGCGCAAATTGGAAAAGCCGATGAAGAAACAGGAAAGAAAGCGCGCTTCGCAAAACTTCGCGCTAATCAATCCATAGAAACTATCACGTTTGAAGAAGCACTGGAGTTGTTCCGTCTTCCGCGCACCATTGGTCAACTCGAAGGAAAGGATGTGAAAGTGAGCATCGGGCGCTTTGGTCCTTATGTGCAACTCGACAAATTGTTTGTTTCTATTCCAAAAACTTTCGACCCCTATACGATTACTTTTGAGGACGCACAAACATTAATTAGTGAGAAAAGAGAGAAGGATGCTGCGCGGCTGATACTTAATTTCGAAAGCGAAGGTATTCAGGTGTTGAACGGCAGATATGGTCCTTTTATAAAGAAAGACAAAGACAATTATAAAATACCAAAGGGAACCGAAGCCAAAGATTTAACTCTTGATGCCATTCAGGAAATAATAAAAGAAACGCCTCCATCTAAGAAAGGAAAACGAAGCTGGGGCAAAAAGAAAACCTAAGGCATGAATAATGAACGTGAACTAAACGCCCTGATTCAATTACTTGATGATAATGACCAGGAAATTTTCAAACACGTTCAGGATAAATTAATCAGCTTAGGCACCGGCATTATTCCATCGCTTGAACAGGCATGGAGCAATGAAATAAATCCTACCACACACGGGCGGCTCGAAGAAATAATTCACACCATTCAGTTCGATTCTTTAGTAAAAGAATGGAAACTGTGGCTCAGCAGCGACAGCGATGATTTGCTTACGGGTGCTTATTTGGTTTCTAAATATTACTACCCCGATATTTCGCTTGACGACCTGCAAAAGAAAATGGCGAAGTTGAAACAGAGCATCTGGTTGGAGTTGAATTACAACCAAACCGCGCTTGAGCAGATTCAGATTTTCAATCAGGTCTTTTACAATTACCACGAGTTTAAAGGCGAGCAAAGCATTGTGAGCTATCACGATTTTTGTTTGAACAATGTGCTCGATTCAAAAAAAGGAAATCCTGTTTCTATAGGAATAGTTTATCAGGTGTTGGCGAATCAACTGAACCTGCCTGTTTACGGAGTGCCGCTGCTGCAACATTATATTCTGGCGTTTTGCAAGAAAATGATTTTCGATTTTAATGCCGAAACCGATTTAGACCGACAGGTGATGTTTTACATCAACCCTATTAACCGCGGCTCTATTTTTTCGCGCAACGAAATAAAAGACTACATCGAAAAAATGCAGGCAGACCCGAACCACCAGTATTTTTGCCCTGTTAGCGTTTCGGCTATTATTAAAGAAATGCTCAACTACCTGATTATTCTCCATAATCAGAAGGGCGAAACCGCTCAAATGAACGAGCTGGCGTATTTGAAGAGTTTGTTTGAGAGTTAAACTCCCTCGATTTTCGACCTTCGCAGCACCCTCATTTTTAAAAATCTATATGCTGCGCACCTTCGCGGTGACCTTATTTTTAAGAATATATATGCCGTGAACCTTCGCAGCACCTTCATTTTTGAAATTCTATATGCTGCGAACCTTCGCAGTGACCTCATTTTTAAAAATATGCCTGCTGCGAACATTATTTTTGTTGATTATTGGCTCATTTTATATCAAAAAAGCATGTAATTCAGCAATACAGCAGAAAAATGACACGCCATAACAGCCGTCTTAACTTTTACAACTGCTCTGGTTGTTTTTGGGTGGCTCCCTTTAGGGCAGGGTTGCGTAGCGCCTGCCTGACGGTAGGCAGGGCTGTTACTTCCATTTTAATTTTACCTTAGCCCTGCAAACACTTTATGAAACAAACTATCCTTTTTGCGCTGTTTTTGGTTGGTGGGGTTATGGCGTTTGGTCAAAATCCTTTGGTCAAGCAATGGGATAAGAGGTTTGGGGGAGATAACCATGACTACTTATCTTCTTTCCAACAAACCCTTGACAGAGGATATATTCTAGCAGGCTTTACATATTCCGATAGCATTGATGATGTTTCCCAAAATTCTAGTGATTATGGTATACCTCATTGTGATTACTGGATTATCAAAATAGATTCTTTAGGTGGCAAACAATGGGATAAAAAATTTGGAGGAACATCTTCAGATGTTTTACATTCTATTCAACAAACAAAGGATAAAGGATACATATTAGGAGGCAATACCAGGTCAGACAGTAGCGGAGATGTTTCTCAACATTTAAAAGGTGGATACGATTACTGGATTGTAAAAACGGATTCTATCGGGAATAAACTTTGGGATAAGAGATTTGGAGGTAATGCTGAGGATTATTTGAAAGAAGTTCAGCAGACAAAAGATGGTGGATTCGTTTTAGCAGGAATAACTATATCAAACAGCAATGGGGATGTTACACAACTTCCAAAAGGCGGTTACGATTACTGGATTGTGAAAACAGATTCTTTAGGAAATAAGATTTGGGATAAAAGATTTGGAGGAAATATGAATGACTTATTGAGTTCTTTTCTTCAAACCAATGATGGATGCTACATTTTGGGAGGTTATACCCTTTCTGATAGTAGCGGTGATTTATCAGAGCATATTAGAGGCGTTTCTGATTATTGGCTTTTAAAAATTGATCCCTTAGGAAATAAAATATGGGACAAAACATTTGGTGGAGATAGTAGTGATGAACTATACTCAATGCAACCCACCAAGGATGGAGGATTTATTATTGGCGGTATTTCTACTTCCAAAATTAGCGGAGATGTATCAGAGGACGGAAGTGGAAAAGGAGATTACTGGATTATCAAAATTGACTCGCTATATAGTAAACAGTGGGACAAAAAATTTGGTGGCTCCGACAACGAACGAATTTTTACTAGTGTTAAGCAAACGAAAGACAGGGGCTACTTGCTCAGTGGAATTTCTCCATCAAATATTAGCGGAGACAAAACCGAAACCAATCTTGGTATCGAACAAGTTTGGTTGGTAAAAACAGATGATATTGGTAATAAACAATGGGATAAAACTTTGCTTACAACAGGACAACATGAATATGGTTACGCCATTCAAAGCGATGATGGCTGCTACGAAGTTGCCAACTACACAGATGCCGGAATTGGAGGTTATAAAACTCAAGCAAATTGGGACACAACTAATGCAACAACAGATTACTGGCTCATTAAATTCTGTGACACTTCCAATATTACAAGTGTTTCTTCTTTTTCGTTACTCGAAGAACCACAAGTCAAAATTTATCCCAACCCCGCCAACTCCCAACTCTTTATAGAAACCAACGGAGAAGAAATAAAGCAGGTAAATATTTACAATACAATGGGAGAAGTGGTAATGGGTGCTCAACAAATAATCAATCATCAATCTTCAATCTTCCAACCGGAGTTTACATAGCCGAAATAAAAACCAAAGATGCAAGCGTGAAGAAGAGATGGGTGAAGGAGTAATTAAAATCCCGACAGGGATTTACTATCAATAGCCCCCGATGAAATCGGGGGAATATGAAATAGAATAGTCAGCACAACCACGAAGTGGTTGAAAAATTTACATTCAACTCTTTCAAAGTTGAAAAATTCATTCTCCTCTTTCAACACAAATACTTCGGGGCTTATTCAAACCTACCTTCGGCAGGCAGACTCTACACATCAAAATCTTAACCGAATCTTGAAATCATTATTCCAAATTCAAATCTGTTCAACTTTATTTGCGGGCATTCGTAAAACAAACAATTCATTTAGCTGTGCTTATGTTTAAAATTAGAAAACAGATTTCTCTACTTCTCCTCTCTTGCTTCGTAATCTTTTATGCGATTGCTGGCGACCTCGACAAAGCATTTAAATACTTAAACACTGGTGATTACCCCAATGCAAATAAATATTTGCGCGAAGCCATTGCCGATGAAGCCGATAATCCTGCGGCTAATTATGGTTTGGCAAAATACTTTTCATCGAAAGACAATGCAGCTTATAATCTCGATTCGGCTATTCGTTATATCAATTTGGCGGCAAAAAAAATTCCTCTCAATCCCGAAGACAAGCAAACCAAAAAACTTCTTGCACTCGGTGTGCGTGAATACACCATTACAACTTTGCAAAAGAGTATAAACTTCGAAGCTTATCAGGCGGTAGAGCAAACCAACTCGCTTGAATCGTATCAGCACTTCATTGATAATTTCAACGATCAACCGCTGTTAGAGCAAGCTGTCAATTTCAGAAATCAGAAAGCGTATATGCGTGCCATGAGTTTAAAAACGCCCGATGCAATTGATGCGTTCATTAAAAAATATCCGCAAGCCGCTGAAGTTAAAGAAGCTAAGGAGCACTATGAGAGAATGCTCTACGAGCAAACTACTGCCGACCAAAAATTTGAGAGCTACAAAAAATATTTAGATGCTTATCCAACCGGTGCCTATGTAAAAGAAGCCACAAAAATATATACCGAAAAGGTACTTGATTACTACAACAACAAACACGATTTAGCGGCTTACCTAGAGTTTGAAAGAAATTACCAAACACATCCCGCCTATAAATCTATTCAGGATAGTATTTATGTTCTGGCTACCAAAGAAGGAAGCCTTGCTGCTTACAAAAATTTTGTGATGAACTATCAGCAGAATCCACATTACAAAGAAGCCTGGGACCAACTCTATATTCTTTACACAGCCGATGGCACACAAAACAGCTATCTGCAGTTCATTCAAAATTTTCCATCGTGCCCCAATAAAGACCGCGCTTACAAAGACATTGAACTGGCAGCAAAAGATTTAAAACCTTTTCAACGTGGCGATAAATGGGGTTATGCTTACACGCCTACACTTGATTCACTCGTTATACTTATTGACTTTGAATATGCTGAAGCATTTCCCTTTAAAGGTGGTTTGGCTTCGGTGCGCAATAAACCTTGTGGTGCGCAATGTTCTTATTTCTACATCGACAAAAACAATCAACGTGCCTTTGCAGGCGATTTTAATTATGCCGGTGATTTCGAAAATGGTTTAGCCGTAGTGGGCGTTGGTAATTGCGAATCTTCGGAATGCAAATACGGAATGATTAATAAACTTGGCAAGTTTGTTATACCTGCTGAATACGATGAAATCAACGACCTTCAGGAAGGATTGTATCTCGCTTCAAGAGATGATAAGTATGGCTTCCTTGACCAAAACGGGCGAACACTTATCTCCCACAAATACACCGATGCACTTCCGTTTAGTATGGGAGTAGCAGCTGTGGCCATTGACGGCAATTGGTTTTTTATTGATAAAACAGGGGCGCAAAAATTCATCAATCGCTTTCTCGACATCTCAAGTTTCAGCGATAGTCTTTGTGCGGTTACGCAAGACAAAGAAACATGGGGCTATATTGATATGGCAGGCAATTTTGTAATTCAACCTGTCTATGAAACTGCAGAAGATTTTCAAAACGGCTTTGCCATAGTTTCTAAAAAAGAAAAAGACCCGAAGAACAAATCGCTCTTCATCAGTCAGCGTTACCGTATTGATAAAACAGGAAAAGTGATAGAGAAACTTACCGCACCAAAAGAGCCAACCAAAAAGAATACGAAGAAGAAAGGGCGGAGATAAGATTTACAAATTTCCCCAGTGTGCTTTTGGGCTATAACCCAAATTTCCATTCTCGATATAAAGTGGAGAAACAATATTGTTAGTGTAAAGCGAACCTGTTCCTAGCCCCTGCACCAATTTACTTTTCTTGGTAAACACCCATTGCGCAATAGCATTCAAACCAATGTTTGATTCTAATGCAGAAGTCGCCCACCACTCTATATTTTGCTTTTCGGCTTTTCTAATCCATTCATCGCACACCGCAAAACCACCAAGCAAACTCGGCTTTAGAATAATATACTTCGGTCGAATAAAAGATAGCACATCATCCTGCACCGTGCCGTGAACACCAATCAATTCTTCATCTAACGCCACTGGAATTGGCGATTGTTTACACACCCGCATCATTAATTCTAATTGTCCTTTGCGTACAGGCTGTTCAATGGAATGGATTTGAAATGCTGCGAGCGTTTCTAATTTCTTGAAAACATCAGTAGCGTTAAAAGCTCCGTTGGCATCTAAACGTATTTCAATTTTATCGGCCGGAAATTTCTTTCGTATGCTCCTGAGCATACTTACTTCTTCCACAAAATCAATGGCCCCCACTTTGATTTTTATGCAAGTAAAACCCGAAGAGAGTTTTTCCTGAATTTGCTTCTGCATAAAATCTTTTTTGCCCATCCAAACCAAACCATTAATAGGAATGTGTTTTTTCCCTTTCGTAAATAGACTATCAAAAAAAATCTTCTTGCCACCGTTTTTAAAATCGAGGAGCGCACATTCCAATCCAAACACAATAGATGGATGCGAACTAACAATGGTTGAATCAGGCTTTTCATCTTTTTCAATATACCTGCATATAGTTTGTAAAACTGCTTCATAGTTCGACAAATCATCAGCACTTAGTCCTTCAATAAAACTGCATTCACCAATACCTGATTTTATTCCATCGGTTAGCGTTAAGAAATATCCGTTCTTGTGTACCATTTCGCCACGTGAGGTGAGAACAGGTTGTTTGAAGTTTAATTGATATGGCTTGTAACCGGCTTGCATAAGAAGAGATGAATGTAAACTAAACGAGGAAAGCAAATCTCAAAAGCAAAACGAACCAAATGTTTTGTATGCAAATGAAATTGAGATTCCTGTCAGTTTCCTTTGAAAAAATCAATTTTGATTTAGATTTGCCGCCCGTTTTAAAAGGCCGAAGTGGCGGAATTGGTAGACGCGCACGACTCAAAATCGTGTATCGCAAGGTGTGTGGGTTCGATTCCCACCTTCGGTAC
>JAPLES010000043.1 GCA_026391075.1 Bacteroidota bacterium | reverse complement strand
TGAACCAGTTAGGGTAGTAGGTATGTTCTGTGCGAACGGACATTTACGTAAAAATAAGAGTTTGTCTTTAAATTCCCCGCAGGGTCCCGAGACGGAGACCCTGCGGGGAAGGAAAGATGCTCTTTGTTTCAACTATCTTTTTTTTCAACATCCCTGTTCAAAAATCTCCAACAACTTTCTCGCTCCTTTAAACGAAATTCAATTTCGTATTTCGTAATTCGTATTTCAAATTAGTAGTAAGTAGTTAGATAACAGCCGTATTCGTTTGTTAATTGTATTGGTTTGTATTTTGTTTTTACTGTTTCCAGTTTCGCAGTTTGTCTTCGGTATTTTGTATTACTATTCACTATTCACTATTCACTCCTTCATCATGCCCGAATTCATTCACCTTCACTCTCACACTCAATACTCACTACTCGATGGCGCTGCGGCTATTTCGTCTATGTATAAAAAGGCCGCAGCCGATGGAATGAAAGCACTCACCATTACCGACCACGGTAATATGTTTGGTGTTTTTGATTTTGTGGCAGAAGCAAGTAAACACAAACTGGCTGATGGATCTCCTATAAAACCAATTGTTGGTTGCGAGTTTTATTTGGTAGATGACAGACACATTCAAACCTTCACAAAAGACAAAAGAGACAAGCGTTACCATCAACTCCTCATTGCTAAAAATGCCGATGGCTATAAGAACCTGATGAAGCTTTGTTCGCTGGGTTATATCGAAGGCATGTATGGAAAGTACCCGCGTATTGACAAAGAGTTGATTGTAAAATATCACGAGAATTTGATTGCTTCTACTTGTTGCATAGGTGCCGAAGTGCCGCAAACTATTTTAAAGAAGGGCGAAGAAGAAGGAAGAAAAGTTTTTGAATGGTGGCTCAATTTATTTGGCAAAGAGAATTACTACATAGAGTTGCAACGCCACGGAATGGAAGAGCAGGAAAAAGTAAATCAGGTGCTCATTAAGTGGGCAAAGGAATATGATGTAAAGATGATTGCCACTAACGATTCGCATTATGTTGACCAACAGGATTCGAACGCACATGATATTTTGCTTTGCATTAATACCGGTGAAAAGCAAAGCACACCAACCAACAAAGAATTTGGAGATGACGATACATCAATGAAAGGAAAACGCTTCGCGTTTTTCAACGACCAGTTTTATTTTAAAACGCAAAATGAAATGAGCGACTTGTTTAAAGATGTGCCACAGGCAGTCGAAAACACACTCGATGTTTTTCATAAGGTAGAGCATTTGAATTTGAAGAAAGATATTCTGCTTCCTAATTTTCCAATACCAAAGGAATTTCAGATTCATAGCAATGATGTGTTGAATCAATGGGAGTATTTGAAACACATCACACTCGAAGGCGCACACAAACGCTACAAAGAAATGACTGCTGAAATTGAAGAGCGAATCAATTTCGAATTGCACACGATTAAAACAATGGGTTTTCCTGGTTACTTTTTGATTGTGGCAGATTTTATAAAAGCAGGAAGAGATATGGGCGTGCTCATTGGTCCCGGTCGTGGTTCTGCAGCGGGTAGTGTGGTGGCTTATTGTATTGGCATCACTAATATTGACCCTATTGCTTACAAGCTTCTCTTCGAGCGTTTTTTAAATCCCGATAGAAAAAGTTTGCCGGATATTGATACCGACTTTGATGATGAAGGCCGCGATAAGGTGATTGATTATGTAGTGAAGAAGTACGGGAAAAGTCAGGTGGCTCAAATTGTTACTTACAGTACCATGGCTGCCAAAGTGAGTATTAAAGATGTGGCGCGGGTGTTGGATTTACCATTGAACGAGTCGCTTGCACTCACCAAATTAGTTTCTGACAGACCGGGAACTGAATTAGAAAGATTACTTCACGCACCACTCGATGGCAAAGACAGTTTGAAGGAAAAAGAAAATTATTCGAGCGAAGAAATTGAAGATGCAAAACGCTTGCGCAAAATTTATGAAGGCGATGGGCTCGATAGTAAAGTATTGCACGAAGCCGAAAAATTAGAGGGAGGTATGCGTGGCACAGGGGTGCACGCAGCGGGAATAATTATTGCACCAAGTGATTTGACAGAAATAATTCCTATTGCAACTTCAAAGGAAACCGATTTATATCTCACGCAATTCGAAGGAAAAGTAATTGAAGATGCTGGTGTAATCAAGATGGACTTCCTCGGTTTAAAAACGCTCACCATCATTCGCGATGCGCTTGTATTGATTGAACAAAACCGCGGAATAAAAATTGACATTGATACTATTCCGCTTGACGATAAAAAAACTTTTGAACTTTATCAGCGTGCCGAAACCAACGGAACATTTCAGTTTGAAAGTGCGGGCATGCAGAAATATCTGAAGGACTTAAAACCCGATAAGTTTGATGATTTAATTGCCATGAATGCGCTCTATCGCCCGGGACCTATTGCTTACATTCCAGAATACATTTTGCGCAAGCACGGCAAAAAATTTGTTTTCGATTTACCCGAAGTAGAGGAATTTTTAAAAGACACTTATGGTGTTACTGTATATCAAGAGCAGGTGATGCAGCTCTCACAAAAATTGGGCGGTTTTACCAAAGGCGATGCCGATTATTTGCGCAAAGCTATGGGAAAAAAAGACCGCAAAACGCTCGACAAAATGAAAGACAAATTCATTGCCGGAGCCGCAGAAAAGAAATTAGATACTAAGAAGGTTGAAAAAATATGGACCGATTGGGAAGCGTTTGCGCAATATGCTTTCAACAAATCGCATTCTACTTGTTACGCGTTTGTTGCTTTTCAAACAACTTATTTAAAAGCAAATTACCCCGGAGAATACATGAGTGCTTTGCTTACTAACAACCAAGGTAATATTGATAAAATTACCTTCTTTATGGAAGAGTGCAGGCGCATGGGAGTTCCCGTTAAAGGACCCGACATAAACGAAAGCGATGTGAAATTTGCAGTGAATGATAAAGGAGAAATTCGTTATGCGCTGTCCGCCATTAAAGGAGTTGGTGATGCTGCGGTAGAAGCGATTGTTGCAGAGAGAAAAGCAAATGGTAGTTACAAAAGTATTTACGACCTCACCCGTAGAGTTAGTTCACGAGCAAGCGGAAGAAAGGCGTTGGAAGCGTTAGGATACGCAGGTGCATTTGATTCGTTTCCAAATTATCATCGCGCGCAATATTTTTTGCCTGATAAAAAAGATGGATTGAGCTTACTCGAAAAAGCGGTGCGTTACGGAAGCAATGTGCAGGGCTCTGCCGGCTCGCAACAAAATTCTTTGTTTGGCGAAATGCAGGGCGGTGTTGATTTAAGCGAGCCGAGTGCTTTTGGCAGCGATGACTGGAGTTTGTTAGAGAAACTAAAAAAGGAAAAAGAAGTTACAGGCATTTATATCAGCGGTCATCCGCTCGATGATTACCGTTTAGAGATTCAAACATTCACTAATGCCTCACTCAACGATATTGAAAAAGTAAAAGGCCGCGATTTAAAAATTGCAGGTATTGTAACGAATACCGAAACAAAGTTTTCGAAAAACGGAAATCAGTATTGTCGCTTTACAATCGAAGATTTTACCGGCACTTACAACTTTACTTTGTTCGGTAAAGATTTTCTCTCCTTCAAAACCTTTACCGAAACGCCCAATGCCATGCTACACATTTGCGGACGTTATCAGCAACGATGGAATGATGAAAATCAATTTGAATTTAAAATCAGCAAGATTGATTTGCTGTCGGATGTGAGAAATAAATTGACCAAGTTTCTAACCCTTGAAGTGGAAGCCGATTCAGTAAATCTGAAATTGATTGAAGATATAGATACCGTTCTCTCCAAATATCCAGGTAAAACAAAACTGCATTTAAAATTTCGCGATACCGAAGAAGGAATTTTGGTAGGTGTAAGTTCTACTTTAAAAACGATTGAACTAAGCAACGATTTGTTTAAAGAACTGGATAAGCTCAGAGTAATTTACAGTTTGAATTAACGCAACTTAGTCTAACTCTACATCTAGTTTGAAGTAGTCTACTAATTCACGAATGGCATTGCGGGGACCACCGGCATTTTTGGCTCGTGCATAATTTATTTGCAGTTTATTTAAATACTGCGCATGATGGGAGCTAAACCAACGCGATAAATAATAGTATGTGTGAATGCTGATGTCGTTTCCTTCGTAAACAGGTTTACCTTTAATTACTTTCTGGTAACGTTTAAATGTATCGGAGCATTTCTCATACTGCTTAGAAGCAAAATAACCAATCATCAAACCAAGAAAAATACTGTCCGTACTTCCCGACATGTTTATTTGCTGATAGGTAATTAAAACCGATTCCAACTCATTTGTACCTTTTTTCACGTTGGCACCGCCCGACAAAACAAGTAGTGCTCCATACAGCATTCGTACACTTATCAAATCGTTTTTATAATTTTTTTCCCATTGGTTGTTGGCTATTATTTCTTGACAGCTTTCCAACAATATTTTCATAATCTTTAAATCTTTTGCCGGCAGCAAACGATGATAATCTGAACGATGAACAAGGTAATGGTAAGTGGATACAAACCGCGTAGCTTGAACAGCTATTGAAAATATCTGCGGCATGTTCAGGAAATTCTTCCAGAACTTGACTGATTTATAATGCTCATTTAATTCCTGAAAATATTTTTTGCCTTCGGTAGTATCTAACTTAATAAGCGAAGAATTCATTGTAAGAAATCCGAAAATTCCTTTGATATCAAAAAGAAAAGGGAATACCACGTAACAATAATTGTTCAATTCCTTTTGTAAAGATTCAATCAAAGCAATATCCTCTTTGCTCTCAAACATTTGCGGATTAAAATAATAGACTGTATAGAGGTAAGCATACTTGCTGGTAATGCGCAACGCGGCAGAAGAGTGGTCGTGATATTTAGCATAATACAATTTAAACTGCTTTAAAGTATCCGGCTTTTTAAGTAAGGAAGCATTGTAAAGCGTTCGTCTAAGTGAGTTGATAATTTTAATGAACACCGTTTTTGTTTCCAACAATTCTTCGAGTTCCTTATCCAGTTTAAAGCCGGTAGCAGAATCGCGAAAGAGAAATGCCTGCTGTGTCAAAAACCTTAGGGCAAAACTTTTTGTTGAGAAATCTTCAATGCGGCTGGCAATGTCGAGCAGGTTTTCTACCAAAAAATTAGCTTCCTGCGATTTGCCAGTATTAATTAATCGTTCAACATTCGAAATGTTATGATGGAGATAATGAGGATAATTATGAGCCAAATTAGCTGATAGCTTAAACGTGTAAGAAGCTAGTTGGTTAAAATTTTGTTTTTGGCTTACACTGCCGTAAACTTTTTTGCAAAGGTTTTCATGCGTATCAAAGTCGGGTAGTTGTTTGCGAATGGTATCAGCCAACTTTAAAGGCAAGGCAGCGTTAACCGCTGTCAAATGCTCGGCAAATTCGGCATAATGAAAATCATCAAGCAGAAAAATGAATCGTTGTATCGTTAATATTTCACCCTTGTGAACCATAGTGCTTTAAAATTAAGAACTTCCTCTTTACAACAAACATACCAATTCGCCATTTACTTTCATATTTGTCGCATGTCAGAATTCCGATGGAACCCTTTACTCGATACATGGACCATGGTGGCTACTAATCGTCAGCAGCGCCCGCACTTACCAAAAGATTATTGCCCCTTCTGTCCTCAGCATAATTCTAACCTGCCTAATTTTGATGTGCTCAGCTATAACAACGATTTTCCGGTAATGAGTTTAGTTACATCTGCTTCGAAACAAAGTAAAACCAAAAATGAAATTTTCAAAACAACTGCTGCTGTTGGCAAATGTGAAGTACTGCTCTACTCACCTGCGCATGATAAACAATTGTATCAATTGAGCGATGCGCATATTTTAAAAATTGTGGAGCTTTGGAATTCGCGTTTTAAAGAATTACAAAAAGACAAACGCATCAAGTACATTTTTGAATTTGAAAACCGTGGCGAAGAAGTGGGGGTAACCATGCCACATCCGCATGGTCAATTGTATGCTTACAGTTTTATTCCGGCTAAAATTAAAGAGGAGTTACAGAACAGTAAAAAGTATTTTCAAAAACATCGTAAAAATCTATTTGCCGATTTAAATGCAGCTGAGAAAAAACATAAGCATCGTATTGTTTTCGAAAATAAAAGTTTCATTGCTTACATTCCCTTTTTTACCGATTACCCTTATGGAGTTTTTATTGTCAATAAAAAGCTAAAGGGAAACATCACCCAATTTTCGTTGGCTGAAAAAAAAGATTTAGCACAGGCGCTCAAAAAAATAACCCGGGCGTTTGATAAAGTTTTTGACCGACCTTTCCCTTATATGATGTGTATGCATCAAACACCGGTGAACGAAAAAAAATATGCCGATGCTGAAAATTATTATGCTTTTCATATTGAGTTTTACCCTCCGCTGCGTGCTAAAGACAAAATGAAATACTATGCAGGAAGCGAAATGGGAGCTGGTGCAGCCACCAACCCATTGGATGTAGATGACTGTGCCGCGCATTTGCGAAAATTAATTGGTTAACTGTTTCTGAGAAAATGAAAAAATATTTTGCTCCCGGTCGTGTCAATTTAATTGGTGAACATTTAGATTATAACGGAGGAACTGTTTTGCCCGTAGCAATAAATTTAGGAGTAACCGCAACGGTTCAACCACTTCAAGAAAATGTGGTGGTGCTTCGCTCTAACACACATTCGTTTTCAAAACGAATTGATTTAAGCGATGAATTTCATTTTGATAAGGCAAATGATTGGACCAATTATCCGTTGGGAATTATTTCGCAACTTAAAAATGAAAACCATGCTATTCAACCCTGCGAAATAATTTTTGAAAGTAATTTGCCCGAAGGTTCAGGACTTTCCTCCTCCGCAGCGGTAGAAATAGTAACCGCGTTTGCTTTGTTATCACAAACCGAAAAGCAAATCAATTTACCTTGGCTGGCTGTTTTTTGCAAGCAGGTTGAAAACGATTTTATAGGCGTAAAGTGCGGTATAATGGATCAATACGCAGTGGCACTTGGTAAAAAAAACAACGCCTTACTTATTGATTGCGACAAAGTAAATCACCGCTATATTCCTTTTGACATAGGCGATTACCGTTTGCTGGTGATGAATACAAAAAAACCTCGCTCTTTAATTCTTTCTAAATACAATGAGCGAAAACAAGAGTGCGAAGAAGCTTTGAGAATTATTCACACTACAAAATCGGAAATTGAAAATCTTTGCCAAGCCGATATGCTTTGGCTAAATATTTTAAACAACGAAGTTTTAAAACGCAGAGTCAGACATGTAATAAGCGAACAACTTCGGGTAAACGAAGCAGTAAAAGTTTTACAGCATAATGATCTTTCCACCTTTGGAAGATTGATGAATGCTTCACATGCTTCGCTTAAAAATGATTACGAAGTGAGTGGAATGGAATTAGATACGCTGGTAGAATGCGCACAACAAATCGGTGGCTGTCTTGGCGCGCGAATGACAGGTGCAGGCTTTGGCGGATGTGCAATTGCTTTAGTTCATTCATCGGCAGTGGAAGAACTGGTAACTAAAGTTTCAGAAAAATATTTTGCTGTTACAGGTTTGGCCTGTGAAATTTATGAGTGTAAAGCAAGTGATGGGGTAAAATGCTTGTAGTTTTTTCTACAAAACACTCAACAGCGTTTGCGCTTTAATTTCGGTTTCTTTCCATTCATCTTCTGCTTTTGAATGAGCGGTAATACCGCAACCTATATGAAGCGTAAGTTTTTTATCGAGCACTTGCATACAGCGAAGGTTAACGTAAAGGTTTATTTGTGAGTCCATATTTACCGGACCCAGATAACCACAGTAAAAACCACGTGGGGCTTTTTCGTTTGCGGCTATAAACTTTATTGCTGCTGCTTTTGGCAAACCTGCAACTGCCGGTGTAGGGTGTAACTCTTCAACCAATTTTTGCCAGCGCGCAGGTGTTTCGGCTTCAAAAGAAAAAGTGGTACGCAAATGCAAAATATTTCCTGCCGCAACGGTATCTGTCTTTTTTGTTACCTCGGTTTTCTTCATAACCTTTTTAAGGCAGTCATCTATATATTCTGTAACTAATTGTTGCTCTTCAATTTCCTTTTTGCCCCAAGGTGTTTGTTTATTTGCAGGTGTGTTAGCTTTAGTGCCAGCAAGCGAGTAGGTTTTAAACTCATCAATATTATGCTCTAATAAAATTTCGGGTGAAGCGCCAATCCATAAACCATACTGTTTAGTGTAAACCAACGAAATAAAAGCACGAGGATATTTTTTGCAAAGCGCGCGAAAAAAGGCAAGGTCATTAAAACCTTCAGGTTTGTCTTTTGTAATGGTGCGTGCGGCAACAATTTTTTTGTGTTTACCTGTTTCAATACTTTTTTGAATAGTGTTCACCAATTGTACATACGCTTTCTTCTCCGGTGTATCTTTCACAGGCTCATCATCAGTATCATCACTTTTATGCTTGAATACATGAGGTTTTGCAGGACCAAATTGGGGCAAATATTTTTCACTCCAAAAAATTTCAGGTTCAATAATAAAGGGCGCAGCTTTTGTAGTGGCTACAAAAGGGGCAAACACAAAACCTTCGCGCTTGGAATAATCAGTTCCTGCTTTTAGTTTGTGAAGAGTAGTTGTTTGCTGCGCAAGTACTTTTACAATTTCCGTTCCTGGAAGCCGGTAAAAGGCAAACGGAAACGAATGCGAAATGCAATACTTATAAAAATGCGCTAAGGATTCGGGGGTGTGTTTACTCAAGGGTTTTATGTATGGCGCAAAACTATACTTTTATGCGCAACAAAATATGATTCAAAAAGAGATTTACATTATTCGCCACGGGCAGACTGACCATAACGCTAAGGGAATAGTACAAGGCAAGGGAATTAATTTATCGTTAAACGAAAAAGGTCGCACACAATCGGAAGCTTTTTTTGCGGCTTACAAACAAATTCCTTTCGAAATTATTTACACTTCTACTTTAACTCGCGCGCAGGAAAGTGTGGCTTCATTTATGCAATTGGGCATACCGCATCAAATATTTTCGGAACTTGATGAAATTAGTTGGGGAGAAATGGAAGGTGCAGTATCTACACAAGAAACCAGCGAATCGTTTCAAGCTTTACTAGCCAAGTGGAAAGCTGGAGATATTTATGCCAAACCCGGTGACACTGGCGAAAGCCCGTTCGATTTGCAGCAAAGGCAAAAACGTTTTGTTGAACATTTAGTCGCCACAAAACATTCTAAAATTTTAATTGCTACTCACGGCAGATTCATTCGTGCGTTTATGTGTACACTTACTGGCGCACCATTAAGCGAAATGGATAATTTTCACCACGTTAATCTTTGTCTTTACAAAGTAAACCTGAACGGCAATGGCAAATTTGAAATTGAGCTCAACTGCGAGCAAAGTCATTTAGAAGGTATACAATAGAAAAGAGGCTGCCCATTCTTAGACAGCCTCTTCTAGATTATTGGGCATTGAACCTTTACTCAAAGCTCTTCACAAATTTCTTTACTAAGCTATTCTTACCGCTTTGCAAATTCAGAAAATAGATTCCTGAAGCAAGCGAAGAAATATCAACTGTAGCCGAATTGTGCGATACAGCAGCGTATAAATTTTGTGTGCTCAATGTTTCACCCAAAACATTCTGTATGGATAGTTTGTATTGCCTTCCTACAGAAATATTCAATTGCACATTTACAAAATCTTTAGCCGGGTTCGGGTGTAATGAAATAGTTTCAATGTTATCAATAGCAGCAATACCTGTTGCATTCACATTCACTATTTGTGTAATGGTGTCTGAACAGTTTCCATTGCTTTGAATTAATTCAACGGTATAGCTTCCATCGGTAGAATAAGTATGCGAAGGATTTTGCTGTGTAGAGGTATTTCCATCACCAAAAGTCCAGCTGTAGGTAGTTGCTGTCGTAACACTTGGCGTAAAATCAACTGTTGTATTATTTACTGTTGAAGTAAAAGTTCCATTGTTAGAAATTACATCTACTACCACCGGAGTTCGCGCAGTTACACATGGTGCGGGTTGAATGCGCCAATTATAAAAGAAATAAAAACGAGCTAAATCAGGCACATCGTTGCTTGTAATGGTAATCGTGCCATCGTTTGATGTGTAAGGATAGTTTGCTCCTGAGCTGTTACGGTATAAATTTTCGGTTCCGGTCCAAATACCCAAACGCAAACCGTTTTGTGCCGGTAAATTAAAATTAAGTGGAACGGTCTGTAACCCGTTTGCAAGGTTAACTGTTAGTGTAGCTAAAACATTATCACTTGCGTCATGCAGTTGAATTATTCTGCTTCCTGCTGCACCTGCGTCTACATCTACACTAAGTAAAACTTGCTGCACGGTGTTATTGAAAACAGTATAATGCGGATATGTATTGTATCCACCGGCTCCAAAATTATGATTAGCTGGTGCAGCACCTATTTGTGGTGATTGAATTTGTGACTCAGCATAATATGTAGTGGTAGAATTTAAAGAAGGAGTAGTGAACATAGTTCCAGTTCCCAAGGGAGCACCGCCAGCGGCACCATTATACCAATTGATATTTCCCGAAGCACTCGCAGAAAGAGTCGCTGATTGACCTCCGCAAATAGAAACATTATTTGCCACCGGAGAAAGATTACTGATAGTAATTACTTGTGACTTTATTACTGTATCGGTTCCACAACCCGGGCTTGAGGCAATTAACGAAACAGTAAAAGTTCCGTACTGATAATAAGTGTGCGAAGGAGTAGCAGAAAAACTTCCGTTTCCATCACCAAAATCCCAGTAGTACGTGGTAGCGTTTGAGCTGGTGTTATTGAAAGAAATAATAGTTGGCGCAGTACATGAGGTAGTAGTTGCCGGAGCAAAATCGGCATTTACACTTGCCGAAAAAGCAGCGCCTACTCCTACCGCATACCATGCATTGGTTACAGCAATTACTTCAGGCGAGCAAGGGCCATATAAATCCTCAGCAGCAATAATGGAATACGTTCTGGCATCGGCATACTGCGCGGTGTTAGTCAAATAATTTGTAAGCGAGCGATAAGTAATGGCCTGTGCTTTTTCAATTGTGATGCCGGTTACGTTATAGGTTTGTCCGTTATCATTCGTTCCGCTTTTTCCATGTGCTACTAAATAGAACCAAAAATTTTGAACTCCACTATTAGTATGCACTCCACCGTTGTCTTGCGTTCCGGTGTACCAATTTGTGCCACCGTAAGTATCGGGTTGCTGATAAGCATTTGGATTAGCCATTGAACGAAATGCAGGACCATTATTAACCCCAATTCGCCACTCAATACTTGCAGGTGCTGCTTGATTTACATACTGACGTATAGAAATTCCCATACAATCGCTGAAAGATTCATTCAATGCACCGCTTTCATCTTGATAGTCTAAGTTGGCAGTATATTGTGTTAAGCCGTGCGTAATTTCGTGTCCGCCAATATCGAGCGTGGTATATGGTCTGGTGTTAAACTGTGTGCTTCCATCGCCATAATTCATGGCCTGCCCATCCCAAAAAGCGTTGTCAAGATTAGAGTCATAATGCACATAGGCTATTAGTAGCACACCATTATCATCTAAACTGTTTCTACCAAAAAGAACGTTATAAAAATCATAAGTTGATTCACTGGCAAAATGTCCGTCAGTAGCATATTGGTCCTTCGCGGTGTTTACGTTATTCCAATTGGTAGAAGCATTTGTGAAATCAGTTGTGCCCGGATTTGTTGAAGTCAATGCATTGTAAGTTCTAATACCATTTCCACGCGCTGCTTCGCGTAGGCGATAGCTTCCATTATAGCTATCGGTTGTAATTGTTTTGCTTCCGCTGTATTGAGTAGTGGCTGTTGCAGGAACATCGGCATGTTCAATTCTGTTTTTGGTTAAAATAATTTTTCCGGTTACCGCATCTACAAAAACATAATTACGTGAAAGCGGTTCGGCTGCGTAAATGTCAAATTTGTAAGCCAGATAAAATTGTTTTGCTCCCAGTTTATTGTTTTCGCCTAGGTAAACTAATTCGGCTTTTGGAAAATAAGTAGCTGAAGCATTTCCTGTATTTTCTTTCAGGGCATTTTCAACGTTAGAAATTTCCCATTTGTATTTTGAAGCACCAATGTTTTGCAAAGCAAAATTCAAAGCAGTAGATGCATTGATAGAAGTTGAAGCTGGAGCAGGAATAGTATTGAGCAACTGACCGTTCATGCTTTGAATCATACCCAATTTTGTATGAAGAATGAACATAGTTCCTTCAACTGGAATATTGTTTACCGTTTGTTGTAAACGATAGTGAATAAAACCAAGCTTATCTTTTTCGGTAGAAAGAAGTTTGAATCCATTAGCTGACGGAAGTTGATAATGCTGAGAAAGCCATGCTTCAAAATTTCCGTAAGCTAGATAGGCTCCTTGTTTAAAACGGATATAGTCAGGAATAGTAGAAAATTTGCCTTCAATAACAGCTTGGCTGTTTGCAACTAAACGAGAGGCAGCATCGCCTGTAAGCATTGTACCTAACGAAAACAAATTGCTTGAAACAAAAGCAAACAATAAAAACAGAATGGAAGAACGCTTCTTCATAAAATGATTTTAGTATAAGTGTTAGAATAAATTACTAGCTGAGTCAATAATTACTGTACACAAATCACGCAGAAAAAGCCAAAAGGTGCTAACCCAATTAGGGAATTGAAATAAGACGAGGAAATCAGGAGTAGTACTGCATTACTTCTTACTTAACCTAACCACAGGCACCAGCATTTCCTCAAGAGAAATGCCACCGTGCTGAAAACTGTTTTTGTAGAAATTTGCGAAGTGATTGTAGTTGTTCGGATAAACCAGGTACTTGTTTTCTTTGGCAAAAATGTAAGTTGAACTCAACCGCGATTTAGGTAAACCAATTTCTTCAGGAACCTTCACAGCAAACACATCCTTGTCATCGTAGTTTAAATTCTTTCCGGTTTTGTAACGAATATTAGTAGTGGTTTCTCTGTCACCAATACATTTTGATGGGTCTTGCACACGCACTGTTCCGTGGTCGGTTAGGAGCAAAATGTTTACGTCTTTCTCGCTTAGTTTTTTGAGCGCATTAAGCAGTGGAGAGTGGTCGAACCAGGAAACAGCCACAGAACGGTACGCTGCTTCATCACTGGCAAGTTCTTTAAGCACTTCCATTTCGGTGCGCGCATGCGAAAGCATGTCAACGAAATTGTAAACGATGACCGTCAGTTTATTTCCGAGATAGTTAGTGATATTATTCTCCAGCAATTCACCATCGCGGTGATTGGTAATTTTTACGTACTTATGTTTGATAGGTTCATGCAAGGTGCGTTTCAAAAAGTCTTCTAAAAATTCCGATTCATGTAAATTCTTTCCACCTTCATCATCATCACTAACCCATTTATCTTCAAAACGTTTTTGAATCTCCAAAGGCATCATGCCGGCAAACATAGCGTTGCGCGCATATTGTGTGGCGGTAGGAAGTATGGCACAAAAAATATCTTCTTCTTCTACTTTGAAATTTTCAAGCACTAAAGGCTGAATAGCTTTCCACTGGTCGTAACGGAGATTATCAATTAAAACCATAAACGTTGGCTTGTTGTCACGAAGCATGGGGAGTAATTTTTGTTTCAACACATTGTGGCTCATCACTGGTGTATCTAATCCCGGTTCTGAATTGACCCAGCGCTTGTAATTTTTAATCACAAATTTATTGAACTCACGGTTGGCTTCTTCTTTTTGAGCGTTGTAAACTTCTACCATGCTACTATCGCTCTTGTTCAACTCAATTTCCCAGTACACCAATTTTTTATAAAGTTCAACCCACTGTTTATAGTCGAGGTTGTCCTGCATGGTCATAAATAGTTTTTGAAATTCCTGTTGATAAACTGAGGTTGTTTTTTCGGTAACTAAACGTTCGTTGTCAATAATTTTTTTGAGTGTGGAAAGTATCTGTTGCGGTTTTACCGGCTTAATCAGGTAGTCGGCAATTTGCGAGCCTATGGCATCTTCCATCAAATTTTCTTCTTCATTTTTTGTAATCATTACACAGGGCAAGTGCTGATTTATTTCTTTAATGCGCTGTAAGGTTTCTAAACCGGTAAGTCCTGGCATGCTTTCATCCAAAAACACCACATCAATTCCTTTTTGTTTCACTCGGTCAATAGCATCGTTTCCATTGGTAACAGGAATTAATTTGTACCCTTTATTTTCTAAAAAAAGAATGCTTGGTTTTAATAAATCAATTTCATCATCGGCCCACAGAATGGTAATTGGGTTCATATCAGTTTTGTTTTTTGTATTTTATAAAACGAAAGAATTTACACAGCTATAGAGTGTAATAGGAATTTTTATTGTGTGCATGTGCTGTTAAGAAGATGTAATAAATGTTCAGCACAAAAGTAGAAAAGGAAACTTAGCAGATAAAACTGCTTGAGCAAAGCGTCAAGCAGGAAGAGTAAAAACGAAATGAATTATGTTATCGCAACCACCTTATTCTCCCAAAATTCTTTTCAAGAGAAAATAAAGAGCAGCACCCATAGTGCCCGAAACCGGAATGGTTAGAATCCATGCCCAAATAATACTGAAAGTTACTCCCCAGCGCACTGCTGAAATTCTTTTTGTTAAGCCAACGCCCATGATGGCACCGGTAATTGTATGTGTAGTGGAAACTGGTATGCCTAATCTTTCGGTGGCAAATAGGGTAATAGCTCCTGCAGTTTCTGCGGCTACGCCTTCAAAAGGATGGAGCTTTGTAATTTTGCTTCCCATCGTTTTTACAATTCTCCAACCACCCATTAAGGTGCCCAAACCAATTGCAGTGTAACATGCTAAAACAATCCAATGAGGTATATCTTTAATTTTTCCATCCACTTCAATTACGTGCATCCAAGGTGGAATATGATTAGGATCAATACTTGCTTTTGAAACATACACCATCATAGTAGCTGCAATAATTCCCATTACTTTTTG
>JAPLES010000069.1 GCA_026391075.1 Bacteroidota bacterium | reverse complement strand
GTTGAAACGCGATGCAATAAGCAACGTGGTGTTGAACCAGTTGTTTGCGCTTACTTCTATGCAAACATCGTTTGGTGTAAACAATGTGGCTATCGTAAACGGTATTCCGAAAATTCTGAATCTGCGCGACCTTATCAAGTATTTCGTAGAGTTCCGACATGAAGTAATTGTGCGCAGAACAAAATGGGAATTGAAGAAAGCAGAAGAGCGCGCGCATATCTTAGAAGGTTTGCTGATTGCTCTCGACCACTTAGATGAAGTAATCAAATTGATTCGCGCTTCTGCCGATGGCGATATTGCGAAGGCAGGATTGATGAGCAATTTCAGCTTAAGCGAAATACAGGCGAAGGCAATTCTTGAAATGCGTTTATCGCGTTTGACAGGTTTAGAGCGCGATAAGATTCGTGAAGAGTATGACGAGTTGATGAAAACGATTGCATGGTTGAAGAGAGTATTGGATGAAGAGCCGCTTCGTTTGCAGATTATAAAGGATGAAATGATAGATGTGCGCGACCGCTATGGCGATGAGCGCAGAACATCTATTGAATATGCCGCAGGCGATTTCAATATGGAAGATTTGATAGCCGATGATGAAGTGGTGGTTACTATTTCGCACCTCGGTTATATTAAGCGCACACCATCGGCTGATTATAAAACACAGAACCGTGGCGGCAGAGGCAGCAAAGCCAGCAGCGCGCGCGATGAAGATTTCATTGAGCATTTGTTCCTCGCTACCAACCACAACTACATTCTGTTCTTTACCGAACTCGGAAGATGTTTCTGGCTCAAGGTTTACGAAATTCCTGAAGGAGAGAAGACGGGCAAGGGAAGAGCGATTCAAAATCTTATCAGTATTCCGAAAGAAGATAAGATTGTGGCTTACATTCCGGTGAAGAATCTCATTGTAGATGAGTATCTCGATAACAACAGCATTATCTTCTGCACTAAACAGGGAACGATTAAGAAGACCAATCTGCGTGCTTATTCAAACGTTAGAAACGGTGGAGTGAATGCGATTGAAATTCGCGAAGGTGATGAGTTAGTGCAAGTGAGCATGACAAACGGCAAGAGCGAAATTGTAATTGCTACCAAAAAAGGAAAAGCGATTCGTTTCAACGAAGAGAAAGTTAGAGCCGTTGGCAGAAACTCGATGGGTGTGCGTGGCGTTACACTCGAAGAACAAGGCGATGAAATTATTGGTATGATAACGGTGAACACCGATAACAAAGACGAAACCATCATGGTGCTTTCGCAAAAAGGTTACGGCAAACGCTCTTACCTCAACGACCCTGAAACAGGCGAAGAAATTTATCGCATCACTAACCGCGGAGGTAAAGGAGTGAAGACATTGAACGTAACTGAAAAGACAGGTCACCTCATTGCTATCCTCAACGTAACAGACAACGACCATGTGATGATTATTAATAAGTCGGGAATTGCCATTCGTTTGGCTGTGGAGCAACTTCGCAAAATGGGAAGAGCCGCACAAGGCGTTCGTTTAATTAAGCTGAATGCAAAAGATGAAATTGCAGCAGTTGCCAAAATTGAAAACGGCAAACTGACTTACAACGCAGAGGAAGATGGCGAATTAGGAACTGCGGAAGCGGGAACTGAGGAGTAAATGATTTGTCATGCTGAGCCTGTCGAAGCATCTTTCGGCTAACTCTTCGACAAGCTCAGAGTGACATCTCTCTAAAACAAAGAGCCCCCAATTTTGCGGGGCTCTTTTTGTTTTTGAATTTTTGTCAATCAATTGCTAAAACAAATTTTTCAAGGAGCAATAATTACTTGGCGTTTGGCTTTATCGGGAATAGGAAAAGAAACTTCATCGTTTACTTCTTCGCATTCTTCGGAATCAACATCTCCAAACTTTGAATACAAACGCGTGAGTGATGCTTCGCGCAGCACGGGTGTAATTACGGCTTGTATTTCAAAATCAACGTTCGTTAAATCAGGATACACGTTGCTGTTGTAAGCAATCTTCAATTCAATTACTGCACCTTGCCGGCTGTTGTAACGGTAGCCTTTACCACCAGGCAGCATGGCTAAAATAATTTCGTTAGCAAACAATTTATCGTCAGCAGGTTTTCCTAAAACTTTTTTAAACGCACAGTTATCATTCTCTTCATCATGCTGCGAAGCTTCGCGAAGCGCTTCATAAATATGAAACTGAATGCTGTTATCATTTTGTGGGTCGGCATATTCATGTGCAGCAAAAAAACCATGATGCGCTAACGCACCCGATTTTATTTTTAACCGAATGTAAGGGAACAACACTGCGCTGCAATCTTTCAACAACGAATCACTAAACGTGTCGCGAAACATGCTGATGTTTAAATTTAAATATTGATCAAAAGGATTTCGTGCTTTGGTTAACGAAAAATGAATTCGCGGTGGTGTAATAATTTTTTCGTTGAAGCTCTCAATAACATTTTTGAAGATACTCATGGCGCAATTTTTTGTGGTTAAAAAATTGTTGAATTATTTTATTTGATTCAACGCTACAAAGAACGAGTGTTGGTACCGAAAAAAAAAGCGTATTTCTACGCAAAAATCGCGTATTTCTACGCAATTTGGCGTGCCAGAAATGCCTTTTTTCAAAAAAAATAATTTTATGAAGCTCGAAAAGAAATTAGAAAGCGTGCTTGAAAAAGCGAAAAAAATAAAAGAGCAGTATCATAAATTGCAATCGAAAAATGAAACGCTCGAGAAAGAATTGCGCGAGGTGAAACAATTGCTCCACACCGAGCAGCGCCAAACCGTTGAACTACGCGATACAATTAAAATAATTAAGTTAGCGCAGAATATAGGTTCGGCCAATGCCAGTGAAACTGATGTTACCGAATTAAAACGAAAATTAAACGAGTACATTAAAGAAATAGATCTTTGTATTACGATGTTGAATGATTAAGGATGACAGAGAAAACGGAAACGGTTACTATCCAAGTGTCGGTGGCAGAGAGGCTCTACCCGTTAAAGGTAACGAAGAGCGATGAAGAAAAAGTGCGCCTTGCAGAAAATCTGGTAAATGAGAAAATCAAAACCTACCAGAACATGTTTCAGGGTAAAGACAAACAGGATTATTTGGCTATGTGCCTTTTAAATCTCGCAGTGGAGTATACAACTCTTCAAAGCGAAACGCAGCATAACCACCGGTTAACCGAAGAAAAGCTAAATCAGTTAGAAGAAGTGCTCTCGGGCATCTGAATAAAACTTTCTCTCTCCTTCTCTTTTTTCAAATCACATCATTCGTTTAGTGTTCAATTTATTCGCAACGTGAAAATCGATGGACTGAATTTTTTTAATCATTATAAATCAACAAACCAAAATGGATAACACAATCATCATAATTATTGCGGCTTCGGCAGCGGTAGTGGCAGCGATTGTAGGTTTATTAGTGGGGCGTTCTATTACACAGAAAAGCAATCTGGATATAGAAAAGAAAGCAGAGGTAGAGTTAAACAAAAAACTTGCCGATGCCCAAGCCACAGCCGATAAACTGATAGCCGATGCCAAACGAAATGCCGACAACACGAAGAGAGATAAGGAACTTCAGGCCAAGGAACATTTCATTCAGCAAAAAAGCAAACACGAAAGCGAAGTAGCCGAGCGCAACAAAAAAGTAGTAGAAAAGGAAGCGCAGTTGAAAGTATTACAAACCGAAGTTTCTCAACGCACAGCCGAAGTTTCGAAAAAAGAAAAAGAAGTTGACACCTTAAAGGAGAATCTGAACAAGCAATTGGAATTGGTAAACACCAAGAACGACCAGTTGAAAAAGAGCCACGAAATATTTGTAGGCAAACTCGAGCAAATAAGCGCGCTCACCAAAGAAGATGCAAAGAAAGAATTGGTAGAAACTATGACGAAAGAAGCGGAAGCAGAAGCGTTGACTTTGACCAAGGTGCTTATTGACGAAGCTAAAAGCAAAGCCAACAAAGAGGCGAAGAAAATTATCATTCAAACCATTCAGCGTACCGCTGCGGAGAATGCAATTGAGAATACCGTTTCGGTTTTCAACTTAGATAGCGATGAACAAAAAGGTCAAATCATTGGCCGCGAAGGAAGGAACATTCGCGCGCTCGAATCTGCAACAGGTTGCGAGTTCGTGGTAGATGACACTCCAGAAGCAATTATCATTTCGGGCTACGATCCTATTCGCAGAGAAATTGCGCGCCTTTCGTTACAACGTTTGGTAACCGATGGAAGAATTCACCCTGCAAGAATTGAAGAAGTAGTAGCTAAAATTAAAAAGCAACTCGAAGAACATATTCTTGAAATTGGTGAGCGCACCGTAATTGATTTAGGTATTCAGGGCTTGCATCAGGAGTTGATTCGTTATGTGGGCAGAATGCGTTTCCGTTCTTCATACGGTCAAAATCTTTTGCAACACAGTCGCGAGGTGGCCAATCTTTGTGCTACCATGGCAGCTGAATTAGGATTGAATCCGAAGCTTGCTAAACGTGCAGGTCTTTTGCACGATATTGGTAAAGTGCCTGATGAAGAAAGTGAATTGTCGCACGCATTGCTGGGAGCAAAACTGTGTGAGAAATACGGTGAGCATGCAGCTATTGTAAACGCAGTAGGTGCACACCACGATGAAATGGAAATGAAGTATGTTATCTCTCCTATCATTCAGGCATGTGATGCTATTTCAGGTGCGCGCCCGGGTGCACGCAGAGAAATTATGGAAGGTTATTTGAAACGTATCAAAGACCTTGAAATATTAGCTCAATCATTTGATGGCGTTGATAAGGCATATGCTATTCAGGCGGGAAGAGAACTTCGCGTAATTGTGGAAGCAGATAAAATTGATGACAAGAAGAGCGAAGAAATGTCGTTTGCTATTTCGCAAAAGATTGAAAAGGAAATGACATATCCCGGTCAGGTTAAGGTTACGGTTATTCGCGAGAAGAGAAGCGTGAGCGTAGCGAGATAATTCGTATTGCAAAATAAAATGAGCGGTCAGATAATTTTATCTGACCGTTTTTATTTCTGGTCTATTCATACATTTACTGCGTGTCAACCATTCATCAAATTTTAAAACAGTATTGGGGCTTCGAAGAGTTTCGTCCGTTGCAGGAAGAAATTATCAATACTGTTTTAGATGGTAAAGACACACTTGCTCTCTTGCCGACAGGTGGCGGCAAATCAATTTGCTTTCAGGTTCCTGCTCTTGCTAAAGAAGGATTGTGTTTGGTTATTTCTCCTCTCATTGCCTTAATGAAAGACCAGGTTTCGAATCTCAATAAAAAAGGAATTAAAGCAGTTGCCATTTATTCTGGAATGCCTTACTCGCAAATTGACGCGCTCTTAGATAATTGCATTTACAGCGATGTAAAATTTCTCTACCTCTCTCCCGAGCGCTTAACCACCGATGATTTTCTTGCGCGTATACAGCGCATGAAAATAAATTTGATTGCCGTAGATGAAGCGCACTGTATTTCGCAATGGGGTTACGATTTTCGTCCGCCTTATTTGCGCATTGCAGAAATAAGAGAGAAGTTGAAAGGTGTGCCGGTGATTGCATTGACCGCAACTGCTACACTGAAAGTTGTCGATGATATTCAGGAGAAACTTTTGTTTCCAAAAAAGAATGTGCTGCGCAAAAGTTTCGTGCGCAAAAATTTGAGTTATGTAGTTCGCAAAACTTCGAACAAAGAACAAGCGTTGCTTGATATTCTGAAGAAAGTAAACGGCTGCGCTGTAGTTTATGTGCGCAACAGAAAAAAAACGAAAGAGTTTTCAGACCTGCTGAACAAGAATGGAATCAAATCCGACTTTTATCATGCAGGCTTAGTTACAAAAGAACGCTCGCAGAAACAGGATAACTGGGTGAATAATAAAACGCGCGTGATATGCAGCACCAATGCCTTCGGAATGGGTATCGATAAACCCGATGTGCGCACCGTCATTCACATGGATATTCCCGAAAGCATTGAAGCGTATTTTCAGGAAGCAGGACGTGCAGGTCGTGATGAAAAAAAAGCATACGCGGTTCAGCTAATTGAAAATGGCGACATCCTAGAACTCGACAAAAAAATAAAAGAAGGTTATCCTTCGGTTGAGTTTATCAAAGAAGTTCACGAAGCGCTGCTTACTCATTTTCGAATTGCCACGAACAGCGGAATGAATGAAACTTTCGAATTTGAAATTGCTTCGTTTTCGGAGCAATTCAAATTTCCGATGTCGAAGGTTCTAGCTTCCATCAAAATTTTAGAACAACAGGAACTACTTCGCGTAACCGAAAGTGTTTTCTCGCTCTCAAAAGTGAAAGCCATTGCTGATAAAGATGCGCTGTATAAATTTCAGACAGACCACGCGAAGGCTGAACCTTTAATCAAATTCTTACTACGAACTTCTGAAGGAGTGTTCGAAGATTTTGCTCCGGTTGATGAAGAAGTAATTGCACAGAAATTGAAAATTACTTCAACTGATGTTGTTCGTCAATTGAATGCACTTCATAAGTATCGCATCTTCTTTTACCAGGCACGAAAAGAAAAACCGCAATTGACTTTTCTGCAAAACCGTGTGCCGAAACAAAACCTACGTTTAGATTTAGAGTTCATTCGCAAGAGGAAAGAAGATATGGAAGAGCGATTGAAATCCACTCGACAATACGTTACAGATAACACCATTTGCCGCACGCGTTTACTCGTGAAATATTTTGGCGAATCACTTTCTGAAAATTGCGGCATCTGCGATGTTTGCGTGGCTCAAAAAAAGAGCGGACTCTCTGCCGAAGACTTTTCGAAAATTGTTGCTGCTGTAGAAAATGAATTGCGCCTTTCTCCGTTAAACACCAACGCACTCAACGAAAAACTAAAATTGAAGAAAGAAGATTTGAATGCAGCGATTGATTATTTACTCGACAGCGGCAAAACCGTTTTAACCGAAACTGGAAAATTAAAATGGCAGTAAGCAGAAAAATAATTTTTACCGTCACCAACGATTTAACCTACGACCAGCGTATGCAAAAGATTTGCAGAAGTTTGTCGAATGCCGGTTATGAAATTGAATTGGTTGGTCGCGAAATAAATTTTTCTCAGCCACTTTCAAAAGAACCTTTCAAACAAACCCGGTTAAAGTGCCTCTTCAATAAAGGCAAACTCTTTTATCTCGAATACAACTTGCGGTTGCTTTTCTATTTACTGTTTCAAAAGTTTGATGCGCTTTGCGCCATTGATTTAGATACGATTGTTCCTGTTTGTGTAGTTGGAAAATTGAAAGGAACAAAACTCATTTACGATGCGCATGAATATTTTACCGAAGTTCCCGAAGTAATCCGAAGGCCATCAGTAAAAAGAATTTGGGAGTGGGTAGAAAAAATCTTCGTTCCAAAGTTTGATTTGACTTACACCGTTTCTCCAGCACTTGCTGAATTATTTTCGAAAAAATATCAGAAGCGATTCGATGTTATAATGAATTGTCCTTTGTATTTGGATTTACCACTCACCGCTCACCATTCACCACTCACAATTCTTTATCAAGGCGCATTAAACGAAGGTCGTGGACTGGAACCTCTAATTGAATCGATGCGCGATGTAAGCGCTAAACTTTTATTAGCAGGCGAAGGAGATTTATCGGATGAACTGAGAAGCCTGGCTAAGAAGTTGAATCTTGAAAACAAAGTTGAGTTTCTCGGTTTTGTAAAACCTGTTGAACTAAAAGAGCTGACTTCTAAAGCAACTATCGGCATCAATCTTTTAGAGAACAAAGGATTGAGTTATTACTATTCGCTCTCCAATAAATTTTTCGATTATATCCATGCAGGTGTTCCGCAGGTTTGTATTGCATTTCCTGAATACAAAAAAATTAATGATGAATACGAAGTGGCTTTGTTGGTTGAAACTTGCAATGCAGATGAAATAAAAAACGCCATCGGGCGTCTTTTGAATGATAATGATTTGTATAAGCGGTTACAAAAAAATTGTGAGGTTTGCAGTCGCGATTTAAACTGGCAAAACGAAGAGAAAAAATTAGTGGCACTGTACGATGAATTACTCCGATAAAACTCTTCACATAGTTTCCTTTAACGTTCCTTATCCACCCGATTATGGCGGGGTAATTGACGTTTTCTACAAAATAAAAGCGTTACACGATTTGGGAATAAAAATTCATCTCCACTGTTTCAATTATGGTCGCGATGAAAGTGAAGATTTGGGAAAAATTTGTGAGAAGGTGTATTACTATCCACGAAAGAAATTCTATCAGGCAATTTACAGCAAGGTGCCTTACATAGTCGGTTCGCGGCAAAGTGATGAATTGTTGAGCAACCTCACAGCCGACAATCATCCTATTTTGTTTGAAGGAATGCATACGTGTTTTTATTTGAAGCATCCTGCGCTCAAAGACAAAATTAAAACGGTGCGCATGCACAATGTGGAGTGGGATTATTATCGCAGTTTGAAAGAAGCCGAAAGCAATTACCTCATCAAATTTTATTTCAATCTCGAATCGAAGAAGCTCAAGAAGTTTGAAGATGAATTGAAAAATGCCGACAAGATTTTTGCCATCAGCAAAAGCGACTACGAATATTTGCGGCAGAGTTACGAGACTATCAGTTATGTGCCTGCATTTCACAACAACGAAACTGTTACAAGCAAAACAGGTAAGGGAAATTTCATTTTATACCAAGGAAATTTGAGTGTGGTGGAGAACAATCAGGCGGCTATGTTCATTGCCAAGAAGATTGCCGAAGGTATGCCTCACAAATTTGTTTTTGCTGGTAAGAACCCAACTTCTTCACTCAAAAAGGAAATCAAAAACATCAAGAATATTGAGTTGATTGAAAACCCGCCATTCGAAAAAATGGCACAATTGATTGCCGATGCACAAATCAATTTGCTACTTACTTTTCAAAGCACCGGTATTAAATTGAAACTACTCAACTCACTTTACCGAGGAAGATTTGTAGTGGTAAACGGGAAGATGGTGAACAACACAGGACTTGAAGAATTATGTATTGTAGAAGATAATCCAAACGCCACCAAGCGCATTCTCTCTGAATTAATGGAAATGGATTTTACCCAAACTGATATTGAGAAACGTAAAATTATTTTGGACGAAGGCTTTGGCAACCGCGCGAATGCGATGAAGATTGCCAACGAAATTTTTGGAGAAGGATTTTCTTTATCCCAAACGGTTTAACCACCAAATTGCTCCGTTCAACACAGAAGCAAAACTTACCCATAGCAAATACGGAATCTGTAAATAAGCTGCAGTAGGTTTTATCTTTTTGAAAACTATAATCATGTAGATGATAGACAGCCACAGCAGAATAATTTCCCCTAAAGCCACATCGGGTCTTCGAAAGGAGAAGAAGAAAACACTCCACCAAAAATTTAAAAACAATTGACCAAAGAAAACAAGCAATGCATTTGTTCTGACCTCACTTACTTCGGTATTCCAAATCATATAAAGAGATATTCCCATTAAGGCATAAAGGATTGTCCATACAGGACCGAACAAAGTATTAGGCGGATTGAAGCTCGGTTTAGTCAACAGAATAAACCAATCGCTTGTTACTTCGCGGGCTGTGATAAAACCTGACAACCCTCCAACAGCAATAGGAAGAGCAAGACAAACAATGATTTGAAAAATGCTTTTTAGTTTCATATCGTAGTGCAAAGATGCAAGGATTGTTTCGAGCGTTGCAATTTTAACGATGTTTTTTCTTTAAGAACTATTCTTTAATGAAACGGGAAATAATTTTTGCCACTTTTCTTGCCCCGTTTTCATTGAAATGACAATCATCATAAAACACGGAAGTATCTTTTGGAAGTTGTGATGCAAAGTCAATCAATTTTGTATGCGGGTGAGTTGCACAGAAAGTTTTCATTCGGTCGTTATATAATAGCATGGCTTTATTCAACGCCTTAGCAGAATAATAAGCATGATGTTTCTCGTGCTGAAATTCTCCAATACCTCCCATCCAAAGCAAATTATTTTCCAATTCGTTCATCGAATCTTTATAGAGAGTTGCCTGATTGATAAGCACTAATTTGATTTTCTGTTTCTGCACTTCATCATAAATCAATTGTAGATTTCGCTCGTACTCGTTCAGCGCTGAAGTTAAGTCAGGCAACGAATCAATTATTCGCGAAGCGAGCTGACGATGCTTTCGCCAGGTCTTATAAATCGCCCCATTGTCGTCCTGAACATTTTCCCATTCTACTTTTTTTGTTCGATGAAAAACTCTTTGTGCCAATTGAAATAATCGTGTTCTTCTCCACCACGATTTATCTTTTTTGTTGGAAAGAAAAATTTCTGCCACGAATTTGTTTTCCAATTCTGGGTTGAACTTAAAATCATCATCAAACAACCAGTCCTGACTTAATCGCTTCATCATGTCATTCAAGCCAACCATTAAAATAACTCCATCTATTTTTCCAAGTTGAGGAACAAAATATTTCAGTTGAATAAAATGTTCTCTAGTGGTGGATCCGCTTTTGCCGATGCTTCCGATTTCAAATTGTGAATTTCGAGTTGCGAATTGCTGAAACCATGTTTCTGTATTATCAAGGTAAAGGCATTCTGTTGTGCTGCCCCCCAAACACAAATATTTTTGCTTAGAATCATTCTCAAATTCATCGCCACGAAAACCTTGTGCGTTGATAGAGAAATTCTTTGCTCCGTTTACTCCATAGAAAATAGTTGAATCAGGAAGAAATGTATGTTGCAGATTTGGTTGCCACACATACAGTTTTTCATTTTGCGGATAAAGCCATCGCAAAACAATTTCAGTCATTAAAAGAGAAAGCAGGATTGAACAAATTATCAGTCCTGCTTTCTGAATTGTGCTTTTGTATTTCATTCTCGAATTTCCGAATTCTCGAATTCTCACATTTGGTTTTATAGATTTCCTCTCAACTCCTGTTCTCTTTCAATCGCTTCAAACAATGCTTTGAAGTTTCCTTTACCGAAACTCTTGGCACCACAACGTTGAATAATTTCGAAGAAAACAGTTGGTCGGTCCTGAACAGGTTTTGTGAAAAGCTGAAGCAGATAACCTTCATCATCGCGGTCAACCAGAATGTTTAACTCTTTAATCTTGTTCACGTCCTCATTTATTTTTCCTACGCGTTGCCAAACTTCTTCGTAATAAACCTCGGGCACGTATAGAAATTCTACACCACGCGCGCGCAATTCTGTAACCGTGGAAATAATATCATCTGTAGCAATAGCAATGTGCTGTACACCCGCACTCTTATAAAACTCAATGTATTCCTCAATCTGACTTTTCTTTTTTCCATCAGCCGGTTCGTTGATGGGGAATTTTACAAAACCATTCCCGTTGGAAACAACTTTGCTCATCAAGGCAGAGTATTCAGTTGAAATATCCTGGTCATCGAAAGTGATAATGAGTTTGAAGCCCATAACATCTTCATAAAATTTCACCCACTCATTCATCTTGCCGAGTTCAACATTGCCCACACAGTGGTCAACATGTTTTAATCCAACACCCTTCACCGGCACGTTTGATTTCTTTGCCGCAAAGCCCGGAAGAAATACGCCTTTATAATTTTTGCGCTCTACAAATTTGTGAATGGTTTCTCCGTATGTTTTAATCGCGCTGATAACTACTTCTCCGTTTTCATCTTTGTAAACAGTTGGTTCCATTACTGCAACTGCTCCGCGCTTGGTTGTTTCTGCAAAACTATTTCTTGCATCGTCAACCCAAAGCGCTAATACTTTTACACCATCACCATGGAGTACATGATGCTTTGAAATTTCACTGTCTGCAAGAATTGAACTTGTAAGCACCAAACGAATTTTTCCTTGCTGCAAAACATAACTAGCTCTATCGCGCACTCCTGTTTCAGGACCAGCATAGGCAACCAATTCATAACCCCACGCGCTTTGATAGTAGTAAGCAGATTGCTTCGCATTGCCTACATAAAATTCAACGTGGTCGGTGCCATTGAGTGGAAGAAAGTCTTCGATTGAATTTGTTTTTACTTTTTCTAAAGTTTCTGTTTGCATAATGAAATGATTTTACCAAAGTGTTTGAACTCCGTAAGGCGGAAAGTTGACATCACTTGTAATAACAATAAAATTATTGTTGAGTGCCTGAGCACACAATAACCTATCGAAAGGGTCGCGATGGTGAAAAGGAAATGTTGCAATTTTTAGCGTGTCGGCTAATTCTATGTCCTGCAAACCAAACCCATTGTTTTCTATTAAGGAAGGTAGAGTGTGAAGAGGGGCTGTAAGGTCGAGTTTATTCAAACTTACTTTGATAGAAATTTCCCAAACAGAAACGATGCTTACAAACTTAATGTTAGTTGAATCCAAAATAGCTGCTTTCGCTTTCGTAGAAAGTTTGGAATCTCCGTTTACAAAGTAGATGAAAGCCTGTGTGTCTAAAAGCAAATTCATTACATGTATTCTTTGAAATCATCTAATGGCTCATCAAAATCTGCTTTCATTACAAACATTCCTTTAGCAGAACCAAACACAGGTTGCTTGTTTCCTGTGTTTTGAAAATGCGCTAGTTTTTGTTCCAAATAATCTTCTATCTCCTTCTTGGCAGAAGGTGGAAGAGTTTTTATTTTTTCAACAATCTCTGTCCAACTCATAATTTCAAATTTATTCTACGAAGATAAAATGTTTTACTCCACCCAACTTCTATAATAACTTCCATCCTCCAATTTCAAAGCATCTTCTGTAATCGAAAGCGGTTTGAAAGTATCTACCATCACAGCCAATTCTTTCGTTTCCGTTTTACCAATACTTTTTTCTACAGTTCCTGGATGCGGCCCATGTGGAATTCCAATCGGATGAAGTGTAATCATTCCTCGCTCCACGTGTTTGCGACTCATGAAATCTCCATCCACATAATACAACACTTCATCGCTGTCCACATTGCTGTGATTGTATGGCGCAGGAATTGATTGCGGATGGTAATCATATTTTCGCGGAACAAACGAACAAATAACAAAGTTGTGCGCCTCGAATGTTTGATGCACCGGTGGTGGTTGATGCACGCGACCGGTTATTGGTTCAAAATCGTGAATGGAAAATATATACGGATAATGATTGCCGTCCCAGCCGATTGCATCGAAAGGATGAGAAGCATAATGATATGGATAAAGCAAGCCCTGTTTCTTGATGTAAATCAAAAAATCTCCTTTGCGGTCGGTAGTGGTTAAGTTTTGAGGAGCACGAATATCGCGTTCGCAGTAAGGAGAATTTTCGAGCAACTGACCAAATTCATTTCGGTAACGTTTAGGATATTGAATAGGAGAAAAAGATTCCACAATCAACAAACGATTATTCTTGGTTGTAAATTCCATTTGATAAATAGTACCGCGCGGAATCACTATATAATCTCCATAACCGAATTTCAATTCTCCGAAAATAGATTTCATTATACCGTTTCCTTCGTGCACAAAAATTACTTCATCGGCATCGCTGTTTTTGTAGAAATAACCCGTCATAGATTTTTGAGGAGCCGCTAAAACAATATGCACATCGTTGTTGACCAAAACAGGAACACGCGATTTTAAAAAGTCTTCTATGGGCTGAACATTGAAACCTTTGTAACAACGGTGTTGCATATTTTTTGACGAAGCAATCTTCGGGCTTACATCAATCGGCTCATCAATCTTTTTCACCAGAGTTGGCGGATGGCAATGGTAGATCAGCGAATAAACACTATGGAAACCTTCGGTGGAAACCAATTGCTCGCTATACAAACCACCCTTTGGTTTTTTGAATTGCGTGTGACGCTTGTGAGGAATTTTTCCGCGTTTTTGATAATGGGGCATAAAAAAAATTTAGAGTTCGGAATGCGGATTTCGGAATTGAACAACCGAAATACTGCGTAAACCTAAACGATTTTTTGTGTAGGGAGAAATGATTTTGCTCAACGAATTTTCTACTTGAATTTTAAATCTAGAAGTAGTGAAGCATCTACTTTTAATGTTTTGGCTATTACTACAATAGTACAAAGAGTGGGATTTGTTTTCGCGGTTTCAATTCTTGCTATCTGAGATAAGCTAAGACCTGATTGATAAGCAAGTTTCTCCTGAGTGAAATTCTTCTCCTCACGAATCTTTTTCAGATTCTTCGCAAACTGCTTTAACCAATTTTCATCCCTAAAATTCATTAGGATAAAAATCAGTCCATTACAACTGCTATGTTATAGCGTATATGCCATAATGTAAAATTTCTTTTACATTTGACAAATCGCTTACACTAACTAAAAACAAACATCATGCTCCGCTTACTTCTATTCGCTATTTTGACTACTACAATCAGCTCTTGTAAGGTTTATCAGGTGTTCGAAACTGATTCAAGTAAGGTTGCTAAAGATTCAGCAAAGAATTTTTTTTACGAAAATGACGATGTAAAATTGATTTACAATTTTTGGTCAAAAGGAGGGGATTTTTATTTCACAATGCTTAATAAAACAGATAAACCAATTTACATAGATTGGGCAAAAAGCAATTTCATCAAAAATAATATCGCTAAAGATTATTGGAAAGATGTTACATACTCTGTATCCCGAACTATATCGAGCACTATGGATGACGTTATTATCCTAGATAAAGGGGGCAATTCAGGGTTTTTCCCAAACGCAACAATTTCTAATACTCGAGGTAAATCTGAAAGACCAAGACCTAATGCTCAAATACCACCGCATGCAGCTGTTAGCGTTAGTTCTTTTAATATTTCCAATTACATTCTATATAAGAAAAATACTGCTCACGCTGGAAAAGGGGAAGAGTTGATTTACGATTCGATGAGTACTCCTTTGCAATTCCGAAATTATATTGGATATACATTTGATAAAAACCTCGATTCTTTAAAATTCGTTGACAATAATTTTTGGATTAAAAAAATCACAATTATGACCGAAGGGGAGTTCAAAAGAAAATCGAATGACGGCATACATTATGTACATCAATCACCAACTGCATTTTACGACTATATGCGCGATAAAAGAAGAACAGCAATCGCAAAAGGAAGTGTTGTAGCAACTGTTTTGGGACTTACAGGCATCGGCATTTTGATTGGAGTTCTATCGGGTCGATAGATTAATTCTTCATTTTTCACTTTGCATGTGTTAGTCTTCTACTTCACCCCCACCTCCAACAATTTCACCTCTCTGCTCACATCGCCAAATTCCACCAGTTTTATTTCTTCAAACAAAACTTTGCCATCGCTGCCTATGTAAAGAGGAGTAACGCAAGTGAAAAAATCATTTGAAGTATTCAGCACTTTTTGAGTAACGGGTTCACTGCCATCGGCAGGTAAACGCGTGCATTGCAATTCCATATTATGTTCATCATCTGTTTCCCAGTCGGCATTGTGAAACAGATAAACATCATTTCCCTTACAAAACGCAGAAGCAGAAAAAGCATAATCCACTTTTGCGCTCAAGTGTTTCTTCGGAAAATAATGCTGCGCTTTAACTGCAAGATTCTCATCTATACGGAAACTGAGCAAATAACCGCGCTCGGAAATACGCGGTTGGGTTTTATCAGGATTGGGAATAGTGTCGTGATATTCTGCAATCAGCATAAAGTCTTTCCCGTCAAGCGGAATGATTTGTTGCGTTTCAAGATTCGAAAACTCTTTACCCTTTTTAAACGCATGATATGTTGCTACCTGAGAAATAAAATTTGCATCGGGTGAAATATCGCGCTTGCCGATAACATCAAGAGCAGATGAAAATTTCATGAGTGAAACACCTTTGAAATTTTGTTTTTTCTCATCAGCAAAAAAATCAGCCGCCAATAAAAGTTCCCCGCTGTTTAAAACACTCAGTTGAATATTCCCGATGAATTGTTCTTTGCTAATTGGAGAAGTGAAAGAATATTGAAGCGGCTTTGCATTTTCCTTTCCAATAGAAAAAAGATAGAAGGTAGTTTCGTTTGCTTTCGCTGTTTTTGAAATAGAGTAAATATCATCGCGCACTTTTGTGGCAATGAAAGCGTGACCATCATTACTCACACTTAGTTTCAGAAACTGCAAATACTCTTTCAGTTCTTTGAACTCATAAGTCTTTGAAAAAATCTCTCCGGTTTTATTGTCGGTAATAATCACTTTGTATTTCTGCTGACGGTAAAATGGTTTCAGGAGCACAGCCGTTTTGCTTTTATCGTTGCTCTCCACTATTTCAATGCCCGATGAAGCGAAAAAATCTTCTTTGTTATCTAAAATTGTTTTGGCTTCTCCATCGGCTGTCAAAGAATCTAAATTGAAGTTCTGTTGTTTAATCACGGGCAACTCTTTATGTCCTTCTTTGCTGTCGAGCATGGTATGCTCATCCATCCGCATTTCGCACACGGCATAGAACATTGAAATTTTACCATTGATAATGGCTGAGCGCAGGTAATAAGTCTTCTCTCCAAACGAATTAAAGAGCACAGAAATTTTTCCCGTTTTAAAACCAGAAGCGTATTTAAAAATTTTGAAACGCGGTGGTTTATTCAGGTTGCCGGGTTTCTCAAAACCGATAGCATACCAAGAACCGTTGTAACTGCCCAGCACTTCCACATCAGGTTGGTCAATCACAGAACTGGTTCGTATATCAAAGCCAGCGCAAAACGCAGCAATAGAAAAAGAAAAAAAGAATAGAAGAGAAAGAAGATTTTGCTTCATGCAGGATAGAAAATTCTATATACAACAATACGATTCATGCAGCATAATTTTTTTTGTATTCAACTTTAACACCTAAACACTTTCGCACTTTCACACATCTCTCACACCACATTCACCTCGGGCATTATCTCAATTCCAAATTTTTCTTTTACCGATTTTTGAATTTCAAGCGCGAGGTTCCAAATTTCTTTTCCCGTAGCATTGCCATAATTCACTAATACCAACGCTTGTGATTTATGGGAACCTGTGTTGCCGACTACTTTTCCTTTCCATCCACATTGTTCAATTACCCATCCTGCAGGAATTTTTATTGAGTCATCCCTTTGCGGATAACTCGGCATAACAGGATATTTCAAAACCAATTCGTCAAATTGTTGTTTGCTGATACTCGGATTCTTGAAAAAACTTCCTGCGTTTCCTAACTCTTTCGGGTTTGGCAATTTTGAATTCCTGATTTGAATTACTGCATCACTCACTGCTTTTATCGAAAGGTCATACGCGCGCATTTCGCTAAGCGTATTCTTTATGTCTCCGTAATCGGTCTTGAATTTGTAAATAGCTTTAGGCGAAGAAAGCTTCGTCAGTTTGAACGTAACGGAAGTGATAAAAAATTTGTTCTTGCATTTATTTTTGAAAACACTTTCTCTATAACCGAATTCACAATCATTTAAATTGAACTTTACAGATTCGCCAGTCACTAAATTGATTGCTTCTAATTCTTGAAACACATCTTTTATTTCCACGCCATACGCACCGATGTTTTGCATAGGAGCAGCACCCACCAAGCCGGGAATAAGCGAAAGGTTTTCAATGCCCGCATAATTTCGTTCAATACACCAAAGAACAAACTCATGCCACATTTCACCTGCATTTGCCTTTACAATCACTTCTGTTTCCGTTTCACTTACCACAGAAATTCCTTTGATGGAATTCTTAACCACAATGCCATAAACACAATCTGTAAAAAGAATATTGCTTCCTCCTCCAAGAATCAATTTCTTGTTCGTCTTGTAAACTTCCAGCTGCATTAATTCTCCAAACTCATCCACAGAAGTTACTTCCGCAAAATATTGCGCACCCACATTAATGCCGAACGTATTTAAATCATCAAGCGGTTTATTTTTCTGTATTTCCATTTACTAATTTGCTAATTCACTCATTTGCTAATTCTATTGATTCCCGCTTTTGCCTTCTGGTCTAATCCGTTTTTGTATTCGTGATTTTCAAAACTCATGCACATGTTGTAATAATACTTCGCTTTCTCTTTGTCGCCTTTCGCTTCGTAAATTTTCCCCGATTCAAACGCGGAGTTGGCGGCAAAATAACGCGGCAAATCTTTACCCCGTGTAATTGCATTGCCGTAAAGTATCAACGCTGAATCTTTTCTGTCCCATTCATCATAAATCCGCGCGAAGCGATAGAGATATTCCGTTTGCTCTTCTGCATTGCTGAAAAAGTTTTCTGTTAGTTTGCTCATTTCATCAGCAGCTTGCTGATAGTAACCACCATCAAACAACAAACGCGCGTGCAATAAATTTTTATTTGGCATCCGATTGCTCTCAGCTTCTCTTTTTGCCTGCTTATCGGCATCCACCATACTCGCACCTATGATATCAGCTTTGTTGATGAAGTGGAAATAGTTCACCGTATCGTCTTTCAATAGATAGCTCCATGCAATTTTTTGGAAAGAAGATTTAATGTGATTCTCTCCTTTGTAAGCAGCAATAAATTGTTTGAAATAAGAATCGGCATCTGCATCCAGCTTATTGAGTTTTGCTAAACCGGTCAGGTAATTCAGAAACGGAAATTCAGCAAATGATTTATCAGTTGGTTTGTTGTTTAGAATTTTAAGTGCTTCATCGTTATGCTTTCCATACACTCCAATATGCGCGCAAGTGTAAACGCTCATCAGATTATCCTTTTTCGGAAAGCCATTTTCAACCAATAGTTTCCACGCTTCTTCATTTTGATTTTGCAAATGAAAAAGCAGAAATGCATAGTAAGTAATAGTTTCTTCCTGGTAGATGAAATCATTTTGCTTTCCATAATCAACCAATTCTTTGAGATATCGAATTCCTTTCTCTACACTTCCTTCCATGCCCAACAAATTTACGCCCCATTTATATTTATCAGGCACGCTGCCGAGCAGTGCGTACAAAACACCGAGCGATTTTTTGTTTGGTTTAAAATCGGGAAACCTTTTTTGATTCTCTTCTAACAGTTTGAATGCTTTTCTGATTTCAAAAATCGCATTCAGATATTCTCCGAATTTAATTTCAATAGCCGCCCATTGAATATTTACTTCTGCTTGCGTGAAAAGATAATAAGGAGAACCTTTATCTCCCGCTGAAAGTAAAACCAACAACACTTCCTTATCTTTCTTCCGCAGTTCGTAATCTTCGCTTTTGTCGCTTGCATAAACCGCCAAAAAGTCAACGTAGTTTTCGAGATACAGCGGAATGAGATTATCGGGATTTTTTTTCTCTTCTGCTTTGAGTAAAGCATTCCCTTCTTCTAGTTTGAGTGCAAGAATGGTGTTGTATGCGTTGCGGCAGTTTTCGTTGAAATCAAAAGCCTGCGCCTTACTTTGCGCTGCATAAATTAGGAATAGATGAAATAGAATTTTTCTGAACACCACGGCAAGATAAACTTCGGTTACAGAAAATAAAAAACCCTCTCGTTGGAGAGGGTTTTAATTTTTTAATTGGCGTGCTCTGTATTTTCCCAGTCAACCAAAATTCGACCGCAGTGTTCACAAGTCAATAAGCGCTTGCGCTGACGAATTTCCATTTGACGCTGAGGTGGAATTTTTGCGTAGCAACCACCGCAAGAATCGCGCAATACAGCAACAACGGCTAAACCGTTTTTGTATGCACCACGAACTCTGTGATAGGATTTTAGTAATCTGTCTTCAACTTTTTTGGCTTGCTTGTCGGAATCTTTTTGAAGATCTTTTTCTTCTTTCTCTGTTTCTTCAATAATTTTTTCGAGTTCTTTTTTCTTCGTCTTCAAATGCTTTTCGCGCTCTTTGATAGTTTGTTCTGTAGCTGACACCCCTTCTTTCTTTGCATCAATCTTAGCTTCTGCATCTTTTATTTTCTTTTCGCAAAGTTGAATTTCAAGTTTCTGCAACTCAATTTCTTTTGAAAGCGCATCGTACTCGCGATTGTTCTTTACGTTGTTCTGTTGTTTTTCGTAACGGGTAATCAATTCCTTCGCCAACGATTTTGCTGTTTTGCGATTCTTGATTTCGTCTTCTAGTTCAGCTAATTCGCCTTCCACGTTTCCGAGGCGAGTGTGCAATCCGGTAATTTCATCTTCCAGATCGCGCACTTCAATAGGAAGTTCGCCTTTCAGAATCTGAATTTTATCAATCTTGGTATCAATTTGCTGAAGACTCCAAAGTTGCTGGAGTTTTTCATCCACCGAAATGTCTTTGCTTGCTGTTTTTGCTGCCATTATTATAAGTATTTAATCGGGTTTGTATTGACGGTTGAAATTCGGGCGGCAATGATAGGAAATTTTTCCAAAAGATGCTGTAAAAGCAAATCTTTGGTAAACTGTTCACTTTCATAGTGCCCAACATCGGCAATTACCAGTTTTCCTTCTGCATCAAAAAACTCGTGATACTTGAAATCTGCTGTGATAAACACATCGGCTTTTGCCGCTATGGCATGGTTGAGCAAAAAACTTCCCGCGCCTCCGCAAACGGCTATACGGATTACCTGTTTTCCAAGCAGCTTTGTATGGCGAATAGAATCTGTTTTCAAGCTCTTTTTTACTGATTTCAGAAAGGTCAATTCATCCATTGGTTTTTTCAAGTTGCCTACCATTCCGCTCCCGACCTTCGAATAATAATTATCAAGGGAAACAATATCGTAAGCTACCTCTTCATACGGATGTGCTTTGAGCAAGGCAGAAATTATCTGATGTTCAAGATGTGCAGGGAAAATGGTTTCGAATTTTATTTCATCAACTTTTTCTAAAACACCTTTCTTACCAAAAACTGGATTCGATTTTTCATTTCCTTTGAAAGTACCGGTACCTTTTACATTGAAACTCGTTTCGCTGTAATTGCCAATGTGACCTGCACCCGCTTCAAACATTGCTTTCGTAACTCGCTCATGATGCACTACAGGAATAAAAGTGTAAAGCTTTTTGAGCAATTGTTTTTTAGGCAAAAGAATTTCGCAATCCACTATATCAAGCCGCTCGCACATTTGGGAGTTTACACCTTCGAACACATTATCGTAATTAGTATGAATGGCATAGATGGCAATGTTGTTCTTAAGGGCTTTTATCACAACTCGCTCCACATAGTTTTTGCCGTTGAGTTTTTTCAATCCGCCAAATACAATAGGATGATGGGCAATAATAAGTTGACATTTTTCTTTGATGGCTTCGTCTACTACTTCTTCAATACAGTCAAGTGTGATAAGCACTTTTTTAGCCGGTGCGTTTTTATCGCCAACTATCAGGCCACTGTTGTCGTAGCTTTCTTGGAAGGAAAGGGGCGCAATAGATTCAAGGTAATCGGTGATGTCTTTAATCTTCATATTTTCGGATTTCAAAGTCAATAATATCAAGTCCTTTTCAAAAATACTCCTTTATCCCATCGCTTTGATTTATGGCTTAATTACCGCCATTCGAAATTTTTTGTTCGACAAAAAATATCTCGGCTCGGTGCGGTTCGATTTTCCGGTGATTGGCGTGGGCAATCTTTCTGTTGGCGGAACCGGTAAAAGCCCCCATGTGGAATATCTGATTTCACTTTTGCAGTATCATTTTAAGGTAGCTACTCTTAGTAGAGGTTATGGAAGAGCCTCACACGGATATGAAGAAGCTAATACAAACTCTACCGCTTTACAAATTGGCGATGAACCCTTTCAGTTCAAAAAAAAATTTCCCGATACGCTGGTTACTGTTTGTGAAGATCGCGTTTTAGCTGTTCCTAAAATCTTGCAGGAACATCCCGAAGCAGAAGTGTTGTTGCTCGATGATGCGTTTCAACATCGCAGCATTCGCGCGGGTTTATCGGTTTTGCTGACGGAGCATTCCAATCGTTTTACTCAGGACGAAGTGCTGCCCGTAGGTTGGCTGCGCGAAGCACGAAGCAATTATCATCGGGCTGATATTATCATGGTTACGAAATGTCCGCACAATATTTCTTTAGCTGAACGCGAACAAATTATTGCTGAGATAAACCCGTTTCATTATCAAAAAGTTTATTTCTCTTCGGTTCAATATGCTCCGCTGTATTCGTTTTACGATGCGCAACAGAAATTTGAATTGAATAAAGAAACTGATGTTCTCCTGGTTTGCGGTATCGCGAATCCTGAAGGATTGAAAAACTATTTAAAGCCGAAGGCAAAGAATATTTACATGCGCAGTTACCGCGATCATCATCGTTTTGAAAGCATGGACCTCGAAGCTATTCAGGAAACGTTTAAGAACTTAGGTGAGGGGAATAAAATAATGGTAACCACCGAAAAAGATGCGGCACGCCTGGAACAATTCCGTTCGTGGTTTTATGAAAGCAAAATTCCTGTTTTCATTCAACCCATTGCCGTAGAGTTTTTGTTTGATGACAAAGAAAAATTTGATGCAGACATTTTCGCTTATGTGCAGCACTACAAAAACAGAGAAGCGGTATAGCTGTTTGTCACCCTGAGCTTGTCGAAGGGTGCTTCGACAAGCTCAGCATGACATCTCTCTTTAATCATGTTTTTTTACTTTGAGAAAAATGTATTTTAGTCACCTCAAGATTCTACCACACACTAAAACTCTGCATTATGGAAATTAAACGACTCTTCGATATTGTTACCGAGCAGGT
>JAPLES010000080.1 GCA_026391075.1 Bacteroidota bacterium | reverse complement strand
GGTAAGCAAGCAACCCGATGTGCAATCTATTTCAGGAAAGACAAACGGGCAATGGGTGCATTACACCTTTAAGCGGGTGAGTGACACCGCCAATCGCGTAAGCCAGTTGTTGCTGAATCTTGGATTGAAGAAGGATGACAAGATTGCCATCATTGCGGCTAACTGCCCCGAGTGGAATTTTGTTGACCTCGGAAGCCAGCAGATTGGTTTAATCAATGTGCCTATGTATCCCACCATTGCCGAAAAGGATTACGAATTTATTTTCAACGATGCGGGTATTCAGTATGCTTTTGTTGGCGATGAAATTATTTACAACAAAGTGCGTCCGTTGCTTGGTCGTGTGGCTTCGCTCAAGGGCATTTACACCATTGCAAAAGTAAATGGTGCGCAAAGTTTCTGGGATTCGCTTCCTGCTTTAACGGCTGTGAACAATGCTGAAATTGAAAAGAAAAAAGCTGCTGTTACCCAAGATGATTTAGCCACTATTATTTATACCAGCGGCACCACCGGCAACCCGAAAGGAGTAATGCTCACGCACCTCAACATGGTGAGCAATATCAATAGCGTAAAAGAAGTAACTCCTTTTGCCGAAGGCGTAAGCTCGCTTAGTTTTCTTCCGCTTTGCCATAGCTTCGAGCGCATTGTGGTGTTTTCTTATCTCTCGATGGGTGTACATGTGCACTATGCCGAAAACCTCGAAACCATTGGTGAAAATCTGAAAGAAGTTCATCCGTATTGTTTCAGCACCGTTCCGCGACTGCTCGAAAAAGTGTATGAAAAAATTATGGAGAAGGGCAACGCGCTCGAAGGCTTCAAGAAAAAATTGTTCTTCTGGAGTATTGATTTAGGCGCCCAATATAAATTGGGCGAAGACCAGGGGCTCTGGTATAATTTCCGTTTAGGCATTGCGCGCAAACTGGTTTTTAGCAAATGGAAAGAAGCCCTCGGAGGTAATGTTGAATTTATTTGCACCGGTGCTGCCGCTATGCAGCCGCGACTGATTAAACTGTTTACCGCAGCCGGGGTGCAGGTAATTGAAGGGTACGGACTCACCGAAACTTCACCGGTGCTTTGTACCAACCGCATGGATGAAAAAGAACGTTGCATAGGTTCTGTAGGCATTCCGATTCCGGGGGTTACCATTAAGATTGCCGATGATGGTGAGATACTCGCCAAGGGGCCGAACATTATGAAGGGCTATTACAACCGCCCCGATTTAACGGCTGAGGTAATTGACAGTGAGGGCTGGTTCCACACAGGTGATATCGGTATTTGGGAAGAGCGTTTCGGCAATAAGTTTTTGAAAATTACCGATCGCAAAAAGGAACTCTTCAAAACTTCGGGTGGTAAATATGTGGCGCCTTCCCCTATTGAAAACAAAATGAAAGAGAGCCCATACATTGAGCAGATAATGATTGTGGGCGATTCGAAAAAGTTTGTGAGCGCGCTGCTAGTGCCGAGTTTCCTCAATTTAAAAGACTGGGCAAAAGATAACGGAGTTGAAGCCGCCAGCCATCCGCAGATAGTGGACAACAGCAAAATAAAAGCGCTGCTAAATGCCGAAGTGGAACGCCTCAACAAAGACTTTGGCAAATGGGAGCAGATTAAAAAGTTCACCTTACTGACCGAAGAATGGACCGTAGATGCCGGTGAGCTCACGCCTACCATGAAGGTGAAACGCAAAGTGATTCTCGAAAAATATAACAAGCATGTAGAGGAAATGTATGCGGGGGAGCATGAAGTGGTGGAACATTAAAACTTGGGGTTCCTGCGCAGAGCCTCTGTCCGGCAATCACTTCAAGTCAACGCTGGTACCTAGCCTCACGCTGGCTAAGAAGGTAAAGGGTTATTCCGCGAGCAAGAGTGCAATGAAGTAGCCAAGAATCTGGAGATATGTTCAAATTGTCAAATCCGTTTTGAAATTTTTAAAAACAAAAATGCCGTCACGAATTTTCGTAACGGCATTTTTGTTTTGTAATTCGGAGTCCAGAATTATCTTTTTCTCAAAACCCATCACCATCAATCAAATTTCCTAAGCCGCCCAGCAAACTGCCTTCTTCTTTTCTGCCTCCTGTTTGCGGAGCGTATTGATAAATGCGCGATGCCAAACGAGATATTGGAAGCGTTTGCAACCAAACCTTTCCCGGTCCGCGAAGCACAGCAAAGAAAACTCCTTCACCACCAAAAATGGTGTTCTTAATTCCGCCAATCATTTGAATATCGAAATCAACATCTTTCGTATAAGCTACAATGCAGCCCGTGTCAATGTGCAACGTTTCACCGGGTGCAAGCTCGCGTTCAATAATATGTCCGCCTGCATGTACAAATGCCATTCCATCGCCTTCCAGTTTTTCCATTATAAAACCTTCACCACCAAATAGCCCTGTGCCTAATCTCTTTTGAAATTCAATACCTACACTTACGCCTTTGGCAGTGCAGAGGAAAGCATCTTTCTGACAAATAACTTTTCCACCTAGTTGTCGCAGGTCGAGCGGAATAATTTTACCGGGGTAAGGAGAGGCAAAAGCCACTCTTGCTTTACCAGTTCCCATATGCGTAAAGGCGGTCATGAATAAACTTTCTCCTACAAGTAATCGTTTGCCTGCACCCAACAATTTACCCATCAAACCACCACCATTACTATTGCTGCCATCACCAAAAATAGTTTGCATTTGAATAGGTTGATCTTTATACATAAATGCTCCGGCCTCTGCCACTACCGTTTCCTCTGGATCAAGTTCAATTTCTACGCATTGCATTTCTTCTCCAAAAATTTTGTAATCTATTTCGTGGTTTGTTCTCATGGTTTTAAAAGTTAATAGTGAATGATTATTCGGTTGCGAATTTAGAAATGAAGACGAGGTGAGGTGGTTAAAATTGTTGAAGAACAGGCATTCCCTTTTTCTATACGCTTTCCATTTTAAGCTGTGCTTATGTTTATAAGCCCAAGGCTTGATAGCGTATGTTTGTTTTGTGGATAAAATGTGGATAAGCAACTAAACTGCGCGATTCCGAACTAGCGAAAAGCACGAAAAGTCAAACGGTAAAGTAGCCTTCCGAAGTAAGTATTGAATCATTTAAAAACAAACGTATGAAAAACTTAAAAACAACCTTGTTGATGGCGGCTTTCGTTTTCGCTTTTGCGCCTGTCGTCTGTGCACAAAATGCGGAAGCCAGCTTAACGCCTTCTATAGAAAAGCCGAATGCTCCGGCAACGGCAGTAGTAGGAAAAGAAGTAGTTATTACGGTTAAAAACACCGCTGAAAAACCGGTGGTAATTTTTGGCGGTCCAAAAGAAAACATTCGCGAACCTAAAGTGAACGTTTTTGGGGGACTAAGCTTAAACAAACTTTACTTGCACGAAAATGAAGTGGTTTGCTTAATGACCAACGAAAAAAAACCAATGGCTTGCACAATGATTAAACCGGGTGTTACTTCGGTGGAGGTAAATACTTCTGCCAATGGAATTTCGGGTAAATAGATTTTAGAAGCTAGAGTTTGGACTTACAATAAAACAGCCGGAGAATTTTCTTCGGCTGTTTTTGTTTTTTGTCAACTCACTTTTCAATTCACAGTTCTAGTGTTCACATTTAACCTATCACGTAACGAGTTTATGATTTGTTTTACGGCTATAAAAACCAATACGCATAGAATCCAAATGAAATATTTTTTACTGTTGCTTGCCTGCTTGTTGTTTCGCAACGTGCAATCTTCTGATACGCTCTATGTAGAAAATAGCAGAGACCCTCGCTTACTATTGTATCAAGATTCTATTAAAGCTTATGAAATTGGTTTTTCAGTAGCAAAAAATATTGCCGATTCGGTTCGTAGTTTATCGGGTAATAATTCGCTCGATCATTTTTTTTTAAGCAGATATATGGAAGTGCCCGATGCCTCAAGCGCAGGATACTTTTACGAGTTTCATGAAAATGTGAAAGTAGAAATAGGACATGTGAACGATTCGTTTCACGGAATGAAAAGCGATAATAAATTCCCTTGGCGGTTTTTAGAATTGCAGGATAAGCGCTTAGATGTTATAAAAATTCAGCCTGCCGGTATTATGCAAGGGGGCGAGTTGCCCAATGTTTACATTTACGCCAAGCCTTCTACCATCGTTATCTATCGAAAAGTAAAACGTTTTACAGTGATTGACACCTCCATTAAATTTTTTATGAAAGATAACGGCAAAACCAGAGTGTCATACATTGTAAAATATCATTACAGTCAAATAGGGAACGAGCATCAACAAACCGACAGCGTAGAAAAATTAGACCCTATTAAGCAACAGCATTTGTTTTATTGAGACTGAACTGTTTTTGTAAATTGAGATTGTGCTTACAGTTTCGATATTCGCTTTGTTATTATTTTGAAACTGCTTACTGAAAGTATTATGGCCAAAAATTTTATTGAAGAGTTACGTTGGAGAAATATGCTCCACGACATTATGCCCGGCACGGAAGATTTGTTGAACAAAGAACCTGTGAGTGGTTATATAGGTTTTGACCCAACAGCAGATTCGCTTCATCTTGGAAGTCTGATGCCGGTTATGACTCTATTGCATTATCAACGATGTGGCCATAAACCTATTGCTGTTGTTGGTGGAGCAACAGGAATGGTAGGTGACCCTTCAGGTAAAACCACTGAAAGAGAAATTCTTACGGAAGAAGTGTTACAACAAAATCTTAATGGCATTAAAAAGCAATTAGAAAAGTTCCTTGATTTTACAGGAAGTAATGCTGCTGAAATCGTAAATAATTATGACTGGTTTAAAGGGTATGGTCTTTTACAATTTTATAGAGAAGTAGGAAAGCGCATTACCGTCAATTACATGATGTCAAAAGATAGTGTAAAGACGCGTTTGAATTCAGAAGAGGGAATGAGTTACACAGAGTTTTCTTACCAATTAATTCAAGGGTATGATTTTTATTGGTTATGGAAAAACAAGAATGTAAAACTGCAAATGGGCGGAAGTGACCAATGGGGGAATATTGTTACCGGCAGTGAACTCATTAAGCGAATTGGTAGAGGAGAAGCTTTTGCCATTACTACACCGTTAATAAAAAAGGCTGATGGTGCAAAATTCGGTAAAAGTGAAAAAGGAAATATATGGCTCGATCCGAAGAAAACCTCTCCATTTAAGTTTTATCAATTTCTCCTAAACTCCGCTGATGAGGATGCGCCCAATTATATGCGCATTTTTTCATTGAAAGACCAAGAAGAAATTGAATCCATCGAACAACAACATAACGAGGCACCGCATTTACGTATTTTGCAAAAAGCATTAGCCGAAGAAGTTACTGCTCGCGTTCATTCACCAGAGGCATTAATACGTGCACAGGAAACCACCGCTATTCTTTTTGGTTCTTCCTTTGAAGAATTTAAAAAAATGAGCTGTGAAGAAATTGAAGATGCGTTTGATGCCGACATCACTTTCAAATTGAGCAAAACTGTTTTTAATGAAGGTATTGATGCAGTTAGTTTATTGGGTGAGAAGGCCGCTGTGTTTCCATCGAGGGGAGAAGCAAAAAAAACGATACAAGGAAATGGCGTAAGTGCCAACAAAGAAAAGTTGAACCTTGAAAAGAAATTCTCTTCTGCCGATTTACTGCACGGGAAATATCTTCTGTTGCAAAAAGGGAAGAAGAACTATTACTTAATTATTGCTGAGTAAATGAAAAACTCTGCCACCATTGTTCTCTTATCTTTTTCCTTAGCCGTTTTTATGCAGTCGTGCAAAAAAACACCGCTGCCATGTTTTGTTACTAATCCCGAAGAAGACAGCATACACGTAAATACTCTTGTAACCTTTTCTTCGCTTTGCACCCGTGATGGCAAATCTTTTTATTGGGAATTTTATGAAGGAGGTGATTCCATAGAGTTTGGTGAGGTAGTCACCAAAACATTTTACGATACGGGAACAGTGAAAGTGTATCTCTTTGTTACCAATGGGAATAAAAGTTCTTCGGTAACAAAAAGGATACGGGTGAATCCTTAGAACTTGTTACTTAGGTAGGCAACTATTTTTTCAGTGCCGCCTATTCTTTCCTCTACATACTTTTTACCTAGCAGATTAGTTTTTGAAGAAGCGGTTTGAATTGCTGCATTTAATTCTGTAAATGAAGAAACGGTATATGCCTCACCAAGTGCTACTAGTTCTTTTGCTTCTTCACTCTTTTTGTAATTAGGCCCAAACAGTACAGGGATATTATAAACTACGGCTTCCAAAACATTATGAATGCCTGCATTGAATCCCCCGCCTAAGTAGGCAATTTCAGCAGAAGCATAAAGCGAACTCAAACTACCAATGCTATTCACCAAAAGGATTTGGGCAGTCAATGCATTTTCATTATTCAATTCAGAAAACAAAACTGATTCAACCTTCATCTTCTTTTGCAAAGCGATAATTTTTTTCAAATTAATATCGTGAGGAACTATGATGAATTTAAATCCGCTTAAAGTATTTTCATTAATGAGTTGCAGAAGCAATTGTTCATCTCGTGGCCAGGTGCTTCCTGCTATTAGAATCTTCGAATTGCCTTTAAATTTTTCAACGAGCGGAAAATATTTTCTGTTTTGTGCTATTTCATAAACTCTATCGAATCGGGTATCGAAACTAAGTTCCGATTCAATGGCAATAGATTGCAATAACAGTTTTGATTTTTCATTTTGCACAAACACTTTCGAAAACTTCGTAAGCATAGTTCGGAAGAAACCTCCATACCACTTAAAAAACACTTGCTCATTTCTGAATACCGATGAAAATAGAATAGTGGGAATATTTTTTTTGCTCAACTCATTTAAGTAATGAAACCAGAATTCGTATTTCACAAATAAAGCCTCATCGGGTTTTACTAAATCAAGAAATACTTTAGCGCTTGCTTTAGTATCGTGCGGTAGATACATTACTACATCAGCTTGCTTATAATTCTTACGAATTTCATAACCCGAAGGAGAAAAGAAGGTGAGAATGATTTGCGGTTTAAGTTCTTGTGACTTCAGTTTTTCAATTACTGGTCGCGCTTGTTCAAACTCACCTAGCGATGCACAATGAATCCAAATCCTTTTCTCTTTGCCCCATTGAAAATTCGAAAGCTTGCTTCGCCAATTTTTTCTTCCGTCTATCCATAGTTTTGCTTTTGCGTTAAATGGAGATGCGAGCAAAATGCCAAGCCGATAAAAGAATAGGAGAAGGTTGTAAATAAGAACTTGCATCTGCAACAAATGTAAATTAGTAATGCAAAGGTGAAAGCATATAAAATCAAAAGGTCGGCAAGTGCCGACCTTTTGTAAACGTATTTTCAAAAATAAATTATCCAGGTTTGTTCGTGTTCTGAATAGTAATCTTGAAGACATAAGTAATCTCATCGTCTTCATGATGTTTTCCTTGACAGTTTCCGCCACCGCGGTGAGGCGGAGGAGTTGAACCGCCTTGCTGGTGATGTTCAACATTCTTCACCTGAACTTCATCGGTGCCTTCATAGTTTTCGGTTGGAGTATAGGTAAAGGTAGCAGCATTGGACGCATCAACTGCAAGTGTGCTGGTTAGATAATGACTCGCTTGTTTCAATATTTCAAATTTGTCATCGGCATCGCCTGCAGCAGGAATATTGTAAGTGTAAGTTTCGTTGGGTGCAAGCGTAACGTTAATGGTTTTAATAACCTCGCTGTTTTCTTTATGGCATGAAGTAGTAACAATAGATGCAAAGGCAACAAGTAGAAATAAACTCAGGTAATTTTTCATAGCGTAATTTGTTTTTGGTGAAGAATCTTTTCTGCGACCGCAACGAGGGTAAAAGGTTTAATCGGCTTGCTCAATTATTTTCAGGTTGTTCCCAGTTGCGAAAACAGATAAGAGGTTTTAGTAGTAAGAAAAACCCAGTGAATCATACAACTGCCCTGTGCGATAATATTTCGTTCGCGTTTTTACTCTTTCTTCCTTGTCAAAATAATACCTGTACGTAAAGAATTCGGTAGTGTCTCCATTGGAAGTAACTCCTACAATCTTCTTCATCAGGTTTCTCCCACCTTTGCTTCTGCAACCGCAAGCAAACACATCGGCACTTGCCGAATCCCATTGCTCTGAATAATACTCTAAGTAGGTATGGTATTGCTCCTTACCCGGTTTTCTTTTTTTGCCGCGTAATGGAACATAGCTTTGTGAAGTTAAATTTCCACTGATGTCGTAACTATAATTCCAAAACCGATCTTCACCTACAATACTATCTACCAAACCATAGGTTTTCATGATTAAAGTATCGTAATAAGTGTCTTGAGTAGGGTCAACATTTTCTACAAAAACAAAGTTGCCCGAATAGGTATAGGTATAATGCTTGCCATAAGGTAATACTACGTGCGATAATCTTCCGTAATCATCGTAAAAATAATCTTCGTGAGTGCCACTCATGTATCGGTCAATACGTTTTAATTTTCCTTTTATAACGGCAGCATTATTTTGCTGAATAAACGCAGTGATTAAAAAAGCAATCAAAAGAAGTAGTCCTGTTTTGATACCGCCCTTCATCCTTTTATCGTATCAAAGTTACTGTTCCGTTTTGTGAAGCAGACTTATCATTAAGGTAAGTAATCTTCGCGGTGTAAGTAAACACTTGCGGCAATTGTAATTCACCCTTGTAGCGACCGTCCCAACCAGCCAATTGATTATTTGTTTTGTAAACCAATTCTCCCCAACGATTGAATATTCTTAGGTCAACCAATTTAATGTCTTCGCCATACACTAAGAACAAATCGTTATTGCCATCGCCATTCGGGCTAAAAGAATTTGGAATGAACACTGGCTTGTGCGGCTCTACATCTACATGCACTGTTGCTGTAGCAAAGCATGTTGAAGTACCGTTCAGCATACTTACAGTAACCATATAATCGCCACGGTAGAACGTGTTCACTGTTGGATTTGCGCAATCAATACAACTCAATCCTTCGGCAGGTGTCCAACTGAAACTCGGATTAGTCGCGTTTTGATACGTAACCAAAATAGGTTTGCTTTCACCTAATGGCAACACTACTGTATCGGGAGTTATGGAAGCAATGATGGGTAGCGGTTCTAAGACAGTAACAGTGGTGTCGCTTGAGCAACCATTGAAACTTAATGCCTCAATAGTATGGTCACCGGCAGAAAGCGCATAAAAATCGCCTGAATATTGACTTACACCGCCATCAATTGAATATTGGTAAGGACCGTTTTGAAGCGACAATGCAATGATGTGTGCTGCACCATCGCTATAGTCATTGCCATAGCATGTAGTAGAGTCGGTAGAAGCGGCAAAAACATCAGCAGATGCATTGGGCACGTTAACCGTATCTGTTTTTGTGCAACCGAAGTTGTCGGAAATAATAACGATGTAATCTCCAATAGCAAGACCCGGAATAGCACCGTTTTGTGCGAAAATGAAATTAGAACCATCCTGTGTGGCTGAATAATTATAAGGAGGTGTTCCTCCCTGCGCATTTATATGAATTACACCATTGGCATCACCCAAGCATTTCACGGCATCGGCCGAAGAAGTGTAAGTCATATCAGCCGGTTCGTTGACTACTCCTGCGGTAGTTACGGAACAAGCATTAGCATCAGTAACAGTGCATGAATAAACTCCGGCAAGCAATCCGAAAATATTATTTGCCACACCAAAATTTGTCCAGATATAAGTATAAGGCAGAGTTCCTCCGGTTGTATTGGTGATGGCAGTTCCATTCGGTGCGCCATAGCAGGTGGCATCAGTAGTGGTGGTTGTAGTAGCTAAAACTTGCGGCTCTGCAACGTTGTATGTTTGCATAACGGTGCAGGAACTTGCATCGGTAACAGTGAGGTTGTAAACTCCTGCAATAAGAGCAATTGCGGTGGAAGATGTTTGTCCATTGCTCCACAAATAAGTTATACTGCCTGCTCCACCATTTGCTGTAACAGAAATATTTCCATTGTTACCGCCAAAACAAAGCACATCGGTAATAATAGGATTGGTAAACACAATTTGAATAGCCGAAACAATAGTTACCGAATCGATGGCGCGGCATCCGAAGTTTTCTAACACAGTTACATAGTACGTTCCTCCGCTTAAACCGGTAACTGCAGCACCAGGATTGCTATTGCTCCAGAAATAATTGTAAGGAGCAACACCTGTAGTTACATTCACATTTCCTGTACCGTTGGCTAAACCAAAACACGTTTCGTTGGTAGAAGTAGTGTTGATAGCAATGCTACTGATAGCCACATGCACCGTATCGCGCGTAGTGCACACTCCACTTGAAATAAGAATCTCGTAATCAGTTGGGCTGACAGGTGAGGCTGTTGTGATTAAGGTGTTGGTTGAGCTTAATCCTGCCGCTGGAGTCCATTGATATACAAATGGATTTCCATTGACGGGTGTTCCGGAAACCACCGCATTTAATTGCACACTTGGATTTATACATTCAATCGTATCTACTCCTGCATTTACAGTGAAAGGAGTTAAGATTCCATTTACTACTAAACTTACCGAAGCAGTACATCCGAAATTATCAGTAACCGTTACATCGTAATTTCCGCCTGGTAATCCAGTTAGCAATGCAATTGAATCATTTGTATTCCACAAATAATTGTATGGCGCATTGCCCACCGTAATGTTTGTGTTGGCTGTTCCATCACTATAGCCGTAGCAAGTTTCATCGGTGGCAGAACCGGTTATTTGTAAATTACCAATAGCCACACGAACAGTATCGCGCGCTATGCAAGGGCCGGTACTAACTTGAATTACATAATCGGTAGGAGTGGCCGGTGAAGCTGTAGTGCTCAACGTATTTGTGCTGGTTAATCCTGCTGCGGGAGTCCAAGAATAAACAAAAGGATTTCCGTTGACAGGATTTCCGGTAACACTTGCATTGAGTTGCACCGAAGGATTTACACAATCAATTACATCGTTGCCTGCACTCACGGTAAACACTGCCGCACTTGCTACATTCAATGAAGTAGAAGTAGAGCATCCTGAATTATCGGTAATGGTTACGGTATAAATGCCACCTGCTAAATTCGAAATAGAAGCTAATGTGGCATTAGTGCTCCAGATGTAAGTAATAGGATTTGCACCAATGGCAGAAGTAATACTTGCGGTTCCATCGTTTAAGCCATAACAAGTTTCGTTGGTGGAAGTATCAGTAATTTGAATACTGCCTATGGCTACATTCACAGTATCTCTTCTTATACAAGTTCCACTGGTAACCTGTATGATATATGAAGTGGGAGTAAGCGGTGAAGCAATAGGATTTAGAATAGCTGTGTCGCTCAATCCTGCATTCGGTGTCCAGTCGTACACAAAAGGGTTTCCGTTGTACGTAGTTCCTGTTACAAGCGCATTTATTTGCACCGATGGATTGGTGCAACTAGCTAAATCGGGTCCTGCATTTACGGTGAATGGAGGGGGAATAACGGTAATAGTAAGTGAATCGAACGAAACACAAATTCCAACAGTAGTGGTACATTTATAAACGGTGGTAACGGTTGGCGTAGCTACAGGGTTGGCAATGTTTGTGGCTGATAAACCTACGGCAGGAGTCCACGCATAAGTGGTAGCACCTGTTGCCTGCAATTGCACCTGGTCGCCTGTACAAATAGAAGCATTAGGCGCTACAGAAACCGAAATAGAATCAAGAATGTTTAGCACAGCACTATCGTAAGGCTGATTATTGCAGGCGAGCAGCAAATAAATTTTCACTGTTTCGGTTCCTTCTACCAATGCATCGGTTATAGGATTAATGTTGATGGTTACTAAGGTGTCACCCGCGGGTATCACAATGCTATCGGCTATATGTGTGTAGTCAATACCATTGGTTGCAGTTCCTCCAATTTGAAAATGCACCGTTATGTTTTGCGAAAGTGTATCCTGTAAGTGTAATCGTATTCTGCCGTTTACACATCCTTCAATGGCATCGGTAATAGTTGGCACATCTGTATCTACAGAATCTATACCCACATAATTAGAGGTTAAACTGTTGGCTAAAAGAAATACACCCGAGTCGTAAGCATCGTCAAACGCATCGGCTACACCAATTTTTAAGTGATAGGTTTGGCAAGGTTGAAGTCCTTTCTTTTTTACGGTAAGTATAGTAGTGAACCCATCGTACTGTATGTAAAATGGATTAGCATTTTGTGGAGCAGTGGTACCATCACCATTGGCGTTATAGTAGGCAGAATAAGCTAGCGAAGTGCAGGTTCCAAGACCTGCATTAGCACCCGCCACACCCGGGTTTACCGAATTGATAGAAACAGCAGTGGCAGTACCAGGAATGAGCGCAATGTTTTGCGAACCAACAATACCCGGTCCGCTGATGAAAAATCCAAACACATCATTGAAATTTGAGCAGACATACTCTGGATATTCATCAGAGCCGAAAATATATTTGAACTCTACGCTGTCGCTTAACACCTGCATGTCAAATTCAAGTGTGCAGGCATCGTGCGTAGTACTGGAAGTTAAACTTTCCAAATCTGCATCTCCCGGTGTTCCTAAGTTTGCCCCTGAATAACTTAAATCGTTTGGACCTGAAATAGAATCTACACTACCAGAAGTAAGTACAATGCCCGTACTCATTCCCAAACTGAGTATTGCGCCAGGGCATTTCCGTTGCTATTAGCGGTAACCGCTATTTGAGCTGAACCAGAAAAGAAAAAATAAATGGTTACAAATAAAAGCGCGTAAAATTTGTTCATCACTAGTTCAGGTTTTTTCTTAGCCATATTTTATGGAAGCGTGAATTTGCTGTAAAGAAGTATAAAAGCAAAATTAAGTTGCATGATGTGAAGACCGATGTGAAAGGGAAAATAAGATTTGGGCAAGGTTGTAATACAGAATTCATAACTCGCATTACTTGATATATGGATGAAGGGAATAGTGTTGCTTCCCGATGGTTTTTTGTAACCAACTCTTTCATTCATATTATTTCAGCCCATCCTTCTTCTACTTTTGCTTCATTTAAAAATATATTTTTGGGCTCTCCAATAATTAATATTTCATGAAGAAAATAGTAACCCTTACAGTTTTTGTTTTTGTTTTATTGGTAATAAGCCATGCACAGGTGGGTATTAATATTCTAATTCCCGATTCAAGTGCCGTGCTGCAATTGGAATCTACAAATAAAGGATTGGGTCTTTCGCGACTAACCACTATACAGCGCGATTCTATTTTCAATCCATTAAAAGGCCTGACCATTTTCAATACGCAGGATAGTACCATTGAATATTGGAACGGGGATTGCTGGTTAAAAGTGTGGGAGAAAAACTGTTACGAATGTGCTTTTACCTTGAGTATTGATGACGCTACCGATACGCTCGACCGAACGGTGAACGATTCTGTTTTTTCAACAGTTACTGTATTACAGACTCATGGCAATCAACAAATCACGCTTATTGCACTTTCTTCTATGCCCGCAGGCATTACGGCATATTTCAATGGTAATTCTACTATCGATTCAGCAGGTAGTGTACAAATTGTAGTGAAGGCCGATTGGTGCGCGGCAGTAGGTGGAAATTATCCCATAGTCGTTCAGGCACTGTGTGGAGATGTAATTCACTTTGTTAGTTACCAGGTCTACATTCGTCCGCCTTTGCTATACACCATTCCAACCGATCAGCTGAATTACGATTTACAAGTGGTCAATGGTTTGCCTTCGGGTTCTTCGCAGTTTATCGTATTGGAAATTAATAGTTCGGTAGAAGTAAAATCGACCGACCATGCGGTGCCTTCATACACAACAGGTAATCTTGACCCTAATTCATTAGTATGTCTTGTAAACAATGGCGATATTCTTGGCAGGGGAGGAGATGGAGGAGGTGTTACTTTTAACGGAGGATTTTTTGTAGCGGGTGGCGAAGCAGGTCATTATGGTGGTAACGCGGCGAACCTTACTACGCGCACTATACTTCAAAATCACGGAGCTATTTATGGCGGAGGAAGCGGAGGCGGTTCAGTTGATTTAGCTATAGGAACACCAAATATTCCTATCATAGGACCTATCACTATTGGTTTTGGTTTTTGTGGTGGCGGAGGTTCCGAATCGGGTAAAGGCGGTTTGATTAATGGAGGAGGAGGAATAAATATTGGTCTGTTTCAACCGGGTGGCGATGCTACTTGTTGCATAGGCTCTGTGCCGGGTTTAGGTCCTCAGGCAAATTATCCTATCAGTATTCCTATCAGCATTGCCACTATTAATATTACTCCTTCGGCACATGGTGGCGATGGTGGTCCGTTCACCACCACAGGAACTCCGGGTTATTTAGATGTGTCGCTGGAGGTTTGTGTAAATATTCCAATCATCGGAAATATTTGTATTCAAATTCCTATACCGGGAGGTATACTTCCTTATTATGGACCCGTTAGTGAGCCGGCAGGTTGGGCTATTAAACGTAATAGCAATGTACTTACCGGATTAAATGATGGAACCTATAATTCGGCACAAGTGAAAGGACAGGTAGGGCCATAGGATTTATAATTTAAAGTTGAAGATTGAAAACCAAAATACACCATGAATAAGTTTGTTCCTCTTTTTGCGCTACTATTATTTGCTTCTATTTCTTTTGCCGAAAAAGGAATGCTAGTTACCCAAAAATTTACGGATGCTAATGTAAAGGCTATTGTAACGGTTACCTGGTATGTAACGGAATCTGCCTGCAAAATGAAAATGGAATTTAGTGATGATAAAGTAAAAAGTGTGAGCTGGTTTATTCCTGATTACAGCAGCAATCAATTGCTCACTTATGCCGAAGGAGAGGTACCTGCAGGAGCGCAAAAAACGTATTACGCTATTCCTGTTGCCGGTATTAAGTCAAGCAATTCGGCTACCGATTTTAAAATTGAAAGAACAGGTGAAACTAAAACGATAGGAGGAATCAATTGCGAAAAAATAATTGCCCATGCTATTTCTTCTACAACCGAAATGTGGGTGACCAAAGATTTTAATGCCGCACTTTATAACGCAGCCTCTTTTTTTGCCAATAGTATTATACTAAATATTTTAAAAGCGCAAAAGATTACCGGTGTGTCGTTGGAATCAATTACAAAAGATAACGGTGGAAAAACGCTGAGCGCTTACAGTTTAATTTCGGCTACTTCTACTTCGTTAACTCCTGCCGATTTTGCAGTACCTGAAGCATATAAATTAGCGGAGGTAGGAAAGCATTAAATCTGTTTCCTGAATTTTTTTGCGCTTTATTGCGTTCTTTCAAACACAAATTATTTCTAACTGGCTTGTTCCATTTCGCTATAGAACGGAAGATGTTTTTGAATTAATACTTCCGGCTCCACAATGTTTTTTGCTAAGCTAAAGTAGAAAGTGGAGCCTACTCCCTTTTTACTTTCTACCCAAATTTTTCCACCGTAGTTTCCCACAATGCGGTTGCAAATAGCCAAACCCATTCCGGTGCCATCATACTCTTCTAAGTTGTGCAAGCGTTGAAACATTTCAAAAATTTGTTCGCGATATTGTTCATCTATTCCAATACCATTATCAGCAAAACTGAAGATGTATTCAGTATCGGTAATTTCGTAATTGATTTTGAGTTGCGGGCGCATGGAGGTATTGTACTTTACCGCATTGCCTATTAAATTTCTAAATACCAAAGCCATGTGTTCGGGTGCTACTTCCAGCATGGGTAAATGTGCGGTTTCAATATTCACGTTTTTATCAGCAAGGGTAATGCTCATTTGTTTGGTAACCTGCGCCAGCAACTGATTGAAATCGGCAATAAATACTTCGTGCGTGTCATCATCGGCAATGGAGTACTGATAGATGTCGTGAATCAATCTATTTAAATGGCGCACCGCCTTGATGGTATAGCCCATCATAGATTTTGAATTCTCGTCCAGCGTTTCCACGTTTCTACGCTCTATCAATTGAAGAAATGAAGCTATGTTGCGCAAAGGGGTTTTTAAATCGTGTGAAGTGGCATGAACAAAGTGACGAAGTGCATCATTCTTTTTTTTCAATTCATGTGCGTATCCTTTTAGTTTTGACTCTGCTTCCTTTATGGCTGTAATATCAAGAGAGTAACTAACCAGGCATAATAGCTCGTCCTTATTATCGCTAAACACAGGCGATGCTCCTTTTACCGAATGTTTAATTTGTCCTACTTTATCTATTACAGTTTCTTCCGCTTTCACCGGTTTTTCGCGTTGTAATGCTTTTAGTAAAAGTCGGTCTCGCTCTTCAGCTTTGGTTATAGCCAAACCAAGGGCGACCGCATATTCTTTATTGGTTTTTCCTATTAACCATTGGCGTAATTCAGCATCGCGCACCGCTGTACTATTGATAAACGAATAGCGCAAGTCTTTATCAAAGGTCACAATATCGATTGGAATTTGTTCGAGTATGCGCTCGTATAATTTCTTTTGTTCCAGCAATTGTTTTTCCTGTTTTAATACATCTGTTTCGTAGCCCGCATTCTTATGATAGATAAGAAATAACAAAGCGGCTAAGCTTAAAAACATCACTATAGGAGTTGTTTTATAAACTTGTAATTGTTGTTCAATTGGCAAGGCATAACCAACAAGTGCTTGTGCAAAAAGATGAAACAGCGCATAAGGAATTAAACTCACTGCTATACCCCAAAAAATGTATTTGCGACTTTTCATTTCAAAGAAGTACAAAGGCATTAAGGAGGTAAGTAATAGAAAATCTATAACATGCGTTTGTGCTCCCATAAAAATTGCCATCATCAAAGTGTTCCAATTGATTACAGATATGGCCATAATTTTGGCCCCATTTATTTTTCCCAAACGCAACATTAGTCGCACAAAGAAAAGTCCTACTAAAAATATGGATGTTAGAAATGCCTTAGTGGTAAGACCGTTTGCTAAATGCGAAATCAAACATGCCGATTGAATACACAACAGGAGAAACCAGGCGCGATTAAGTATGCGCACATCGTTTATTTCACGAACACTCGACAGACCGTTAATGCCTGTATCTGAAACATAATTTGATATTCTTACTAAAAGCTTCCGCATAATTAAGTGGCTTACGCTAAAAAAGTTTTGGTGTTGTAACTTATGGGTTAAGAATTACAACTTGCATTTTGTGTTTACAAAATACTTTAACTCATGCTGTTGTGGGCGTAACATCTTATTTGGTGATAACCAATATCAGCTGTTGAGTTTTTTTTAATTTGTTTATTTGTAATCACATTAAACCTACCAAAATGCCCACTGAAAATTCACCTGGCACCTTCGAACTTATCTACCACAGTATGGCTATTGCAGAAATTAGCGATAAAGATATTGAGGACATTCTTGAAGTAGCATAACGTTTTAATGGGGCAAATAATATTACCGGATGTTTGCTCTTTCACAACCAGGAATTTCTACAAATCTTGGAAGGCGACAAGGTTGTGGTACAACTATTATTTGAAAAAATAAAAAAAGATAAACGCCATACGCATGTTAGTTTGATTAGTCAGGACGAAACACCTAGCCGATCTTTTACCGGATGGAGCATGGCCTTCCAATCAATTTGTTTTAAGAGCATGGCACAAATGAAAAATGTACTTAGTCTCGAAGAATTAGAAAACCTAGTGGGTGTAATTGATAAACCTACAACAGCAAAAAAAATGTTTGCTTACATTGCTAAAGGAATTATTGAAAGCAACAAAAGGTTTTTGTGAACGATACACTTTCGTATTGAGTAATTTCATACCCATCAATTACAATCCGGACGCCTTAATTATCTTCGCCCCTGTTCCAAAAAAATAAGTGGAGGTAGTATGAGTAAAAAAGGAAAGGTATTAGTAGCCATGAGCGGTGGAATTGATTCCACGGTGAGTGCTGTTATGTTACACGAGCAAGGTTACGAAGTGGTTGGTATTACTATGAAAACATGGGATTACGCCACCAGTGGAGGAACAAAAAAAGAAACCGGTTGTTGTTCACTCGATTCGATTAACGATGCGCGTCAGGTAGCGGTTGATTTGGGTTTCAGTCATTTCATAATTGATATACGCGAAGAGTTTGGCGATTTCGTTATCAATAATTTTGTGGATGAATATATGGCGGGGCGCACACCAAATCCTTGCGTGCTTTGTAATACCCACATTAAATGGGAAGCCCTTTTAAAGCGTGCCGATATGATGGACTGCGAGTTTATTGCCACAGGTCACTACGCGCAATTGCGTAATGAGGCGGGTCGTAACATTATTTCAAAAGGTTTAGATAACAATAAAGACCAAAGCTATGTGCTATGGGGAGTTAGTCAACGTTGTTTGGGCAGAACTGTTTTTCCGGTGGGCAAATTTCATAAACCTGCTATCAAACAAATGGCACGCGACATGGGTTATATCGAACTCGCTAACAAAAGTGAGAGCTATGAAATATGTTTTGTGCCCGATAACGATTATCGTGGTTTTCTCAAACGCAGAATTCCCGAATTAGAAAAGAAAGTAGATGGAGGTGATTTTGTAGATACGCAAGGCAAAGTAGTTGGCAAGCATGAAGGCTATCCGTTTTATACCATTGGTCAACGCAGAGGATTAGGAATGGCTTTCGGCAAACCAATGTTTGTTACCGCAATAAATCCTGATACAAATACGGTGACACTTGGTGAAGAAGAAGAACTCGACCGCAATGGCATGTGGGTGGGCAAACTGAATTTACAGAAATATGAAACGATAAGCGAACCCATGGAAGCTATTACTAAAGTGCGCTATAAACACGATGGTGAGCAAAGCATTATTTCGCAAATTGACGGTAGAATTAAAGTTGAATTTGCTACAAAGGTTTCTGCCATTGCTCCCGGTCAAAGTGCTGTTTTTTACGAAGGCAACGACATGATTGGAGGAGGAATAATCTTTTCTAATTTCGATATTAAATGAACAAATCAATAAAAGGCATTTTGCCTTTCATCTGTTGTCTATCGTCTATTGTCTATTGTCTCTCTCTCTTTTCCTGCAAAGACAAAAAAGATGATTACACCATCGACTATCTCACTGAATATGCACCGCTTGATTCCGGTCACTACGTAATTTACGATGTAGATTCCATTACCTATCACTACGCCAATCCCGTTTACACGCGCGACACTGCGCGCTATCAATTGAAGGAAGAAATTGGCGATACCACTTACGATAACCTGAATCAACTTTGCTATCAACTCGATTTGTATCGTAGAGCAGATAGTAATGCTGCCTGGTCATTCGACCGCAGATGGTTAGTGAAGCGAACACCCACCGCTTTTGAAAAAACAGAACTCGACCTCAAGTTTGTAAAACTTATTTTCCCTCCACGTTATGGCGATTCCTGGAATGGTAATTCGTATTTACCCACTACCACTCCTTACCAACTTTTTCAAAACTGGGATTATAAATACACCGAGGTTAACTATCCGCGTATGTATGGTAGTTTTAGTTTCGATCGCACCCTAACTGTTTCGGAAGTAAATGATTCAAATCTTTTAGAGAAAGTACTTCGCAAAGAAGTTTATGCCTTGCACACCGGCATGATTTATCAGGAATGGGAACATCTTGAAAAAGGAAATGTGTTGCGCGATTGGCAAACAGGTCCCGAATCGGGCTTCCGTATTCGTATGAAAATTGCGGGACATAATTAATCAAATCCTTTCGCGCTCATCTGCGCTAATTTTCCTTTCAAAATTTTACATTCGCGCCTCTTAAAAAACAAGTTCGCTGTTTATAGAAATATCAATACAGTATTTACTGCGAACTTCTAACTGTCAACCATGATAACCGTCAATAACCTATCGCTGCGCTACGGAAAGCGTGTTTTGTTTGAAGATGTAAATCTGATGTTTACCACTGGCAACTGCTATGGTATTATTGGTGCCAATGGTGCTGGTAAATCTACTTTTCTAAAAATTTTGCATGGCGATGTGGACCCTACTACCGGTTCCGTGGCATTTGGCAAAGGAATGCGGGTGGCTTCGCTGAAACAAAACCAGTTTGAGTTTGATGAAATACCGGTAATGACTACCGTGCTTATGGGGCATAAAACCCTGTGGGCAATTATGCAGGAAAAAGAAACGCTTTATGCCAAAGCAGATTTTACAGAGGAAGATGGCAACCGTGCAGGTGAATTGGAAAATATTTTCAACGAAATGGATGGTTGGAATGCAGAGAGTTCAGCAGGTGAATTGCTTAGCCATTTAGGAATTAAAGAAGACGTTCATCAAAAACTGATGAAGGATTTAGATGGCAATCAGAAAGTGCGAATTCTTTTGGCTCAAGCACTTTTTGGCAATCCTGATATTTTGTTTTTAGATGAGCCTACCAATAATCTTGATGTGCATACCATCAACTGGCTCGAAGATTTTTTAGCCGATTATCAGGGAATTATTTTAGTGGTGAGTCACGACCGTCACTTTCTTGATGCTGTTAGCACTAACATAGTAGATATTGATTTTAGCAAGATGACGATTTACAGCGGTAATTATTCGTTCTGGTATCAGAGTTCGCAATTGGTATCGCGACAAAAAGCTGATGCGAATAAAAAAGCGGAGGACCGCATTAAAGAGTTGCAGGATTTTATTCGAAGATTTTCGGCTAATGCATCGAAGAGTCGTCAGGCAACCAGTAGAAAAAAAGCGTTGGATAAAATTAATCTGGAAGATATTAAACCATCCAGTCGAAAATATCCGGGCATTGTGTTTAATCAATTTTTGCGTGAAGCAGGCAATGAAATCTTAGAGGTAAAGAATTTATCGAAAACAGTAAATGGCGAACTGTATTTCAGCAATGTGAACTTTACGGTAAAGAAAGGAGATAAGATTGCCATACTTGGAAAAAACAGTGTGGCACTTTCTGCATTTCATAATATTTTATCGGGAGCCGATAAGGATTACAAAGGAAGTATTCAATGGGGAGTAACTACTACGCAAGCAAGTATACCCAATGATAACGCGCCATTTTTTGAAGGCATCAATGAAAACTTAATTGATTGGTTACGCCAATACTCACCCGAAGAAAAAGATGAAACGTATATCCGTTCTTTCCTGGGCCGAATGTTGTTTAGCGGTGAAGAAGTGTTGAAACAATGCAACGTTTTATCGGGAGGCGAAAAAATGCGATGTATGTTTAGTCGTATGATGCTCATGCGCGCTAATGTTTTACTTTTTGATGAACCTACCAACCACTTAGACCTTGAATCTATAACTGCCCTTAATAATGGCATGAATGATTTTCGTGGTACCATTCTTTTTTCCTCGCGCGATCATGAATTGGTTGAAACGATTGCCAATCGTGTTATTGAAATTTTTCCTAAAGGAGTACTCGATAAGGAAATGGATTTTGATACCTACATCAATAACGAGAAGGTAACTGAGCAGCGAGAGCAGATGAAGTAGTAGGTTCCGAAAAATATCAACTCACTGCTTTCTTAGGCAAGGTAAAATGGAACGTACTTCCTTTTCCTTTTTCAGATATAGCCCATATTCTACCGGCATGTTTATCCATTACTTTCTTGCAAATACCTAAACCAATTCCGGTTCCTTGAAATTCCTGTTCAGTGGGTAAGCGTTTGAAGATTTTGAAAATATCATTAGCATCTTTTTGGTCGAACCCAATTCCGTTATCTTTTATTAGAAACTCCCATTCAGTAGGATGCTCAATCACACTGATGTCAGCTGTTTTCTTTTCGCTCATGTTGTATTTAATACCGTTCTCGAGAAGGTTTTGGAATATCTCCCCTATCATTACTTCGTTACACGAAACTTTTGGTAAATCAGCTACGGTAACTGTAGCGCTGTTTTTATCGAGGTGATCTTTTAATACACCACAAACTTTTTGAACCAGAATATTGAAATCAACATCAGGATTAATAACTAAATCCTGTTCCATACGCGCGTAGTTGAGAATATCGCCAATAAGCACTGTCATTTTATTTGCGCCTTCAATAGAATAATCAATAAACTCGTTTGCTTCTGGAGTAAGTACAGCAGCATGTTTTTTCTTAAGCAATTGTAAATACGATACAATAGTTTTTGTAGGTTGTTTCAAGTCGTGACTAACCACATAAGCAAACTCTTCCAACTCTTTATTCGAAAGTTCAAGTTTGCGCGCCTTGTTTGCAATTTCATTTTGTGCCTCCTTCAAGTCAGTAATATCTCTCATGATAACGAGGTATTCGTTTGCCTTAAACGGAGCTATAATTACCTTGAAATATTTATCCTTCTTGATAGTGGTATCATAAAATTCGAAACCCGAAGGCATATCGTTATCAATAACAAAGTCAAGAGCATTAGCAAAAAGTTGAGCTGTTTCGGCAGGTAAAACTTCCTGAAAAGTTTTGCCCATCAAATCATAATCTGGTATATAAGGCTCAAGTGAAGAGTAATTATTACTGCCAGAGAACTGCGATTTTTTATTGACGATATACAACCAATCGGGTAAGGCGCGCAGGATAAATTCGTTGGTTAATTGCAACTCATGCAATTTCATTTCGGTACGAAGGCGCGAGAAAGCACTGGCAATCATGTTACCCACCAAACCAAAGAAGCTGCGCTGAATGTGGTTTATATTTTCATCGAAAATGAAAATGACGAATCCGTTCACAATGTTTCCACTCTGCAACGGAATGAGATAAAACATTTTGCCGCTCAGTGTTTCGTTTGGTATTATTTGTATTTGATGAAGCTGAGGAGTTGGAATAAAATTACCGTGCGATGACTGACTGCCTCGCATGCTTCTTAAAAACACTAATAATTGTTGATTAATTTTTACCACCAAATTGAATTGCGAATTCAATTTCTCTTCGGGTTTTGAAAACCATTGGTTGGTTGAACGAAACTCATCCTGCAGTTTTCCGTGCATACGATAAACCAAAACACCTTCAGCTTTTAGCATACCACCAAACTCACCCAATGCAGTATCAATGTTTTGCTGAATTTCTGAGCGCTCCACATTAATGAATTGGTTAGAGTGCTTAATCAACATTTCTTCCACCTTCATTTGCTGTTGAATTTCGGCTTCCAACATTTTACGTGTTTCAATATCACGCGTTTCTGTAAAAATTAATTTTGTGTTTGAGTTAGGATCTGGTTTAAACAAACTGAAAATACTTTCTACCCAAAGGTGGTTGCCACCCTTCACATTAATTCTGTATTCCACACTTTGCCTTCCTTCTTCTTGCTCTTTGAGTTGGTTTATGACCAATGAAACGGATTCTTTATCCAAATCGGCCACCATGCTTAAAAAATTCTTACCCTGCAATTCGGCAAAGGTATATCCCGAAATATCGAGCACCGCTGGATTGAGATAAATAAAATCGAGTTGCAAATTGATAACGCTTTGAATATCGCGTGCGTTTTCACTTAACGATTTAAATTGAAGACTGCTTCCTCCGCTCACTTGTGTTAGTTGAAGCCGTTGTGTGCCCACCAAAAAATTTCCAACTAACACCAAGGAAAACATCAACTGCTGCAAAGGGTCTAGCAGCATAGGGTGATTATTTAAAAACAACAACACAATACCAACATAAAACCCTACTTCAAGAAGCGTGTATAAAATCAATTGCTTACGGTTATCTACCATTTGACTGGTAACAATGAAAACAGCATAGCTAAACATGAGATAAAAAGCTTGCTCCTCGGTGGTAGAACCGGTTTTAGTACCGTACACATAAATCACATGAGCGTTTATAATAACCACCACGGCTTTAAAAAAATCGGGCGTAAATCTTTTCCATTTAGTAGCCGAAACAACAATCACTAAAATGCAAAGGACAATAGCAGTTGCCCAAATAGCAGGCGGGTCGTGTTCTTTGGTATCGGTAAAACAGTATTCAATAATGTTGCCTGCCACATACATGGTGAGCGCAAGGGCAGAAATCATTTTTTCCTTCCAATAGGATGTTGCCGTAAAAAGATTCAAAATTTTCTTCACCACAATGGAATAAGGAGTTTCATTTTTAGTAACTCAAAAATACGAGCAATGAATCCGTTCATGAGTATTCCCTCAATTCTTTTTGCACCGTGCACTAGCTAAACTGTACTATGTAAACCACTACACAGGCAAAAAGATTCACTGTCCACTCTATATTTCACACAACACAAGAAAGTGTTTGTAACAAACAGATTTTTCGATGATGGAAGTCTAATTTTATTCCTTGTCTTTTGCTGTCCTAAAATCCCCCTGACTATGAAAAAAGAATTTGCAGAAATTATCAACAAGATCGCCTCACAAGGGCGCGAACTCGGTCTTCTCCACTTAGTCAACGAACTTGATGAATTCGATGGCAAACACCTTAGGGTAAAAGGGAAGGACTACATTTATTTTAGCTCATGCAGTTACATGGGTTTGGAAACAAACGAAAAAATGAAAGCTGCAGCAATCGAAGCCGTGCAGCGGTACGGAACACAATTTTCCACCTCGCGAACTTCCTGTTCCTTAAAGCTGTATGATGAACTGGAAGAATTGCTTGCGCAAATTATGGGCAAGCCTGTTTATTTGGCACCAACAACTTCGTTAGGTCACATCAGTACTATCCCAACTATTATGGATGAGAATGATGCCATAATTATGGACCAACAAGTTCATAACAGCGTGAAAAACGCTGTTCAAATGGTGAAACCGGAAGGTGTGTACACTGAAATTGTGAAGCACAATAATATGGAGCATTTGGAAACGTGCATTCAGATTTTGCGACAGAATCACAAACGCGTATGGTATATGTGCGATAGTATTTACTCCATCTATGGCGACACCGCTCCCTTTGGTGTGCTCAACGATTTTTTAAATAAGTACGAAGAGTTTCACTTGTATGTAGATGATGCACACGGCATGAGTTGGACGGGCAAACACGGTAGAGGATATGCTTTAAGTCAAATGCCTTTTCACCCGCGCATGATTGTTACTTCATCACTAGCAAAAGGATTTGGAAGTAATGGTGGTGTATTAGCTTTCTACAATGAAGAGCAGAAACGGTTGATTCAGCATTGCGGTAGTTCAAGTATTTTTTCGGGACCCATTCAACCCGCTGTGTTGGGTGCAAGTATTGCCTCGGCAAAGATTCACCTAAGCAATGAGATTGAAACGCTGCAAGATGATTTGTATGAGCGCATGTTTTTCTTTACGCAAACTGCCGCTAAGTACAATATTCCTCTTATCAATGATGAACTCACTCCTATCTTTTACATAGGAACCGGAAAACAAGAAGTTGGTTACAAAACTTGTAAGTTTTTGCAAAACGAAGGGTACTTCAGTAATCACATGATGTTTCCTACGGTGCCAATGAAAAATTCGGGTATGCGCATTACCCTTACACGCCACCATTCGTTGCAAGACATAAACAACATACTCGAACGCATTGCTTACGCCATTCCCAAATTTATGAAGGAAGAAAACTACAGTATGGAAGAACTGTATACTGATTTTGGGATAAAGAAAATGGACAAGGCTATTGAAATGGAGCCTTTCACAAGATTGAAAGTGGCTTAACCTTTTTGGTTTTGTCATTCACAAACCCGCCTGACTCCGTGAGTCAGCGGGTTTTGTTTTTTTTGTCGCTGTTAATTATTCTCAATCATTTACAGGCGCAAACAATATTTCGATACAAAAGAGTTCTTGATTCATAAATTCGCTACGTGAAAAAAATAACTCTAACTATTATCATTAGTCTGACGGTTTTCAATATTTGCTTTTCGCAAAAACAAGAAAGACTAATTCAGTTTTCGGGATACACACTTACAGCAGATAGTTTAATGGGCGTTCCGTTCGCGCACATTACCATTCTCAATCGCGGAAGAGTAGCCACAGCAGGACCCGATGGCTTTTTCTCTTTTGCTGCTCATGAAGCCGACACACTTTATTTTACTTGTGTAGGATTTACACCTGTTAGATATGTAATTCCTGCCCGGTTGGAACTTGAAAAATTTTCTGTCATTCAAATAATGACTAAGAGCGAAACCTATTTGCCTAGTACTATTATTTATCCTTGGGGCGGGCGCGAACAATTCCCTCGGGCCTTTATTGATTTACATTTGCCCGATGATGATTTGCAGCGTGCAAAAAAGAACATGGATAGAGAGCGTTTAGCTGAATTAGGCGAACGTTTAGAAATGGATGGGGGAGAAGCCAGCAGTATTGCGCTTAGAAATACTTCGGCAAAAACTTATTACTACGGTCAAACACCGCCACAAAATATTTTCAATCCGCTGGCTTGGGCCGAATTCATTAGAGCCTGGAAGCGCGGAGATTTTAAGAAAAAGGATAAGTAGAATTTCATTTAGGTAGCTATCCCCTTGCCTGATATAATTAGCTGGCTAAGGCCGAACGATAATCATGTTGCAAATCTTCGTGAAAGGTGAGTATCGTTTTATTTATTTTTTTCAATTGCGTTTGATACAAATTGGTGAGTGCTGTGCTTTTATCAATAGGAATTCCTGAATGCTTTAGGGTTAGTGCAAAATGAATCAACAATTCTGCTTCGGCAGTTTTAGAACCGGTGTATCGAATATATTTATTGGTGCTGCGCAAAATTTTGCGAACACTTTTCTTTACTAAATACAAACTATTCCCTTTCGGTATTTCACTAAAGCCAAAATCTATTTCGCTCTTTACGCCTTTAATGTAGGCGGCTTCATCGTGGGCTTCGAAAAGCAAATAGGTGAGCAGTTCTTTGTTTTCTTTTTTAAAGCGTGCCAGTCGATTGCATAATTCTACCAAGTCTTTTGCAGAAAGATGACTCAACTCTTTCTTTAGTTCGTTAACGGTAGCGGCTTTCATGCGACCAAAATAATACTCTCGCACAGATTACGGTTGCTGTCGATAAAAGAGATGGCGATACTTTTCCATTTCTGGTTTAGTCACTTAAATACAAAACCATTACCTGGCGGATGATTACGCAGATAAATTCATTGATTTTTGGATTAAATCTTTGAAATCAATAGCTGTTATCTGCGTAATCATCAACGAAGTTGTATGCATTTCTTTCAGTAACTCATCTTGCTTCTTTTTTTTCTCTTTGCGGTATTCAAAAATATGTATCCAACGTTTTTAAATCCTGCCTATGCCGAAATCTTCCAATTAAGCGAAAGCGAAATTGAAATTCCTAAATGTGTAGTGCAGTTTCAAAAATGGAAAGGCATACCGCTGAAAGAAAGTTTTGGTGGTAAAGTGATTGTTTCGGTTGACGACAAACCCATGTTTGCCGAACTTGCTTTGCTAAAACAATTGATAGATGACGGTTGGCAAGCGCGATGGCTACTAAACTATAACCGAAGAAATAAACCACCCGTTTTAATTGCAGAATGGAAAGATGAGAAGTATGAAAACCAAAAGCATGAACCTATCGCAGAACTAAAAATTAACGCGTTGCTTAACGGAATAGCAAAGTTGAACAGTCATTCTTACGAAGGCTGCTGGGATGTGTTGGCTTGGAAGAATGGCGAAATACTTTTTGCGCAAGCAAAAAGAAACAACAAAGATTTATTAAGCGAAACAAAAACTAAATGGCTGGCCGCTGCACTTGATTTTGGTTTGCAACCCGATAATTTTCTGGTGATGCAATGGGATTATAATCCTAGATGTGCGTGAATAATTTTCTATCATTGAATTACAGCCACCGCTCACATTTATTCACCAATTTATTTTTTATGAAACGGAAAAAATTCATTTCAAACGGTTCTCTGCTTGGCTTGGTAGCCGGCACTTTGTCAATAGAATCATTTACTAAATTATCGGCTGGCGAAGCAAACAAACAGAACATGCAAAATTATGTTGACGAATTTGAGTTGAATGAAATTACTATAGATGAACTGCAGCAAAAAATGAGCTCGGGTAAATTAACCGCTTTGCAGCTTGCAGAAATTTATTTGAAACGCATTGATGGCATTGATAAAAACGGAATCGCTTTAAAGTCGGTGATTGAAATTAATCCTACAGCCATAAAGGAAGCGACTATTCTAGATGAAGAAAGAAAAAGCGGTACTACACGAGGCCTGTTGCATGGAATTCCGGTTTTGATAAAAGATAATATGGATGTAGAAAATATGAACACCACTGCGGGTTCATTAGCATTGGATGGCAATAAACCAGCGCAAGATGCTTTTCTGGTAAAGCAATTGCGCCAAGCAGGTGCAGTTATATTGGGTAAAACAAATTTGAGCGAGTGGGCAAATATTCGTTCAGAAAATTCATCTTCTGGTTGGAGCAGCCGAGGCGGACAAACAAAAAATCCTTATATCCTCGATAGAAATCCTTGCGGCTCAAGTTCCGGTTCTGCAGTAGCGGTATCGGCTAATCTTTGTGCAGTAGCTATAGGAACCGAAACGGATGGTTCCATTGTGGCACCGGCTTCGGTTAATGGTGTGGTAGGATTAAAACCTACTGTGGGCTTAATAAGCAGAACGGGAATCATTCCAATTTCAGAAACGCAAGATACAGCCGGCCCAATTGCACGCACCGTAAAAGATGCTGCCATTTTATTAGGGGTAATAACTGGCATAGATGAGAACGATAATGCATCAGCATTAAGTAAGGGAAAAACATTTTCCGATTACACTAAATTTTTGCAGGCAGGTTTATTGAAAGGAAAACGAATAGGAGTAGAAGCGGTTTGGTCAAGCAAAAACACAAAACTGAATTTGCTCTTTCACAAAATTATTCAACAACTAAAGAGCGCAGAAGCGGTGGTGGTTGAAATTCAAATCTTGGAACCACTAAGCAAATTAGGTGATGCAGAATTGGAAGTGTTGTTGTGCGAGTTCAAAGATGGCTTGAACAAGTATCTTTCTAAAAGCAATGCAAAAATTAAAACGCTGGCCGATTTGATTGCCTTCAACAAAAAAGAAGAAAACGTAATGATGCCTTTCTTTCAACAAGAAATTTTTGAGAATGCAGAAAAAACAGATGGTCTAAAAACAGATGTTTACCTAAATGCGTTATCGCTCAGCCGCGACAATTCGCGCAAAATTATTGATGAAGTAATGAGCAAAAATAATTTGGATGCTATTATGGGCCTTACTTCGGGTCCGGCTTGCACTACCGATTTAATTTATGGCGACCACTGGGGCGATATTAGTTTTTCGGCTCCTGCGGCAATGGCGGGTTATCCTCACATTACTGTTCCGGCTGGTTTTGTTTACGACTTGCCCGTAGGTGTTTCGTTTTTTTCGGAAGCTTACAGCGAACCTAAATTATTGGGAATAGCGTACGCTTTTGAACAGTTGTTTGGAGCTAGAAAAAAACCTGAATTCAAAAGCACGCTCGTAGCAAATAAAATTACGGAGCATTAATCCACCACTAATTTTTTTACCACCATTTTATTATCTGCCATTACTTGCACAAAATAAATTCCACATTCATAGGGAAACGAAACGTTGGTTTCGCTTTGCGTAAAATTTTGTTGTTGCACTAATCGGCCGGTGCTATCAAATATTTTGCAATTAAAATTCGAAACTCCTTCAACTGAAATGTGAAAACTGTTTCCAGTACAAATAATAGTTGGATAAACATTCGCGTTAAACGGAACTAAACTTTGTTCTTGTTTCATTGAACTAAAAACAGTATCGCCATACAAATGCAGCGCATGAGCAAAGCAAGGAATTACACTATCGGCAGAAACTACGTGTGAATTGAATAGGCTAAAATCCCAACGCCAGTCCCAATAAAACCAGGAAGTATGTGTAGAATCTAATTGGTGTCCCATGTACTCCATCCAGTTGCAGCGGCTGGCATCATCGGCAAATTCTCCCACACCAAACTCGCCTAAAAAAACCGGACGATTGAACGTATCGCGCCAATGATTAAGGCGGGTAATGCCTTCGTATAAAATTGATTCATAAAAACTGGTAGGAATAATTGGGAAGGGTGTGCCGGTAGGGAAAACCGGATTTGTCCAGGTAAAACCCTGATGGGTAAAATCAACAGGGTCGTAGCAATGCCAGGTGTAAATCAAATTAGTATCGGGCAGAGGAGTGTAGTTAGTGTTGTAAGCAATTCCTAAACTTGATGCGTTTGGCGTAACGATGATGGTATGCGAAGTACTGTGTTGACGAATAGAATCAATGGCATCGTTAAAAACATTATTTAGCGAATCGAGCGCAAAGAATAAAGGCGGCTCATTCAACAATTCAAAGGTGTAACGATTGGGGTCTAGGTATTTATATTTAGCGGCAACCACTGCCCACAAATGCGCAAAGCGTTCACGATTTACTCGCCACCGTTCGTTGGTAAAAGACCATTCGTGATGGTTATCAATGATCACATTCATTTGCAATTCGTTGGCCCATTGTATAACAGAATCAATGCGCGAAAAGAGAACATGATTGGTATCTACAAAATAAGGAGCAATAGAATCAACAACGCGTGCAAAGCAAATGGGAAGTCGCAATGATTTTATTCCTGCATCTTTCATTTTTTGTAAATCAGCTTTTGAATAACCATTGGAGGTAGGCCAATTTGGTTGCCATGCAGCCTCCAGCCAATTAGAAAGATTCATTCCTTTTTCAAAAGCGGTGCAACGTTGCGTGGCTAATGTTTGCGAATAAGTTTGATGTATCAAACAGGAAAGTAAAATGTAGAGGATTCCTCTTTTCATAAGTGCCGAATGTATCCAACTAAAAGTAGCCAACTTGTTTCAGCAGTTGCAAAACCGGTTTATCGCATTAAGGTCACGGAACCTTTTCTTAATTCTTCGCGGTGCCCATCAATAAAAGCGAGTTTCATTTGCCAGATAAATACCGAAGGATTTTGTAATACACCTTTGTAAGTTCCGTCCCAACCAAAATTATGGTCTTGCGATTCAAAAACCTTTTCGCCTATGCGATTAAAAACTTGAATGTCGAGGTAAGAGATGGTTTTAATATTTCCAAACAAACGAAACACATCATTGTTGCCATCGTTGTTTGGAGTAAAAGCATTAGGAACAAAAATGGAATAATCGGGAATGACTAAAACGGTAACCGTATCGCTCGCCACACAACCCACATCATTTCTAATTTCAATTTGATACAGTGTAGTAACGTTAGGAGCCGAAATTGGAGAAACACAATCAGCACAACTAAGCGTAGATGCAGGTGACCAAACACTCACATAATTTCCTGCGTTGCCGTTAAGCGTATAACCAAGCGTAGTGCTTTCTCCAATATTAATAGTTGCCATTGGAGTAGCCTGAACCGTAAAATCATAAATGTAAGCAAGTGAAAAAGTAGAACCAATGGTACAGTTATTTGCATCGCTCACTGTAACTGAATAATTTCCCGGAGCCACACTCAGCAAATTACTTTGCACCGAACCATTCGACCAATCAAAGTGATAAGGAAGCGAGCCGCCTGTTACATTTAATAAAATACTTCCGTCAAAATTATTGGTTTCGCAAGTAGGGTGGTTGAAAGAAGAACTCAACGCCATACCGGCAGGTTCACTAACTATTGCTGTAGTGGAGGTGGTGCACGAATTATTATCGGTTACAGTTATGGAGTATGCTCCTGCACTTAAATTATTTCGGTTGAGGTTAACTGTTCCGTCATCCCACAAATAACTATATGGTGAAGTTCCGCCCGAAACGGTAATGAGAATCACAGCATCGGTATAACCCAAACAACTTGCATTCGAGTGCATTTCAACAGCGGTAAGCACAGCCGGTTCTGAAATAACAATTGATAAGGTTGCCGTGCAACTATTTAAATCATTCACTACCACCGAATAATTTCCAGCCGAAATATTTGTTCTGTCTTCAGTAATAACTGCATCGTTCCATAAATAAATGTAACCAGGAGTTCCACCGGCACTCGTAATATTAATAGAGCCATCACTTGCTCCGTTGCATAACGCATTAGTGTGCGTTTCATTTACTGTTACAGCAGTAGGTTGCGAAATAGAAATAGCTATAGAAGTAATGCAAGAATTAAAATCATTTACGACTACCGAATAATTTCCAGCAGCAATGTTTGTTCTGTCTTCAGCAGTAATAGCATCGTTCCACAAATAAGTATAAGGTGGTGTAGCAGACGAAGCAGTAATATCGATTGAACCACTGGCAGCACCAAAGCACAAAGCAGCTAAATGTGTTTCAGTAACTACAAGTGCAGTTGGCTCCGAAATATTTAGAGTAATAGAAGCCGAACACAAATTCAAATCGCGTACCGTTACCGAATAATTTCCTGCTGCAATATTATTTCTGTCTTCGGTTGTTATACCATCGTTCCATAAATAAGTATAAGGCGGTGTAGCAGCCGTAGCTGTAACATCTATGGTGCCACTGCTTCCGCCATTGCATAAAGCATTGGTATGGGTTTCGGTTACCACTAATGCCGAAGGCTGGTTGATGGTGACCGATAAAGTAATGATACACGTGTTCACATCTGTTGCAGTAACCGAATAAACACCGGCTAAAAGATTTGTTCTATCCTGCGTTGCAATACCATCGTTCCATAGATAGGTAAACGGTGGTGCATTGCCCACGAGTGTAACATCAATAGTTCCGCTATTGCCCGCATTGCATGTTGCATCAGCATGTGTTTCAGAAATTACTAAGCCCGCCAAACTTGAAACTGTAGCAGAAAGAGAAATAGAGCAAGCATTGTTGTCGGTTGCGGTTATCGAATAATTTCCTACCGGAATATTTGTTCTGTCCTGAGTAATTACGCCATCGTTCCATAAATAAGTGTAAGGCAAAGTAGCTCCACTCACAGTTATGTCAATGCTTCCTGCATTCACCAATCCGCATGGCACATCCACATGTGTTTCAGAAATTGCAAGTGCGGTTGGTTCAGAAATATTTACAGCGATTGCTGCAGTACACAATTGATTATCTGAAATAGTAACCGAATAATTTCCCGTGGGAATATTATTTCTGTCTTCAGAAACTACAGCATCGCTCCATAAATAAGTATAAGGCGAAGTTCCTCCGTTTGCTGTTACATCAATAGAACCACTGCTTCCGCCATTGCACAAAACATTTGTATGTGTTTCTGTAAAAATTAAAACTGTAGGTTCTGAAATAATAGCTGCTGTTGTAGCAGTGCATCCTGCGTTATCAGTTACCGTAACCAAATAATTAGCAGCAGGAATATTGTTTCTGTCTTCGGTAAGTACCGCATCGTTCCATAAAAAAGTATATGGCGATTGTCCGCTGTTCGCAGTTAAATCTATGGCCCCAGTGTTCCCTCCATTGCAAGCAACATCGGTCACAGCGGTAACAAGTATCATAGTAGGTATAACAGTTACTGTTCTGCTTGCTGTAGCGGTACAGTTATTTACATCGGTTACCGTAACACTATAACTGAAAGTTCCTATTGGCGAAACAGTGATAGCTGCCGTTAAAGAAGCATCGCTCCATAAATAAGTAGTTCCTCCGCTTGCAGTTAAAGTAGCACTTGTTCCATTGCAAATAGTGGATGTTGAAGGGTTAATTATCGCAGTTGGTAATTGGTTTACCGTTACAGTGCTACTGGTAGTTGCCGTACATAAATTTGCATCGGTCACCGTAACATCATAAGTGGTGGTAGTGATTGGAGAAACAGAAATGGCTGCAGTAATTGCAGCATTACTCCACAAATAATTTGTTCCGCCACCAGCAGTTATAGTTACGCTTGCACCGTTGCAAATGGCAATGGCCGCTGGATTAATAATTGGAATTGGAAGTGGATTTACAGTAACTATTCTGCTGGTTGTACCTATGCAAGCATTGGCATCAGTCACTGTAACATCATAGGTAGTAGTTGCGATTGGCGAAACGGTAATTGTCGCAGTAATCGAAGCATCGCTCCACAAGTAAGAAGTTCCTCCGCTTGCTGTAAGTGTTGTACTTGCTCCATTACAAATGGCCACTACTGCAGGATTAATAACTGCTGTTGGAAGTGTATTTACAGTTACCGTTCTGATAGCTGTGGCTGTGCAAGTATTTGCATCTGTTACGGTAACAGTATAAGAAGTTGTAATAACAGGTGAAACAGTAATTGCAGCAGTGTTACCCGCATTGCTCCATAAATAATTTGTGCCTCCACTTGCAGTGAGTGTAGCACTTGCTCCATTGCAAATGGCTACAACCGCAGGGTTTATTATGGCTGTTGGAAGTGAATTTACTGTTACTGTTCTTGTAGCTGTAGCGGTACATGTATTAGCATCGGTTACTGTTACAGTATATGAACTTGTAGTAACTGGCGAAACCGAAATTGCTGCTGTGTTAGCCGCATTACTCCACAAATAACTTGTTCCACCACTTGCAGTTAATGTTGCACTAGCACCATTGCAAATGGCAACAACTGCAGGATTTATTATTGCTGTTGGAAGGGTATTTACGGTAACTGTTCTGCTCGTGTTTCCTGTGCATGCATTTGCATCTGTCACTGTTACATCATACGTGGTGGTAATAATTGGCGAAACAGTAATTGCTGCTGTGTTTGCCGCGTTACTCCATAAATAAGAAGTGCCTCCGCTTGCTGTTAATGTTGTGCTTGCTCCATTGCAAATTGCAACTACAGCAGGATTTATAATTGCTGTTGGAAGTGTATTTACCGTTACTGTTCTTGTGGCCGTGGCAGTACATGTATTTACATCTGTAACAGTTACGGTGTATGAAGTTGTAATTGCAGGAGAAACAGTAATTGCCGCAGTGTTACCCGCATTGCTCCACAAATAACTAGTTCCTCCACTCGCTGTAAGCGTTGCACTTGCACCATTGCAAATAGCAACAACAGCAGGATTTATTACTGGTATTGGAAGTGGATTTACCGTTACTGTTCGTGTGGCTGTTGCAGTGCAAGTATTAGCATCTGTAACAGTAACCGTATAAGAAGTTGTAATAATTGGCGAAACAGAAATTGCTGCAGTGTTACCCGCATTGCTCCACAAATAAGAAGTGCCTCCACTTGCGGTGAGGGTGGCACTAGCTCCATTACAAATAGCTACTACAGCAGGATTAATAATTGCCGTTGGAAGTGAATTAACTGTAACTGTTCGCGACATACTTGCGGTACAAAAATTAGCATCGGTTACTGTAACCGAATAGCTTGTTGTAAGAACAGGCGAAACCGTTACAGCCGCTGTATTAGCCAAATTACTCCAGGCATAAGTATTTCCTCCACTAGCAGTAAGCGTTGCACTTGCGCCATTGCAAATAGAAACTGTAACAGGCGCAATGGCAGGCACAGGCACTGCATTTACTACCACATTAGTTACATCTGTTGCTGTACAACCCGGACCGTAAGTAACGGTTACAGAATAATTTCCTGCCATAACTCCGGTAGCACCGGCAAGCGTAGGGTTTTGTGCGGTTGATGTATAACCACCGGGGCCATTCCAACTATAACCTGTTCCACCATTCGAAGAAGTTAGCGCAATAGTTTGCCCCGCACAAAATGGTCCTGAATTAGCGGCTACCGCAGTGGCTGTAGCTACTCCGTTTACAGTAATTGAAACAGCAACCGAGCAACCGAGATTATCAGTAACCGTCAATGAATAATTTCCTGCTGCTAAACTTCCAATTGAATCTGTCCCATTCACATTGTTATGTGTAGCAATAACAGTTCCTACTGAATTTGCCCAAACATAATCCCACGGAGCCGAGCCTTGACCGGTGGCTGCTATTTCTCCATCATTTAAACCACACGAAGCATTAGTGGTAGTAATGATTGGTTGCGCGCAACAAGCAAGTGCTGCTAAAAAATTTACAACAGGGTCGGTACCGCAGCCATTGCTACTCCAAATACCCGATTCAGAATCTCCAAGTGTATTAATGCCAACTTGTAAACTAGCCCCCGGTGTGCAAGCACCTGGAGGTTGAGTAGTTATTTGCCAGCAAAAAGTTCTTGGACAGGTTAAGCCTACGCCTTGGTCACCAAAATTATTCCCCGGATTTCCGTCTATTACAGCAGGTACAGATGGATTACCTGAACTTGTTTCAAAGAAAAATCCCGGACCATAAGTACCAAAAGGAGTGTGCGAACTGGTTACGCTATTATAAAATCCCCAAAATCCTCCCGGAGGCGTAGTTGCGCAGGCTGCAGGAATTGAAGTTGGTGCAAGTGTTGCCACATTCCAACCTGCGCCAAAATTTAAATCAATACCATGTAACCAGTTAACTGATGTTTGATTATAATTTGAAACCGTGAAGCAAAAATTTACGGTTTGGCCCGCAGCATAAGTTCCGTTTACCGGGGGAGGAGTTACTTGCAAATCTTGTGCAAGCAAACAAGTAGCACAATCAAGATTGTTGCGAATGTTCAAAATAAAATCACCTACATCGGCAGCATTGCCTCCCGAAATTTGCAGGTAATAAAAATCTCCGGGTGTAGTGGGCGAAAAAGTAGCAGCTAAACTACCACCTGCACCGGTAAAACAACCTAAAGGAAGTAAGGCGTTGCAATTATTTCCATTGTATAAACTTATGTTTGGATTGTTAAGCGCATTAGCCAAACTGGTAATAGACATTGCCAACTGCGTTCCTGTAGCTTGAAAACGGTACCAAACATCGGTAGCGGGGATAGCGCATCCAACAACCGCGTTATAGGGATTTTCGGCAATGGCTCCTACATTACTCATTCCAAATGAAGTTAGTGCTCCGGTGGAAATAGTAGCTCCTGCGGTACATGGAGCGGGAGTGGGTAGCGCACCCAAATTACAGGCAGAAGAGCAGATATCTGGAATAGGGGCAAGGCAAGTGTTGTTAGGAGGCGGAGGCGGAAGCGAGTTGTCGAAAATGCATAATGAAAAGGTTCCGTTATTATCGTTGCCGTATTCCCAAAAACGTACATACATTGTAGCTCCCGGGGCCAATCCTGTCAAATTTAAACTAGGCATTAATCCATTAGCACTATTATCATCATCACATTGTATAAGTGTAAAAGTTCCATTACAAGCGGTAGCAGAGTATACCGCCATTCCACCATCGGTAATAACACCAGTGTTACCATCAAGTGTAACATTGCCCGAAGCAGGTACTGTAAAACTAAACCACACATCGCCTCCTGAATAACTGGCACAGCCTGGTGCCGGTATACCTGCGGTTGCTGTAGCATTGGCATTCGAATACTGTGTGTAAGCGCAAGAATTAGTTACAGTAACCGGTATAGCAGTACAAGGATTGTCATTTACAGGGGGAGTTGGAGGAGAAAAACCGGTTACGCAAATTCCAAAAGTTCCGTTTCCGTTATTTCCATATTCCCAAAAACGAATGTAAAGTGTAGCTCCCGGAGTTTGCCCCGCAATATTCAAGAAGGGCATCAATCCGTTTGCGCTATTATCATCATCGCAACTAATCAAACTAAAAGTTCCATTGCAGGCAGTAGCAGAATAAACGGCCATACCACCATCGGTAATTACTCCTTGTATAGCATCAATAGTTACCGCACCCGATGCCGGCACAATGAAAGTAAACCATACATCGCCTCCTGAATAACTGGCACAACCCGGTGCAGGAACACCTGCGGTAGCTGTGGCATTGGCATTGGTATAAGTAGCGTAGGTACAAGTAGCGCTAACAGTTAATGGAATAGCTGCACAAGGGTCATCATTTGCCGGAGCTTGAGCAAATGTTCCTATAGTGCCAAGCAGCATAGCTGTTGCTAATAATAAAATTCGAATGTTCATGCCGTGAATGTGTGTGTTACAAAATAGAAGGTCAAATTTACAAAACTATGAATGGAATTAGCATTGGTATTTCAGGTAAAATCATACCACGCTTAATTTGATTTTTTTATGCATCCAATTAAATTCATGCTTTAAAATATGCTATGCCAAACACTACCATTGAAACCGATGTTTTTTCCATTGAGCACTTAAAAAGCTGTAAAGGTTACGATCCTAAATTTATAGACGGTATTACAGCCATTACGTTGGATGTACTCAATCAAAAGCAGCAAAAAAATTTACCAAAAGTTTCGGGCGATATGAAAGGAATACTGAAGTACTCACGATTTAGTGTGTTATATAGCAAGCCTCGTAAACTTCCTTTTGTTTCTGCTGCCAACATTGATGGAAATTTGAAAGTGCAGTTAGAACGAAAAGGAAATTTCCAAACCGACCCACGAATAGAATCTTCAATTCAGCTAGACGATAAATTTTACGACCTCATTAAAGGTGGGGAAACAGAATTTGACATTGGGCACATGACTTCGAATAATGAAATGTGCTGGAGTGATGAGGCACGGACATTTGCCTCTGAAACTTTTCATTTTCCAAATAGCGTACCGCAAGCACCAAAGCTAAACAGAGGATTGTGGAGCAGTTTGGAGAGCTACATTTTAGATGAAGCAAAAGCAAAAAAGCGCAATCAAAAAATTTGTGTTTTCACCGGTCCCGTGTTGGATATTAACGACCCGCTCTATGTAAAAAATGAAACGTTTCAGGTGCCGCTTATGTTTTGGAAAGTTGTGGTGTTTAAAAAGAAGGATGGCATTTACACAACTGCTTTTGTCATGAGCCACGAAAAACGTTTACGCGAAATGAATTTGGTGAAAGACAAAAAGAAAAAACTGATTCGTGATGTTACTGCACCCGATGATGAAGAAGCATTTCTGGATTTCCCATACAAAAAAGTTTTTCAGGTTAATCTTGAGTTGGTGGAGAAACTTACAGGGCATAAATTCAAATGGAGCAAAGTAAAACGAGTTGCGGTGCCTGATGATAAACTACAATTGAAAACAATTACCGCCACTGCCACCAGCGATGAAGCCAAAGCTGTTTCGCGCGATGCGCGCAGAAGAGGAGTGAAGGCGGTAAAGAGGACGGTGGCGAAAATGAACATGGTGTTATAAAGATAAACTGCAGTATTTTTAGCAGCACTTGGCAGCAGCTCCCGCTGAAACAGACGGGATGAAACAAGTAAACGGCCAATACAAAATACAGTAAGCAGAACAGTTGTATTCAATATTAAATCTTCAATCTTAATTTTTAAATCACTCATGGCTTCTCATAACGAACTTGGTAAAAAAGGCGAAGATGCTGCCGTTGAATTTCTTCAAAACAAAGGACACGAAATTTTGACGAGAAATTATCGGTATAGCCGCGCTGAGATAGATATTATTTCAAAAGAAAACGGCATCATAATTTTTTCGGAAGTTAAAACCAGAAGCAGTAATCAATTTGGTTTTCCTGAAGAGTTTGTGAGCGATAAACAGATTCGTTTAATCAAAGAAGCGGCTGAAGAATTTCTTTATGAGCACCACTTAGAAACCGAAGTGCGGTTCGATATTATTTCCATCACCATCAATCACAAAAACGAAATTAAAATCAAGCACATTGAAGATGCTTTCTTTCACACGAACGACTAATTGTGATTTTAGGGATTTTGTATTGACTGCAACTGCCGCTGCTTACTTGTTTCATCCCGCTTTCCTTAACGGGAGCTACTGGCTACCTACTTCACTTTCTTCAACAGATAGTTCTCTACCATAAACACGGAAACATTTCGATTTTCATAGTAGTTCACCAGCTTGCCGTCTTTCGAATTTTTGCTAATGTCGAATTTATAACCGGTGCCGTTGAAGTGTTGAGTGGCTACATTGTTGATGAAATCTTTTCCATAATAGTTTAAGTTTTCAAGAATGAAGTTGAGCACATCAAAGCCAAGAAAGGAAAACTTCGAGGGTACCTGACTGAAATTTGTTTTGAAGTTATTTTTGAAACTCAAGGTTTCGTTACGGGCAGAATCAAGATAGAATGCATCGGAAATTCGAGTAGAGAAATCGTTAACGTAATCTAATCGAAGAATATCGCCATTTAACCACGTTGGCATGCCGTAAACAATAATTCTCTTTGTTTTCAAATCGTCATGTAGCACGCGCAAGTTTCCATTCACGAAAGATTCTTCGAAAGAAGTGATGATCAAAATATTCGGCTTGTCGGTTTTTAGTTGTTCTACCGCAGATGTTTTCTTTCCATTCACCAACATGGTTTTTGTGTTGAGCAAAGCAACGGTAAATTTTTGTGAAGCAGTTTTATTGAAAGCACGAAACAGCGAATCAAATCGCTGCGCTACACTCCAGCTTTTTTCTGCATCAGGAGTGTAGATGATAATGTTGCCACCGGCAAACGAATCAATAATAGAATTGAACAGAGCATCAACATGCGCATCAATGGTGGGCGAAAGTTTAAGGTGATAAGGATTATCGGCCGTTAAACTTTTAGAAGGAGAAAAGGGCTGAACGTTTATGATTTTATTCTGCTTGCAGTAATCAGCCACCAACTTAGAACCAGAAACTGACATGGCTCCAATAATCACATGCGATTTTTTCAGTTCCTCTTTTTTCAAAAGTTCGGTGGTAACAGAATCGCTGTTATAGCAATCGTAAACTTTCAATTCAATTTTAAAACTATCGGTTGTTTCTCTTAATGCTTCAAGCGCGCCTTCATAAAAATCTAAAGCTATTACGGCATCTTCATTTAAGTGAATTCGGCTAGCGGTAAAAAAATCACGTGCGTTAGTAAAGCCATCTAATTTCTCAACAGTACTTTCTGTTTGAAAAGGAAGAATTAAACTAATGCGGTAAACGGAATCGGCTTGAGCAGAACAGATGAGAGACAATAGACAACAGACAACAGACAATGCAAGTTGACGGTTCGCGGTTCGCAGATAACAGTAAAACAAAAACGTTTTTTTCATTTTGTATTTGCCTTTAAAGTCCCCTTTAGGGATTTTGTTTCATCCCGCTTTTTTAGCGGGAAGGGGTTTATTCCCATTCAATAGTTGCCGGTGGTTTACTAGAAATATCATACACCACACGGTTCACGCCTTTTACATGGTTGATAATGTCGTTCGAAGTTTTTGCAAGAAACTCATAAGGCAAATGACTCCAGTCGGCTGTCATGCCATCGGTTGAATTTACTGCGCGTAAAGCTACCACGTGCTCATACGTTCTTTCATCGCCCATTACGCCAACGGTTTTAATAGGAGTAAGAATTGCACCCGCCTGCCACACATCATTATACAAATTGAATTTCTTTAAATTCTCAATGTAAATGTGGTCGGCTTCCTGCAATATTTTCACTTTCTCTTCGGTAATATCTCCAAGTATTCTCACCGCTAAACCGGGCCCTGGGAAAGGATGACGGTAAAGAATTTCGGGAACAAGCCCTAATTCTTTTCCAGCTTTGCGCACTTCATCTTTAAAAAGATTGCGCAGCGGCTCTACAATTTTCAATTTCAAAATATCGGGCAAGCCACCAACGTTGTGGTGCGACTTAATAGTTTGTGACGGACCATTCACCGAAACACTTTCAATTACATCGGGATAAATAGTTCCCTGCGCCAACCATTTTACTTCGGGATGTTTGTTGGCTTCGTGTTCAAATACTTCAATAAATACACGACCAATTATTTTGCGTTTCTTTTCGGGGTCACTTTCACCTGCTAATTCTTTTAAGAATTTATGACCGGCTTTCACCCCCTGCACATTCAATCCCATTTCTACATACTTACTCATTACGGTTTCAAATTCATCTTTGCGCAGCAAGCCGTTGTCAACAAAAATGCAAAGCAGATTGTCGCCAACTGCTTCTTCCAACAACAATGCTGCTACCGATGAATCAACACCACCGCTCAAACCAAGAATTACTTTTTCATTTCCTATTTGCGCTTTCAAACTCTTCACGCTTTCTTCTACAAAACTTGCAGCGGTCCATTTGTGGGAGCAACCGCACACATCAAACAGAAAATTCGAAAGAATTTTTTGCCCTTCGGTGCTGTGATAAACTTCAGGGTGAAACTGTAAGGCATAAACAGGATTAGGAAAAACATTTTTCACTCCGCGAAAGGCAGCTACGTCAATAGAATCGCTTCCTGCAATTAATTCAAATTTATCGCCAATGCTCTTAATCGAATCACCATGACTCATCCAAACCTGACAGTTGTCGGTAACGTTTTTAAGCAATGCATCGTCAGTGTTTTTTACTTGCAAATGTGCACGACCGTATTCGCGGGTATTGCTTTTTTCTACACTTCCGCCAAGTGTTTGAGCCATGAGTTGAGCGCCATAACAAACTCCGAGCAGGGGTTTAAAGGCAATCAGTTTTTCTACATCAACACGTGGAGCATCTATATCACGAACACTTGCCGGTGAGCCTGAAAGAATAATGCCTTTGATATCGTTGGTTAACTCAGGAATTTTATTGTACGGATGAATTTCGCAATACACTTCGCACTCTCTTACTCTGCGTGCAATTAGTTGCGTGTACTGTGAACCAAAATCGAGGATGAGAATTTTTTCGGTCATGGCGCGAATATAAAAATACCACATCATGCGTGGGTGTGGCATCTTTCCTGTATCGTAAATTCGTGTAGGTTTGCGCCCAATTTTAAAATAAGGTTTACATGCTCATTAAAACAGTTCAGTTACTTCTTTCGCTTTCTATATTGGTTATCATTCACGAGTTAGGGCATTTTTTGGCCGCTCGTGCGTTTAAAACGAGAGTCGAAAAATTCTATCTCTTTTTCGATTTCCTTTTCCCTATTCCAACCTTGTTGAATTTTGCATTGTTTAAGAAAAAAATTGGCGATACGGAATACGGTATTGGCTGGTTTCCACTAGGTGGCTATGTAAAAATAGCGGGCATGATTGACGAAAGCATGGACGAAACTTTTTTAGCCAGTGAACCGAAACCCGATGAATACCGCTCGAAGAAAAATTACCAGAAGCTCATCATCATGCTTGGTGGTATTATTATGAATTTGATTTTGGGGTGGTTGATTTACTCTCAACTTTCTTTTTGGCAGGGCGAAGCCTATTTACCTGCGGAAAATGCGAAGTATGGAATCAGTTGCGATTCAGTGGCTATGTATGCGGGCTTTAGAGATGGCGATGTAATTCTTTCGCACGATGGCGGAACTAAGTTTGCAAGTTTTCAATCGGTGCCCAAAGAAATTTTGCTCGATGGTGTAAAGAAGGTTGAAATACTTCGCAATGGCGAACCGTTTACGATTTCTATACCTGCTGATTTTGTAAAGGTGGTTGTGGCTTCACGAGCGAAGAACTTTATTGATTTCCGTATTCCTTGTATGGTAGGAGAGTTTAGTGAGGAGAGCGTGATAAAGGATAAGTTGAAGAAAGGTGACATCATTCTTTCTATCAACGATTCAACGGTTCATTATTTTCAGGAAGCAAAAGGGATACTTGCGAATTTCATAGGCACAGATGTAACAATCAAATTTCTTCGCGGAAAAGATACGTTGACTACTTCGGTTAAAGTTCCGGTTACAGGTTTACTTGGGTTTCGTTCGCCAAGCGATATGCACGACCTCAAAGGGTATATGGATATTGTAGAAACCAAATACGGTTTCTTTGCTTCGTTTGCGCAGGGAGGTAAATTAGCTTACCACCGTTTGACCGATTATTTGAAGCAATTGAAGTTGATGTTCAATCCCGATATTAAAGCGTACAAACAAATTGGCGGCATGGGAACCATCGGTTCTTTATTTCCTGCTACCTGGGATTGGGTTGCTTTTTGGCAATTGACGGCTTTTATTTCTATTATGCTTGCTGTGGCTAATCTTCTTCCTATTCCTATGCTCGATGGCGGTTATGTTTTGCTGCTGTTGTTTGAAATGATTACGAGAAAAAAAGTGAGCGACCAGGCTTTAGAATACATTAACCGCGTTGGGTTTGTAATTGTAATTGTGCTCATAGTTTACGCCAATGGCATGGATATTTACCGCGCGCTTTTAGGCAAATAAATTTTGGAGTAATTGGAATAAGTAGTTAACTGCGAAAAGAAACAGGAAGCATGGACTGTATTCAATCTTACATCTTCAATCTAAAATCTTAAATCTATCTTATGGCTACAGGTTTTTTTAAAGTTCCCGCACCGAATAACGAACCGATTAAGCAATACGCAACGGGAAGCAAAGAAAGAGATGAACTGAAAAAGAAAATTGCCGCTATGCGCAAAGAAGTGCGCGACATTCCGATGTTTATTGGCGGCAAAGAAATTCGTGACGGCAAAAAGACTTCGCTGAATCCGCCACACGACCATAAACATTTACTGGGGCATTATTATAAGAGCGAAAAGAAACACGTGCAACAGGCGGTTACCGCTGCTTTGGCTGCGCGTAAAAAATGGGTGGCTTTAAGTTGGGAGCACCGCGCTTCTATATTTTTGAAAGCTGCAGAATTAATTGCAGGTCCTTATCGTGCTGAATTGAACGCGGCAACTATGCTTGGTCAATCGAAGAATGCTTATCAGGCAGAGATAGATTCGGCTTGCGAAATCATAGATTTTTTGCGCTTCAATGTGCAGTTTATGACCGAAATTTATTCGATGCAGCCGCAAAGCAGCGCAGGTATCTGGAACCGCAGTGAGTGGAGACCGCTCGAGGGTTTTGTGTATGCGCTTACGCCTTTCAACTTTACGGCTATTGCAGGAAATCTTCCTTCAAGCTGTGCCATGATGGGCAATGTGGTAGTTTGGAAACCTTCGAACACACAGGTGTATTCGGCTTATGTGCTCATGAAAATTTTCCGCGAAGCGGGAGTGCCCGATGGCGTAATCAATTTGATTTACCCGGGCGGACCCGATGCGGCTGATGTAATTTTTTCGCATCGCGATTTTGCGGGTATTCACTTTACGGGTTCAACCGAAGTGTTTCAAAACATCTGGAAAAACATTGGCGACCATATTCATCTGTATAAAACATATCCGCGTATTGTGGGCGAAACGGGAGGCAAGGACTTCATACTCGCTCACAAGAGTGCCGATGCCAAAGCAGTGGCTACCGCAATTTCAAGAGGTGCGTTCGAATATCAGGGGCAAAAATGTTCGGCTGCTTCGCGGGCTTATGTGCCGGCTAATATCTGGAACGCAGTGAAGAAACAGGTGCTCGAAGATTTGGCGAGTATGAAGATGGGCGGCACCGAAGACTTCGGCAATTTTATAAATGCGGTGATTGATGAAAAGAGTTTCGATAAACTTGCCGCATACATAGCGCAGGCAAAAAAAGATAAGGACGCAAAAATTATAGCGGGCGGCAAATGCGATAAAACCAAGGGCTATTTTATTGAGCCAACTATCATTCAAACTACTAACCCTAACTATGTAACCATGTGTGAGGAATTGTTTGGACCGGTGCTTACGGTTTATGTGTATGAGGAAGATAAGTTTGAAGAGATTTTGAAAACGGTGGACAGCACTTCTATTTATGCGCTTACGGGTTCTATTTTGGCGCAGGACAGATATGCCATTGAACTGGCTACACAAAAACTGCAGAACGCTGCGGGTAATTTTTACATCAACGATAAACCTACCGGTGCTGTGGTGGGCCAGCAGCCGTTTGGCGGCAGCCGCGGCTCGGGCACTAACGATAAGGCGGGAAGTATGATTAACCTGCTGCGCTGGGTTTCGCCACGCACTATTAAAGAAACTTTTGTTTCGCCTGTTGATTACCGCTATCCTTTTTTAGCGAAGGATTAGATACTCAATCATCAACTCAGCCGCGCGTTTAGATGCGCCTGCATTACCTAATTTTTGGCGAAGCAGTTCATAGTCGCTTAAGATGCGCTGGCGTTCTTCACCTTCGGTAATTTTTTTGAGTTCCGCCACTAAGCGGTTTTTATTTACATCGGTTTGTATCAATTCTTCCACCACGCGTTTACCGCAAATGAGATTGACAATGCAAATGAAGCCAATGCTTTTATCAATAAGAGCGTTGATGATAAAGTAAGAAATGGGACTGCCTTTGTAGCAAATTACTTCGGGTATGTTATGCAAAGCGGTTTCGAGGGTAGCGGTGCCCGAAGTAACTATTGCCGCTTTCGATTTTTTGAGCACGCCATAGGTATCATCCATTATCAACTCCACATTTTTATTGCGGATGATGTTACGGTAAAACGCTTCGCCAATGCCGCTCATGCCGGTGACTATAAATTTGTATTGCGGAAATTCATCCACTACTTTTAAATATTCGGGAAGCAGATACGCTATTTCCTGCTTGCGGCTGCCGGGAACTAAAGCAATATTATTCGGCTGTTCAATTCGCAATTCAGAATTCGCAATTCGCAATTCGTCCAGTAAAGGGTGTCCCACATAATCCACCTGCACTCCGTTCTTTTCATAAAAATCTTTTTCGAAAGGAAAGATGACAAACATGCGGTGAACATATTGCTTCACCTTTTTTACTCTTCCTTTCTTCCAAGCCCAAAGCTGTGGCGAGATGTAGTAGAAAATTTTGATGTTCTGCTTATTCAAAAACTCAAATAGGCGGAAATTAAAGCCCGGGTAGTCTATCAGTATCACTACATCGGGCTGAAAAGCGAGTATATCTTTTTTGCAAAACGAAATATTTCCGAGAATAGTGGGAAGGTGTTTCACCACTTCAAAAAAACCCATAAAAGCCAAATCGTTGATGTGCTTCACCACCACACCACCGGCAGCCTGCATTTTATCGCCACCCCAGCAGCGCACATCGGCAGTGACATCCTGCGCCTTCAGTTCTTTGATAAGGTTAGCACCGTGTAAATCTCCGCTTGCTTCGCCTGCTATAATGTAATATTTCATTTCGTTCTTTAGTTGTTTCTCATGCTCATTGCGAAATGTCATGCTGAGCTTGTCGAAGCATTTTTCTTTATAGGGTCAGGCGTTTAAATCACACAAATGAATAGAACGCTTATTATCATGATTATCATTATTGAAAACCTGATTTTGAATCATTTTTAGCGGCTGAATAATGAAAATAAGCGTTCTATTTTCTACTTTTTATTTAAATGATATTTAAGAACCCATCCTATTTGTTTATTGACCCTTCGACAAGCTCAGGGGGACAATCATTCTTCTACATGCAAATTTTGATATAGATAATAGGAATGCCCCAAAGAATAGTAGCACCAATTACTCCACGCGCGGCATTGTAATAGTTACGGGTAATAAAAATGAAAAATACACCTAGGTTAATGATGCAACCGAAGCTGATGATTTTTGAAAAAATATCGGGAATCATGGAATGATGAAGAAAGGTTTCGAAACTCATCTCCTTCATTTGTAAAGTATAGAAAAAGAGGAACGCCAACAACGGACAAATTAATCCGGGCACAAAGCCAACAAAAAAATTATCCCATTTGTAAATAGTAGGAGCGGGGTTTAGAATTCTGTCTAACATGGTTTTGTTTTGTTTGGTAACTCAGATATTAAAACGCTTGTTATCGTTTTGTGGTATCTCTTCGGCATTAGCAACATTATCGAAGTTCCAGTTTTCGTTAATGAAAGGAATAACATGATGAGCCGTTAAATCGTGTTGCACTGGCACCACACTTACAAATCCATTGGCAAGTGCCCATTCATCGGTGTCTTGTCCGTGGTCATAGTTTACAAACTTACCAGTGAGCCAGTAATATGGGCGACCGAAAGGGTCGGTGCGCTCCAGATATTCTTCTTCCCATTTTGCAATTGCCTGCCTGCAAATTTTCATCCCTTTAATTTCGGCAAGTGGAAGTTTAGGAATGTTTACGTTGAGCAAACTGTGTTTTGGAATTCCGAATTTCAATAACGACTCCGAAACTATTTTTGCGAAATGTGCCGCTGCTGTAAAATCAGCTTCCATTCCATAATCGCAATACGAAAAACCTACTGATGGAATGCCTTCTAAACTGGCTTCCACTGCCGCACTCATGGTTCCCGAATAGATAATATTGATACTCGAATTGCTGCCGTGGTTAATGCCGCTCACACACAAATCGGGTTTGCGGTGCAGCACCTTGTCCACTGCCAACTTTACACAATCAACCGGTGTGCCCGAACAGTGAAACGCTTTAATATCGCCAAAGTAATTCACCTGTTTAAGGCGCAAAGGTTTGTTGATTGTGATGGCGTGCCCCATAGCACTTTGAGGGGAGTCAGGAGCTACTATCACCACTTCGCCCAAATCTTTTACAGCATTCACCAATGCTTTAATACCCGGTGCAGTAATGCCATCATCGTTGACTACTAAAATTAAAGGTTTACTCATGGCACGAAAGTAAAAACAGTTTTGAAAGCAAATGTGCATGACGGTTGAAAGGTGCTATTGCCAAGCGCATCACCTTTATTTTATTTTCGCTTCATGGAAAAATATTTACAACGTGGGGTAAGTGCCGGCAAAGAGGAAGTTCATGCGGCAGTGAAGGATTTATATCACGGGCTTTATCCAAAAGCTTTCTGCAAAATTTATCCCGATTACTTAGGCAACGATGATGCGTTTTGCAATGTGATGAGTAGTGATGGAAGTGGCACTAAATCTATTTTAGCTTATTTGTATTGGAAAGAAACCGGAGATATTTCGGTATGGCGTGGCATAGCCCAGGATGCTATTGTGATGAATTTAGATGATTTGCTTTGTGTGGGTGCCACCGATAATTTTCTTTATACAAGTATCATCAACCGCAACAAAAATTTAATTCCGGGTGATGTAATAGCCGAGCTCATTAAAGGAAGTAAACAATTTATTGAGCGGATGAATGATTTTGGTGTTCACATTCATGCTATGGGTGGTGAAACTGCCGATTTAGGTGATTGTGTTCGCACAACTACCGTAGACGCGACAATGACTGTGCGCATGAAAAAAGAAAGTTTAGTGCTTACACAAAACATAAAACCTGGCGATGTGATTGTTGGTTTAGCGAGTTATGGCAAAGCGAGTTATGAAGATGAATACAACAGCGGCATCAGCAGTAACGGGCTTACTTCGGCACGCCACGATTTGCTGGCAAAGTTTTATGCCGAAAAATATCCTGAAAGTTTTGACACTGCAATTAATAGTAAGCTCGTTTACAGCGGAACAAAAAAAATGACCGATGCTTTAGAAGGAACCTTGCTCAACATTGGTAAAGCGGTGCTTTCGCCCACGCGAACTTATGCACCTATACTAAACAAATTACTGAAAGAAATTCCCGGTCAGGTGCAGGGTTTGGTGAATTGCACAGGTGGCGCACATACCAAGGTGTTGCATTACATCGAAAATCTTCGCATCGTAAAAAATAATTTACTGCCTGTTCCTCCACTTTTTAAATTGATTCAACACGAATCGAAAACCGATTGGAAAGAAATGTTCAAAGTGCTCAACTGCGGCACTCGCCTCGAAGTTTATGTAGAAGAAAAATACGCTTCGGTGGTTATTGAAACTGCAAAATCGTTTGAAGTAGATGCGCAAATCATTGGCTACGTTGAATCCTCTGAAAAAAATGTGGTGGAGGTGAAGAGTGAGTTTGGGGACTTTATGTATTCATAAAAGTTACGCTGACTTTCTAAAACACAAAGAAGAATTCTGTTACAGAATTCTTCTTTGTGTTTTAGAAACGGAATTAATTTACTCCACTACCAAAGTTTTGCTAACAGTTTCTTTGGTACCTTTCAATTGAATAGCGTAAACACCACTTGCTAATGAAAGATGCAAAGCTATAACCGGTTTACCAGGTTCAAGTAATTGATTTTTTCGATAGCTTATTTTTCCAACTGCATCTGTAATTATAATTTCTGCCAGTTGCGTGGTATTTACTTTTACATCTAAATTGAAATTTCCTTTGCTCGGGTTAGGAAACACACGGAAGGAAATTTCGTTTTCTACTTCTTTAATGCCTACACAATTATCTACGCGCAACTCAAACGAATCAATTGACGTGCAACCAAAATTATTGGTGTATTGATACCAAATTTTGTTGTAGCCAACAAAAGCTGTAGCCGGGTCAAAGTTGTTTCCGCTTACTCCTGTGCCCGAAAAAACTCCACCGGTTGGCGAAACAAAAGAAGTCATAGAAACTGCAGTTGCATTGTTGCAGTAAATGCTATCGGTAATTAATTTTGTCAATGCAGTATGCCCACCCACATTTACATTGATTGTTTTGTGCGAAATGCAAACAGGTAATGTAGCAGAGGTAAACGTGTAATCAACCTGACTTGTGCCTACACCAATGGCATTTGGGCTAAACAAAGAATCGTTGGAAGTAAAATTGGAAACATAAATACCGCCAATTGGTTGCACTGCTCCAGTCAATGAAACCGTGATGGCATCTACACAATAATTTAAAGGGCTGGTAGCAAACAGGGCTACCGTATCTACCACGGGCATTGAAAAATTAATGCTTGAGCGGCAAGTCAAATTATTGGTGTATTCATACACCACATTTGTTGTTCCTACACCAGCCACAGAAGGCGTGAAATTTGTACCGCTCACTCCATTGCCTGAAAAAATTCCACCACTTGGCGAAACAAAATTATCTAAACTGAATGGTGCTTCATTTACACAGTGCGAAGAGGTAATAAGATTTACGGTTAATGCGGTAGTGTCAAACACATTCACATAAACCGAATCGCTCATAGCTTCGCAGCCTGCGTGTAAAGTTTTCGAAACTTTTACTTTATACCATCCGCTTTGCGGCACATTTAATTGATAAGAACTAGCACCGCCAATTGCCCCGCTAGTATTATACCATTGATAAGCAAGTGTATCGCCTTGCAAAGCAGAAATAGTAAGTGGCTGGCAGCCTTCCACTGTATCTTTATAAGTGATAAACGCCACAGGATTGCAATCGGTAGTTTCTGTGATTTTATAAATTCTACCAGGAGTCGGACTGCCTGATGGTGACCCACGATAACCCACATAGAGTTCACCTAAATCATCTTGACCAAAAGTGGTGTATTGATAATTCGAAAAATTTTGAAGTGTATCTACATCAAAAGTATTTCCTGTTTTTTTGATGGTCCAAAAACTACCGTCACAATAATCGGTGAAGAGATATAAGCCGAAGAGTTTACTGTATTGCGTGCCGCGATAAACATAACCACCAGTTACAGAACAACTGCCACTACCTTGAGAAATTTCGGCTACCGGGTCTACAAATCCGCTCGAAGGGCAACCGGAAGTATTACTGGTAGGGCATACATGCAATCCTTCGCGACAACGCCATCCATAATTTTGTCCTCCTGCACTTCCTGCGGCCTGAAAATCTATTTCCTCATAAGTATTCTGTCCTACATCACCAATCCACAAATCGCCAGTAATTTTATCGAAACTGCAGCGCCAAGGATTACGCAAACCATACGCCCATATTTCGGGTTTTGTATTCGCCACTCCTACAAAAGGATTCGAAGGAGGTATAGAATAGCCGGCCTGATTGTTTACATCAAGGCGAAGCATTTTGGCAAAAAAGGTGTTTTTGTTTTGTCCATTTCCATTCGGGTCATCGCCACTTCCACCATCTCCTTCGGTGGCATACAAATAGCCATCGGTGCCAAACATTAAATTTCCGCCATTATGATTCCAGTATAAATCTTTGTATGAAATCAATACCTGCTCACTTGTTGCATCGCCTTGAGTAGAATCGCCAGCCATTACATGAAAGCGCGAAATACGAATGGAATCAACTCCGGGTCCGGTGGTGTATTGCACATAAAAACATCCGTCTTGTTTATAGTTTGGACTAAATGCCAAACCGAGTAAGCCTTGCTCATCTTGTGCATTATTTACACGAGCATCTATATCTAAAAACGGATTGGTTTGTTTGCTTCCGTCTTTATACAGAATACGAATAATTCCTTTTTGCTCTACTACAAAAATACGTTGGTCGCCACACGATTTTATGTCAACCGGGCTGGCATAACCTGTGGCTAATTGCACTAAATTAAGTTGCGGCAATTGTGCGGTTGCAAAAAATGCGATGAATGATTGAAGCAGAAGAACAGAAAACTTTTTCATGGCTATTGATTTGATGAATTCAAAATATTTTAAAAATGCGAGGCGAAACTAAACGGAAGTTTTATTTGTGTTGTTAAATTGTTTACTCACTCTTCACCAATCGTTTGCTCATGATTTGACCCGAGTCATTTACACACACAAAATACATTCCGCTCGCAAGCATACTGATGTCAATTTGATTTTTCCCTAAGCTTAATTTTTCAATGTTTAATACTTCAGTTCCCATCAAATCAGTTATGCGAACATCACTGAACTCCTTCTCGGTTGAAATAATAATAAAGTTCGAAGCCGGATTAGGATACAATTTCATATTGACATCAAAGGCTTCTTCCGAAAAACCTACTGGAGTATCATTGTCAATGATAGTCAGTGTGTAACCAATAATATTGGTATGAATGCCGGGATTTAGGTTCGTGAGATTGAAATTGATTTGGTCGTTGCCTTCTACTGCAGCATCATCAAAAATATGAACGCGTGCGCCTAAGGTATCGGCTCTATTTGTTTTAAACGTAATGATGGTATCTACAAATAAAAAATCTACACCCGGTATAGCGCTACCTATATCCAACGTAATACGTACTTGTGCTATGGTATCGGTGCAAAACAAAGAATCGGCACAATAAGAGGAAAGAATAATAGGCACTAAAACATCAGTATCTTTTTCTACATAGCCAAAGCCTGCACCATAAAAAGACGAGGTGAGGGAATCGTTATCTAAAATATAGAGTGTAAATACAGAATCAGAAATAGCTATACCGTTAGGGCTTACGTTTTCAACTCGAATAATAATTTTCTCGGTGCCTTCTACTATAGCATCATCATGTAATACGATGTGCAAACTATCGTAGTGCATATTGCTCGAAGTATCTGTGTTATAAGATCCTCCAGCAAATTCATAATCAAAGTAAGTGGCATAACCTTGTGTTGAAGTAGAGGCTGCATCATCTCGAAATAAGGAGTAATGAACTATGTAACCACTTTGATTTTCAACGATTGCTCCAAAATAGTAAGTAGCGTTTTGTTCCATTATAGTATCGGAACCTTTTGTAAAACGAATAGTGGCAGGAATGAAAGGAACACCTGTGCCGCATGCTGCAGTATGATGTGCGCCTAATGAATCAAACATGTCTACCGCAAATGAATTCCACCAAAGTGCGGCACTATCCCAATTATTATTGCCATGGTAATGATAAAAACTGCGGATGAGTGTATGTTGATTAGTAGAGCCGGTACCAATCGCCCAACCGTTTGCACCCGGGTCAATCCACGACTGACCAATAACATCAATAGTATCATTCAAATGCAAAAGATAAATAGCATCGTTACCATCAAAATCGAAAAATGAAGAAGTAGCATATGCCAGATTAGTTAAAGCAGAAACGGCCAAAGGATTTGCTAACAGGTAAACAGCGTTAGCGTTAAGCGACCCGCTTAGATTGTATATAGAACCGGTGTTTCCGTTTTGCGATTTAAAAATTTTGTAATCGCTTAAATCAATGGTAGTGTTAGTTGGATTATAAATTTCAATGGCTTTGTTGTTGGCGGAACCGTGTATGTATTCGCTGAAATACAAATCGGAACAATTGCCGCTTGGCAAGGTTTCGTTATCGAGTATGCTAAGCAAGAAAGTATCCATAAGTAAAACGGCTGCTCCAGTTGTATTCAGCAAGTGCAACTGCACTGTTTCAGTCAGCTCATACTTGTTGTCATCAAAAATAGTCAACGAAAAATTTTTGGTTCCTGTATCTCCGGCAAGCCAAGTCAGCGTGGTGTCTGTAAAATCAAAATCGCTTGACATTGTAGCAGAACTACCAGCCGCGTTGAAATGAACGGTGGTATTTATGGTTGCCACATTTGCAGTAGTAAGTGTTACAGGAACGAAAACAATTCCTGCATTTTCGCTTCGTGTGAACGATGCAAAATCAATGTTCAATTTCGATGTGTCGTTATCTATAAGAGTAACTGTATGCTGTGCGTTCGTTCCTATAGTTGCGCTGTTGGTTGGAAAAGCCAATTGTAATGTGAACGATTCATTGCCTTCGGCAATTGCATCATCGTTCAACGTAACCACCATATTTTGCGGGGCAGAAGAACCACCCGGGAAAGTTATGGTGACAGGTGCATAACCAAAATCAATTCCTGAAGTAGCCGAGGCACCACCCATAATATTTACATCTACCGAAGTTGGATTAGCATCAGCATTTTGAATGCTCACCGAAATGACCAGCGTAGCAGTGCCTTCGCTGATTGTTGACGTGAGCGAGTCAAATTGAACTACCGGTGTTATGGCAAATAATTTTGACGTAAGAGCCAGAGCGTAAATGTGCTAAATAAAGGTTGAAGAAAAAACCAACCGGAAAACAAAAACATAATTTTTATCTTCGTGTTCAGAACTTCAAAATATATTTTTCATGAAAAATAAATTGCTTTTTCTATTTCCTTTTCTGTTACTACAAATAGGCTCATTTGCTTGTGGCGGTTTAAGTCAGGTGGTATACAGCGGAGAAATGACCTATAGCCAAAGTACTGCCAACCCACTTACCTATACAATTTACGTAACTCTCGATTTTGATTTATTGGATAGTCTGCCGACTGACTCTATCTTGTTGAATTGGGGCGATAACGAAACTAGTGCCGTTTTTGCTACTTCAAGCCGAGTGGATACTGCAGCCAAAAACTATTTAGGTTACGAGCGTTATTTTACGCACGTGTACGAAGGTACACATACCTATGCTGCTTTTCCTGCTAACGGGCAGTTTGTAGTGGGTTTGGCCAGTCAATTTCGCATGTCGGAAGTAACCAATATTGCTTCGCAAGGGCAAAGTCTTTCGTTTTATATCGAAACAATAATTACCGCAGATACAAGTGCAGGTTTTGTGAATCATGCACCGGTGCTTAATCTTTCTACCATTGGTTTTTCTACTTTAGGAAATAGTTTCCACGACAATATGGTGGTATATGATGCAGATGGTGATAGCGTAACATTCGACAATATTACTCCCTTAATTGATCATGATTTATCTACGTTCGAGTATTACACTCCGCAGGCGTACTGTCAAATATTAAGTGAAACAAGTCCATATACGGTGGATCCAAATACAGGCTCTGTTAGCTGGGATAACCCTTGTGGTCAAGGCGTTTTTACCATTGCTATTCTTGTTCGCGAATTTCGTAACGGGCGTTTACTCAGCAGTAGCGTTCGCGATAAAAATATTTTTATTTCCAACATACACAGTAGCGATATTCCTTCTCTACTGAATGAAAATATCTTCCGTGTTTTCCCCAATCCTGCAACTTCATATATTCAGATGCCAACAGAAGAAACGCTATCTATTTCTATTGTAAATGTCTTAGGTGAAACCATTCGCAAACAGAACTTCGCTTCATCTACAACAATTGATATAGCTGATTTACCTAGCGGCATTTATTTCGTTACCGATGAGAACCATTCGTTTACTTCGAAGTTTGTGAAAGAATAATTATTCAACTTTCTTCCTCGCACTAAACTCCAGGGGAAAAATAATTTTCACGCTGATGTTTCTTCCTTGATTCCAGATACCACGTTTTCCATTCGCGTAATTCATATCCAAATGTTTGAAGCGGCTCAAATGACTTTGATAAGCTGTGTTGGTTAAATTTTCAGCAGCAATTACAAACGTGAAGATTTTAAGAAAAGAAGTTCCACTTCTTAAAGAAGTGGAACTTCTATGTGCATACAAATCGAAACCGGCACTTGCTCCTAACAAAGCATAATCGGGCGTAGGCGTTTCTGTATTGTTTTGCAACAGCGCATGGTTTTGCGCGAAATAATAATCAAAGTGAACGCCTGCAAACAAACCGCGGATAACATCGCCTGTTTTAGGAATATCAAAACGCAACTCGCTTCGGTAATGGGCAGGCGGAGTAAACGGAAGATATTTTGCGCTGTCGGCTTGATGCAGATTAAAAGCATACACATAACCAAAGGAATTTTCGAAGTGAAGCCAGTCAGCAGGATGCGGATGAATATCCATCGTAATTTCTGTACCCGTAAGCAAAGCATTGTTTTGTTTGAATTGAAAAGCGGTGAGCAAATTGCCGTCAGTCGTTTGTCGAAGACTATCACCACCGTTCACGCTGTTTAGTTTTTCAATGTAAATGAAATTCAGAATCGTGTTTTCAAATACATCAAGATTCACATTTACGTGTTCACTCGAATAAGAAACACCAGCATCTAGCTGATAACTCGATTCGGGTTTCAGATTCGCATTGCCGTATTCATACCGAAAAGTTCCCTCGTGACTTCCATTGCTTGCCAACTCAGCCGCCACAGGCGCACGAAAACCTTTGGCTGCATTTAACTTCAACACCCAACTTTCATTGGGGCGAAATGAAAGTCCAATGCTCCCTGAAAAATTGTAAAAGGTCTTTTTCAAATCAGCAAAACGTTCAACGCTATCAGCAACCAAACTTTGTGAATGATAAAACTGCTGGTCGAAACGCAAACCTGCTTCGAACAATATTTTTTTGAAACGCTTTTGTGTTACCGCAAAAATGCCGTAGTTAAAAATATTGTAAGCAGGAATCAAAACCTCAGCGCCTTTGTTCCTACTCAACTGATACATTCCACTGATGCCGAAACTCGTGTTCCATTCTTTCATTTCGGGCAAATGATATTGCATATCGAGCGTAGCCGTATGCATTTGAAAATGTAAACCTGCAACAGTAGGATTCAATACATCACCAAATTCTCTGCGCTCATTCATTTGCCATCCTGCGTTTACTACTACACTTCCTCTGCCAATGAAAATTTTATTTTGAATAGAAACACGGTGGTGATTGATGCGCTGATAGGGCGTAAAAATTTTGTAGCTGCTTAAATCATTTTTGGTTACCGCTACAGAATTCACAGTAGAATCGTTGAGCGCAACTTCGTGAAGAAAGTTTCCTGTGCTATCACGTGTGCCCCCATTAAAGCCAATTTGCTGATTGAAAGTGCTGAAAGAAATATTCGAATAGCCCCAGCTTTTTGAAAAGCCGAAGCCGCCATTCACATTCCATTCACGGAAACCACTGTTCCAAACTTTTCCGTCATAGCGGTTTGAATAATTACCCGCTGTTTTATTGCTGCCTCGAATGTTCCAGTTAATGCCATTTATATTTCCGGCTGTCATTAAACTCGAGCTAATCAAATTGTTGTTCGATTGGTAATTAAGCAAAGCATTTAATGCAATTTTTCCTTCTGCTACGGGTTCGTGGGGAAGGAAATTGATTACTCCAGCAATAGCATCACCACCGTACATTAAACTTCCGGGACCTCGCAAAATTTCTACACGCCCCACGCTTGCTTCATCAATTTCAATTCCGTGTTCATCGCCCCATTGTTGTCCTTCCTGTTTAAAACCATCATTGAGCGTAACAACCCGATTATATCCAAGCCCTCGAATAACAGGTTTTGAAATTGCCGCACCTGTTGAAATAGAAGAAACACCCGGCAGTTTCGAAATAGCATCCACAATATTGGTGGCAGTAGTTGCCTGTAAATCTTTTTCGTTGATTAAAGTAATTGCCACAGGCGATTCTTTCACTTCGGTTGCTTTTGAAACGCCAGTCACTACCACATCACTTAGTTCGGCAGCTGTAGATGAAATCGAAATTTGAATTGCGGTGTCATGAAAAAGTTTGAGCGGAATGTTGAGTGAAGCATAGCCCACATATTTTATATTGAGCAAATAATTTCCTGCGGGCAAATTGGTGAACGAAAAATTACCGATTACATCAGTTGTGTTGCCGCGTTTTAATTCAGGAATGGATACAGCAGCCCCCTCCAATTTTTCGCTGGTGGCTTTATCTTGAATAGTTCCGCTTAGTTTTATTTGAGAGTTTGCCATTGAAGTGAACAGGCACATCAAGAGCAATAAAATATTTTTCATTGCATCAAATTTTATAAGAAGTAAAAAATAATAGCGCGTAAATGCGCTGATTGAGACGGACTAAGCCAATGCTGGCGGTCCGCGCAATGAAACTTGAAGGGAAGAAGATAGGAGATGAATCGACAGATAGCCATCCATCTGTTTTGTTTCAACAAGAACTAAAGTTGTATTCTCGGGAGCAAGAATTTCATCGGTAAAAAAGGAAATGTCAAATTTACAAACCGAACAGTGCGAATGTTCGTCTTGACTGTGTAAGTGATTTTGGCAGTGTTCATCAGTTTCATGATGTTCCGCAAACAGAAAGTGAGTTTCGCGCACACTCACAGTAAACAATACAATTGCTGTAAAGACAAAAGCAAAATTTTTCTGTATGAAAGAGGTGCGTTTCATTCGCTTCAAAAATAATTACTTTCAATTATCGAACTGTTATCAATTATGAAAAGAGAACTCGTTTTAATACGTCATACCAAAACAAATCTGGCTGAATTAGGTCAGCGCGATTTTGACCGCGCGCTTAGAAAAGACAGAACCGATGATGCCAAAAACATGGCGAATCATTTGAAAGAACTCGGGCTTCAGCCCGATTTAATTTTGTGTTCGCCTGCGTTGCGCACCAAACAAACCGCTGAATTCTTTTGCGAGAAACTGAAATACGATTTCAACAAAATTGTTTTTGATATGCGCCTGTATGAATCAAGTGCCGAAGATTATCTGGAAGTTGTTCGTGAAACCAATAAGGAAATTGAAAAGTTGATTGTTATAGGTCACAATCCGAGTATCACTCTTCTTGCTAATCATTTTTTGAAAAAGGAGATTGATATCGTGCCAACCACCGGAGTAGTTTGGTTAGAATTCGAAAATGATGATTGGGAACTTCAACGAAAAACGCCTTGCCAACTCAAGCAATTTTTAACTCCAAAAACAATTTAAGGCAGTTAGCTTCGTTAAATAATTGCAATGAAAAAGCTAAAGGCAGTTCTTCTTCTTTCTCTCGCACTAATCCTCTTTGCATCTGAATCATGCAACGTAAAAAAGGACTGTCGTGGTCGCACTAAACACCGCTTATCCAATGGCATTTGGATATGAACCTTGCGTTAAATTTTTACTACAGCTGATTTAAATCGTTTTATGCTCTCAGGTATTCTTCTATTTTAGTGGCAGACCACGACTATGGCAAAGAAGAACAGGTTAATAAACCGCGAAATAAGTTGGCTCAGTTTTAATGAACGTGTATTGCAGGAAGCTACAGACAATTCTGTTCCTGTGTTGGAGCGCTTGCGCTTTCTCGGAATTTTCAGCAACAATCAGGATGAGTTTTTTCGTGTGCGTGTAGCCACCGTGAAACGCATTTCGCAACTCGGCAAAAAAGTGCGCGATGTGTACAGCAAACCCAAAAAGGTTTTGCAGGAAGTGCACGATGAAGTAGTACGCCAAGGAAAACGTTTTGATGAAATTTACAATTCTGTTCAGCAAGAGTTAAGACGCAACAAAGTTTTTATCATTAACGAAACGCAACTTACTAAAGCACAAGGAGAGTTTGTAAAAAGTTATTTCGGTGAACATGTTCGTCCTTCACTGGTGCCTATAATGCTCAATCAGGTGAAACAGTTTCCTTATCTGCGCGATAAAGTAATTTACCTTGCCATTAAACTAACCAATGGAAAAACCAAACAATATTCACTGGTAGAAGTTCCTTCTGATTCTACTGATAGATTCGTGATTCTTCCTTCGCACAATCAGAATCAGTATATCATTTTGCTCGATGACATTATTCGTTATAACCTGCCTGAAGTGTTTTCAACCTTTCAGTTTAAAACTATTGAAGCGTTCACTATTAAAGTAACGCGCGATGCCGAGTTGGATATTGACAACGATATTTCGCAAAGCTTCATTGATAAAATTTCGAAAGGTGTAAAAGCAAGGCAGAAAGGAAAAGCGGTTCGCTTTGTTTACGACAATCGTATTTCGCGCGATTTGCTTGCCTTCATTAAATCGAAAATGAAATTACAGGATTTGAATAATCTGATTCCGGGGGGTCGTTACCACAACTTTAAAGACTTCATGAACTTTCCGAGAGTGGGCGATAAAAACCTGCTATATGAAAAACAAAAACCGCTTGCACATCCGCTTCTTCCTATCAACAAAAGTTATTTCGAAGTTTTGAAAAAACAGGATGTGATGTTGCATTATCCCTATCAAAACTTCGCGCACTTTATTGAATTGATACGCGAAGCTGCCATTGACCCGAATGTGAAGAGCATAAAAATTACTTTGTATCGAGTAGCGCGAAACTCACGTGTGATTAACGCTTTGATTAATGCTGCAAAAAATGGCAAACACGTTGTTGCCGTGGTAGAAGTGCAGGCGCGCTTTGACGAAGAAGCCAACATTCGTTGGGCTAAACAATTGCAAGACGAAGGTATCCAAGTTATTTACGGTGTGCCTGGTTTGAAAGTACATGCAAAACTCTGTTTGATTTCGCGCAACGAAAACGGAAAAAATGTTCGATACGCAAATCTCACTACAGGAAATTACAACGAGTCCACATCTCAGGTTTATTCAGACGATGCTCTGTTTACTGCCGATACTAAAATTACTAATGAAGTAGAACACACCTTTGAATTTTTTGAACGTAATTACAAGGTGCATTCGTTCAAACATTTGATTCTTTCTCCTCTTTCTACACGCAAAAAATTTCTACGTTTCATTGAAAATGAAATTGATGTGGCACAAAAAGGAAAACACGCTTCCATCTTTTTAAAGATGAATAGTTTGGTTGATGAGGAAATGATTGAGCAACTCTACAAAGCATCTAAAGCAGGAGTAAAAATCAGAATTATTGTTCGCGGTATTTGTGCGCTTGTTGCCGGTGTGGTAGGAATGAGTGAGAACATCGAAGTAATCAGCATAGTCGATAAATACCTGGAGCACTCGCGCATTTTCATTTTTGAAAACGAAGGCGAACCGCTTTACTATTTTTCTTCTGCTGACTGGATGACGCGAAATCTTGATTCGCGTATTGAAGTAAGTTGCCCTGTTTATGATAGGAAAATTCAAAAGGAAATTCGTGACACGATGGAAATACAGTGGAAGGATAATGTGAAAGCGCGCGTTATAGACCCTTTACTCAAAAATGAACATCGCGTTACTTTAAACAAAAGACCTTTGCGCTCGCAGGAGGCTATCTATAATTATCTCAAGAAATAACACTACTTCTGCACCGAAGGTTAGACGAAATTTAGTTTGCACCATAGCTCGGTCTAACCTTCGGTGCAGACCAAGTTCTATCACTTGCACATTTCATAGTTGAAAACTCCTCTTTCAATTTCTCCCAACTGAAACTACTTTTCAAAAAAATAATTCCACTTGGAAATAAGGCGGTTTGCAGCTATTGATATCGGTTCCAACTCAGTTCGTTTGCTGATTGAAAATGTTTTGCAAAATGGCGAAGGACCTATCTTCAAAAAAAGCGCGCTCATTCGCGTGCCCGTTCGTTTAGGTGGAAATGCTTTTCGCAATCACAACATTCCTGAAATTACCATCAGGCAACTCGTAGATACAATGATTGCATTCAAACATCTCATGCGTGCAAACGGAGTGTTGCATTATAAAGGTTGTGCAACAAGTGCCATGCGCGAAGCCAGCAACGGAGCACAAATTCTCCGCAGAATAAAAAAGCAAACAGGCATCAACATTGAACTCATCAGCGGAAATACCGAAGCGCATATCATTTTCAATAGCCAAATAGCAGTGCGTGAAAAAATGGCGAAGAACTGTGTGTTCGTGGATGTAGGTGGTGGTAGCACAGAAATTACCGTTTTCAAAAACGGAAAAGTGGATTGTGCAAAATCTTTTCGCATAGGCACTATTCGACTGTTGCAAAAAACAGTTTCGAAACTTGAGTGGAAAAAAATGAAAGACTGGCTGCACGATAAAACCTTGCGCATGCGCGAGGTGAGTATGATTGGGTCAGGTGGAAACATCAATCGCATTTCGAAAATGGCGCAGCTAAAAACCGATAAGCCGCTCACCATCGATAAGCTGAACGACATTGTGGAAGAGTTGAAGCAATACAGTTTTGACGACCGCATCAAAAAATTTGATTTGAATCCCGACCGTGCCGATGTTATTGTTCCTGCCGGAGAAATATTTTTAACGGTCATGAAATGGATGAAGGCAGAAAAGATTTTCATTCCTAAAGTTGGTTTAGGCGATGGAATTGTGCGCGAGGTTTACAAAGAATATTTAAACGGAAAGAAAAGTAGTCTCTGATTTTTCTTCTCCTATTGTATCACCAATTTTTTCACCAAACTTTTATTAGGCGAAGTAATTTGCACGGCATACAAACCTTTCGGTAATGCTGATACATCAACGGTTTGCTGATTGTTTTGCAACTGAACTTTCTTAAGCAGCGAACCTTCCACGTTGAAGAATGAAAGTGTAAATGCTTCATTCATTTTAGGTGAAAGCAGTTGCAAAATTTGCCTTACCGGATTCGGATAAAATAAAACAGCGTGTTCTGCCCCTTGCGCTTCAATTCCTGTAATAACAACTTGAAGTGCGGCAGTTGCCCAATCGCTGCAACCAAGTGAATCAGTATAGGTATAAGAAATAATGTGCGTGCCTACTCCGGCCGAATCAGGATAAAAAAAAATTCCGTTAACTCCATTACCTGAATACACTCCACCGGTAGGGGTTCCTCCTGTCAGCATTATTGCCCCACTTCCCAATGGAATGGTACCGTTCGAAAAATTGAAACTTACAGTAGGTAAAGTGTCAATCCGCAGCGTTAACGCAATTAAACTATCGCAGCCGTAAGTAGTGGTAAGAGTATGGTAATATGTGCCAGCTGTGTTTAAAGTATCACCGTAGAAAGTATACGAAGCACCAGGACAGGTATAAACAAGACCGGCTGAACCTGCCGAAAAACATCCACTGTAGATATCGCAAATCTGAATTTGTGAAGTAAGCGTGCTGCCAGTTTCAAAATCACTTGTTAGCGGCAACAACATTTTAGCTTTAATAGTTCCGGCATTTCCGCTGTTAGCTGAAAGAAAATTTGAATTCCCCCATGGATCATTGCCGCTGTATGCCGCATAAATATTTCCAAGGTCGCTAACCAGTGAGGCATTCGGTTCGCCTATGTTTATGTTCTGCACATTTTTCTTTGAAGGAATTCCTCCGCAACCGGGATTGCAGATGAACGAACTTCCGCAAGCGCCAATGCTTAAATAATTTCCATGCTTATCGGGCGAAGCATAAACAGTATCAACTCCGCTCGGAACTAAAGCGCTCTTGTAAGGAAGCGTTTCTACGTGTTCACACAACGTGCTTGCATGTGAAACAGTTTGAATTGTTCCGCCCATCCAATGCTGCATGTCGGTATCATACATCCATCCTGCCACGGTATCTGCTCCTATATATTTCAACGAAAAATTAAATCCTTCCACATCGGCAGTATGTCCTGCTGCTCCGCAATCTTTGCCATAAAGCAAAGCGGTATTCACTTTTATCAATGGCGCGTACCAAATCATTCCAATAGCCAAACCCTTCTTTGGAACAATTGCAGTAGGATGTGTAAGCACTGAATCAAGACTACTTGAAAAACTGTACTGCTGTGGCAAAGGATAAATGTGACACACAATTAAATTAGAATCACCTGTGCCGTTTAAGGCAGGACCCGGACAACTTTCATCATCAAATTGAATAACAGTAGGCATGAAATAATTTAGCAATTGCTGCTCAAGCGCATCGTCCATTCCATCAGCATCATTATCAACTATCGAAGGAATAGTTACTGTATCTGTTCCCCCACAACGGCTAACAACTACCACATTTTGCTGCGCAGAAATTGTAATTGACAAAAGACTAAACGCGACAAGAAGAAATTTGAATTGATTTTTCATTGAGTAGTTAAAATGATTTAAGAAGCCACTTCCAATCCATACTCCTGCAACTTGCGATAAAGCGTTGTTAAGCCGATTCCCATCAATCGCGCTGATTCTGTTTTGTTATTACTTGTGTGCCTAAGCACTTTAATAATATGCTGACGCTCTATATCGGCTAAGTTGAAAGTGATTTGCGTATCGCTTACAGGCGAAGTAAAATCAAAAGGTAAATGCTCGGGTAGCAATTCACCTTCGCAAAGTATCATGGCACGTTCAATTATATTTTTTAGTTCACGAATGTTTCCTTTCCATTGGTGCTTCTTTAGGACTTCCATAAATTCCTTACCCGTCTTCGGAATTTTCATTGCTGCTTTGGTGGCGTGGTACTTCAAATAGTATTTCACCAGCGCTTCCAAATCTTCCATGCGTTCGTTAAGCGAGGGCAATTGAATTTGAAAAACCGACAAACGATAAAATAAATCAGAACGAAAATTTCCTTTGGTTGATTCAACTTCAAGATTGCGATTGGTAGCCGCAATAATGCGCACATCTACCTTCGTTGGCTTCGAATCGCCTACTTTGTAAAACTCCTGCGACTCCAACACACGTAATAATTTTGCCTGCAAGTCAATATTCATTTCGCCAATCTCATCTAAGAAAATAGTTCCTCCGTTTGCTTCTTCTAAAAAGCCTCGCTTGTCTTTTATAGCTCCAGTAAACGCACCAGCTTTGTGGCCAAACAATTCGCTCTCTAAAATTTCTTTCCCAAACGAACTACAGTTAACCGCCACAAATGGTTTCAGTTTCCTTTTTCCGGCATAATGAATTGCCTGCGCAAAAACTTCTTTACCGGTACCTGTTTCACCAAGCAATAAAACATTCGCATCTGTTTGCGCTACTTTGTTGGCAAGTGTTTTTGATTTTTCTAAAGCAGCCGATTCGCCAATAATATTTTCGAAACTGTATTTCTCTGAAACGGTTTTTTCCAATTGATAAATGCGTCTCTGCATTTCCGATTTTTCAATCGCTTTATTCAAGATTGTAATCAGCCGCATGTTATCTGTTCCTTTTACTAAGTAATCAAACGCACCATTCTTCATACTCTGCACTCCGTCTTCAATACTTCCGTGACCGGTAAGCACAATAATTTCAATGAAAGGAAATTTCGATTTGATAGTTTCAACCAGTTTCACTCCGTTGTAATCAGGCAGACTCACATCGCAAATCACCGCTGCAATTTCTTCTTTGTCTAAAATTTTTAAACCTGTTGTGGCATCATGTGCAGGTTGAGTTTGAAATCCCTCTTTCGTAATGATGCGCGAAATAAGCGATAGAAACTCGGGGTTGTCTTCGATAATGAGGATAGAAGAATTCATGCAACAAATATGTGCATGATAAATTCAAAAAGGTATCACAATACTAACGCGGTGTTGTGCATTGAATACGCTGACAGGTTTTAGCTTTTACGGGAGTTGTCACGCTGAGCTTGTCGAAGCGTATTGAAAAATCCTTCGACAAGCTCAGGATGACATATTCGTGTTCTTACTGCACTACAATCTTTCGCGTAAGATGCTTTCCGTTCGAAATAAAATTGACGAAGTACATTCCTTTTGCTAATTCGTTTGAAGGTATTGTCACAAAATATTTCGAAGAGCCGCTAACGTGAAACTCACGAATAGTTCTTCCTGAAACATCACTCATCATAATCATCCCATCAGCATCTTGATTCAAATCAATTTGAATATTGATTAGCTCTTTAGCAGGATTCGGAAATACATTCATAGCAGCATCAAGCAAATTCAAATCAACCATACCTGTGTTATGCACCGGTTCTACTGGCGGAACTTTATATGGATTTGAACCCAAGTTATAACCCACCGTAAATTCATAATGAATGTTTGCGCCAAATTCGCTCGTGAAATTTTTTGATACAGCACCAGTCATTTTGTAAAGTTTAATTAAACCGGTTGTTTCGTAACAAGGGTCAGTTGAAGGACAAGGCGGATCTTGCTGATTTAAAAAAAACTTCAATCCATCGCCACAACCCCAACTTACATTGTCGTAGTCGTTCATATCGAAAGTATAACTGCCGGGAGCTAAATGAAGCGTATCGCGAAGTATAGTGTTTACAGGAAATGTAGTTTTAATATCCATTGTATCGCCATCTTCGTTTTGAACGATGTACCAATTTTCTTCAGGATGATTGTTGGTTTTAAAATAAATGAAGAAAACAGAATCGAGTTTAGGGGTTATATCAAAACCCGATTGCAACTTATTATTGTAAGCATATTCATCAGGAACCTGATTAGGCCATTTGGCTTCTGCATAAAATACTCTATCAGTTGTATCTAAACCTCCCCAGTCAAAAGCAGGCAAAGTAATTTGCTCTGTTTCAAATGGCGGAAGATTTCCGTGCCATTCGTAATACCATTTGCTGCCGCCTTTTACCCAATAGGAAATTTCAGCGTAGGAAAGATTATTGCTTCCCATGTTTTTGATTTTCACTTTCGGCTTGGTGCTTATCGGATTCCAATGCAGATACGTCTTATCCGAATTAGGGGCTATGATTTCTTCCATCTTCACATCATTCGTTTTTTGTGAAGTATACGTAATCAAATGTGCTGAAATTCCGTAGCCCGCACCCTGCCCGCTCTGAATAGCAAAATCATCAAAATCTAAATCGAGCGTTACGTTTTGCCCCGCAGTGATGTAAGGAGAAATATCTGTTTCATAAATAGGAACTTTATCGCCAGGGCACCAGTTAGCGCGGTGAAAAATCCAGGTGCCGCCTTGTGGCGAAACAGGATTTACATCGCAATCATCCTTCCAAAGTAAGTGACTATAGACTTCCGCATTATTTACTTTTATAAAAAAAGTATGCGGGTCAAATTCTCCCTGCGAACCATGCCCTGTCATATTCACAATCACTTTTGCCGAAGTAACATTGCTGTCAATAAAAAAAGTTTTTGCAGCCACCTGTGATTCAAAATCGGCAGAAGTAGAATAACCGTAATAGCTGTGATAAATTTCGCGCACGCTTTGCACCGTTCGTGTTGGTGGTCCTTCAATAAACATAAAAGTAACGGTAGCTGTAAACCCATCGCTCCATCCATCGTAATGAACGCGAATAGCCACCGAGTCTTTTAAAAATTCGGCATAGTCGGTCACATCATAATAAAAAGGCTGATTCCATGCGCGGTTAAATCCCTGCTGGCTTGCATCCATGTAAGTTCCATAAGGAGTAATCAATCTTCCTGTTTCAATATAATCAACATGTTCTGTGTAAGCCCATGTAGTATCGAGGGTTACCGAGTCAACAGCGGCAATACTCGAATCAATTGCTCCGCTCTTCTTTCCAAAATCTGCATTAACGGTATAGTCCCAATGCGAACATGGGGTATCGCATCCTAACGTAAAGGTCATTAGAATTTTCTGATAGGTTTTTCCCGAGTCAGGAATAACCGTCCACAAATCATAATTTTTTGGCGGACTCTTGAGTTTTGTTTTAGTGTGTGTTACAAGAATAGTTGTATCACCTATTGCAGCAAAGGAAGCTGCATTGAAAAATAATACACTTATAGAGCAGAGAAGAAATTTATTCATAGTTGGAATTTGAACCGCGAAAGTAAGGAAATAATAGAAGGCGTAAACAGCTATTTCAAATGGATGAAACCAAGAAGCTTCGGAATAAACAACGTTCCAACCTTCACCATTCCCTCATTTGCGAATTCTTTTCATATTCGCGCACGCTAAAAAAAATTGTTCATCAATAAACATTTATTACAATGGCAGACAACTACGAAAAAGAACTAAAGCAGTGGGTAGAAAGTGAAAAAGCCACGCTTGAATTACAAAACACCGCGAGTAAACTTTTGCTCGAAAAAGATATTGAATTGGTTTTGTTCCGCAGAAAATTTTTTGATAAAAAGCTGAGTGAAATCATTCACGACCACAATTACCTCTCGCAGTTTGCAGGGGTTACACTTTCCATTTCCCTATCGCGCGATTTGGCTTTGGCCATTTCTAAACTCAACATTGCACCTTCTAAAATTGATTTGGGTCGCCTGTCGAACGAATACAATAGCGAAGGCAAAAATTTTTCAAGTCTTGAAGAATTTGTGAAAGCAAAACTGGCTGAGTTTATAGGCGTTGATAAACGAAAACTCGTTCCTCGCGATGTGGTGTTGTATGGTTTTGGCCGAATAGGAAGACTGGCCGCACGCATATTAATGGACCATGCCGGAAGTGGTCATCAGCTGCGCTTAAAAGGAATTGTTACTCGCGAACGAGCGGCTGATGATTTGCCTAAACGCGCAAGTTTATTGCGCAAAGATTCGGTGCATGGAAAATTTGGTGGGGTGGTTATTCCGGATGCTGAGAACAACGCTATAAACATTAACGGACATACTGTTAAAATGATTTCGGCAAAATCGCCAGCCGAAATTGATTATACAGCTTATGGTATTGACAACGCTATTATTATTGATAACACGGGAGTATGGCGCGATGAAGCTGCTTTGGGGGAACACCTGAAAGCAAAAGGTTCCGACATGGTTATTCTAACTGCCCCAAGCAAAGGCGATATTCCGAATATTGTTTATGGTGTGAACCATGAAAAGTATAATGCTTCCTCTACTAAACTTTTTTCTGCGGCTTCATGCACTACCAATGCCATTGTTCCGGTTATTGATGTTATTGAAAATTCATTGGGTATTGAACAAGGGCATATTGAAACCGTTCATGCTTATACCAACGACCAAAATTTGCTGGACAACTATCACAAAAAATCGCGTAGAGGTCGTGGTGCGCCAATCAATATGGTGATTACCGAAACAGGTGCAGGCAAAGCAGTAACAAAAATATTTCCTTTCATGAAAGGGAAGTTGACTTCAAACGCGGTGCGCGTGCCGGTGCCCAATGTATCGCTGGCTATTTTGAGTTTAACAGTAAAACGTAAAACATCGGTAGAAGAAGTCAATAATTTTCTTCGAAATGCTTCGCTCTACGGTAAATTGGTAGAGCAAATTGATTTCTCTATTTCTGATGAAATTGTTTCGAGCGATGTAATTGGCAATTCGCATGCCTGCGAAATTGACAGCAAAGCAACTATAGTTTCGGAAGATGGTTTACGCGTAGTTGTTTACGCATGGTACGATAACGAATACGGCTACACCGCACAGGTAATTCGCCTTGCAAAATATTTGGCAGATGTAAGAAGATTGGTTTATTTCTAAATCAATCATTGTTCGAATAGATAACAAACGGCCTTAAAAAATTGAGGCTGTTTGTATTTTGTCTTGTGTCTATTTTCTTGCGTATGAAGTATCTCACTTTTTAAAAATTATTTTTCATCTTGTTCGTCATATATAAATGATGACAGTATCTGTGCCTTGCCCCTGTAGCGACAAAGTCGAATGCGAAAGCATAAAAAATTACCAATTCATTATTCATCATTCTGCCGATGAAGTAAATGCCTTGCAATGGAACCATCACGTTCCTGAGCGCAATGTGCTCATGCAACACGAAAGTTTGCAACTGCTCGAACAATTGCATAAAGACAAAATGCAGTTCAAGTATGTACTGGTGCAAAAGGAGAACAACACCATTGGGGTCATTTATTTTCAGGTGGTTATGTTTCACGCTAATCAACTCATAAATTATTTTCCTGATAACGCTTCCCCTGCTTTTATCATGCGCCCGCTAAAAAGCATAACTGAAAAAGTATTGAACGCTATTAACCTTAGGTTACTGGTAAGCGGCAATGTTTTTATGACAGGCGAAAACGGTTTTTATTTTTCGCACGAAACCGACAAAGCTGTTCATGCAAAATTGATTCGACAGGCGGCAGCAAGAATTCAGCAACAAGAAAAAAATATTCAGGCGGTTTTGATTTCCGATTTGTATGAACCTAAAACAGATTTCGATTCGCAATTTCTTCAAAACAACTACCATCAAATTACAGTGGAGAGTGACATGAGCATTCAGCTAAATCCAAATTGGGAAACATTTGATGATTACATGAATGCGCTCTCTTCAAAATATCGCGTTCGCGCTAAAAAAGTTTTGTCGCTTTGTAAAGATGCCGGTGTTACTTGCAAAAATTTAGATGTTGCTGAAATTGAAGAACACAGCGCACGTATCTACGAGCTCTACAACCATGTGATGCGCGGTGCCGAATTTAAGTTAAGCGAACTCAACAAAGAGTTTTTTGCAGAACAAAAAAAATCATTGCCTCGCCAGTATCATGTTTTCGGATATTTCAAAGAAGGAAAAATGCTTGGGTTTATTTCAGCCTTCGTATTTGGCAAACGTATGGAAGTTCACTACACAGGAATGGAACATGAGCTCACCAAGCCTATCCATTTATATCAGCACATGATGTATGATATGATTCAGTTTGGCATTGAAAACCGCGTAGCACAACTTCATTTTGGTCGCACAGCTCCCGAAATTAAAAGTACAATTGGTGCAGTGCCTTCAGCTATGTATGGCTATCTGAAACACAAAAATGCCTTGTTCAATTTTCTTTTAGTAAAACCCTATACAGCTAATTTGGTTCCGCAGCAATACACATTTAGAAATCCTTTTAAAACAGAAAAACAGAATTAAACTTGAAGCAATACCCCTTTTGTGATTTTCTAAAGTCTGTTGTTTAGAATCTAAGGTATAAAATCTAACGTCTAACATCTAGTTCAACGTAAACCTTACCCCCGTAAAAGCCATGGCCCCACGCAGCGGTCCCCAAATCAAACTCGAATCAAACTGGTTGCTGAACGGCTGATCGCCACCGATGATGGGATTCTTTTGCGTAAAGTTGAGCATGTTCTCACCGCCTGCATACACCTCCCACTTCTTCCATTTGAAAGTTATTTGGGCATTCAGTTGAAAAAAATCTTTCGATTGCATATTGCGTTGATTCACTAAATCATTTGGCGAAGTATCGGGAATGCGCGTTTTGCCAAACCAATTTAAGCTGGTATTAAACCGCCAGTGCTTATTTTTAGTAGTGTATTGCAGCGAAACCAAACCGCGATGCTGCGGTCGCAGTGCAATTATTTTTCTACCACTTTTAAAATCAGTTTTCGCCTGCTCATATTTATAAGCCAGTTTTACATCAAAACCTTTTACCACTTCATAACTTGCTTCTGCCTGCACAGCATTTGCAAAAGATTTTCCTTGCAGATTATACAGTTGAAGTTGTCGTGTGTTTTCCATATCAATGACCACCTGATGAATAAAATCGGTGCGGTAATAGTCCACACTAATTGTTCCTTCCCTAAAGTTCAGGAAGAACTTATAATTCAAACTAGCTCCGTAATTCCACGCTTCCTCCATTTTAATTTTCGAATCAATTTCAATTTCACGGTTACTCGAAAGCAAACCAAAATTTTCAGCAAATAGCGTAGGTGTTCTGAACCCTCTACCTGCCGAAACACGCAAACTAAAATCGTAAAGAATATTCCACTTCAAATTTACGCGCGGAGAAAGTAGCGTGCCGTAGATATTATGCTGGTCAACGCGCAAACCAGCAATGAGCGCTACCTTCTTATCTTTTCCGAAACTGAAATTGCCTTCGATAAATCCGCCCGGCACAATCTCCGTTCGCTTGCGCGCAAACGAATCGAACCGTTCGTTCACATTATCTACCAGAAAAGAAGTACCCACTTTTATAGCATCTTCTCTCTCATTCAGATTCTTCTGATAAATAAAATTGACGTAACCAAAATGTTCTAGCCCACTGTAATCTCTTCTGCCCGCATAACCAAATTGATTTTGATAAATGTATTTGTATTGAATGCCAATAAATCTTTCGTTAGGTAAATTGAAAGCTGTCTTCGCAAACACCTCCGCGCGATGAGTGGTTAATCTCAAGCCCCACTCATTTTGAATGATGCGGTCAACGTCAGGATTAAAATGAATGGAGCCGCCAATTCTATCTTCCACTGTAGCAGAAACAGCTAACCAAAAACTGAAGACCTTTTGACTCATATAAGTAAAACGGTTGAACAGATTGATATTTTTTACCAGTGGATTATCGAGAAAACGGTCCTTATTAAAATCCATCTTCAACAGGGAGAACTGTCCTTGCAACGAAGTAAGTGTACTCCACTTTGTATTTATTTTGGTAGCTGAAATCAAATTCAATTCTGTTCGCAAATCCTGATTGATGTATATGTTTGCAAATAATCTATCAGCGGTTTGCGGTTTTTTTATCTCCACATTTATTTGTCCCGTCATGCTTTCATAACCGTTCACTACACTACCTGCCCCCTTGTTCACTTGTATAGAACTCATCAATGGTCCGGGTATATAATTCAAGCCAAAAGTATTTCCCAGCGCGCGAATGCTTGGAATATTCTCTATCATAATTTGCGTATAGACACCATCAAGCCCCAGCATTCTAATTTCCTTTGCACCCGAAACCGCATCGGTAAAATTTACATCAACGGTGGCTGAATTTTCAAAACTCTCGCTCAAATTGCAGCAAGCATCTTTGACTAAGTCACCACTATTAATCACTTCCACATCGCGCGAACTCATGTCGAGCCGCGTGGCTTTGCGGGTATTAATTTCTACATCTTTCAATTCTACGTGCTTTACAGTATCGCTCTGCGCCAGCAGTTGGATGGAGGATAGAGTAAAAAGAATAAGCAGACAGACGTACTTCATCGCATAAATTTTTGTTTAAAAAATAAAACAGTAACGCGATGAATTTTAAATGCGGAAGCTTTGAGTAAATGCATTACTCGATTGTAGCAGGAGAGAAGGCGATTGAACAAAACCTGAAGAGGTTTTTGTTACTGGTGTAATCGCAAAAGAAAATACATGAACCGGAAAATAATTTTGTTGCAAAGTAGATGCTTCGTTCGTTTCCGTTTCCTGACGAACAAAATTTTGTTTCAAATATTTTGAGCTCACCTCACAGCAATTCGATTTTTTTATAGAACAATGGCTTTCGTCTTTCTCATTAACACAGCAATGTTTAGGAGAAGAAATACTATAGTGAGTATGATTTGTTTTTAAACAGGTATGCGCATAAAGCATTTGCCCGCTATCGGCAAAGTTCAATAGAAACGTTAGAAATAAAACTGCGAACCGCTTGATAAACATGCAACGAAAATAAGGAAAGAGTTGTGGAGTAGAAGTTGTTGGTTAATTCTTTACATCTTTTCACTTTCTATTCGAATATTTGACGAATGGATATTTATCAACTAGTAGGATTTACAGGAGCTTTGTTAACCGGTTTGGTTCTTGGCTTGCTTGGCGGAGGGGGCGCATTGCTTTCTATTCCGGTCTTGGTTTATTTATTTCATCTCGATGCATCTGTGGCCACCGGCTATTCGCTGTTTTTAGTGGCGGTTACTGCATCTATAGGAGCGGTACAAAATATTCGCAAGCAAATGGTCGATTATCATGCCGCACTATATTATGGTATTCCTTCAGTTATTACGGTGTATGTCGTGCGTAGGTTTGTAATGCCAAATCTGCCCGATGTGATTTTGACTTTTGGAAATTATGCCGTTGATAAAAATCACTTTATTTTATTTCTGCTAGCTATAGTTATGATGGGGGCCGGTTACAAAATGTTTACTGCCCAGTCGCCCACCGAAGAAAATTTCGGAAAAGAACCCACTCATTTTATTATGCTCATGTTTTATGCAGTTCTTATTGGCTGTTTCCTTGGTTTGGTGGGAGCAGGGGGAGGATTTTTAATGATACCCGCACTTGTTTATTTGGCGCATTTGCCTATGAAAAAAGCAGTGGGAACTTCGCTTGTGCTGGTAGCATTAAATTCTTCCATAGGGTTTTTAGGTGATATACACTCCAACCAAAACATGGATTGGAAATTTCTGTTAGCGTTTTCAGCATTTTCGGTAACAGGAGTTTTTACCGGGTTTTATTTACACCGTTTTACCGATGGGCATAAACTCAAAAAATATTTTGGTGGGTTTATGATGCTCATGGCAATCTTTATTGTGATGAAAGAAACGCTAAAAAATTTGTGAAGAACCATGTTATAGGCTTTTTTATTTTCGACTGGCATTGTTATTGGCTTTGACTGCTTAATTTTAAAAACAAATATTCTACACATGAAATTGAAATCCATTTTAACTATCCTAGTTCTTTTACTTTTATCTATAACTTTCTTATCAGCACAAACAAGCACTAAAACTGTAACTACTACTGTTGCAAAAACTACCGTACCTGTTAAAGCAAAAACTACTGTGGTTACTACTGCAAAAACAACAGTTACTACACCTGCAAAAACCGGAACGAAAAAGAAATCAACCAAATCAACTACGAAGACTTCCACGGTTAAAAAAGCAACTACTACTGTTGTAAAAACGCAAACCACCACAACCAAAACTACGCCTGCACCTGTAACTCCAGCTGTTCCAAAACCTTCTTTAACCAATACCACTAAAACAAATCCTACGCCTGTTAGTCCTATAGCTCCAGCACCTACTTTTGATAAAACTATTCAGTTAACTCCTGTACCGGCAACTGTTACACCTGGCAATACACCTACTACAAATACGCATACTAGAGGTGGAGGAACGAATACAGACAATACAAACACGAATACTACACCTACTAATCCTACCACACCACATACACGCGGTGGTAACAACGATGCAAATAACACAAACACAAACGGAGGAAATATAATTACCGATATAACTCAGGGCGATGCAGCAAGCGCTATTAAAGAAGCGTTGATGAAAGGGGTTGCTACGGGTGTTGCTAAAGTTGCTATAACCGATGGCTACTTTGGAAACAGTTTTATTAAAATTCCTTTTCCGCAAGATGTGCAAGTTGTAGAATCAACCTTGCGTAGTTTCGGAATGGGTAGCATGATTGATAACCTGGTGATGTCGTTAAACCGTTCTGCTGAAAACGCTGCAGGCCAGGCGGCTCCAATTTTCTTGAATGGAATTAAACAAATGACATTGAACGATGCTATTAGTATTGTGAGCAACAAACAACCCGATGCTGCTACTCAGTTTTTGCAACGCACTACTACAGAATCTTTGGTGTCGGCTTTTAAACCAGCTATTCAAACGGCTTTAGATAAATCGTTAGCCACAAAATACTGGACAGATATTACAGGTTACTACAATAAAATTCCATTTGTATCGCCTGTAAATACAGACTTGCCCGATTACGTAACACGTAAAGCCATCACCGGTTTATTCTACATGGTTGCGCAAGAAGAAGCAAAAATTCGTAAAGACCCTATCAATCAGGGAAGCGAAATAATAAACAAAGTGTTTGGTGCGTTTAAGAAATAAGCTAAGCGCTTAACTCTACTTCGTATCCGCTTTTGCTGCGAATGTTCATCACATTTCCGTTTTCGAAAATGAAATACTGTCCGCGAATTCCTTTCAATTCCATTTCTATGCTTGAAATTTTTTCGAACGAAAGAGAAGTTACTTTGGTAGGATATTCAAGAACCGGATAAATAATTTCAACCACTTCATCATCCACTGATTTGTATTGCTGAAATTGTTCAGGAAGCAATTGAATTACTCTTTCTTTTTCTTTCAACAAATCAATTCCATCGGCTGGTTCGTTCTTCAACATTCTTTGCCAATTGGTTTTATCGCTCAAGTGTTCTTTCAACAGCACTTCAATGAATCCGGCTAATTGGCGGTAAGGAGTTTTTACAAGAATAATTCCTTGATGTGCGCCTTGGTCTATCCAACGGGTAGGAATTTGATCTTCGCGCGTTACACCAACTTTCACTGTGTTGGTGAGTGCCAGATAAACAAAGTGCGGGCGGTTATGTGCGCGCTCTTCCCATTCCGGATTTCGTCCTTTTCCTAAATGCGCTTCGCATAATTCGGGGCGAAGAATGCACTCGGCATTTTCAGGCGCGTTTGCAAAACAATTGTAGCACAAGCCTTCACCAAAACTCTTGGAAGTTTTTTTGCCGCAAATGGTACAGAAAATTTTTCCTGTCCAGCGCAATTGAATTTTATTTCCTATTAAATCGTTTACGGCTATTTGTTCGTTACCTAAATTCAAGAAATATTGAACGGGGTTAATAAAACTGGTTTGCATTTTATTGAGTACGCCTGTAAATCTCATGGGTTACTTTATTTATTCTGAAAAGCAATCTTAGTTTTTGTAAACGAGATTTGGAAACAAAAATGCCATCGTTCTTAACGATGGCATTTTTATAGAAGTTGAAACCGAAAATTTATTCCATTGGCTTTTGACAGCACTGCGGAAGTTTTTCAAAAGCTTCGGCATTTTTCTTTAAAGCATCGGCATCATAACCGGTGCTCGCAATAATTTCGCGAAGAGCTATTGCGTTCGTTTTAGTTGGGTCAAATTTTATTTTGATTTTCTTGTTGTTCAAATTCAGCATTGCTTCCTCCACGCCATCTACAGCTTTCAACTTTTTTTCAAGACGTGCTTTGCACGTTTCGCAAATAGCCGAAGTTTGAATGGTTACTGTTTGGCTTTTTTGCTTTTCAGAAGCTCTAACACCTACTGATAAAACTAGAATGATTGCTACTGCACAAAAAAATGATTTGAGGTTCTTGTTCATGATTTAGAATTTGTTTCAAAGATAACGATTGAACAACGGAAATAGTTTGTGAGAAGAATCCTTTAACTTCTTTTTGATTTTTATTGGATGGAGTAGCGCAAACCAATAAAACCTTTTATGCCTTCGGTAGAAGTGAAACCGTACGTAGTGTCGAAGCGATAATTGTAAGGATTATCAACCGAAGTGTTTTTGTTGTATGGGTCAAAGGGACGAAGAATAGGTTCTTTCTGCATAAAGTTGAAGAAGTTTTTTAACCCCGCATAAATCTCAATTCCGCTGTTGAACTTTTTTGTGAGTTGAATATTCTGAATCGTAAACCAGGGTGAATGCGATGGTCGGAAATCATTCGGCACAGTAGAAAGTAACATTGGACTTACTACGTTTCCAGTCCAGTCAATAGAAAGTTGCGGAGCAGGAAAAGTATAACTCAGAAAAAAATTGGCAACGAAAGGAGGAGAGTGAGTAGGAATTTCTTTCTCTATTTCGTCATCCGCATTTTTTTCTTTTGCAAAAACATGCGAGTAGGTAAATCCTACACCAATCTTGAGCGGATAATTGAAAGTTAAATCGGCATTCAAACTGAAGCCCGCTGCCATTGCCCCGAGTTTATTGTTTTTGTAAATAATATTTCCTGGTTCTGAATAATCAGGATTGATAAAGTTGAAGAAGTAAGTATAAAATGCGTTTACCTCTGCGTTTAAAATTCCGCTGGTAAGTTTTTGTATGCGCGCGTAAGATGCGTTTGTATTAAGCGCCACTTCCGTGTTCAGTTTTTCTTTTACAATAATTTGTCGTGAACCATTGAGTGCAGCAAATCCTTCGTTCAACAAATTTGGAACACGATAACCTGTGCCGGCTCCAATGCGAATGGTATTCAATTCATCATTCGAGTGCCACTTGTAATTGATACGCGGAGTAAAGATAGGCCCGCTTTGATTATTGTAATCGAAGCGCACACCAATGAGCAATTGGTTATTTTTTGGAAGTAATAATTCATCTTCCATAAATGCTCCAGCTATGTGCAATAACTTTCCATGCCCCGAAATTGAATCAATTGAAAGTCCTGTATTGTCGCAGTAATAATTGACGCGGTAAGAAACTCCAAGCAACAATTCATTAACAGCATCAGTTTTTTTGCTCCACGATAATTGAGAAAAACCGTTGCGCTGCAAACCATCAAAAATATTTGTGCCATAGTTAGCCTGTTGACGATGCTCGCTGAAATCGATTTGTAGCATCACTTTTTCATGAACAGGTAATTGATAATGTAAACCCAGTTGCCATTGATGCGTGCGAATAGACTCGCTGTAATACAGTGAACTTGCGCGCAACACTTTTGCTGAATGCATTTCGCCACCTATGCGGTCTTCAAATAAATAACGCGCGTAAATATCTGCCACACGGTTTTCCTTTCGGTCAAAACTCCACTTGTTGAAAAAGTTGATGCGATTGATCAATGGCACATCCATAAAATTATCTGCGTTCAAATCCCAGCGGTAGTTATTGCTTTCGCCACTTACACTCATCAGCGAACTAGCTTTTTTAAGTTTAAACGCAAACGTAAAATCTGCATTTGCGGCAAGCATAGAGGTAAGTGAAACATTACACGAAAAACGTGGAGCGTTAGTTGGGTTTTTTGTTTTAATGTTAATGACACCCGCTATAGCATCGGAACCATAGATAGTAGATGAAGCCCCTTTTAAAATTTCAATTCGGTCAATCATACTCATGGGAATAGTATTGAGCGCATACGTGCCTGCAAGTCCATTCATGGACGGAACTCCATCAATTAAAATCATGGTGTAATTCCCTTCGAGCCCATTGAGTTGAACATCGGTGGTATTAGAAACTCCGTTGTCTACATCGGCAAAAACTCCGTTGACATTTTTCAATGCATCAAAAATATTGGAAGCCGGATTTCGCTGAAAAAACTTCTCCGTATAAACTTCTACCGGTGTAACACTCTCCGATTTCTTCACATCTTTCAACGTTCCTGTAACTACAATTTCTTTTAAATGCGAATTGAAAGGAGTTAGTGTGGCGCGTAACACAGTTTGCTTTCCAGTTTGAATAGCAATGGTCTGTTGAAAATTTTCGTAACCGATATAACTAATGCGCAATTGATATTTCCCTTCGGGAATATTTTTGATTTGAAAATTCCCGCTGTTATCGGTTATTGCGGTAAAAGAAGTTTTTAAAAGTGTAACAGATGCTTTGTCCAAGAAGATTAACGAAGAAACATTTCCTTTTAATTCGCCAACAGATTGGGCAAACACGTTGACACACAAAAACAGAAAGCAACTGATGCTGATGAACTTCATAAAAATGAAAGTACATTTTTAAGTTTAGAATGAAAACGTTCATTACACGGATATCTTGTTTTTTTGTTTCTGCTAACAGTTCTTAAATTGCTTTTCTAAAATCAAAAATTATGTCACTACGATTTTTCAAATACGCTTCGGTTTATCTAAGCATTGGCATTATTATGACCTCGCTAGTTTTTGGTGGCAAGTTTATTTTCATTGCTCCACTCTATATTTTTGGATTGATTCCGTTGCTTGAATTATTTTTTAAAGGCAGTACCTGGAATATGGAAAAGGCCGAAGAAGAAATGGCAAAGAAAGATTGGACTTATGATTTTATTGTTTGGAGTGTGGTGCCACTTCAATTCACCCTCATGTTTTATTTTTTGAATCGGGTAGATGATGGCAGCATGCCACTTTGGGTTAAGCTCGGAATGATTTTCGCTTTTGGTATGGCGTGTGGTGTTTTAGGAATTAACGTGGCACATGAACTTGGCCATCGCAATACTTGGTATGAACAACTCATGAGCAAAATGCTTTTAGTTACTTCGTTGTATCTGCACTTTTTCATTGAGCATAACCGCGGCCATCACAAAAATGTTTCTACCGATGAAGACCCGGCATCGTCAAGATATGGCGAGAATATTTATTCGTTTTTCGTTCGTTCGGTGCGCGATAGTTGGCTCTCGGCATGGCATATTGAAGGGGAACGTTTAAAGAAAGCGAACCAAAATTTTTGGAGCTACCATAACGAAATGTTGATTTATCAAATCATTCAGATTAGCATGCTTGCAACCATCTGTTACGTGTGGAACTGGAAAGTGATGTTGTGTTTTATTGCCTCAGCTACTATTGGTTTTCTTTTGCTTGAAACAGTAAACTACATAGAGCACTATGGTTTAAGACGCAAAAAAATTGATGGTGAATATTATGAGAAAGTACTTCCGGTTCATTCATGGAATTCAAATCACCCTATTGGCAGAATTATGTTGTTTGAATTAACACGCCATAGCGACCATCATTATTTACCATCAAGAAAATATCAAGTACTTCGTCATTTTGACCATAGTCCTCAAATGCCAACCGGCTATCCAGGTATGATGGTGCTTTCGCTTTTTCCGCCTTTGTGGTTCAATGTAATGCACAAGCAAATTGCGAAATATCGTGCTACGGCTGAAGGAGTAGATTTAGCTTAAGCAAATTTTAGAAAGGAGTATCCTCGTTGAAATCTTCGGGCTTGTGACGTTTCTCAAAAGAGTTATTGTCTTTATCGCCTGCTTCATCTTCGTTTATTCTCGATTGAAATTTCTTGAACTTGCGCTTTTCTCCGCTATCATTCATCTCCAAGTATTGGTCGCCTGCCCCTAATTCATCTAAGTTTTCAAATTTTGCAAAACGATTAATGAATCGTGTGCGCACCGTTCTTACCGGGCCGTTTCTATGTTTTGCAATAATTACTTCAGCAATATCTTTGGTTGGATTTCCTTCTGCATCCTGATCTAACTGATAATATTCAGCGCGATACAAGAAGATAACGATATCGGCATCCTGCTCAATAGCTCCCGATTCACGCAAGTCAGAAAGTATAGGACGCTTATCACCACCTCTGGTTTCTACCGCGCGCGATAATTGCGAAAGTGCAATCACAGGAATTCCCAACTCCTTCGCCATACCTTTTAACGAGCGCGAAATCTGGCTGATTTCCTGCTCGCGGTTTCCGCCACCTTTGCCATCTACCGTTCCGCTCATCAATTGCAAATAATCAATTACTACCATTTTAATATCGTGCTGTTGTTTCAGTCTGCGGCATTTGCTACGCAACTCAAACACATTTATAGCCGGAGTATCATCAATAAAAATAGGAGCGTTTTTTAAGTGGTCAATTTTTGACGTAAGAATCTGATATTCGTAAGGTTCCAAATTTCCTTTTCTGATTTTATCAGAAGGAATATGCGTTTCCATAGAAATTAAACGCTGCACTAATTGTGCGCTGCTCATTTCAAGTGAAAATATAGCCACGGGTTTTTTATGATCAATAGCGGCATTGCGTGCAAGTGCTAAAGTGAAAGCCGTTTTTCCCATGGCAGGACGAGCCGCCACAATAATTAAATCTGAATTTTGCCAACCGCCTGTAGCTTTATCTAAATCAACAAAGCCCGATGCCACACCGTTCAAATGATCCTGGTCGTTATTCATTCGAATGTTCAACTCTTCCAACTCTTTAAACACCAGCGATTGAATATCCGAAGAATCGCGCTTTAAATTATTTTCTGCAATACTGAAAAGATTTTTTTCGGCCTTATCCAAAAGTTCGAAGACATCGGTGGTATCTTCGTACGCATCTCTTATAATTTCAGAAGATGTTGAAATCAATCTGCGTTGTATAAATTTTTCAGCCAACACGCGTGCATGATATTCAACATTGGCAGCCGAGCCAATTTTGTTGGTTAGTTGTGCAACGAAGAAAGGACCGCCAGCGGCATCCAATTCACCGTTCTTTCGCAACTGTTCGGTAACCGTAAGCAAATCTATTGGTGCCTGATTTTGATAAAGCGAAAGAATGGCGCGCCAGATTCGCTGATGTGCATCAACATAAAACGAATCTTCTTTTAGAATATCAATTACTTCGTTGATGGCGTTTTGCTCAATCATTACTGCGCCCAGCACCGCTTCTTCAAGTTCTTTTGCCTGTGGCGGAAGTTTGCCGTAATCAAGCGGGTTAACATCCGAAGTCGATTTTCTGATAAGTGATTTCTTCACTAATTCTACATCTGCCATAACTGTTTTCTTATTTTGAAACGGCATATCATGCCGTTGCTGTTTTTTTAAATGGGAGGCAAACATTCATTTTTGAAAACTCAATCAAAAACAATCTCTCTTTTTTTTTTCTTCACTGTTCCACTAACAGTTCCTCGCTAGTTTTCAACAATTTTTTTGGGAAGGTAAGCTAAATCAATCCCGAACCCAAAGTTTAGGACTTCATTTTGGTGCAAATTTATTTTGTTTCAAAAACCGCATAAAGATTGACAACTTCAGCTTTGTAGTTTATATTTAGGGTTAAATCCTGATACTATGAAAACGATAAGCCTTACAAGCATTATTTGTATCTCCCTCCTTTTTACTTCTCATTATGTAAAAGCTATTTCAATGGGCAGTGTAGTAGGTAAAGTTTTTCAAAAAGAGAATATGAAATCGGTGGCTTATGCCGAAATTACTTTTGAAAATAACATGGAAAGAATTACAGTAACCGCAAATGAATACGGTTATTACTATGCCAACCATCTTCCGACCGGCAAATATCAAATGCGAATAGCTTATAACGACCGCACTTTTTTTATGAATAAAGTGCGTGTTTATGACAGTTACACTTCTGAAATAAATTTTATGGTAAGTAATAATGAGAACCTGCCACTGAATGTAGAACTTGAAATGAAGGAGAACTTGATGAGTTCAGTTAGCTCAACCGATATTAAGGTGACCGAAAATGGCGGTGGCAATATTACTCGCTCATTGAATGAAACACTCAGCATGCAAGCTGGGGTGGATGTACAAAACGGTAGGGTAATTGTAAAGGGCAGCAA
>JAPLES010000062.1 GCA_026391075.1 Bacteroidota bacterium | reverse complement strand
TCTTAAACCAACCGTCCATTTTAAAAGGATTTGATTTTCGGCAGGCCCACAACAATAAAATAGAAATGAAATAAGAAAGAAGTAAACCAATAAGCGGAGCCAACACAATAAACGAAAGCGTCTTGGTTACTTTATCCATGTTAACTACACCAAAACCTGCATGGGCAATAGCCGCACCTGCAAAACCGCCCATAAGGGTGTGTGATGAACTGGAAGGAATACCAGCGTACCAGGTAATTAAATTCCAAATGATAGCCGCAATTAATCCTGCAAGAATTACAGTGAGTGTAATGGATTCGGGCTTAACCGTTTTTGCAACGGTATCGGCCACTTTAAAATCAGAAATCCAATAGGCAACTACATTGAAAAATGCTGCCCATATTACTGCCTGAAAAGGGGTTAGTACGCGAGTGGAAACAATGGTGGCAATTGAGTTTGCCGAATCGTGGAAGCCATTGATAAAATCAAAAACTAGTGCGGCTATTATAATAACTACGAGAAGTTCGAACATGAGTTTAGATTTAATAGTTAAGATCGAAAATTGAAAATTGTATTCAATCTTAAATCTTCATTCTTCAATTTTTAGTTAAGAGTTCTTCACTATAATGGTCTCAATCACATTGGCTACATCTTCACATTTATCAGTAGCGGTTTCCATGTTGGAATAAATTTCTTTCAGCTTAATAATTTTGATTGCATCTTTTTCGTTTTCAAACAAATCGGCAATGGCCGTATCAAAAACATCATCGGCATGATTTTCTAAACTATTAATACGCACAATAGCTTCGCGTACTCGCACAATGTGATTCATGTCCTTCATATTAGAAACTGCCACCTGAATTTCTTTAGAAGAGTGCTCAATAATTTCAGCTAATTTTTTCATGGCTGCTGTAGGCTCACCTACTTTATAAGTTTCGAAACGTTTTGCTGAACCATGAATAAAATCAACAATATCGTCAAGCGATGAAGCGAGATACGAAATATCTTCGCGGTCGAATGGTGTAATAAAGTTGGTGCTTAGCTCTGTAAAGATTTGATGCGTAAGTTCATCTCCCACGTGCTCTAGATCAGCAATTTTTTTCTGAAACTCTTGTTGCTTATCCAATGGAGCATTCATCATTTCGCTGAACACTTTCGAAATCTCTACCAGATTATCGGAAGCTTGCGCAAACAGTTTGAAAAAAATTTTGTCTTTAGGAACTAAGAAAGAGAAGATTTTGCCAATTGCCATAATGTGTTTTTTTAAAGATGATGCAATAGTAAATGCCCAATATTAAGCCAATGTTAAGTTTTTGTTAGTGGAGGTTCGAACGCCAAAAACAAATGCCATGTTGAGCCTGTCGAAACATATTCCGTAAAACGCTTCGGCAAGTTCAGGTTGACATACTGCTTTAATTCCCTGCCTTTGCCTTTACCGCTACCTCTCTGTTGTTTTTCAATAACTCATTAGTTGGTGCCAATTTCAAACCTTTGTTACAGGCATCAATGGCTTTATCGTATTGGTTCAATTGATTGTAAGCTGAGCAGATATTATTCCAGGCAAGAAAACTATTGGCGTCATATTTCAAAATCATTTTAGAAGCGGCAATACATTTTTCGAATTCGCCCTGCACATAATAATTGTAACTGATGTTGATGTAGTAGTTGGCATCGGTAGCGAAAGATTGTTTGGCTTTAAGTGTTTCAGCAAAATTATTTTTGAGTAAACTAAAGTTAGGATCAATCTTTAATCCTTTGGTGGCGTAAACAATAGCCTCATCAAACATTTTCAATTCATTGAACGAGGCAACAATATTGTTGACCACCAATAAATTTTTTGGAGCTAAGGCGCAGGCTTTTTTAAACTCCACAATAGCGGCATTGAAGTTTTTATGCCCGTAATAATTCATGCCTGAATTGAACGCCTGATTGAACGGGTCAGTAGCCGTGTTTTGCATAAGCTCAGCAGCATTGCTTTCAGGCGCGCTCTGTTGCAAACGATAATTTTTTACCACTGCACAAACAGGTGCGCTGTCTACCATTACTTCATACACGGTGCCTTTAGGCGGCCAGTGATAAACAATATCAGGAGCAGCTTTGCCGCTGGCAGGTAGCTCAATAAAGTAATCCCAACCCGTTGAGTTTTCTTCGGCAAGCACATGTTTAAACCGCGTACTGCTATCGGCAAAATAACTGAGCTTCGATTGCTCGCCATACCACATGCGCACGCGCCCTTTGTTTTGTTCAGTAGCGGTGGTATCATTTTTTTCTATCCAGTTAAAAGCCGAGCGAACAGAATATCCCCAGTAATCCATTTCGTAATTTTTGAAAGCGGCTTTGGTGCCGCCTATCAGCGGACTGAAATACAAACCCTGCAACGGGTGATTGTTGATGATGAACAAAACCGGCTCTGAAAGAATAATCACAAATGCTGCCACCACAAAAAATTTCAGATAGATGTCCTTGACTGCTTTAAAAATTTCGGCCCATGCCAATGAAGCAAGAACAATAAGTGAAGGAATAACGAAAGTAATATGCCTTGCGCTATTGTAAATACTCGAATGATTGATGATGATAGAGAGAATGGGAAACGCTACCGAGAACAACAATAAACCGTAAGAAGTTACCTGCCAGTTTTGTTTTCTGATAAACTTGGGAAGAAGAATAAGGAAGAGCACGAAACCTGAAATGATAGTTACAGGAGTAGTGATGTAAATCCATTTAGAAACAAAATACCACGGAAGACTTTTGTTGTTAATCCAATTGCCTTCAAAAAGTTCATTGATAATAAACGTGTCGAAGTTTTTAAAAACAAGCAATGAACGAAGCGGATTGAGCAAGGGATTTTGCATTGCCCACGGCCAAAACAATGAAGTGCCCAAATAACCTGCAAAGGAAATAAGTACAGCAACCATCAACGGTTTAATAAAACTCTTCGGCTCTGCATCACCATAAAAAAATTGAAGCGCGAAATAGAGCACAACGAAAACCAGAAAATAAAAAATGAGAATCACCGCTCCCGACCTTATTGCAATAGCTAAAGCAAAACTAAGTGCAAGCAAGACCGCCCGTCTAATTCGAATGCGCGGCAGCTCTTTAATAAACGAAATCATTTGTAGAAGGCTGAATGCAAAAAGTGTTGCGAGCGGAATATCCTTTGGGTTGTTTAAGGAATAACCAAACAGGCGCGGAGTAAAAGTGGCAATCACTAAAGTGAGCAGTGCAACAGTCCAACTTTCCGAAATGCGCTGCGCAATAAGTGCGGTAAAAATAAAAAGCAGCGCACCGAAAAAAGCTGACAGCCCGTGCTTGGCTTCGAAGGCATCGTAGTTTTTGCAGACAGTGTGATGAATAACTTCTGCAAGAAAATCGAAGAAGCCACCATAAATATTAATGGCTGTTTTGCTCGCTGTTCCTTCGGTTAAATATTTCCACTGACCTTTTTCATCAAAAGGAGATTCAATAACAGTTTTGTCTCCTTTGGTATAGTAGTCGTACAATTTTTTGCCGTGCTCACGATGCTGTGGCTCATCCTCGGTAATGCCCGCATCTTTACTTAAATAAGGTAGGGTGAACGAAATAACAAAAGCAGAAACGATAAACAGAAGTTTGGCAGGATTGCTGAAATCGAAATTCAATTTCATAGACGATTAATGTTTTGGCTAAAATATGTTTTTGTGGTTAGGTGTTTAAATCAGTGAAATGAATAGAACGCTTATTTTCATGATTATCATTATCCAAAACCTGATTTCAAATCATTTTTATCAGCTGAATAATGAGAATAAGCGTTCTATTTTCAGCTTTTTATTTGAAAGATATTTAAACGCTCAATTCAAGATGTTTTTGCAGCTGATGCAAACAAGCATGAACCCACAAACGTTTTTAATTTTGTCGAAACAAAAAACTCTTGCACGAAATAGAACCTTACTATGGCTGGCGCGATGACTACATTGCTTCGGAAGACAAGCGCTCCCCTTTATACAATAGACAGTATAATGAGTTTGAGTACACGCAAAAAATTTACAACTACTATATTCATCCGCAATGGGATTTCTTTGGGTCTTCTACTTTATACTGCAAAGTTTTGTTTGCCGATTACGAAACCGGCTCTGTTGTAATAGAATTTATAGGTGAATGGAACGATTCGCTGCACAACGATATTATGGAGTTTAAGCGCACGCTTATCGACCCCATGATTAAGAGCGGCATCCACAAGTTTATTTTGCTGGGCGAAAACGTTTTTAATTTTCACGGCAGTGATGATTCATATTATGAAGAGTGGTATGAAGATGTGAAGGACGAAGGCGGTTGGATTATTGCCGTTAATTTTCGGGAGCATGTAACACACGAAATGCAGCAAACGGGCATTCATCATTTTCTGCATTTGGGTAAAAACTACAACGATATTCTTTGGCGTAAACTGAAGCCCACTAACATGGCTGAGTTTTTTGAGAGTCTGCTGGTGAGGAGTATTGGTTAATGTAAAGCCGCTGGAGAAAAAGAATTCACTACCATTGATCCAATGACCAATCCAACTATCTATCCCGAAGCTTTTTTGCAACACATGCAAAACTATTTGGGAAATGATTTTGAAAAATTTATTGAAAGTTTGAATGAAGCGTCTCCGGTTTCTGTTCGTTTCAATCCGAACAAGAAAGCGGAAACTAAACTTCCGCTTGCTGAACATGTGCCTTGGTGTAGTAGCGCAAATTATTTAACCGAGCGACCATCGTTTACGTTTGACCCGCTGTTTCATGCCGGTGTTTATTATGTGCAGGAAGCCAGTTCTATGTTTTTGGAAAAGGTTTGGAAACAAATAAATCCTAAAAATAAAACCGTGCGCGTGTTGGATTTATGCGCTGCGCCCGGTGGTAAATCAACGCATTTGCTTTCGTTAATGAATGAAGAGAGTTTGCTCGTGAGCAACGAGGTAATTCCTAACCGCAACAAAATTTTGCAGGAGAATATCGTGAAGTGGGGAAACGCCAACGCCATTATTTGCCAGAACAAAACGGAAGATTTTGCGGAGCTTGAAAACATTTTTGACATCGTAGTGGTAGATGCTCCGTGCAGTGGCGAAGGTTTGTTTCGTAAAGATAAAGATGCCGTGAACGAATGGAGTGAACGCAACGTAACGATGTGTGCGGTGCGACAGAAAGAAATTCTGCAACATGCTATGGCGTGTTTAGCTCCCGGTGGGTTTTTGATTTATTCTACTTGTACGTTTGAGCCAGAAGAGAACGATGAGAGAATTGCGGATTGCGGATTGGCGATTGCGGAATTGGAAATCCAGAATTACGGTCAGGTGAAAACGAAATTCGGTTATCAGTTTTATCCGCACAAAACAAAGGGAGAAGGGTTTTATATGGCAGTTCTTAGGAAGGACGGAGAAACGTTACACGATGGGCGATATGCGACAAACGATAAGCGCAATTATCAATCATCATTTATCTCCCGTAAACGGGATGAAAAAAATCCTCAATTTTTGCAAAACGCTGACAACTTTGTTGAGCATAAGAAAAACGATTTCCTCTTTGCTATTCCTAAAAATATTTACAACGATTTTCTTTATCTGGAAGAGCCACTTTACATACGCCATGCAGGAATTTATATCGGCACAGTGAAGGGAAAAGATTTTTTGCCTTCGCATGATTTGGCTCTCAGTAATTTTTGTAAACGCGATTTGCCTTCGGTGGAGTTGAACGAAGAAGAAGCGATTTCTTTTTTGCGAAGCGAAGCACCTAAACTCAAAACGCAATTGCGCAGTTGGTGTCTGGCTACTTATAAAGGAATGAATTTGGGTTGGATGAAGGTGCTCGATAACCGCATCAACAATTATTTTCCGAAGGAGTTGAGAATTTTGAAGAGGTAAATGTCACCCTGAGCTTGTCGAATGGTAGTAAGCGAAAAGATGCTTCGACAAGCTCAGTATGACATCTCTTCTTTTGTTTGTCTACCTCGTCAACGAAATATTCAAACCTAATCTTCCTCCGTAGTAAACTTCTTTTTTGCTTGCGCCAAAGCCCGCTACAAAATCAATGCGAATGATTTTTAGAATGTTGCCTATGCCTGCATCTACTTGAAAATATTGTTTGCGTTCGGGCGTGTAAAGAAAATGGAAGCCGAGTATTTCATCGAGCTTGAGTGTTCTGATGCCCGGAATTTTGTTGAACAAAAATCCACCGAAGTGGTGCTCTACATCTGCTTGAGCAAAATATAAGTTGGTGCTGTAACGATAATAGCGAATGAGGTAAAGCCCCATTAAATCGGTGCCGCCTTGGGTGAGAAAGTTGCCTGAGAAATGTTTGTAGTCGCTGAACTCAACGCGCTTGCGCGTAGGAAAACCGCCCCCACCAAAACGGTAAAACATGGTGCCGAGGATTTTCAACGAAATTTTACCAGCTAATCTGGCTTCTATAAAATCATAATCTAAATCGCTGAAGCCTTTAATGCCAATGGCTCTTTTATAGACAAGGTAGAGTTCAGGATATTTAGACCCCTGACGAAACTTTGCATCGGGGCGCGTAATAAATTCTTGCCCGAACGTGAAGTGTAATTTCAGATCCAACCGAAAACTATTGTGCCGAGTGATGTTATCTGTTTCGAAATTTAACCCGAGTAAATCCATTCCATTAGAGGTAAAGTCTTTCTTAATGCTTTTGAAGAAATTGTAATGACTTAAATTTTCCATTGGGAAACGCTGCGCGTAACCCATGCTTATCGATAAATCGATACCGTTATAAACTTCGCGTGCGTATGTGAACTTTACAAAATACTGCTCATATAATTTCATGAAATTATTTTTGAACACGAGGGTTTGCCACGTATTTCCTAATTCGCTTTGCGGCTGGTTTTCATTAAACTGGCTTATAAATTTTCCGCCACTTAGAATAAAATATTCATCGTTTACTTGACTATTGCGGAACGTAAGAGTAGCCATGCCATTCACATGCCTGTTCACTAGGCTGTATCGCAATATGGGCTCAAACAAAATTCTGCGCCCATGCTCATATCTTTTAGAGATACCAAACTTCAACTGAAAGTTTACCCCTTCTACTGTGTTATAATTTACAAGGTCGAGTAACGATGGAAAATCTACTTGAAACTTTTTGTTCTGCTTGCGATAAGTGTAACCCGTAAGCACCGAAAAGAAACTAGGCTTGTTGATTATTTTATCAGTGCTGTCTTTAAACTCTTTAGTGTCGCGCATTTTTTCAATGCTGTCTTTTGCCTGATAATCGCCTATCTCTAATTCGGTGAGCGGAATAGGACGCACACTATCCCAGTATACTTCTTCGTGCTTGTTCGCACCTTTTTCTACAATCATTATTTCGGGGCTGAATAATTTTTTTTCTGCTTTTTTTTCTGCTTTCTTTTTTTGCTGCACGTATTTTTTAGGTGCTTTAACCGAATCTATTTTCACTACAGTATTCGTGCTACCCAGTACATCATTCACCATATAATTTTTGAAAATGCCGAGATAATAACCATCGCCTTTTATGCCCAACACACCACCGTTTGCATCGTAGCGTTGTTGTGTAGGCAGCCAGATATCATTCTTTACCGGTACAAAATATTGAGTGACTTTGAGCGTGTCGAGATATTGTATGCCGTTGTTTTTTGTCAATATCAATTCGAGCGAATGGATGTTCCAGTTATCTTCTACAATGCTGAGCACTCCGCTAAAACAAGGGTCGTTTTTCCGTTTTGGCGTAACCTGAATTTTATTGATTAATCGGTCGCCTTCTTTATAAGCACCCAGCATGTGGTAGTTGTAATAGAAGAAACCGTTTTCACTTAAGGGAGAAATAAGCGGGCGCTGCGCTAAGAAGTCAATCGTGATGTTTCGCTCATAAAAATTGAAATAAAAGTTTTGCGCGCTGTTGAAAGTAAAGCCGTTTGTTTTACCACTTACCTTCGATGAATAAACCACTTCGTGAAATTTACCGGGGCGTTTGTAAAACAATTTCGATTGAGATTCGCTGAGATACACCACTCCATTTTTGCCAACTACGATACCCGCGTTTTTAATTCTGCGCTCTGCCCAAAACGGAATATCTGTAAGTCTGTTCACGCCTTTTACATAGGCATCGCAGCTGTAGCTTTCTACTGCCTGCAAAAAATATTTTCGTTTCTCAATGGCTTTTCGAATTACCGCAATAGCGGGGTCCTCGTTGCCGTTAATCACCACATCCTTCATTTCATACTGTACGTCTTCCAGCACAATATTAAGTTCGGTGTTTTTCGAAACGGTTATGCTTTCGACATGCTGCTTGTAACCGAGGTGCCCGAATACGATGTCGTATTTGCCCGCATTTACTTCGAGCAGGTATTGCCCATCGGCATTTGCAGATGTTCCGTTGGTAGTTCCTTTTATAAAGATATTGGTGTACCCAACGCGTTCGCCTTTTTTATCAGTTATGTTACCATGAATGGTAAACGCAGAGGAAATTTTGAGAAGAAGAAGTAAAACAAAGAGGAGAGTAAAACGCATTGGTAAAATGAAAATAAGAAGGGATTTGATTTTAAAAAGAAGATGATAGTAATTATATAGTAACAAGCACTTAAAACTTCGAAAAATAAATTGAACTATGCTAAGGGTGATGCTGAAAAAATGTTTCCTTTTGCTTAACTTTAATTTTAGGTTATTTAAAATGACTTTTGGTTTTAAAAGATAGAATTCAAAAATGGAAACAAGACCAGTAGGTGTTATAGGTGCAGGAAGTTTTGGTGCGGCAATAGCGAATTTGCTGGCTGAAAACGGCCCGGTGTTATTGTATGAACGCAATAAAGAAATGGCTGCACAACTCGCACGCGATCGAAAAGTGCGCGGTTTTGATTTGCATCCTAATATTCAAATAGCAGAATCAATGGAGCAAGTGGCTTCACTGTGTTATTTGATTTTTCCTGCTGTGCCTTCGCAGTATTTCAAAAGCATGATCATTGATTTCTCGCCTTATTTGCGGGCAGACCATATCATGATTCATACCACTAAAGGTTTGCATTGCGATTTTGATATAGATACTGCCGATGCTAAAACACTTCGCTTAAAGGATATTAAAACCATGAGCGAATTGATTTTGCAGGAAACAGGAATTGTGCGGGTAGGAAGTATTGCAGGACCTAATCTTGCTTTGGAGTTAATGGAAAAACAACCTGCCGCAACTGTTGTAGCAAGTCGTTTTGATGAAGTGATACGAGAAGGCGTTGCCGCTTTAAAGAGCGACCGCCTTCAAGTATATGGCACACGCGATATTCTCGGTATTGAACTCACCGGTGTTTTAAAAAATTATGTGGCACTTGCAGCAGGAGCTATGAGTGGTTTGGGTTATGGCGAAAATGCAAAAGCACTTTTAGTTACCCGCGGCATGGCTGAGATGATTTACATTGGTCACGCGTTGGGTGCGGATAAACGTTCCTTCCTTGGTATGGCAGGCATTGGCGATTTAATAGCTACTTGCTCTTCGCCTAAATCAAGAAATTTTACAGTGGGTTATCGCATTGCAAAAGGGGAGAAGCTTAATGATATTCTTGCCTCACTTGGCGAAGTAGCCGAAGGAGTGCGCACCGTAAAAATTGCAAAACTAATTGTTGACCACGAAGGCATAAATGCTCCGCTACTGCAAACTATTTACAAAGTACTTTTCGAAGATTTAACTATGGAGCGTGCCGTAAAAATGCTGATGCGTTATCCGGTAAGTGATGATGCGGAGTATTTGAATTTATAGTTGGGTATCCTGTTTCGTGCGCTCCTCAAAATAAGAATGCAACAACACCGAAAGCATAATCACAAAAGTGCCAACAAAAAAACCTGCATTCAGGTTTTTGTTTTCATGAAAAATAATAAACGCGAGTGCAATTCCATAAACAGGTTCTAGGTTAATAGCGAGGTTAAGCGTAAAAGCCGAGAGATGTTTTAAAGCATTAAGCGAAAGTATCAATGTGATATGTGTGCAAATAATTGCCAATACAAAAAGCAAAACCCAATCGTTGTTGGTGGGAAATAATTGGTCGGGTTGAAGCACCTGAATATAAAGCGGAAGTATGAATGTAAGCACTAATAAACCTGCTACTATTTCGTAAAACGAAACTAGATCACTGCTTACTTCCTTTACTACATCTTTGTTCAAAATATTAAAAAAGGCTCCAATAAATGCTGCGAACAATGCCAGCACAATTCCAATTGAATAGGAATTGTCATCGCTGTAAAAAATCAAGGCGATGCCGCACATAGCCATTAAACTATAAAGCAGTTCGGCCTTGTTGAATTTCTTTTTGGTTATAACAGGTTCTATCAACGCAGTAAAAAGTGTGGTGCTGGCAAACAAACTTAGCGTAATGCTCACGTTCGAATATTTAATAGCTCCGTAAAAAAGTAACCAGTGCACCATCAGCAGCACACCAATACCAAACAGTTTCCAAAAGTTTTGCTTCGAAACTTTAAAACTCTTTTTTGTGAATAGAATATAAATACCGAGTGAAGCAGTAGTAATAATTAAGCGATACCAAACCAACATGCCTTCACTCAGTTCAATTCCTCTTCCTAAAACACCTGTAGCCCCCCACAAAATAATGGAGAGGTGCATTTGGATGTATGCTTTGGTGTTGTCAGATTTTTCGTGGTAAGTGCGGAGCATAAGGAAGGTTAAAAAGGAAAGGCAATTGTGCTAATAAAAAATACCTGTCTGGAAAAGACAGGCATCTATTATTTTTTTTGAGAAAATAACGCATTCAAATTTTAAGAAGAAAGTAGGCAACAAGGTAATGACTTTGGCAAGCTTAAAAAACATAATTCGCTTGAAGGAAAATACATCCTAATTTTTATTCTTGTCCATAATTTTTTCATCCACCTTATGCATATTGGGTTTTGAAGGAGGCGCAGGTTCAAAGGTTTTCAGTTTACCACTATAGAAAATGCCTTTTTCTTCAGGTTGGTTGTACAATGCAGGCATTAAATATTTTCCTTTTTGTGCGCTTGGTTTCATACGTTCTACAGAAACATTTTCCGGGTGTTGTTGTACAAACAAATCATTACGATCGGCATATACATACCAAGATACTTTCATGCCGCTGTTACCACCTGCAATAGAGAATTTTCCTGTGGCATCAATTTCGTTTTTCACAAACAAATTAGCTGCTGCACCAATTGGTGTAAGCACATACGAAAATTCTTTGTTGATAGCATGGAAATAATCGGGCAATTGAATTTCCGCTTCGCCATTTGCATTCAAAATCGCATTGCCTCTATAAACATTCAATACCTCAGGAGATTCCAAAGCAAAGTGACGTAAGATTTTATTTTCAGGGTCAAGCGGGTGGTCAATCTCAAAAGGTTTGGTTCCTGTAGCCGTCATATTACCTAATGCGTAAACGCCTGAGTTATTTCCTGCACCCCAAACGCCATACCCAAATCCAGCAGCAGGAGTAGATAAACCGTAAACGCCAATAGCATTAAAATTTCCAACTTGATTGAACTCGCCATGCACTGCTTGTGAATTATCGTTGGCAGCGTTAGCTTGAAAAATTCCCGCGCGAATACCGGTAGATTGTCCCCATACAGCTGCTGCACTTGCATATACAATTGCGCTGGTACCTGTTGAAGCCTGAGTGAAAAAGCCAACCGGATTTTGCGTAGTAATTAAAGTGTTTTGAACTTGTAGTACCCTTGAATCACCAACATGGTAAGCATAAAGTGCAGCATTAGTAGATGCTGCATTCATTTGTTGAAATGAACCAGCTCTCTGGGTTCCATTGTGTTGAACTGAAATTCCTAAGTCTGTGTTGGTGGCCCCCATATAAAGGTCAATACCTCTTCCCGTAACTCCATTTTTTTGAATTTCCAAGCCATCACCTGTTGAGGTGGAGTTAACAAAAAGAAAACCGGCTAAACCTGAAGTGCCCATAGAGTATGCGCTAATACCTGTATAGTTTGTATAAGCATAACTAGAGAACTGGTCAGTGCCGATAGGTGTGGTGTTATTAACCACTACATTTCCTGTAGAAGTAATACGCATTTTCTCCACGTTGTTAGCACGGAAAGCTAAATCCTGCGCATCGGTGGTACCAACAAAATTTGTAGCAGGGGTTGTTCCTGAATTTCCGGTTAGTGACCAGTAAGAAGTTCCACCGCCACCTGCTTGGTTATTGGTTGAAATTACAATCCATCGTCCATCCGTAGAGTTATATTGAAGTGTAGCAGCACCACCAGCGTTTATGATAATATCGGCTGCTGTGCCGGTGATAATTCGATAAGTAGCCAACGATAATCCGTTTTGATTAGCCAGAGTCATTTGGAAGGCAGTCGTATTATAAAGAGTGGCCAATCTTCCATCTGTTCCACCATGAAAACCGGTAATTGTAAATGCTCCTGCAGGCCCTTGAACGCGGTAGTAGGAATACTTACTTGTTTCTAAGTTTATGTTGTGATTGGTTACCCCCGTAGACAGGGTTAAGTTGGCCGAACGCCATGCCACATCACCGTTCACATCAAAGCGTGTGCGCGGATTGGTATTCATAATTCCCACTTTATTATTTCCGGTAATAGAAAGAATATCATTGGTAAGAATGCTGTTGTAATAACGCACATTAAATTGCGAAGCTGAATCTTGTGTAGCATGCGGATAAGCATTCGTTTGCCAGTATTTAGTTAAGCCTGTTAAGTTCTGATAATTCATTCTTACCTGGTCATCTGCCGTTTCATACAGCAAAAGTTCAGGGTCAGAAGTAGTAGCATCGTGGCGAATATCCACCTTTGCAAGAGGTGCTATGGTGTTTATTCCCACTCTTCCGTTTCTATCAATGCGCATTCTTTCTAATGCAGTAGCAAAGCCACCCGGTGTAGTAGAAAAAGCTAAGCGTGTAGGCAAGCTGGAAGTATTTACGGTGCTGTCAACCACTGCTGAAATTTGTGCACCGGTTGAATAAAGTGTTCCATCCCATCCCTGCATTTGAATAGTGCCAAGTTCATCGGCACTTGCTACGGCAGTAGGAGCGGAGAGCGTTCCTTTGGCACGTTGAAAAATATTATAAACAGCAGAAGCCGAAGCACTGCGATAAAGCACATTAACTACTGTGCCCTGACTAGCCACTTCCAGTTTTGCGTTGGCGTGAGTAAAACCAATTCCGTTGGTAGCCGTACCAATACCTACTTTGCCGTTTAAATAATCGAAGCGAACTACTTCGGTAGCATTGGTTTTAAAAACCAAATCTTTTATATCGGTTGTACCTACAAAATTTGCCGGTGGTGTAGTAGCAGTATTGCCCGTAAGTTTCCAAAAATTTCCATCAGAAGGAATCCACTGTGTTCCGTTATACATTAATACCTGGTTTGTTGTAGGCGCAGTTGCGTTAACCGGAATTGTTTGTATGCCAACTACTGTAGGATTAGGATAAGTGCCGCTTAAATCTCCCCCTGCTGTGCCATTAGGTCCTGTTGCTCCTGTTGCACCTGTTGTTCCCACACCTGTAGCTCCACTCGCACCAGTTACTCCAACACCTGTAGCTCCTGTGCTTCCATTATTTCCTGTAACTCCGTTTGCTCCTGTTGCACCTGTAGTTCCATTACTTCCTGTAGCGCCAGTTACACCAACACCTGTAGCACCTGTGCTTCCATTATTTCCTGTAACTCCGTTTGCTCCTGTGGTACCTGTAGTTCCGTTATTTCCTGTAGCACCAGTTATACCTACACCGGTTGCACCTGTGCTTCCATTATTTCCTGTAATTCCGTTTGCTCCTGTTGCACCTGTAGTTCCATTACTTCCTGTAGCGCC
>JAPLES010000085.1 GCA_026391075.1 Bacteroidota bacterium | reverse complement strand
CTGGATGCATAATAAGATTCTGCACCGTTATGATATGCAAAAACAGTTCCGTATCGGCAATCACCAAAAATGGCACCTCCCAGTTTTCTAATTTCTAAAGGAGTTTTTAACCAACTTGATGTTTTGGTATCAAAGTTTCCAAGCGTTTGCAATTCGAGGTATTGTTCCTCATTTAAAACTTCGATTCCCATGGTAGCAGCCATTTGCATAACACTGCTTTTAGGTTTATTTTCTTTTCTTGATTTCAACGCTTCGCTATCGTAACAAATACTTCTGCGAGCAGAAGGACTTTCGGCAGAACAATCGCAGAAGATGTATTCGTCTGTTTTCCTATCATAACTCACAACATCTGGTTCGACGATACTGCACTTTGTTCCATTCAAATCCTTGGTGCCGTTTCATGTTTTTTTCAAAACGGGCTTTTAAGGTCACGAGTAATTCTTCTTTTTGTTTTGGTGATAATTCTTTTTTATTTCCCATAGTTACTCAGTATCCTTTTATTGTAAGCAGCTTAATGTAATGCGCACCTTAAGCAAACTAGAAGGGAGAGTTGTTTTTTGGTGCAAGTATCAGGTAACGAATATCAGATAATTTCATTTGCACGAAAATTAAATTTGCTTTGTTATACCATTTCAATACCTAAAAAATAGTAGATGAACAATCCAAATGACGCAACATTTTTTTACGATGTGCTTGTTGTAGGAGCCGGTCTATCGGGCATTGGTGCAGCTTATCATTTGCAAACCGAATGTTCTGCAAAAAGTTTTGCCGTGTTAGAAGCACGCTCTGCTATTGGCGGAACTTGGGATTTGTTTAAATACCCCGGTATACGTTCCGATTCGGATATGTATACACTTGGCTTTCCATTCAGCCCATGGGAAAACCCAAAAGCCATTGCCGATGGACCTGCTATTCTTCAATACATAAAGGACACGGCTACAAAATTCGGTATTGATAAAAAAATATTGTTCAATCATAAAGTGCTTGATGCATCGTGGAGCGATATCGATAAACTTTGGACTATACAAATTGCTGCGAGTAACCTAGAACCTAAGAAACAATTGCGTTGTAAGTTTTTATTTATGTGCAGTGGTTATTATGATTACGATAACGGGTACACCCCCGAGTTCCCAGGTTGTGAATCTTTCCAAGGCACTATCATTCATCCGCAAAAATGGGATTCGAATATTGATTACACCAATAAAAAAGTGGTGATAATTGGTAGTGGTGCTACCGCCATTACCTTAGTGCCGGAACTGGCAAAAAAAGCCACGAAAGTTATCATGCTGCAGCGTTCACCTACTTATGTAGTGAGCCTGCCAAGTAAAGATGTAATAGCTAATTTTTTTCGAAAAGTTTTACCTTCTAAAATGGCTTATCATCTTTCGCGTTGGAAGAATATTTTATTTGCTATTGGCTTTTATAATGCTTCAAGAAAATGGCCTGAAGGAGTGAGAAAATTTATTCAAAAAGGAATCAAAAAAGAATTGGGTGAGCATTTCGACATCAAACATTTTGATCCTAAATATAAGCCATGGGATCAGCGCCTTTGCATCGTACCGGATGCCGATTTATTTCATTCCATCAAGGAAGGCAAAGCGGAAGTAGTTACTGATACCATTACCCGTTTTACCCCCAAAGGAATTTTACTTAGTTCGGGTAAAGAATTGGAGGCAGACCTAATTGTAACAGCTACTGGATTAAAAGTGCAATTACTGGGTGGAATGACCATGCACATTAATGGAGTATTAGCCGATACAGGTAAAGCGCATTGTTATCGTGGAGTAATGTTTAGCGATGTTCCAAATTTTGCCATCACTGTTGGTTATACTAATGCATCATGGACATTGAAATGCGATTTGAACTGTCAGTTTGTAACCAAGGTCCTCAACTTTATGGAAACCCAAAAATATAACGTTTGCACGCCTCGTTTTGATAGCAGTGTTTTTAAATCGGAGCCTTTACTCGATTTTGATGCCGGTTATGTGCTACGAGCTTTTGATAGTTTACCAAAACAAGGCTCAAAGCACCCATGGAAAGTTTATCAAAACTATATCAAGGATTTGTTCTCTCTTAAAATGGAATCGGTGAACGATAAGTATCTGGAGTACAAGTAAGCCGGTGTAGAAGCGAACGACTAATTAGCAAAATCATCGTTGAACCAAATTACTTGGTCAGTTAATTTATTGAAAGCACGCTGAAAAACTTCTGCAGTTTTACATCTTTTGCATGAACCTTTTTGATTCTTTACGGGTTGAAAAAACTAGGGCTACTTCAACAAATTTCGCGCAATCAATTCTTTCATTATTTCGTTGGTTCCTGCATAAATGCGTTGCACACGGGCATCGGCCCAGGCGCGAGCCACCGCATATTCCCAAATGTATCCGTAACCACCGTGTAGTTGAAGACATTCATCGGCCGCTTTGCTTTGTAAATCTGTCAACCAGTATTTGCACATTGACGCTGTTGCCTGGTCAAGTTTTTTTTCGTTGTGCAATTCAACACAACAGTCTATAAAGGTTCTGCCAATGGTAACTTCAGTAGCTACTTCAGCTAATTTGAATCTTGTGTTTTGTAACTCAGCAATTGGTTTACCGAAAGCGATTCTGTCTTTTGTGTACTGAACCGTTTTTTCCAAAACTCCTTCGGCCGCAGAAATGGCTGCAAGTCCCACCACTAATCTCTCCTGCGAAAGTTCGGTCATCATATATTTAAATCCTTCGCCTTCTTTACCCAGTAAATTTGCTTTAGGAACTTCAACATTTTCAAAAAATAATTCGCAGGTATCCTGTGCATGTAATCCAATTTTCTCAAACGGTTTTCCTTTGGTATAACCTTTCATACTGGTATCAATCAATAACAACGAAATTCCTTTTGCTCCTTTGGTGGGGTCGGTTTTTACGGCAGTAACTACTACATCGCTCAGGTAACCATTCGTAATAAAAGTTTTAGAACCGTTTACCAAATAATAATCGCCTTTATCAACAGCGGTGGCGCGAATGTTTTGTAAATCGCTACCTGCTCCGGGCTCTGTCATAGCAATAGCGGCAATCCATTCACCGCTAATTAGTTTGGGTAAATATTTTTTCTTGGTGGCTTCATTGCCGTAATGATCAATGTATGGCGTTACAATATCTGAATGCAAAGGATATCCCACCGCAGGACCCGCTGCACCGGTTCTTCCTAACTCTTCGGTAACAATTGCATTGTAACGAAAATCTTTTATTCCCAAGCCGCCATATTCTTCATCAATCTGCATACATAGAAATCCTGCTGCGCCAAACTTCAACCAGCTTTCGCGGCTTACCATTTGTGCTTTTTCCCATTTAGCATTGTTAGGGGTAATTTCTTTGGCTACAAAGTCGCGCACACTTTGCTGAAACAGTTTTTGCTCTTCGTTGTAAATCGTTCTTTCCATGTTGATTTTTTTGAGAGCGCAAGTATAACAATTAGCAAAATGGATTGTGCTTTAAAAAATAATACAACTTCGTTGATGATTACGCAGATAACAGCCATAGATTAGGAAGATGTAATCCAAAAATCAATGTATTTATCTGCCTAATCATCCGTAAGGAATTGATTTTGTATTTATGTCCTAATCGTACATCAGAATTTTCAATCTCTCAAATTCTTCTATTTTTAAACCGATTGAAAAGAAATTGATATGAGCCGAAGAGAGTATAAGAGTTCCGACTATCCACTGCCTTACGTAATTGAAAACGTAAACGACTGGCCCATTGCACGGCTGAGTGCCGATAAAGAAAGCTTTGTGGAAGAAGTAAAAGCCAGAGTGCGCGAAAAAATTACCGCGCGCTTCACTACTTCAAAAGCTTTGCGAGAGGAATTAGCTAAAGTTCTTTATCAGGAACGCATTCGCCTTACTGGCAAACCGTGGAAAGCAGACCCACCCGATGAAGCAAAATTTTGGAGTAGCATTAAAAGCAAACTCATAAAAATTGAACAGCTTGATCATACATCAACTATCACCGAAACTGAATTACTTGAAGAAATAATTGATCGTTACGCTAACGAAATAGTAGGAGAGTTTGACCCTCGCGCTTTTAGTTTTGCAAAAGCTATTCTTCCACAGTTTTTCGGAAGAGTGTTGGCAGCAGCACCCGGCAAATGGTTTAAAGCGTTTGCAGGAAACGTGCGCACCATTCATGAAAAAATTCCGATTACCGGAGATGTGGAGAAGATTCGCCACTTAGCTACAAAAGGAACGGTAGTAGTTGTGCCTACACATTTCAGCAATATGGATTCAATTATGGTGGGTTGGTTGTTGAATGAAATGGGTTTGCCTGCCTTTACTTATGGTGCAGGGCTTAATCTTTTTAGCATTGGCTTGCTTTCATTTTTTATGAGCCGCTTAGGAGCGTATAAACTCGATCGCAGAAAAAAGAATGCTGTTTATCTTGAAACGCTGAAACTATATTCTACAGTTGCACTTCAACGAGGAGCGCATAGTATTTTTTTTCCCGGTGGCACGCGTTCACGTTCAGGTCAATTGGAATCTAAGTTGAAATTAGGTTTGTTAGGCACTGCTGTTGAAGCACAGAAATTGCACTACAAAAATTTTCCCGAGGAAACCGCACCTAAATTATTTGTGGTGCCTTGTGTTATCAATTATCATTTTGTACTCGAAGCACAAGGACTGATAAATGATTACCTGGCAGAAACAGGTAAGGAAAAGTTTTTTAGAGAAAATGACGAATACTCTACTTCGTTCAAACTGATTCGATTCATCTACAAATTTCTTTCTGCATCATCATCACTCTCGGTTTCATTTGGCGAAGTGATGGATGTTTTGGGAAACAAAGTAGATGAGGAAGGAGAGAGCCATAATCATTTGGGTCAAAAGATTCAAGTCAAAAATTATTTCATGACCAATGGTGAATTAAAAGATGACGAACAGCGCGATGCCGAGTACACCAAAATATTGGGCGAAAGAATTGTAGATAATTATCAGCGTTACAATGTGGTGCTCACTAGCCATTTAGTTTGTTTCACAGTTTTCGAACTCCTAAAAAAGAAATATGTGGGTTATGATTTGTTCACCCTTTTGCGAACTCCAGCCAATGAAATTTCGCTTCCTTATGCAGAAGTTACAGAAAAGGTAAATGAATTGAAAGAGCGATTGAAAGTTTTGAACGAGAAGAAAGAAGTTCAAATTTCGCCCGAGTTAAGATGGAACGTAGATAAAATTATTGATCATGGCATGCGCAATATAAATTTGTATCACACCGCTTCGCCATTAACAAAAGAAGGAGATGTAATGGGCACTGAAGATTTGAAATTGCTCTACTATTATCATAATCGTTTGGAAGGTTATGGATTGGAGAAATTGATTTAATAAAAAGAAGGTGAATGTAAGCTTGAACTTGTGGAAGGGTTTATTCGGCAAAAAGCTACCACCCCTTGGTTAGAATGTTGTAGTAAGTAGTAACTATTTTTCTCGCCCCTGCTTTGTTTTTGTTTTTCCTCTTTATTCTTTCATTTATTATTCTGTACTGGCTATGACGAGGATTTAGCTGGCACCAACGAATAAAATGTTTAACCGTTGGAGAACGGTTAAACGCACTTCCTGTTTCACCAACTAAATGAAGTAATCCATAGTTGGTTAACCCAGATATCATCTGCAACAGGTATAGCGAAGCGCGCGATAGTGATGTCAGCATAACATGTCCCTATGTATATTCTTACACGTTTAGAACTCAAAAACTATTTTCAAAAAATGACAATTCTATGACAATTGGGCTTATGGAAAATGGGCATTCGCGCATTATACCAGTGAATCTATTTTTAACCAAAACCAATTTGTTATGAAAACGAATTATCAAAACACCAGCATGCTCGATATGATTTTCGAGCATCGCAACAAGTCTTACGGAGCGTATGAACTTCGTCAAACTTACGGCAGAACAGTTTCTACTGCTTTGCTAATTACCCTCACCTCAGTTCTTTTACTCTGCTTCGGAAAATTTCTTTCCGATAAGTTGAAAGGAAATCCTAAAGCTCTTGTGGGGCCTATTGTTACCATAGACCCGATTCCTCCAATTGATTTAACGCAGAAGAAAATCGAAATGGAAAAGCCCAAACCGCAAATGAAACAGCAGGCGCAAGCCAAAGCCACCCAACGCAATGTGGAAATGGAGGTGGTGCAAAACAGTCATGCGGATGACACCATTCCTACAGTTGCACAACTTCGAAATGTTGAAGCGGGCACCACTACGAATATTAACGGAAACACCATTGGTGCTACAGATGGTAAAGGAAATATGAAAACATTTGAAACGCAAACAGAAGTTGCAGTTGACGAATCGGTTCATTTAACTGTAGAAGTAATGCCCGAGTTTCCGGGTGGCGAAAAAAAGCTGATGGAGTTCCTCGCTAAGAATACCTATTACCCCGACTTTGAAAAAGAGATGGGCATTGAAGGCAAAACCTTCACCAAGTTTGTAGTGAACGAGGACGGAAGTATTTCGAACACCGAAATTATGCGAAGCGAAAGCAGAGGGTTTAGCACCGAAGCCAAAAGAGTGGTGGCCCTGCTACCCAAATTTAAACCCGGTATGCAACAAGGCAGAGCCGTGAAAGTGCAATTTGTCTTGCCGTTTTGTTTTACGCTGAGTAGTAATTAGCCATGAGCGGGTGTCTGACATTAAGATGTTAAACACCTGCTTTTCAATTGTCGGTCATTAATTGTCAATGGTCATTCTCATTTCTCTTTCAACTTCATACTCGCTAACAATACAAACACCAACGAAACTCCTGCCGCACTGAAAATAAAAACTGCTTCAGGTGAAATGTATTTCCAAATCAATCCGGCTATTACACTGGCAAACAAAATCATCACTGAACTTAATCCAGAATAAGTACCAATGGCAGACGCTGTTTCTGTTTTAGGAACCATATTGCTGATGAGTGCTTTCGAAACGCCATCGGTGGCAGCTGTGTAAAGTCCATACAACACAAATAGAAAAAGAAAACCTGTGAACGATGAATTGAATCCGAAGCCCGCATACACCAGCACAAACATAAAGAACCCGAAGAGCAACGTTTTCTTCATTCCAAATTTATCGGCAAGATGTCCGAGCGGAAAAGCAGCCGCAGCAAAAACAAGATTGTAGAGGATGTAACAACCAATCACATACGAATCGTTATTGCAACTCGCTTTAATTTTCATCAGCAAAAACAAATCTGAACTGTTGAACAAAGCAAAAAGCAAAAGAGCCGCCACCAATTTTTTATAATCGGCAGAAGCGGTTTTTAAATAATCAAACGTTTGCGACAAACGGAACGATGGTTTTGCCTGATGAGGCATTTGTTTTTCCTTTACTAAAAACGTAAGCAGTGTGCCGAGGATTGCAGGAACAAAAGCAATCAGAAAAATCAATTGGTAATGCGCAGGATAGTAATACAGAAACGCGAGCGCAAATGCAGGTCCAATAGTTGCGCCAATGGTATCCATCATTTTATGAAAGCCAAAAACTTTTCCTTTGTTCTCGGCTGTGCTTTCATCTGAAAGTATGGCATCGCGCGCTGCGGTGCGCACGCCTTTGCCTAATCTATCGCTAGCTCTTGCACTAAAAATCCAAACAGGATTTGTAAAGAATGCCATCATTGGTTTTGAAATGGCACTCATTAAATAACCGGCATTTACAAAAGGTAAACGCTTGCCGCTGACATCGCTCCATCTACCAAAATATCCTTTGCTCAAGCCCGCTGTCGCTTCTGCAAAACCTTCAAGCAAACCAATGAGCACAGAAGAAAAACCAATGCTCGATAGAAACAACGGCATTACCGGATAAAGCATTTCGCTCGATACATCGTTGAACAAACTAACAACCGAGAGAATGAAGATGGTACGGGTAATGTATTTCATAATATTGTTTACAGAAGTTCCACTTCTTCAAGAAGTGGAACTTCTCATTACACATAATGTAAACCGAAATCAAACTCCGTGTTCAACACATCCACTACAAACTCATAATCTTTTTTCAGGTCAATGTAATTGAGGTTGGTGGTGTTGAGCAAAACAATTCGTGAATGCGTTTGCAGCTTGAAATATTCGAGATAAGCATTCTGGATTTTCTCTAAATATTCTCCCTTAATATTCTGCTCGTAATCTCTTCCGCGGTTTTTAATATTCTGCAAAAGTTTTTCTACAGGAGCGTAGAGGTATAAAGTAATATCGGGCTTAGGCAACGAAGGATTGATAATATCGAACAGCATACGATAGAGTTTCGCCTCATTATCATTCAAATTTTGATTGGCAAAAATCAAACTCTTTTGAAAAAGAAAATCGGAAACGGTAAACGATTTAAAAATATCGGCTTCGCTCAACAACTTTTTCAAATGCTGAAAACGCTCCGCCATAAAAAATAATTCAACCGGAAAAGCATGGCGCGAAGGGTCTTCATAAAACTTAGGTAAAAAAGGATTGTCCTCAAACTGTTCTAAAATTAATTTGCCGTTATAATCAGCAGCAATTTTCTTCGACAGCGTAGTTTTGCCTGCACCAATGCACCCTTCAATCGTAATGAAATTGTAAATCACAGCGCGAGTTTAAGATTTTGCGTGTTAAAGTGTTGATGTGTTTAGGTGTTTATGTAAAAACAGTTTTGTCGTGCACATTATATTTCTGACCCACTGTTTTCTTGCATTCGATGCAAAAGCTATTTTAGCCACATTAGTTCAGGTCTATTGTCTATCATCTAAAATCTAATGTCTAATGTCTGATTTATTCCGAAAGAAAAACGTAGCCAAAGTTTTAGCTGATGCCGAAGCGGGTTTGATTGAAGCCGAAAAAACAGGCGGCTTGCACAAAACACTTGGCGTGCGCGATCTCACTGCCTTTGGCATTGCTGCTATTGTAGGAGCAGGAATTTTTTCCACCATTGGCAAAGCAAGTTTCGATGGCGGCCCCGGAATTATTTTTCTTTTTCTTTTTGTTTCTGTTGCCTGCGGTTTTTCTGCACTTTGCTATGCGGAGTTTGCGAGTATGGTTCCGGTAAGCGGAAGTGCTTACACGTATTCGTATGTAGCGTTCGGAGAAATTATTGCGTGGATAATTGGCTGGGATTTACTGATGGAATATGCCATCGGAAATATTGCTGTTGCCATTTCGTGGAGCGATTATTTTACTTCTCTTCTCGATGGTTTCGGTTGGCACATTCCCGATTACTTAACCATGGATTATTGGAGTGCACAGGCAATGGCAAGCGATGCAGCTAAACTGGCTTGGCAAACTGCACCGGCTATCGGCAACTTTAAATTCATTTGCGATATACCTGCTTTTGGAATTGTTGTTCTAATTACTTACATCACTTATCGGGGAATTCAGGAATCGAGAAACTCTGCAAATTTAATGGTAGCGTTGAAGATGGCCGTGATATTGGTGGTGATTCTTGTAGGTGCGTTTTATGTTAAGGTTGATAACTGGCATCCATTTTTGCCCAATGGAATTAGCGGAATTTTGAAAGGAACTGCCGCTGTATTTTTTGCTTACATAGGCTTCGATGCCATAAGCACGACTGCCGAAGAGTGCAAAGACCCGCAGCGCGATTTACCTCGAGGAATGATTTATTCACTCATCATCTGCACCGTTATTTATGTGCTCATAGCTCTGGTGCTTACGGGAATGGTGAGCTATAGCAAACTAGATGTTGGCGACCCGCTTTCGTTTGTATTTAAAGAAATTCATTTGGATTGGTTGGCAGGAGTTGTAGCAGTAAGTGCGGTAATTGCAACGGCAAGTGTGTTGCTTGTTTTTCAAATTGGTCAACCAAGAATTTGGATGAGCATGAGCCGCGATGGTTTGTTGCCGCCAATTTTTTCGCGCATTCACCCAAAATTTAAAACGCCATCGTTCTCTACAATACTTACGGGAGTTGTAGTAGCTGTTCCCGCTTTGTTTTTAAATATGAATGTGGTTATTGATTTAACCAGTGTGGGAACTTTGTTTGCGTTTGTGTTAGTGTGTGGTGGTATTTTGAAATTGCAATTGTCACCCAATCCACCACAAAGCAAATTCAAAACACCTTATATCAACGCAAAATGGATTATGCCTTTACTATTTATTATTGGCGGAGTTTTGTTGTGGATTTACAACCGAGAAGGATTGACTAATTTTTTTACCATGAATAGTCAGGATATTAATGCAGGCACATGGGATATTCTTCGCACAAAAATTCCTTACGCGGCTTTCTTTGTGCTCACTGTGTTTGTTACGGTTTATTCTTTCTTAAAAAACCTTTCACTCATTCCTGTTCTTGGTTTATTAGCATGTAGCTACTTGTTATGCGAGTCAGGTACCAGCAACTGGGAACGTTTTCTTGTTTGGTTGTTGATTGGTTTTGTAGTGTATTTCTTATATGGGAAGAGTCATAGCAAGTTAGCAACGAAATAGTTTATGATTTACAACTTACCATTTGCAATGCGAATACTAGTTTGCTTGGTCTGCCTGCTTGGGTTTGCTAATGTTTATGCGCAGGATAATCCCGTAATGGAAGATGATGCCAGCATCATCGCAACCGACTCTGCATTATCACAACCTGTTGTTTCTAAAATTGATTCGTTCTACGAGAAGTACACCATCAATTTAAAAAACTGCGACAATCCGGAACTGTATAATGAAATCTTTCGCTGGTACAGAACCTGCTATCGTTATGGTGGTAATTCTTCTAAAGGAATTGACTGTTCTCATTTCGTAAACATGCTTTACGAAAAAATTTACGGCAAAAAATTAAACAGCAGTTCGGCTTCTATTTTTGCGCAATGCAAAGTGGTGAAAGGAGGTAAGGACGAATATGCCGAAGGCGATTTATTGTTTTTTAAAATCAAACACAAAAGAATTTCGCATATCGGTATCTATCTCCAACACGGCAAATTTGCTCATGCCACTACACAAGCAGGCGTTATCATTAGCGATTTAAGCGAGGCTTATTACAAGCGAAGATTTTTTAAAACAGGGAGAGTGGAGTGATGTGTTTCTTCTGCTCAATTTATTGAAAGATTTTTTTAAAGTTCAATTCTGCTACACTTGAATACAATGTCGCTATCCTTTCTTGCTTTCAATAATCATCTATATTCAAATCATGAAACCAACTAAAATTCTTTTGGCTGCATTAGCGGCAGTTTTGCTTGCGGTGCTTGTTTCACTGGCAACCTTTGAAGGAATACTGAATATTCCCATAGCTGTTTTGTCGGTAATGAGATGGCTCGCGCTTTCATCGCTTATTTATTACGCCTTTTTAAAACGCTCGCTCACCACTACCATACTTATTAGTATGCTTATCGGCATTGAAATAGGTATTGACTTCCCTGTGTTTTCGCAAAACCTTAAAATTCTTTCTCAGTTATTTCTTCGGCTAATCAAATGCATTATTGCTCCGTTGCTCTTCGGCACTTTGGTATTTGGCATTGCAGGCCATAGTAATATTAAACAAGTGGGCAGAATGGGTTGGAAGAGTTTGCTCTACTTTGAAGTAGTTACTACGCTTGCACTTATCATTGGTTTAGGTGCCATCAATATTTCAAAAGCTGGCGTTGGAATTATTTTGCCGCATGTAGAACATACCGATGCACTTTTGCCAACGGCCAAACAAACCTTCAGTGATATTATTCTCCACCTTTTTCCTGAAAACATTGCCAAAAGTATTTACGATGGAGCGGTGTTGGAAATTGTAGTCTTCAGTATTTTGTTTGGGGTAGGTCTTGCACAACTTGACGAAAAACACAAACGCCCCATGCTGAACTTTGTTGAAAGTTTAAGCGAAGTCATGTTTAAGTTCACTGCACTCATTATGTATTTTGCTCCCGTGGCAGTATGTGCTGCCATAGCGTACACCGTTGGTCATATGGGTTTGGGAGTGCTCGTCAACCTCGTTAAACTTTTGCTCACACTTTATGCCGCACTTTTTGTTTTTCTCCTTGTTGTCTTGTTGCCCGTGGCATTAATTGCAAAAGTGCCGCTCAAAAAATTTATTGCCGCTATCGTTGAACCTGTTTCTATTGCCTTTGCCACTACCTCCTCTGAATCTGCGTTGCCCAAAGCCATGAAAGCAATGGAACATCTTGGTGTGCCGCGCAAAATTGTTTCGTTCGTAATGCCAATGGGATATTCATTCAACCTGGATGGCACTACACTTTATCTTGCATTGGCTTCGGTATTTGTTGCTCAGGCAGCAGGCATTGAACTCACACTCGGTACTCAGTTGCTAATGGTGTTTACACTCATGCTCACAAGCAAAGGAGTAGCGGGTGTGCCGCGTGCTTCGTTGGTTATTTTACTTGGAACGCTTTCATCCTTCAACCTTCCTGTGGAGCCAGTGTTTATTATTTTGGGAATTGATGAACTCATGGATATGGCACGCACTTCGGTAAATGTGGTAGGCAACTGTTTAGCCACGGTGGTTATTGCAAGATGGGAAGGCGAGTTTGTTGACGCTACATAGAACGGAAATTGAAATCAGGGAGTTGTTTTTCATTTCTTAGGCTCCCTAAGTTTTGTAATTCATCCATTCTAATTATCTCTTCTTGTTTTTACCCAACTAACATTTTTTATTTTGCACGCCAGAGAAAAATACAATGGCAAAAGTTGAAACCGCACTTACTAAAATGTTGAATATCGATTACCCTGTAATTATGGCCCCCATGTTTTTAGTGAGCAATGCAAAAATGGTAATAGAAGCGTGTAATGCAGGAATTGCAGGAGCTATTCCCGCGCTTAATTATCGCACCGATGCCGAATTCAGAAAAGCATTGGACGAAATTAAAGCTGCTACAAACAAAGCGTACGGCATTAATCTCATTACAAACAAATCGAACATGCGGTTAGAGGAGCAATTGAAAACCTGTGTGGAATACCGCGTGCCGTTTATCATTACTTCACTTGGTTCACCGCAAGGAGTTATCAATGTTTGCAAACCGCTCGGCATAAAAATTTTTGCCGATGTAATTGATTTGGATTACGCCAAGAAAGTGGAAGCCATGGGTTGCGATGCAGTTATTGCGGTGAACAAAGATGCGGGCGGACATGCAGGAAGAATTTCTCCGCACGATTTAATTACCACGCTAGTTCAACATTGTAAGATTCCTGTAATTTCTGCTGGTGGTGTAGGTAACGGAAAGCAAATGAAACAGATGATTGATTATGGTGCTTGCGGAATTTCTATTGGCAGTCCGTTCATTGCTTCTACCGAAGCTCCCGTTACCGAAGATTATAAAATGGCTTGCGTTAATTACGGAGCAAAAGATATTGTAATGACCACTAAACTTTCGGGCACACCTTGCTCGGTAATTAATACCGATTATGTGAAGAAGGTAGGCACAGAGCAAAACTGGCTCGAAAAATTTTTAAATAGCAACAAGAAAATTAAGAAGTGGACGAAGATGATTACCTACTACAAAGGAATGAAAGCATTAGAAAAAGCTGCCTTTGGTGCAACGTATCAAACCATGTGGTGTGCGGGTCCTTCTATTGAATATGTGCATTCTATTCGTCCGGTGAAGCAAATTGCCAATGAATTGACAAGTGAATTTGAAAACTCACTGAACTAAATTTCTCTTTAATAACACTTCATGCTACTATTCAAATTTATTACGAAGCGTTTACTCAATGGCTTTTTTGTAATGATAGGCGTGGTGATTGCTATTTTCTTTCTCTTCAATATTCTTCCGGTTAACTCTGCACGAATGACACTCGGTCAACGTGCCGATGTTTCTTCAGTTGCCGCTATTGAAAAGGAATTTCGTTTAAATCTTCCGTGGTATCAGCGGTTAGCACTTTACTTCAACGATATTTCTCCTGTATCGCTCAACAATCAAAAAAATGAAGATGCGCCTTCGTATCTAAATGCTGATGAAGTAAAATTTACATCGCTGTTTACTATAGGTTCTGTTTCGCTGGTGTTCAAGGCACCTTATCTTGGCAAATCATTTCAAACGCGAAGAAAGGTAAGTGAGATATTGAGCGAAAAAATTTATCCCACTTTTGTTCTTGCGCTTTCTGCTATGTTGTTTGCATCGTTTGCAGGAATTATTCTCGGGGTGTTTGCAGCAGTAAAGCAATACACCCTTTGGGATGATTCTATTCTAGTGCTTTCTACTTTCGGTATTTCGCAACCTGCTTATTTCTCCGGAATTATTCTTGCTATGATTTTTGGTTATTACTTAAGCGACTGGACTCACCTCAACGTTCGCGGCTCTCTAACCGATATTGATTACAATGGTGAAACGGTAACCATCTGGAAAAATCTTTGGCTGCCGATGTTTGCGTTGGGTGTTCGTCCTGTTGCTATCATTACACAACTTACTCGTAGTTCAATGCTCGATGTGCTCAGTCAGGATTACATACGTACCGCAAAAGCAAAAGGGCTTAGTTATTATCAGGTGGTTTTTAAACACGCGCTTCGCAATGCGATGAACCCAGTGGTCACATCCATTTCCGGCTGGCTTGCTGCTTTGCTTACCGGAGCCTTCTTTATCGAAAAAGTTTTTGATTACAAAGGTCTTGGTTTGCAAACTATCGAATCGCTTCTTTCATTCGATTTCCCGGTGGTAATGGGCAGCGTGCTTTTTGTTGCCTTTGTTTTTGTAGTGGTAAATATCTTCAACGATATTCTCTACTCCGTACTCGACCCGAGAGTGACCGTGAAGTAAGTCTTCCTTTCTCGATATTATGCGTTGCAATTTCAAATGCCTTTTCCAATGTAATCTCAAACTGGAATAATGGAAGAATGGATTTATGGAAAGCAGAAGTCCGTTCATGTTGTTCATCCCTCATTCCACCTATCCAGTATTCCATTAGGGATACTAGCAGCGTAAAAAATCTCTTGTGTTTAAGTAAATTGAGAAGCGAAGGAACTACTGACACTTATACCCAAGCGATTCATAGTAGCGGTACGCCTGATTATACGAATCATCTGAATAATCTTTCTTACACATTTCGAACTTGTCGTTCACATTCGGGTACCTAGTGCACGTAGTGCAGTTTTTACAACTGTTGAAACTACAGGCGAGAAAAAGAGAAACAGTGATTACAAGAATTGATTTCATAAAGTAGATATTGAAACCGAAGATAGAAAACTGTTTTAAAAATGGGAGAGGAGTTTGGTAAAGTTGAGATGCTATATTTAGCGCGTGAAAAAATTTCTGTTTTTATTTATTGCAATCGTTGTTGGCTTAGCTGTAGGTGTGTATCGCATTGCAAATATTGAAAGCAGTAAATCATTTTTTGCCAACGGAAGTTGGACAGGTAGCCAGTCGTTACCGTTAGGTAAAGACAATCTTCTCACTGCGCAGGTTTCTGCCTTTGCTTTGTTTGCACTGCCGAGTGAAGAAGCCATCTACCTTTTTGCAAGGCGCGATGAACAGCACGAAAAGCTGACAGGCGAAAACGATTACGTCATCACTGGGAACATCAATCAAATCAAAGCATACTACTGGAGCATTACCGCTTACGGAAAGGATTTGTATTTAATTCCTAATCAAGACAATCGTTTCTCTTTCAATAATTCAAACCTGCAAACCGACAGCGCTGGAAATTTTTCTATTACAGTTTCAAGCAAAAAGCAAAGCGGCAACTGGTTGCCATCTCCAGCCGATGCACGATTCAATTTGGTGATGCGTATTTATAAAGGCAAGAAAGATTTTGTAGCGCACTTGAATGAAGTTCCTCTTCCATCAATTAAACGATTGACCAAATGAGAAACTATTTCAAATCTGCTTTGTTGTTTGCGGCAATCGTTTTCGCTACGCAGTATTTGTTTATCGCTATTGTGCCCGATATTATTTTTGCTATTGCCAAACACCGTTCAGGCAAACCCTTGAACACGGTAATACAAGCCCCGCGAACTGATGCTAAGTTGCGCAGAGTAGTTTTGCCAAATCCTGATTTTGTTTACAACGCCTGCTTTTACGATGTAAGCAAAAACGATTTGCTTATTACAGGTTTGTTTTCAGATTCTACGCAATACAGTTCGCTTGCTTTTTATGGCGATAACGTGCAGCCGTATTATGTCATGAATAATTTGCAGGGTTTCAAAAGAAAATATTCGGTGCGACTTTCATCGGTGGGCAGAGAGAATGGTTGTATAAGAACGCCATCTAAACAGGGGGCTATTTTAATGCGTGTGTTGGTGACCGATTCAGCGCAGTATGAAAATGCAAAGCAATTGCAATCCATTTTTAAAGTGCGATTGCTGCCTCAGAATAATTGATAGATTTTAATTTCGAACTACTATGCTCCGCATCATCGAAGTTACTGGCAAAGAATCCGAAGAAAAATTTCTTCAGCTTCCCTATTCAATATATGAAGGCGATGCAAATTGGATAGCTCCGCTCAAACAGGATATTCAAAAAGTCTTCGACACCAAAAAGAACAAATATTTTTCGCATGGAGAATGCACGCGATGGATATTAGAAGAAGATGACAAGATCAACGGACGCATTGCCGCCTTCATCAATCACGACAACGCGCATAACGAAGAACAACCAACCGGTGGTTGCGGATTTTTTGAGTGCATCAACAATCAGGAAGCTGCGAAACTGCTTTTCGACACGGCAAAAAATTGGTTGCAGCACCGCGGCATGCAAGCGATGGAAGGCCCCGTGAACTTTGGTGAGCGCAATGCCTGGTGGGGTTTGCTTGTGGAAGGATTTACGCCAGCCACTTACCAAATGAATTACAATCCGCCTTACTACATTCCGCTTTTCGAAGCGTATGGATTCAAAAATTATTTTGAGCAGTATTCTTACCGCATTGATTTAAAAGAAAAACGCCCCGAGCGTTATCGCCCCATCTTCGAGCGCATGATTAAAAGTGGTGATTACATTTTCCGCCATATCGAAAAGAACAAGCTTCAAAAATATGCCGAAGATTTCCGCTCGGTGTATAACCGCACCTGGAAATTCCTGCCCAACTTTCACGAAATGAGCGAAGAGCAATCGCTCACTATGATGAAAAGCATGAAGCCTGTGCTACTCGATTACCTCTGCTGGTTCGCCTATTATAAAGAGGAGCCTGTTGCCATTTTTATTATGCTGCCCGAGCTCAACGGCTGGTTCAAACACACGCACGGCAATCTCAATCTTTGGGGCATGTTGAAATTTCTCTGGTATAAAACATTCGACAAAACCAATCGCAAAATATTCGGAATTATTTTTGGAGTGGTGCCCGAACATCAGAAGAAGGGAGTGGAAGCCGCAATAGTAATGGCAGCCGATGAAATAGTAATTCCTAAAAAACGCTGGGATGAAATTGAACTGGTTTGGATTGGCGATTTCAATTTACCTATGATAAAAACTTGCGAAGCACTCGGTGCAAAACTCTTTAAGCGCCACATTACGTACCGTAAACTGTTTGACGCAACCAAGGCGTTTAAGCGGCATCCGGCTATTGAGTAGAAAATAAAAATCATTATGCCGCATCCCCCGATGCTTACCAAAAATCATCGCCATTGGGGGTCGGGCTATCACTTCAATTCCTCGCTCGTTCCTCGCTTCGGGCTTTCCGTTCTATCCCTTGCGGAAATACAAACAGCCGGCCTTCACTCACCCGTTTGTCATTTGTATTTTGTATTCGATTTAGGGGAGCGTTCTGTTTGTAGAAAAAAAAATCACATTTTGAATTTCGCTCCGCTAGGGGCCGTCTGTTTTATTTTTGATTACAACACGGCAAACTCGAATGGTAAGTTCAGTTCTTCGTCTTGTAGTAACTCCCTGCTTTAACAAGCCATAGAAAAATACTTTTACAACCTTAATGCTTTTGCAATATCTGCACTAATCTCCGCTCCGTTTTTTTTAGCTATTCTTAGATACTTTATGGCGTTATCGTTATCCTGCTTGTAATAATAAATCAACCCAATTAGGTATTGCCCCTCTGCAATAAAAGTGGAATTTTGTTTTTCATATAGCTTAAGAGCCATCTTTGCATTCTTCAGAGCTGAATCATACTTTAATTCTTCCATATTTAAGTTTGCATAACCAAAATATCCTTCTGGATCGGTGGAGTCCAACTTTATTAAAGTTTCATATTCGGTACCAGCATTTCTGAATTGTTTTATCATAGAATAAACCGATGCCAAGTTCTGATGCGCAACTTTCCCCATAGGATAAAAACGTATTGATTGTTTGTATTTCTCTATAGCCTTCTCATAGTCACCTAACCGTCTATAAAGCACCCCAAGGTTATCGTAAGCTTGGACAAATTCAGAATCGATTTGCAATGCCATTAAATAATATTTTTTGCAATTATCAAAATCGTTTTTGAATGCATAGTTTGTTCCTTCATTATAATATTGTAAGGCTTCATTTGAATTAGTCCCTTCGTATGATTTTCTTTCTTCAGCGTGATTTAATGTTGATATTGTGATTTGATGATTTAGCCCCTCAAGGGTTACATTTTCGTTGATTTGCTGTGCAAAAGAAATTGAACAAATGAAGAGAGAAGCCGCGATTAATATTTTTTCCATGTCTTTGTTGTTGTAGGTGTTTTAGAGTCACTGCTTCGATACGTCACCAACAGCGTGTCTCAAAAGTAAACTTCCTTTTTATTTAAGCATTCCACAAATTACTAATCGCTACAATAAACGGCTGTTGCCTCTTGTTCTTGCTCTCATTTACAGAAATTAGTTTATGCTTCTTACTAAACTCCAACGGAATCATGAATAAATGCTTTGTCTGAAACGCAGTGATAAAAATACCTGGGCTTTTTGCTGGCTGTAAATTTCCTATGTGTGTAATTTCACCTTTCTCATCAAATTGAATCGTGTCTACTTCAAACGGAACCTTTGTGTTTATGTAGGCGGGAAGAGCAGGGTTTTCAATTATGAACGCAACACCCGAATTTTCTTTTAGTTCTGTTCGATAAAGCAAAGCTTGAAACTGTTCAATCGGTGATGTTGCAAGTTCAGCTTCAAACTTTACAATAAGTGTTGAGCCTTGCTTAATAGTGATTGTTGCCTTCTGTTCAAATGGAATTTGTAAATGTTTCATGTTGATTTTGTTTATGGTTATAAATAGTTTCAAAAGATTAAAAATGTTTTAACCACCAAGTTGCTGAGGAGACAAAAAAAGAGATGAAGAAGCATGAACTCTTTTTGGTTTGTAAACCCTTATCATTTTACCAACGTTGCGTTCCACTCGGTTGGTTTCTGTTTCCAGAATCTTGATGAATTCGTTGCGAGTATATTTTTTATTTCAGGTCAATTCGATTTTTTTTATTCCTTGTAATTTATTAGCTGTCATATAGAATTGCAGACAAATGAAACTCGTCCTTACAAGGATTTATCTCTTAATTTTTATAGCAAGTTTCCCATTCTCGCACATAGCAATGGCTCAATTCAACACGGACTTTAAGGACGAGATAGCATTTAAAAAATATCTAGTCAATAACATTCTTGACCTCGACCCTATAGAAGGAATATGGAATACCACAATTACCGACAAATCCTATCAGTTAATAGAGGGCAGAAAGGTATTCCCAGTATCTATTGGCTCAGAAGAAAGAATGGTTATTTATAAGAAAGATGGTGCGTATAAAAGTTATCCTTCCCAAGGGGATTTATTTATTTGGGATTGTGAAGTTGAGCAAATTAAGATTAGCTGTTATACCTTTGAAAAGACAGCAAAAAATGGGGTATATCTTTATAAACAATGGGATAACAATGATTTCCATAGTTATCACGAAGGCTATGCTTACTTAGATGGTGCTACACTTTCAATGTCGCGAAGTGGAACTGAGATGAAAAGCTATTCAACTCAGTTTAATAGCTGGGAATTTGAGGGGATTAAGCTGTCCCCAAATCCTGATGACATTGAAGCAGCGAGAAGAGAAAATTCAAAACCTGTAGAACCCGATAAAGTTTCAGGAACTGGCTTCGTTATAGGTAATACTGGTTATTTGGTTACTGCAAATCATGTTGTTGAGGGAATGAATTATATAACGGTAAAGGATTTGCGAAACGAAGAAAGCAAGCGCTATTCCTGTGTTGTTGTAGAGAGAGATAAAAGAAATGATTTGGTTATTTTGAAAATTGTGGATGACGGTTTCGGAGGATTTCAGAATATTCCATATACCTTAAGAAGTAATAAGGTTCAAGTAGGCGAGGATGTATTTACTTTAGGGTATCCGCTTAAATCTTCAATGGGAGAGGAAATAAAATTGACCAATGGAATTGTTAGTGCTAGTTCGGGCTTTGATGGAGACACAACTATGATGCAAATATCTGTTCCGGTGCAACATGGGAATAGTGGTGGTCCATTGTTTGATAAAAATGGAGACCTAATTGGAGTAGTTGTCTCAAAACACAATGGAGCGGAAAATGTAAGCTATGCAGTTAAGGTTCGTGAGCTAAAGAAACTCTTAAAATCGTTAACCGTGTCTACTCTTCCCGCTTCATCTTTAACTACAAATAAAGATTTGCCATCGAAGGTTGGCATTCTAAAAGATTATGTATTCATAATTGAAGCAGGGAAATAGTAGAAAGGAATCAAATCACCACCCCCCCTTTTTTCAGCCTTCCGAAGCTTCGGTAGCCCTTGAGTTGGTGCTTTGCACAGTCAGAATTTACTTAAACTGCTTAGCGAGTTTATAAAGTTGCCTGCTACCATCTTCAAAAAATATTTCAGCAAAATAAATTCCAGGAATCAAATGGTTTGTTGAAATTTTTGTTTTTGAGCCAACCATTTTTCTACTAGCTATTATTCTGCCCGTTACATCTTTCAACTCAAAACCTGTTTCCTGTTTCAAATTCGAAATTTCCATTTCAAAAAAATCATTGAAAGGATTTGGGTAAATTTTTAACGAGTACGACAGAACATTTTCAATTCCTGAAATAACAGGAGCAATCGTAATGGTATCAAACGCAATGGTAGAGCAACCAATAGAATCCGAAAGCGTGAGTGTGATAATATAAGTGCCTGCAGTATCGTAAGTATGCGTAGGTAGTTTGAAATTTGAAATGGAATCATCGCCAAATTGCCAATGGTAATTTGCCGCACCAATATCTACAGGAGAAAAATAAAAATTGTAAACTGAATCTTGAACGGTTGTAAAAGAAGCGTTCGGTTCACTCACAAAAATAGTAATACCAGCACTTGCCGAACAACCGTAATCATCTTCTACACTTAGTGAAAAAGTATTTGTTTGTGCAATAGAAATAGCGTTCGTAGTATCGCCACTACTCCAACTGTAATGATATTGATTGCCGATGTTCACTTCTATCATTTCGTTTTTACAAATAGTGGTATCGCTCAAACTAAGCGTGGGAATAATTTCACCATTAGCAAAAATATTTGAATCCATCCACGCTAAACGTGCCGCAACAAAATTCTTTAAATCAGTTACAGTATTGGTATAGTTTGATACTCCTCCCCACAGTTGATAATTTCTTGCAGCAGACTCTTGCAACAATGCAGCAGTAGAATCAATAAACGCGTTGAAGGAATCGTTGCTCAACACATTCATTCGAACTGTTGTCCAGCGGCAATACAATTTTTTCAAGTAAACAGAATCGCTGTTTAGTTTGCTCCACCAAAACGAAAACGGCCAAAATGGATGAGTGTTCAACCAAACCCAACCATTCTCAGTTCCTGCTGCATAACCTCGGTCATAATCCCATGGCGGACCAATATGCAGTTTCCCATTTTTTTCTTTATACAGATAAGTACTTCGTCCATAGCTATCGTAATTAGCACTAAACTCATCAATGATTTGAAAATCGATGAACGATTTTTCAGAAACTAAATCTCTCCATGTGTTTGGATCCAGTGAATCGTTTTGCAAAGCCAATTCAAAACTGTCTACATAATTTTTTATGTAATTGTGTTGTTGAATTTGTATAGAATCTTGCTTCGGATAAACTTCTTTAAATTCTACATTGTAGGTACAAGTAGCATTGTTGATGGGTGCATAAACAGATGTCCAAGCCGGTGGGTCGCCATTAATATTCATTTCAATAATGTAGCCACCCGTGAGCGAATTGCCACTTGTGTCTTGCGCATTTAACTTCGCAATATCAATACGGTTAGCATCGCGTTTTACTTTTTCGGTGAGCGAATACACGCCTACATATTCGCCATTCACTGTTAATTCGCAATACTTCGTTCGTGGAGCATACACACCCATTCGTCTGCTCATTTCATACGTTAGCGCATTGGCCATTACACTTGGGTCGGTGTATTCCGATTTTAAAATCCAATCGTGCTCTGTTGGCATTCCTAAAAGAGATGTATCCAATTTACTACTGTCGGTATTGATGGTATAGAAATCGTAATTCTTTTTTGGATACGATGGACCGGAGTATCCCTGCAACTCGGTCATTATTTTTCCTTCAAAAGAATAGATGGTATCGTTTACTGAATTGCGCGTTCCCATTCCGTTATCAATAATTTGAAAGTCTGCTTCAATCTTCGGCTCGTTAAGAATTACATTGCCGTGTGCATTTATTTTTATGATAGGAAGATTGGATGAAAATGGCGGTGCGGGATGTACTGGTTGATTGCCAAAGGTAAGTCCCCAGCCAATTAAGAATCCCTGGTCAGCAAAAGGATAAGTATCGTGTAAAATTAGAGTCCAATTACCATTTGGGTTTTGGCTGTTGTTGAATGTTCCCAAATCGCCCATAGCGCGATACGCACTATTGAAAGGAGCTGCGCCTGATGAAATAGGAAATGGTGAAACGCCATTAAAACAAGTGGTATTAAAGTCATCGCCATCGCCACCTACATGTGTAAAAAGCAAAACAATACTTCCATCGGGCGATTGTAATTTCACTTCCATATCATCGTCCCAAGTATGGGTTAGCTTGATACAAACACCTTCTAAACCAAATGTAGTGTCAATTGAATTTTGCAAACCGCTAACCGGTACAGTATACATTACTGTGGTTCCATCATCAGGAACTGTTTGATTAAAAAGTTGCGAAAAAGTTTGTGCTTGGGAGAAGAGTGTAACGATTGTAAAAACAAAAAGGAAATTGTGTTTCATTCATTAAGTTGAACTTCGAATTTAGTATTATCTCTTATTTTGCCCTCGTGAGTTCACAAATTACTTATGTAGATGTTATCCTTCCGCTCGCTTTGCCGCAGGCATATACCTATGCGGTGAGCATAGATTTAGTGCCGTTTGTAAAAGTTGGTCAGCGGGTGATTGTGCAGTTTGGCAAGAACAGATTTTACTCTGCCATTGTAAAAAGTATTCATCACAATAAGCCTACTGTTGAAGCAAAGCTGATTGAAACTATTGCGGAAGAAGAACCGATTGTAACTGAAACACAATTGAAGTTTTGGAAATGGATGAGTGAATATTACATGTGCACCGAAGGCGAAGTGATGAATGCGGCACTTCCTTCCGGATTAAAACTTTCGAGCGAAACAAAAATTCGTTACAACGAAAACTACGATGGAGATTTTGAAACGCTGAATGAAGAAGAGTTTCTAATTGTGCAGGCATTGCGCGCTCAACAGGAAATTAAAATTCCGCAAGTGCAGGATTTGTTGAAGAAGCGGAATGTGTATCCGTATTTAAAAACACTTTTCAATTTGAGCATTGCAATTTCATCGGAAGAAATTTTAGAAAAGTTTAAAACACGCACTGAAACTTACATTAAGCTAAATGATAAGTATGAAGACCAAACTGAGTTAGAGAAAATTTATGCTGAATTAAGTCGGGCTCCAAAACAAGTGGAACTCTTGTTAGCTTTTTCGCAATTAGGAAAAAAAGCAAAATTCATTCGCAAGAATGAATTGTTGGAGTTATCGAAAAGCTCTGCGGCTGTTCTTTCTGCTTTGGTTAAGCGGAATGTTTTCAGCGAATTCAAAATGGAAGTTTCGCGCCTCGGCAATTTGCAAACGGCTGAAGTAGATTCACCCGATTTAAGTGAAGAGCAGCAAAATGCACTCGCGGAAATCAACTCACATTTCGAAACAAAAAATGTGGTGCTGTTGCATGGTGTTACAGGAAGTGGAAAGACAAACATCTACATTGAAAAGATAAAGGAAGTAATTGCCCAAGGCAAACAAGTGCTTTATCTACTTCCTGAAATTGCACTCACCGCGCAAATCATCAAAAGGCTTCGCAAAATTTTTAATTCACAAGTTGGTGTCTATCACAGCAAATTCAACCAGAATGAGCGCGTGGAAATATGGAACAAAGTTTTGCATGGCGATTACAAAATTTTGATTGGTGCGCGTAGCGGTTTATTTCTTCCGTTCAAAAATTTAGGATTAGTAATTGTAGATGAAGAACACGATAACTCGATGAAGCAAGCCGACCCTGCACCTCGTTACAATGGACGCGATGCTTCAATTGTTCTCGCAACCATGTTCAATGCGAAAGTTATTCTGGGCACAGCCACACCATCGGTAGAAACTTTCTATAACACCGAAAAAGAAAAATTTGGTTTAGTGAAATTAGATAAGCGATATGGTGGCATGGAGATGCCTGAATTTTCTATTGCGAACATAAAAGACGATACGAAATGGAAACGCATGCAGGGAAGTTTTACGCAGTTGCTTGTCAATGAAGTTAGTCTTGCATTGAAAAATAAAGAGCAGGTGATTTTGTTTTTGAACCGAAGAGGTTTTGCCAACTATCAGGTTTGCAAAACCTGTAACTACGTTTACAAATGCAAGAACTGCGATGTGAGTTTAACCTACCACAAGTTTTCGCATCAACTCAAATGCCACTACTGTGGTTACTTTGAAAAGATGGCGGACAAATGCAAAAGCTGTGGTGCTATTGATTTAGATATTGTAGGCATGGGTACCGAAAAAATTGAAGATGAAATTGCCGAACTGTTTCCATCGGCAAAGGTGAGTCGCTTGGATTATGACGCCATGAAAACAAAAAACGGTCACGCCAAAGTGATTGCTGAATTTGAAAACCGTGAAGTAGATATTTTAGTAGGAACGCAAATGGTTACTAAAGGATTGGATTTTGACCATGTGAGTTTGGTAGGTATTATCAATGCCGACCAATTGATTCATCATCCGGGTTATCGTTCGCATGAGCGCGCATTTCAATTGATGATGCAGGTGGCAGGGCGTGCCGGTAGAAAAAATAAAAAAGGGAAAGTGGTGATTCAAACTTCTGATCCCGGTCATCCGGTTATTCAAAATGTATTGAACAGCGATTTTAGAAAAATGTATGAAACCGAAATTCTATCGCGCAGGCAATTTCAGTATCCGCCTTTTACGCGCATGATTGAAATTACACTGAAGCATAAAGAAGTTCAAATGATTGAGCAGGCGGCTTTGTATTTAGCCAATGAGTTACGCAAAACAAATACCTCAAAAGTGCTGGGGCCTGTTATTCCTTACGTTTCAAAAATCAACAATTACTATATCCGCCAGATTTTATTGAAGAGCAATTTGCAAGGGCAAATGAAAAATGCGTTGCAAACTGTTTTAGATAAAATGAAAACAGTTGCAGGTTTGAAAAATGTGGAAGTGAAGATTGATGTTGACCCGTGAGAGGAATGCTGAATGTAGAATTTAGAATGCGGAATTATATATCGGACATTACTCTATTTCACCAACATCAACTTGCCGCGCAGGCTTTGCTCTTCGGTTTTTAGTTCGTAAAAATATTGACCCGCACTTAAATTCTTTCCGTCAAAAATATAAATCTGACGGCCTGTTTTTGTGTTGTCATAATCGTTCGAAGCCACTTTCTTTCCGCTCATATCATACACATCTAAATGAACTTCTTCATTGCTGTTGAGTGCAAATGAAATTTCGGTTTGGTCGGTAAACGGATTTGGAGCCACCTTTACTTTGTTTGTCGAAGGTTCTGTTTTTTGCATGCTGTTCCATTGTTGTTTTACAATGGTAAAGCTGTCTTTTATTTCGCCCGTTGCGGTAAGATAACGACCATCCAGTCTATCGCCATTTACATCCCAAATAAAAGAACCGTAGCAAGTTTCACATGCTTCGCCCCAGTAAATGGCAGGGTGTGTAATAGGGCTGTAAGTATTTCCTTCGCTCGAGTTTCCGGCAATTACATAAACAGTTCCCACACCAGTCAAAGGGCCATTGGTATATTTTACGTAAGGACCTTGCTCTGCTTCTCTTCCGCTGGTGCCGTTAATCATCATAGTAGCAGAATTAAAATCGGGTTTACCACCGTAGTGTCCGTTGATTAAATAAGTACGCTGATAATTATGGTCGTGACCCACCAGCACTAAGTCAACTCCATATTGCTCGAGAATTGGATTAAAGTGATGGCGTGTAGCAGTGCAAAAAATTTGCACACTGTTTTCTTCGGTAAAATCATCCTGACCACTATAAGGTGTTTGATGCCAGATTACCACTTTCCATTTTTTTGTAGTAGCTGCTAAATCGGCTTTTAACCAATCGAGCATTGGCGAAGTAAAAGTTTGACTTGTATTCAAAACGCCTGTCCAATTGTATGCGGAAGTATAGGAGCCCAATTCAGAATTCATAGAAGCAATATGTACATCACCATAATCCATGCTGTAAAAAATCTTACGACCCGATGCCACACCGCCCAACTCGCCTTGCGTAGGCGGGTCAATAATATTTAAGTAAGGACCGGTGTGGGTGTTAGGGTCCTGACCGCAAAGAACTGGAATACCTTGCGCATTTTGCCATGGACAAATGCTGTTGTAATCGTGATTGCCCGAAGTGGTAATGAAAGGCAAATTCAGAAACACGTTTCCAAAACCGTTAACAGTGTCAAACACTTTTGCTTGAAACTCTGCTTCGGTGCCATCGCTGTAAGCATTATCGCCTACCCATATTTGTGCATCGGCAGGATGCCCGCTGTTTTGAGCATACTGCACATACGATTCGCGCACTTTGCGTTCACCATCGTTGCCGTGTCCAAAATCTCCGATAGTCCAAAAGCGAACTGGCGAATGTGATGAAGCATCGGGCGCAGTATTGAAAAATAAAGCAGCATCGTTTCCACGCAAGGTTTGTGTGGTAGTTCCTACACTGTAATAATATTTGGTGAGCGGAGTAAGTGAATTAATTTTTACACGATGCTCAGTAGTTGCTGTTGCACTATCGGCAAATAAAGTTTGCGTACCAATGCTTGTGCCGTAATACACTCGGCTATCGGTTGGGGTATCGGTTCTCCAACGAATGATAATGCTGTTCGGTCCCGGGCTTTGCAAATAAGGTCCGCGCAAGATTGATTGAGCTGTTGAAAAATTTGAAGAAGAAAAAAACAAAAGCAGCGTTAGGAGAGGAGTATAAAATTTTTTCATGGTACCAATATTTTCTAACGTAAACCTAAAAAAGAAAGGTTGATGTGAATTGAATTTTTTTACACCCAATTATTTTCCTTTGAAATCGGGATTTCTTTTTTCTACAAACGCAGCCATTCCTTCCTTTTGATCTTGGCTGGCAAAGGTGAGATAGAAATTTTTGCGCTCAAAAACTAAACCTTCATCGAGCGTAGAATTGAAAGCGTTGTTGACCGCTTCTTTGGCAAGTTTAATTGCCACAGGCGATTGTTTCGCAATTTCACGAGCCAGTTTCAAGGTTTCATCTAACAATAATTCAACAGGAACAATTCGATTAATTAAGCCTGCATCTAATGCTTCTTGTGCCGAAATAAATTTTCCGGTCAATACTAATTCCATGGCCATTGCTTTACCCACTGCGCGGGTGAGTCGTTGTGTTCCTCCGGCACCCGGCATAGTTCCTATTTTTATTTCTGGCTGACCGAAGCGAGCGGTTTCACTGGCAATTATCATATCGCAGGTCATTGCCAGTTCGCAACCTCCTCCAAGCGCAAAGCCGCTGACCGCTGCAATGATTGGTTTACGCGTTTTTTTTATTTGGTCCCAAGTACTGAACTGGTCAATGTTCAACATGTCTATTGCTGTGGCATCTGCCATTTGTTTTATATCGGCACCAGCCGCAAAAACTTTTTGCCCACCGGTCAGAATCACCACGCGCACGTTATCGTCCTCATCCAATTTGCGAAGTGTATCGCGTATCTCAAGCATAAGTTGACGATTGAGTGCGTTCAATTCCTTAGGACGATTTAGTTCAATGAGCGCAATATGTTTTTCGAGTTGAGGGTTTACTTTGATGAATTCCATATTTGAAAATTGATTAGTGAAGATTGATTATTGAAAGGCAAATTTAGTTCTTGTAGTTATTCCGGTAATACTTCCAATAAATATTCCAAGCAAGGCCCCGCCAATTACATCGGCAGGAAAGTGAACGCCAACATATACCTGCGAAAATGAAACGAGCGATGCCCATGTAATAAGCAGGAGAGTAGTAAAAGATTGATGACTGATGATTGATGATTGATGATTGAATCGCAAAATGAATATCAGAAACATCGCCATACCAAAACTATTTGCAGCATGTGCTGATACAAAACTAAAACCCGAACCACATTGTTCAATTACTAATCGAGTACCAATAGCTGGATTATTGCACGGTCGGATACGGTGGAAAAAATATTTGATAACGTGGGATGAAATTTGGTCGGTTAATAAAAAGGTAATTGCTCCCGCTAGGGCAATACGAATAAATTGTTTGGGATAAAGTTGAAACAATCGTACTGCTACAGCAGCATAAAAAATAACCAGAAAAGTTTTTCCTCTTAATACAGAACATAGTACATCTAAAATTGGATTAGCAAGAGTTCCATTGATGAAATGAAAAATTGAAGTATCAATATGTCGAAGGGTTTCTATCATTTGTGTTTTGTGAAACAAAGAAGTAATGCAACAAACAAAATAAAAATCTTCTGCTTCATTTAATTTCATTTCGGTTTCTGCTTTTCACATATCGGTTTAGTTTTGCGCGCGCCTTTTAAAAGGCATCAGGTATTCACCAATACAATTTATACATGGACGATGGTAGTTTATCTCAAAAGAGAAAATGGCGGTTTGAAAAAACTGAACAGTCCCGAGAAAGGATGCTGGATACATTTGTATGGTCCGTTTGGAACTGAAGAAACCCAAAAGCTAAGCGAGCAACTTTCTATTGACATTGATTTTATTTCTGACTCCTTAGATATTGATGAGCGCTCGCGCTACGAAAGCGAAGACGGAGTTGATTTGATTGTATTGAAAACGCCACTGCCTAACGATGGCATTTCAGATATTGAAGCTTCTTACATTACTATTCCAATTGGAATTATACGCAATGCAGATTACCTGATTACGGTAAGCGCGTACAAGAATCAGGTAATAGAATTTTTTCTAAACACTCCTCCCAAGAATTTTAATCCTGCTGATGTGGAGGCAACTATCCTCGCCATTTTTGAACGAAACGTAACTATGTTTCAAACATTTTTGAAAAACATAAACAACGAGCGTTATGCTTATGAAAAGGCTTTGTATAAATCTTCGAGCAACGATGATTTAACCAAGTTACTAAACATTCAGAAGAGCTTAATTTATTTTGTAACGAATCTACGTTTCAACGATTTGCTTTTGCTTAAAATTAAACGGACTAATTTTTTGAGAATAAGCGAAGAAGAAAAATCGGATTTGCTGGATGATATCATCATTGAAAATCAACAAGCGCTTTCCATGAGCGAAATGTATTCTGATATTTTGAACGGAACCATGGATGCTTTTGCCTCCATTATTTCGAACAATCTAAATGAGATCATGAAGCGATTGACTTCGGTAACTATTTTGCTTACGGTGCCTATGCTCATTGCCAGTTTCTATGGCATGAACGTGCGCTTACCCGGTGAAGACATGCCTTATTCGTTTGTATTTGTGTTTGGTTTGTGTATTGTTATTTCTTCTCTCATGGGCTATTTCTTTGTGAAGAAAAAATGGTTTTAACTTCTTTCATTTCACAACAAAAGTAAACAGACAAACTTTTCTGCAAGTTCCTTGTTACTATTGAACAACAAAAAAATTACACCATGAAAATTCTATTGACCTCTCTTCTCGCTATTTTATCTTTTGCACTTCCAACTTCTAAAACCGTTTATGATTTTACGGTGAAGGATATTGACGGCAAAGATGTTTCGTTGGATACTTACAAAGGGAAAGTTTTGCTCATTGTGAATGTGGCAAGTTTGTGTGGTAACACACCGCAATACAAAGACATTGAAGCTTTGTATGAAAAATATAAGGATAAGGGTTTAGTCGTATTGGGTTTTCCTGCCAATAATTTTATGGGACAAGAACCGGGCAGCGAAAAAGAAATAAAACAATTTTGCACACGAGAGTATGCGGTCACTTTTCCTATGTTTTCAAAAATTTCGGTGAAGGGAAAAGAAATGGCTCCGTTGTATACTTACCTTACCAAAAAATTGGAGAATGGAATTTTGGATGCTGATGTAAAATGGAATTTCCAAAAATTTCTCATTGGCAGAAACGGAGAACTCATTCAATCTGTTGGTCCTGGCACCTCGGTAAATGATGCAGCGGTGAAGCGAGCTATTGAAAAAGCATTGATGCAGTAAACGAAGGTTTATCTTACCAATACCAATTTACTTACACTACGTTTTTTATTTTTTTCAAGTTGAATAAAATAAATACCGGAACCAAAATTTTGGAGGCGCAGAACAGTTTCTGTGCCTTCTGTTTTTTCGGTAAGTAACTTTTCCCCATATAAATCAAACAACGAAACTTCGCTGCTAATAAAATCATGTTCGGTTTTAATTACCACTTCATTTCCTGATGCAGGATTCGGGTAAACAGAAAAATATGTTTCAGTAGAAACTTCTTTTACCGAAGAAATAACACAATTGTTTGAAGTTGGATTTAATTCAACAGGCAAACCAGGTGTTAATGTTTTACCGGTGAATCCTGAAAAATTTGTAGCAAATCGCGTTGCCCTGAAAGAACTGTTCGCAAACAAACTTGGCGTTTGCCCTTGCGATAAAATGCCTGATTGCGTTACCGGATTAATATACTGCCAAACAATATTTCCTTGTTTGGTGACTTCAAAAAACTTACCGTGTGTACCCGAGCAAATTAAAACGTTACCGTTCGGCAATTCTTGCCCACCGGAAATTCGGTTGTCATAAAAATCAGTTGGCATAGTTGCTTTATACACCCAAAAAGAAGTATCGGGCAAAAATTTTCCTGCAATATTTCTTTCGTAAGTACCTGTCGAATCTATTTGCGGAGCAAAAATTTCTATGCTTGAATAAGCCCCTTGTGGTCTGCCTTCGCCATTGTTGAATACAATTATTTTTCCTGCATTTTCTGTATCAAAAATCCATTTGGCAGAATGTTGTCCATACAAAATTCTATCGCTTGCAATTCCTTGACGATACGCTTCAGGGTTCCCCCAACGATATAAAAGGTCGCCACCTTTACCTCTGTTTCCTCCACTGTGAGTTGCTGCTTCTGCCGTAGTGGTGCTGTGGTCTATCACATAAAGTTCACCAAGCAAACGCGAGCTGATTAAAATTTGGTCGAGCGCAGGATTGTAGTCAATTGAGTTAGCGTGAATCCATTCTTGTGTAATGTTTGCACCTGTGTAATTTAAATCGAGTAGTTCTGGATGCGACAACACGTTTCCATAATTTTGTTGTGCTACATCGTAATCTTGCACCACATGATCAATGAAATGCCATTCCCAAACAACAGTTCCTGTGTTTGTTCCTGATGGTTGTATCTCTACTAAGTATTCGCTCCACACATAGCCGCTGGCAGCAATTTTTGAAGTATCGCGACCCAGCGCTTTTATTTGTTGACGGGTGAAACGCTCCCACGCCAGCAACAAAACATTACCGTTGGGTAATGGAACAATATCATGATGTTGCACAAACTCTGTATCCGAATAAGTAAAATTCCATTGCAAGTTTCCATTCCAATCTATTCGTTCAACTCTTCCACCTGCACCGCCAACCGAACCATATGTAGGATGAGCCGCACCTGTTGATTCGGCACGTAGTAAATCGCCATTGCTTAATAAATAAGCCGACAAACCCGGACGGAAATTACTTGTCCAGGAGTTTACCAGTCGCCCGCAATTGTCAATGAGGTAAGTTGTTTTCCCTGTAACAGGAGCGAAGAGCGTGTAACCATTAAACGCGGTGTCGCTGTTTTGAATAATGCCAACGGTTTGTGCAAAAGCAGAAAACTGGATGAGTAAAAGCAGAGGAAGTAAATGTTTTTTCATAGTGCTATTAGAGGGCACGAAACTAAAAGGTTTAATCATTCGACCTTTTTAGTGTATAGATTTGTATGAAGGAAAAATATTTTGGGGAAAATTAGTGTTGCCTCCAATTTAGAAAACCATTGCTTTGTGAACATGGAAGTTAATGATACCTACCGCCACAAAGGATTGCGCAGAGAACTAGTCGCTGTTTTAAAAGCAAAAGGAATTACAAATGAAAATGTATTAGCAGCTATTGAAAGAATTCCGCGTCATTTATTTTTTGGAAAGGATACTGTGTTTCACGAAACATATGCTTACGAAGACGGAGCTTACGATATAGGAGAGGGACAAACTATTTCTCGTCCGCATACTGTAGCACGTCAAAGTGAACTACTAGAAATAAAACCAGGTGAAAAAGTTTTAGAGATAGGAACAGGAAGCGGCTATCAGGCATTGGTTTTAATGCTTTTGAAAGCAAAAGTATATTCTATTGAGCGGCACAAAATTTTGCATGAACGCACTTCAAAATTTTTGCCGAAGATGAAAGAGTATTTGGTGCAGTTGATTGAAGGCGAAAAAGCAAAACCGAGTGAACCCGCTAAGCGCACCTGGAAAAGCGAACCTGAATACTGGAATGTAAAATGTTTTTATGGTGATGGTTTTGAAGGACTGCCCATGCATGCACCTTTCGATAAAATTATAATTACTGCCGCCATTCCGGTAATCCCGGAGAAACTTCTTACACAATTATCCGTAGGAGGTAAAATAGTTTTCCCTTTGGGAGCCGAGAAAGATTGCATCATGATGTGTTGGACAAAACACAACGATACTGATTACACGAAGGAAGTGCATGATAAGTTTGCTTTCGTTCCCATGCTGAAAGGTAAGGTGTCTTAAAAATAATTTTATGAAAAATTTCATCCTCAGTTTGGTATGTACAGCAGGCATTCTCTTTTGTGCCGCACAAGAAGTACCTTTTAAATTGATTGCTTACGACAAAACAAATCGCAATCCAATTCCTGCAGCACAGGTAAAATTGCAGAACTTGAATTCGCTGCGCGAATACACTCTTTTGACCAACGATGCCGGACAAGCAGATTTTATGTTGGAGACAGGTGCCCGTTACCGTTTAGAAGTGAGTAAAAATTCTTCCGGCTCGAGCATTGGCTATTTGAGTTATACTTATATGCTTTCAGAAAATGAAGTAGTAGCAAAAAAAACTTTCGAAGCAGAATTAGAAAAAGTAAAGCATACTGAGTCGGGTTTACTGCCTGCCATGTATTTTGATTATGGCAAAGCTGAACTCAGTGTAGAAAATTTGGCTTCGCTTGATAATGCTTTAAAAATGTTGCAAAGTTTTGCCACGCTGCAAATTGAAGTTGGTGTTTATGCCGATTGCCGAGAAGAGAAAGGAATGACAGCAAAACGCGCATTAGCCATAAGCAGTTACCTAAGTTCAAAAGGCGGAACAAAAAGAATTACGGTGAAGGAATATGGAAATGTTAGAGCGCTTAATCAATGCGATTGTAGTAATCAGTTTGTGGTTTGCAGCGATGAAAAATATTTAGAAAACCGAAGAGCCGAATTTAAGGTGATTGCCTTTTAACGATACTTCTTCATTGCCCTGTCAATTTCAACTTTCGTATCTTTTTGTTTGAGCGATTCGCGCTTGTCAAATTTTTTCTTTCCCCGTCCTACACCGATTTCAATTTTTGCAAATCCTCGTTTGTTCATAAAAACACGTAGAGGAATTACACTCAAACCCTTCTCGCGAATCTTCGAATCAATTCTCCCAAGTTCTCTTTTTGTTAATAATAATTTGCGCTGTGTATCGGGAATGTGATTAGCGTAACCCCCATGTGAGTATTCGGGAATGTTCATGTTTTTAATAAACAATTCATCATCGCGCATTAGGCAATATGCTTCGCTGATGCTACCGCCACCATTGCGTATAACTTTTATTTCACTGCCGCGCAAAACAATTCCTGCTTCATAGCGGTCAATGATTTCAAATTCGAAACCCGCCTTTTTATTCTGTATGTTAATCTTACTCTGCTCAATCATTTCTTCAAACCCTCAAATATTTTTTCAAGTTTTTTTTTAAACAAAATTTTCTGCCCTGTGCTACCTGATGCAATTATCCTATTCCCTACTTTTGCGGTGAAAGAACAATTTATTTCATTTCCTTTTTCTTCTTCTAAAACAGCTTCGTACAAAACTTTTTCGCCAATTAAAGCAGGTGAGATATGTTTTACGTTTACGAAAGTGCCTATTCCCTCTTCATGTTCCTCTTTCATTTCCAAAACAAATAAGCGGCTGCTCCATTCAGCATCGCGGGCAATAGCAAAAGTAGCGTAGAGCTCATGTACTGTTCCGCTTTCAAAAGCGGCAACATCTTCTTGACGAACTATGCGCTCAAAAGTTTTTTTATCGCCAATTTTAAATTTAGAAATCATAACGGTGGGCAAACATACAAATCTAATTCGGCAGCAGGAACGAAATGCCTAAGCCACTGAACCAGGAAGGTTGTGTTCTGTCAATGCTAATTCCCGCAGAAATATCGAGCATCACGTTTTTTTTCGGAGTAAAACAAAAACCACCATCAAACCTGTGGTCTTGTTCTTTAGCAACAAATCCATAAAACTCCAGATAGCAACTTAGATTGTCGGTAATAGAATATCCGCTGGTGATGGTATAAAGCCCGAAGAATTTCTGCTGAGTTCCGTCCCACAATCCTCCAAGGTTATAGCTAAAAGAAAATTTCTCGCTCAGCGTATGTTGAAAAGTGAAACGAATTTGAGTAGTAGGATAATCTTCTTTTAGTTTCTCAGATGATAAAATGGGAATGCTTGTCTTTAGTATAACAGATATTTTCGGTACACTTTTTTTCTCTGCGCAAATTTTCAATTTCATTCCAAAAGTTATTGGACTAACACCATGAATCAAATTCTTTCCCGTTTCATCCTTTAGCAAAGTAGATGAGTTTTGTATTTCTACCCTTATTTCAGCAATATCTTGAATGCCGTATTTCAGAAGACTTGATGGATAAATAAATCCTTTTTCATCTTTGCTTTCGTGCACATAGTAGAAGCCGTTTTCCATTTGAAAATGTCCTGCAGGTACAATACAGGGGGTTTCCGTTTGGTCAGGACGATCGCATTCAATTTTTTCTTGAGAATATACGAATTGAAAACTCAGTAGTAAAAAAACAGAAAAGTATCTAATCATTCGTTCTCTAATTTATAAAACACTTTTTCGTATTTCCAGGCACCATAGCTTTTAGTCCAGCCATTTGTTTTGGTGCGGTAATAAAAATGGAGCAATAAACCCGGCAATGCTATAGCTGAAAATACAATCCACCAAGCCACATAATCACTCAAAAAATATAAAAGTGCAATAATGATTACCCATTTTAGAACGCGAAACCAAAATGGTTGTGTTGCCAACGAAAACGCCACTTTAAATTCTCTCGAAATTGTTTCTTTCCAACTCATTTTGTCTGGGATTAAACTACTAGCATAGCACATTTTACTTTGTGTCTAACCACCGCAATGGTTTCACCAAAAATAAAATCCATTATTCCCCCGTGTCCGTGTCTACCAATGACAAGAAGCTGTGCATTTATCTCCGCTACAAATTGTGGTATTTCTTTTTTCGGGTCACCAAAGCCGAGTTTTTCGGTGATAGAATAACCTTGCTCACGTAGTTTATTTCCATACGATTGAAGTTGGTTCCAATCTTCACTGGTTTCGTAATCTTGAATTTCATCACCCACAGTTCTGGCACCTGCTGTTTCCACCACGTGTAGTAAATAAAATTCTGTTTTTTTATCACCATGCGAAATACCTTCGGTAATGGCGCGGATATCGCTTTTTGAAAAATCTATACAGATAGCTATACGCTCGTAAACTTTCTTTTCAATGAAAGGAATTTCTTCTGCTTTTCCGTGAGGTGTTGTAGTGTCTTTCACAAAGCGTTTACCTGTAAGCGCACACCAGATGACATACACCAACAACAGCATAGCCAGCACAACTACAGGTATAATAATGAAATTGAAAACCCATTCGTAGCCCACAAGCGATGTATGCCACACGCTAAGTGTTTCAATAACGAGTTTGATATTTAGCCCAACGATAATAACTGCCGAAAGCCATGCCAACATCTTTACCAAATTACTTATGGCAAATTTACCCATCTTCTCTTTGTCACTTACAAAATGAATGAGTGGTATAATGGCGAAGCCCAGTTGTATGCTAAGTATTACCTGCGACAGAATCAACATGTCGCCAATCTTATCTTCACCCAGTAACCAAATAACAAGGAAGGCGGGAATTACTGCAATCAAGCGTGTGATTAATCTTCGCAGCCATGGAGCAATTCGTAAATCAAGGTAGCCTTCCATTACAATTTGACCTGCGAGGGTTCCGGTTATTGTAGAAGATTGTCCCGATGCAATTAACGCTACTGCAAAAAGTATAGGCGCTAATTTTTCTCCGAGCAAAGGAGCAAGCATGTTGTGTGCATCTTGAATTTCAACAATGTTGTGCAACCCATTTTTGAAAAATACGGTGGCAGCAAGAATTAGAATAGAAGCATTCACGAAAAACGCAAGGTTCAACGCAATGGCAGAATCAATAAAATTGTATTTGAGTGCAGTTCGAATCCCTGCATCGTCTTTTTTATTTCTGCGCGTTTGCACAAGAGAAGAATGCAAATACAAATTGTGTGGCATAACCGTAGCACCAATTATACCAATGGCTATATAGAGAGCTCCGCTATCTTTTAAACCGGGAATAAATCCGGTAACTAATTCCATTGCATTTGGCTTCGCAAAAAACAGTTCGATAAAAAACGAAACACCAATGATGGCAACCAACGAAAAAATAAATGCTTCCATATATCGCATTCCTTTTTTCTGTAAATAAAGAATGAGAAAGGTATCAAGAATGGCCAGTGAAACTCCCCACAAAATAGGCAAGTGAAAAAGTAAATTCAATCCAATTGCCATTCCTAAAACTTCGGCTAGGTCACAAGCAGCAATGGCAATTTCTGCTAATACCCAGAGCGAAATATTTACAGCAGTTGGATATGTTTCTCTTGATGCCTGTGCTAAATCTCTACCTCTTACAATTCCTAAACGTGCACTGAGAGTTTGAAGAAGTAAGGCAATTAAATTGCTCATCAACAAAATCCAAAGTAGTGAGTAACCGTACTTACTTCCACCTGCAATATCTGTTGCCCAGTTACCCGGGTCCATATAGCCAACGGCTACCAGAAAGGCAGGTCCTGCGAAAAGAAAAAAGCGTTTCCACCAATGTTCTGTTCCGGTGGTGTCTATCGTACCGTGAACTTCTTCTAGCGATTTATGTTGTCCCAAAATTCATAATTTTAGACAAATCTAAAATTATATTTCGTTATTTCTAAAATATAATTTCGACTTTTTACTTTGCTTTGAATAATGAATCTGAAAATGGTTTCCTTCATTCTCCTTATTTTGATAATCAACACTTCATTTATGACGAAAGAAAAAATTTGTTCCATGCTTTGCCTGGGCGATTCTTATACCATTGGCGAAGCTGTTGAAGAAAATGAACGCTTTCCTATGAAAGCCGTTGAGCTGCTTAATAAGAAGGGCATCTATTTTGAGCCACCAACTATAATTGCCAAAACCGGATGGACAACAGACGAGTTATCGGCAGCTATTAATGGAGCAAATCTAAAAGGAAGTTATGATGTAGTAACCTTGTTGATAGGAGTGAACAATCAATACAGAGTAAGAGAGATAGAAAATTATCGGAAAGAATTTCGAGAACTTCTTAAAACTTCAATTGATTACGCCAACGGAAATGTGAATCATGTTTATGTTCTTTCTATTCCCGATTGGGGAGTGACACCTTTTGGCTTAAAGGATGAACGTGGAGAAAAGAAAATAAGAGAAGCGATAGATTTGTTTAATACTATCGGTCAACAAGAATCTCATGAAGCCAAAGTTCATTACATAAACATTACACCGTTCTCAAGGGAAGCGAAGAATGACGCTGCTCTTATTGCTAGTGACGGTCTGCACCCTTCGGGTAAAATGTATAAAGTTTGGGCTGAGAAATTGGCAGCTGAAATTGTGGAAATACAGGGTAAATAGTGGTGCTACATGAATTCACAAACTTACTGTGCAAAAAATAGTTGGTAAGATTGCATGTGTGCCTGCAACTTTTTCGCTCACAATTCTATCTTTGATGAAACAAATAATTGTAATGAGAAAAATATTTACCTACCTAACTTTATTTTTCCTTTCCACTTCTTTATTGGCACAAAACTATACCATACTTCAAGATGCTTCTGCTTTGAGTGGTTGTAATACCTTTAGGTTAACGCCTAACTCTGGTAACCAAGCAGGAGCTATTTATCAAAACCAAACTATAAACCTCAACAACTCTTTTGATTTCACTTTCAGCGTTTTTTTAGGCTGTGGTGGAAGTGGTGGTGCCGATGGTATTGTATTCGTTCTAACATCCAATCCTAACGGTTTAGGAAACACGGGCGAAGGTTTAGGCTATGCCGGAAGTAACCAACCGTTTTCGTTAGCGGTAGAGTTTGATACTTGGCAAAATGGTTCTGTAAACGATCCGGGTTATGACCATATAGGAATTGAATCGGGCGGTGGCTATGCACACAACGTAGTAGGTGCTGTTCCCGCTTTGGTAAGTCAGGCAAATATTGATGATTGTGCATGGCATACTGTACGTATTGTATGGGATGTATCTACTGGAACTTACTCTGTTTATTTTGATGGTGTGCTACGTTCAAGTTTTGTAAATCCTAATTTGGTGAATACTTATTTTGGTGGAAATCCTATTGTGAACTGGGGTTGGAGTGGAGCAACAGGAGGAGGAACGAACGACCAGCAGGTTCAAGTGCTTAGTACTTCAAGTTGGGTGGCAGGAACTAATTACCAAAGTTGTAACCCAACCATGCAGTTCAGTGATATTTCTACCAGCAGTTTGGGTTCTATACAATCTTGGGCATGGACTTTTGGCGATGGTGGAACTTCTACACTTCAAAATCCTATACATACATACGCGGCAAACGGGACCTACACGGTTACACTTACAATTACTGACATAAGTGGATGCGCAACTACCTATAGCCACGCAGTAACCATAAATGCACCTATCTCACTTGCACCTACTCTTACTCAGCCTTTATGTAATGGTGCTGCTAACGGAGGAATTTCAATTGTGCCTACAGGTGGTTTTGGACCGGCAGCAGGTTACGGTGGTTATTTGTACAGCTGGAGCAACGGAACAACTCAAACAACTTTAATTGGGGCTACTGCTGGAACTTATACGCTCACCGTCACCGATGGAGTTTGTACTACCACCGGTTCGTACACCATTAATCAACCCACCGCAGTTACTGCTAGCGTTACGCATACCGATGCCAACTGTGGATTAAATAACGGAACCGCTAGTATTACCATCTCGGGCGGAAC
>JAPLES010000074.1:7651-14538 GCA_026391075.1 Bacteroidota bacterium | reverse complement strand
AAAAAAAGACTCGCCTAGCGGCACGGCTGTAAAAACTGCGGAAGTTATTTTGGAAGAGTTGAAGAGTAAGAAGCATTGGTTATTACAGACCGAAGACCGAAGACCGAAGACCGAAGAAATCCTAATAATTGCTAAAAGAGAACCGAATGTTCCAGGCACACATATCGTAACTTACACTTCATCCGTTGACTATATCGAAATAAAACACGAAGCTAAAAGCCGAAGAGGATTTGCAGAAGGAGCAGTAATGGCTGCTCGATGGTTAGTTGGAAAGCGAGGTGTTTTTGAAATGAAAGATTTATTGTCGTCTTAATGTGTTTCCGATTTTGTATTATACATAAATCCGTTAACACCTAAATAGTTGAACACAATTAGAATTATATTTTCACGCCTTATGAATTTCATTTTTTCAATTTTCGAACCTGACTGCCGTCAGGCAAGTTTCTCAAATTTTCAAATTACAACATGATTCTTCTAGCTATCATTTTTGTGTACATGCTTGGTATTCGTATTGGCACATACGGTATTTTTAAAAAATTAGGAATTGAGCCATGGAAAGCATTTGTGCCTGTGCTTTGTTCTTTTGAATGGCAAAAAATAATTGATAGGCCGAAATGGTGGACTTGGATGCTTTTTATTCCCGGTGTTAACCTGTTTTATATAGCTAGTCAGTTAACGGAGATGAGTACAGCATTTAAACGTTACGGTTTTCTTGAACATTTCTGCGCGGTGATGTTTGCGGTAATTTATGTTCCTTTTCTCGGCTTTTCACCTAATGAAAAGTTTCATGCAGTTGGTGGAGTAAAGAAAGGGGAGAAACCGATTGCGCGTTCGGCCGTGCGGGAATGGGCAGATGCTATTGTGTTTGCCGTAGTAGCTGCTACTCTCATTAGAATTTTTGTTGCCGAAGCCTACATGATTCCGACTCCATCTATGGAAAAAACTTTACTCGTGGGCGATTTTCTTTTCGTTTCAAAATTTCATTACGGAGCACGTGTGCCTAATACACCTATTGCGCTTCCGTTTGTACATCACACTATCCCTGTTTTCAATTGTAAGAGTTATTTAGAATGGATAAAACTTCCTTACAAAACGTTACCGGGTTTTCAGCATGTGAAGCGGAACGATATGGTGGTGTTTAATTTTCCTGCAGGCGACACCGTGGTTATAGAAAATCAAGCACCTTCATACTATGATATCATACGATACACTGCCTATAGCAATAAAGTTGATTACGCTAGCGCCCGACAAATGATGTGGAGCGATGCAAACACACATATTGCAGCACGTCCGGTTGATAAGCGCGAAAATTATATTAAGCGTTGTGTGGCCATTGCTGGTGATAAATTAGAAGTAAAAGATGGCGTACTTTATATCAATGACGCACTTGCTTACCAACCCGAAAATCTTTACACACCTTTTATGATTGTGTTTAAAGAGGGCTCAGGTTTATCTGCTGATAAAATTGAGGAATTGGAAATGGAAGACATCAGCAATCGTCTTGGAGTTTTGCCAGCCAATCATTTTGTTGTATTGATGACTAAACAACACGTTGAGGAATTAAAGGCAATGGATATTACTACTAGTATTCAACCGTTTTTTTACCAGAAAGATAGATTGCAAGAGCCTATCGAAAACATTTTTCCGAATGATACCGCTCGCTATCATTGGAACGTAGATAATTTTGGTCCTGTTACTTTGCCTAAAAAGGGATGGACAATTACGTTGACCGATTCTATTTACAAACAGTACGAGCGTGCCATTCATGTTTATGAAAACAATACAGTGGAGCAACACGATGGCAAGTTCTTCATTAACGGAGCAGAAGCCTCTACTTATACTTTTAAGATGGATTATTACTGGATGATGGGTGATAATCGTCACAATAGCCAGGATAGTCGTTACTGGGGTTTCCATATTGTGGGAAAGGCATGGTTCATTTGGATGAGTTATGCAAAAGATGCTAGTGGCTTGAACAAAATTCGTTGGAGTAGATTATTCTCTTCTATTCATGGAAGATGGGCGCCAGAGGATAAAAAGTTTACGGAGTAAAATTGCATTGATAATGTCGCCCCCACAGGGCTTTGTTTGTGTTCGTATTTATTACTACCATAAAATCGTCCCGATGGGACTTTAGAAAAGTTCCGTCAAAACGGAAATGGAACAAGCGTATTAAAATAAAAAAAGGGTTGCCAATTCGGCAACCCTTTTTTTATTTATAACGACAATGATTTTTTAGAAATCATCTACGCTGGTATTCTTCTTGTAATCTTCGCTTGCCTGCCAGCTACTTTCAATGGTTAATTCAAAGCGAGCTTTAGCAATTTCTTTCAGCGTAAAGGTTACGTCTTTTACCAACCACTGCATAATGTGCGTGTCGTCAATAAAGCTTTCGTTGCGAAAATCACCAAACTTGTAAGTGAGAATAAATTTCATTTGTTCTGTTTGGTCCATAGTGCCCTGAAGAAATACTTTTTGAAAACGATTTTCTTCATTGAAAATGTAAAGCACCTTCTCTAATTTTACAGCTCCGATAGTTAAATCATCGTTGCTCAATTGATATGCATTTTTAATCAGAGAGTTCTTGTCTTTTATAAAGTCAAGTTTTTTTCCATCGCGAATGACAGAGTCTTTTGGCGTTCCCCAGAAAATATTTCTAAAATCCAATACGGCTTCGCTTTCGGCACTGAAACCTGAATAAGCCAAACCGAGCAGAGAAAATGCTAAGAATAATTTTTTCATTGTTCTAAAATTTGTTTTTGATTTTGATGAACGCGAATATGCACTTTTTTCTTTTTCACCCAACAAAAGTTGCAGCATGAAAGAATTGCTGTTGATAAATCCTGTACACCAGCTATTGAGCATTTGCTGAATTTAGTTGGCGTTGCGAAGTAATGTTGGAATAAGTAAAGAAGATAACACATGCCACAAATAGCGTTGCGGAAACGCCAATGACGAAGTTAAACCAGTTGATATACCAGAAATAATAAAAGGTATTCAAAGCAAGCATGACTAAAACGAGTCGGGCATATTCCGCATAAATCATCCACTTTTTATTTTCGTAAATAGAACCAATAATGAGCATGGTAATCATAATGAGCAAAAAGAAGACAACCCGATAGAATGAGTCCATGGTTTTAAAGTTCATCATATACAAAGTGCCGGCACCCAACATGACAAAGTATTGGACTACTGAATAAATTTTGAGATAAATATTTGTATCGGCATTATACTTCGTGATATTGGCTTCCGATGGTTCGCCTGCATATTGCTGTCCACCAAGATAATCGGGCATCCATCCGGGTTCGGCAAAAAGCATTCGTAGTTTATCAACTGCTTTCATTGCTCGCGTTTTTTGAAATATCTCTACAAAGTAGTGAAGGTTTGCCCACGCGGGATTCCAGCTCTTTAATGGAGTGGTAATACCGTAATAGATTTCTTCGTTTTCCTCTTCTGCTTTAAATGTACCGAACATTCTATCCCAAATCATCAAAACGCCTGCGTGATTTTTATCTAAATATTTTGGATTGATGGCGTGATGAACCCGGTGATGAGAAGGTGTATTGAACCAATACTCAATCCACGGATGAAGTTTGCCTACAGCTTTGGTGTGAATAGGAAACTGCAATAGGGTTTGCAACACAGCGGCACCACCAAATATAGCCGGGTCGAAACCCATCATTGGAATAGGAAGAAAAATAGGAAATGCAAGCGCGCTGTGAAACCACGATTGACGAAGTGCTACACTCAAATTATATTCTTCGCTTTGATGATGCACTAAATGTGCTGCCCAAAAAATATTCATTTCGTGACCCCAGCGATGTGCCCAGTAAAAAAAGAAATCGAAAATGATGAAGCAAAGAATAAAACTCCACCACGTTGCCGGAATATGAAAGAAAGAGTAATTGTTGTAAAGCCAAACATACACACCCAGTAACATGCCTTTAAAAACCAAACTAAAAACCTGCTGACCTAAACCTACTGTAAGATTATTGACCGAATCGTTTAGGCGATAAACGTCTTTCTTTTTCATATAGCCCCAAAGCCATTCAATACCCATTGCAAGAAAAAAGAGAGGAATGGCAAGTAAGGTATAAGCAGGATGCATAACGATTGAATTTAAAACTAAAGTAAAGTATGCTTTAGTCTTTATGTAGGTTTAGTTTAATAAAAATTCGAAATGGTTGAATTAGAAACGGACGCGAACTAATCAGTCAATAAAAAACTTAACGATTCAAAACTAACCTCTTCACCACTACATTTTCGCTCGATGATATTTTGGCAAAGTAAATTCCTGCGCTGAATGAAGACAAATTGATGGACACAGACGAACTAAAGTTTTGTGCTGCAATTACTGTTTCGCCTAGTGAATTGTAAACTTCGAAATTCAAATCCTCTTTTCTCTTTGTTGTTAGCTTGAAAATTCCTGTCGAAGGATTTGGCGAAACTTCTATTCCATCAAGTAAGGCAAGATTTTTAATTCCGCTTACATCGCCAGTAACATAAGCCACTCCTGCGCGTGAAGTTTGAAGGATGGCACGCATAACACCTACCTGTTCTTGAGTAAAAATATTCAGACAACGGTCATCGGAATAGTCCATTTAGTTTTCAATCATATCGGGAAAATCAACTGGTGAATCAACACAGGAGTTAATCGTGGTATCGCATGCTTGTTGCGAAGCATCGGAAGCAAAAGGAGTATCAGAAATTCCATCATCTATCACACAATCGGTGCTATCGCCCCAAATATGGCGCAAGCCAAAATAATGTCCAATCTCATGCACTGCGCTTCTGCCACCAGCCACTGTAGGGTCGATAGGTGCAGAAAAATTAGCGCCTACCGCTGCATAATGTAGAACCACTCCTTGATGTGCCGAATCGGTGGCTGAACCTGCAGGCCAGTTAGGTGCATTATCAGGCGGGAAAGCATAGCCAAGCACTACACCAAAGAAAATATTACCTACCCAAATATTAAGATAGCGGTCGGTAGGCCAGGCTGTTTTTCCTGTAGTTGCATTTTTTATTTCATCGCTGCCCGGATTAAATCCTAAGAAAGCAATTTGCGGATGGCCAACAGTACGGGTAATACCATTAGTAGGATTTCCATCAGGATCGGTAGTGGCTAAGTAGAATTCAATTCCCGCATCGGCAGCCACCGGTTGAAAACAAGCACGCGTTTGAACTGTGTCCGCATTTTTTCTTCTGTAATCGCGATTGAGGATTTCAATTTGATTGATAAGAACTGAATCAGGAATGTTTTCAGCAGCAGCGGTATAAACCACATGAAACACTACCTGCACATGATAGATACTATCGGTTAAAGAACGGTTACTCCTGTTTTGTTCGGCTATGTGTTTTGCATTATCAAAAACATTATTCACCTGTTGAAGGTAACCATGTGTTTGGTTTTCCTTTTGCACCATTAACTCATGCGTGTAACAGCGCTTGGTTTGTGCGTTTGAAAACAGGCAGAAGAAAACAGACGAGGAGAGGAGTAATAGTTTTTTCATTTCGTTTGGTTGAGTTACACAAATAAAATAAATCAAATGAAGATGCCATTCTGTAAGTAGAGGAAAAAGAAAAATCTTTAAACCGCTTTTAAGCGAACTCAAATAATCTGACGTTATTCATCTATTGTCTAAAGTCTAGCGTCTACTTTCTGTTTTCTAAACCCTATTTCTGCTTCGCCAAAATTGCTTTATATTTTTCTAAAAGTTCTTCATTAGTAGGGTCAGGTAAAGTACTAGTGAGTTTATATTTTTCATGTATAAATTTTCCAGCACCGGTCATTGCTCGTTTAAAACCATCTTTATAAAATTCGAAACCTTCATCGTAACTAAGTTCAGCAACTGTTTCCTTCAACCAAAAATTTACACGACAACGCCATATTCCTAATGGTTGAACCGGTTGCTTGATAACGTGCAAACTAAAATCAACATGCACTCTTCCTGTTAAACAGGCGTTGTGATAACTGCTTTTAAAAAAGAAAGAAGCCTTATCGGGAATATTTGGAGAAGTAGCATCGCAGCAAATTTCTTGTGCAGTAGTTGAACAGAGATCAATCATCAATCAAATGTAAAAAAAAAGAGCCCCCGTTTTTGAGGACTCTTCTTCTTCTGTCTACAAATTCTTATCGTATCAAAGTAATTGTTCCCTTGTAATTGTTATCGGCATGATTATTCAACCAAACAAATTTAGCGGTGTAAGTATATACACCGGGTGGAGCAAACTCACTTTGATATTTACCATTCCAGCCAAAATTAATGTCGTTGCTTTCAAAAACCTTTTCGCCCCAGCGATTAAATACCGCTACATTCAATTGTTTAACGCTTTTCATGTTCCCAAATATTTGCCAATCATCATTTACGCCATCACCATTAGGTGTAAACACATTTGGAATAAACACATCATACTTTGGCACCACGGTTACGGTTACAGAACTTGTTCCAAAACAACCGGAATCGGTACTCATTACCACTGTATAAACTTGCGAATAATTGCCACTAAAAACCGGAGCTGCACAATCGTAACACGACAATCCAAAAGACGGCTGCCAGTTGTAAGTAATAGAACCCGTTTGATTATTGCTGGTTTGTAATTGCAAACTCTCCCCTAAGTTTACTTCAACAGGGTCAGGTGTTACAGCTATTTGAACCGAATCGGGTTCTGTAATAGTTGTAGTATCGGTGGTGGTGCAATTATTTGCATCGGCAATGGTAATAGCGTAGTTGCCCGCAGCAAGTGCCGTAAATAATCCACTACTGTTTTGTGAACCATCGGAAAGTATAAACGTGTAACCCGCTACTCCACCTCCGGCAATAATATTTAGCTCACCATTGGTATAATGATAACAGGTAACATCTTTAGCTAAAACGATATCAGTAATT
>JAPLES010000074.1:0-7626 GCA_026391075.1 Bacteroidota bacterium | reverse complement strand
GTGCAGGTTCGTTCACGGTAGAAATTGTTGAATCAACACAAGCATTTGCATCGGTTACATAAACCGTATAAACAGAAACACCTAAACCTGTAAACTGACCATTCGCTAAATTCACAAAATTAATTCCGTCATTAGTAATAGAAAAAATATAAGGGTTAGTACCGCCTGTTGCTGTGGTAGTAATTGTTCCATTTAAATCACCAAAGCAAAGTGCATCAGTAGTAACAGCTGTTACATCAAGCACTGTAGGCGAAATAATAGTTACACTTTGAGAAAAGGAACAAGCATTGTTATCTGTTACAGTAAATGAATAACTCCCGGCAACAAGATTTAAAGCAGAATCCGTACTACTCACATTCGGATTCCATTGGTAAGTATAAGCCGGAGTTCCTCCGCTTGCATTCACCGCAATTACCGCATTGGTATTTCCGAAACAGGAATTGTCGGTATGTGCAGGATTGCTCACCAGTTGTGTTGGTTCAGTTAAGGCAATAGAAACCGATGCGGTGCATGAACTATTATCAGTAACGGTAATGTTATAATTTCCTGCCGCCAAAGCCGAAGCCGTGTTTGCGCTGCTCACATTTGGATTCCAAGTGTAATTATAATTCGGTGTGCCGCCATTAGCGTTTACCGTTGCCACACCGGTGTTTACCTGGTAGCAAAGCAAATCTGTTTTAGAAGTAGTCAACACAATTTGCGTTGGCTCTGTAACTGTAGCACTTGCCGAAGCCGTGCAAAGGTTAGCATCGGTAACTGTAATAGAATATGTATTTGCTGCTAATGTATTAGCAACATTTGTTGCACTCACATTCGGATTCCAGGTGTAAGTATAATTTACTGTTCCTCCGGAAGCATTAACAGTAACACTTCCATCTACTAAACCGAAGCATGAAATATTTTGTGCCACCGCAACGGCAGCAAGCGGTGCAACAGGTTGCGAAACAAGTGATGTAATTATAGCCGTGCAAGCCACCTGGTCTGTTACAGTTATTGAATAACTGGCAGCAGGAATTGAAGTAGCTACATTTGTAACAGAAACATTTGGACTCCATGCGTAAGTATAATTTGGACCTGTGCCACCTGTAGTAGTAAGAGTTACTGAGCCTGTTGAGTTTCCAAAGCAATCCACATCTAAATGCGTTTCTGTAACAGAAATAGCAGTTGGCGAATTGATAATTCCCGAAGCCGTTTGCTGACAAGTGTTAGCATCGGTAGAGGTTACAGTAAAGTTTCCGGAAATTAATGTGGCTGTGTTGATGGTAGATGGTGAACCACTCCACACATAACTAAAGGGTGCTGTTCCTCCGTTAGGAGTTGCTGTAGCACTTCCGTTTCCGCCAAAACAAATTGCATTAACGGTAGCCACAGTCATTACTACTGCTGCGGGTTCGGTAACTGTGTAAGTTCCGGTAACGGTGCACAAGTTTGCATCGGTGCAGGTAACATCGTAAACGCCAGCTACTAGATTTGTAATGTTTGCTGTATTCAATCCACCCGTCCAGTTATAGCTAACAACGCCTGTTGCATTTACAAAAACGGCTTGTGCTGTTCCTTGTGTGGCACCAAAACACAGATTGTTTGTTCCTGTAACGGTTGCGCTTTGCGGCCCTGGTTGAATAATAGTTTCAGAAACTGCAACACTGCAACCGTTGGCATCCAAAACATTTCCTGCATAAGTAGCAGGAGCCAATGCAGGAATAGTAGTTGTGCCTGCAGGAATAGGATTACCCAGATAAGAATAAGGTGGAGTTCCACCGCCAATATTTACGGTTACTGTTCCGTTGTTTGCGCCATTACAAGTTACATCGGTATGCGAAGTAGTAACCGACAATGCAGCAGGCTGAGTAATTACTATACTTGTAGTAACGGTGCAAAGTGCATTGTCTGTTACGGTCACATTGTATGTAGCAGCGGCAAGATTGGTTCTGTTTTGTAATGCACTGGCATCATTCCATAAGTAAGTATAGTTAGGTGTTCCTCCTCCTGGTGTAAGATTGATAGATCCAGTGGTAGCGGCATTGCACAACACATTTACATGCGTTTCGCTAACAGTAAGGATAGCCGGCTGTGTAATAGTAATACTAGCTGAAGCTGTGCACAAATTATTATCAGTAAGTGTAACCGCATAAGCAGCGGCAGCAAGATTAATTCTGTTTTGTAATGCGCTGGCATCATTCCATAAATAGGTGTAATTAGGAGTTCCGCCACCCGGGGTTAGATTGATGGAGCCGGTTAAAGCACCGTTGCACAAAACATTCAAATGTGTTTCACTCAATGTAAGCGCGGCAGGTTGAATTATAGTTTCAGATACTGCAGCGGTGCAGCCTTTTGAATCAACCACATTTCCTGCATAAGTATTAGGTGGAAGATTAGAAAGCGTATTAGTTCCTGCAGGAATAGGATTTCCTAAATAAGAATAAGCAGGTGTTCCACCGGCAACTGTAATAGTAACTGAACCGTTGTTTGCACCATTGCAAGTAACATCGGTGTGTGAAGTAACTGCTGTTAGTGCTGTAGCCGGTTCGCGAAGTGTATCACCGTCTACAATTCTGCAGCCGTAAATATCGGTAACGGTGTAATTATAAATACCGGCAACTAAACCAGATTGATTTGTACCTGAAAGCGAAGCAGGACTCCAAACAAAAGTGTATCCCGGACTTCCTCCGGCTGGTGTTACATTGAATGTGCCGGTGGCACCACCAAAACAGTTGATATCTGTTTTTACATAAGTGGAAGTTAAAGGAGCAATTGGGCCACCTACTACTGCCGAAGATGTGGCTGTGCAACCTCTACTGTCGGTTACAGTTACATTGTAGGTTCCGGCAATGAGGTTAAGTGCCGATGTATCAGTTGCAAAATTATTCCAAGCATAAGTATAAGGTGGATTTCCACCGCTGGTTTGTACCGTTGCACGCCCTCTTCCCGAATGATAACAACTATCAATTATAGTAACCATAGTATTGGCTAATGATGGAACCCCCGAAACATTTATTATAGCAGAAGCTGAACAACTGTTAGCATCTGTAACCGTTACGCTAATATTGCCCGGTGCAAGATTAGAAGCCACCGGATTATTTGGATGGCCACCACTCCAAGTGTAGACATAAGGAGTTATTCCTCCTGAGAGAACAGATGCAATAGCCTGACCATCATTAGAACCAGCGCACGAAATGCCCACCTGAGCCAGCGAAATAGCAATAGCAGCTGTTGGTTGTTGAATAGTTACTGTTCCATTAAATGCGTGAAGCGGATTTGCATCGGTATAATTATAAGTGTAAGTACCAGCAATCAATCCGGTTATTGCGGCTCCCGACATTCCGTTGCTCCAACTAATATTGATTGGTGCTGTTCCGCCTGTTACAGTAAGCGTAGCCGTACCATTGTTTCCTCCAAAGCAATTGACATTTGTAGAAGCAATGGTTGAACTAATACCGCAAGGCAACGAAAGAATTGTTTGGCTGTATTGAAGCAAAGCGGAACATCCGTTTGCGTCTTGAAAATCGGCAACAAAAGTTCCAGCACTTAGTCCCGCTACACTCGCACCTGAATGTCCCGGCCCCCAGTTTACTGCTGTAGGAATTGGAGTTCCATAATAAGGACCTGTTCCACCCGAAATTACAATCGTTGCTGTTCCATCATTTACCCCACAGTGCGCATCGGTATGACTTACCACAGCAGTTACTGCTGTAGGTTGATTCAATGTGAATTGACCCGTGGTTGCGCATCTTCCATCGGTTACAGTAACTGTATAAGTGCCTGCCGGTCTGCCAGGCCAGTTTTGCTGAGTGTTTACTCCTCCATTCCAGCTATAAGTATAGTTCCCAAAGCCACCGGCAGGTGCTAATGAAATACTACCATTACTTCCTCCATTACAAAGTGGTTGAACGGTAGTGGGGTTTAAAACAATTGGATTTCGCACATCCACTTGGTGGCTCGAAGTAAAAGAACATCCGTTGAAATCAACTATGGTCATTGTGGCGGTAAACAAACCTGCCGTAGCATAAGTATGTGTTACGTTCACGTTTGCCAGTGTTGGGCTGTTGTTTACAATAGTAGTTCCATCACCAAAAGTCCAGGTTAAGCTTTGGTATTGACCAATGTTTGATGTAACGCAAGCATTCACAAAATCAAAAGCGGCACTTTGTCCTAAACAAATGCCTTGGTCAGGATAAGCAAAATCGGCAAACAAATCGTATTGGAAATTACTGTAGTAACAATCGCGTTGCGAAAGATTGTAAAAACCAAATCTACCGGGGAGGTAACAATCAGCCCAATCGAATTTTAGAACTCCATCTACATAGATTGTAGCACGGGTATAGGTCAGGTATAAATCAAAGTTGTGGTTATTGCCTTGAATCCATCCTGCCCCGCCAAAAGTATTTTGCAACACAGTAAATTCGGGTGTGTTGGTATGGTCCCAAAATACAGTTTGATATTGCCCTCCTGGAATAACTCCTTTCACTCTATCCAGCGACATACCGCTTGGCGCACCGCCTTGTTGCCCTTGTTTCCAATCGTACAAATAACAATCGAAAGAATCAGTTGCGGCTATGGGATTTAGAAAGCTAAAAACGAAACCGAGATAATCATCATCGTTATCCGTACTTCTGAATTGACCGCTTACGTGAACGTTCATCAAAGAAAACGGTGAAAGAAAAAAAGAGGGATTTCCGTTTACGCTTTGATAAACTTGGGTGCCTCCACCTTGCACCGACCAGTTTCCGTTACCAGGTTGACCACCTTGTTGCCAGGTATTGAAGTTTACATTGGTAACGCATTGGGTGTAGGCTAAATTGTTGAACACGATAAAGATGGAGAGAAGTAAAACTTTTTTCATGTGCGTAAATTTGCGTGGAGTGATTAATGAATCATCAGTAAATCTAAATTAATACGTTCTATCTATAATTGTCGAGAAAAGAAGGGGAGATGTTGCACGGTGAACCATTTAATTCTCCAAAGTAACTGTAATTACAGGTTGGTAGCAAACAATAACTCTAAATTACTGTTCTTAATGCCGAACATAAAAGAAAGGTTTTCATTGGTCAAGTTTCCCTTATAAAGATAGATGCCGTTTCTGATTCCCTTGTCTTCGTAAATTAAATTTTTCATACCGCTCAATTCGCCACAACGTAAAAGAATGGGTGTAATGATATTACTAAATGCGTACGAGGCTGTGCGCGAAACACGCGAAGGAATATTGGGAACGCAATAGTGCGTTACATCGTATTTTTTGAAAGTAGGTTCAGCATGTGAAGTAATTTCTGAAGTTTCGAAACAACCGCCCTGGTCAATACTAACATCAATTACTACGCTGCCGGGTTTCATTTTAGCCACCATTTCTTCGGTAACAATTACTGGTGTTCTTCCAAGTTTAGAATGAATAGCGCCAATTGCTACATCGGCTGTTTGTAATTCCTGTTCGAGTATAACCGGTGAAAGTGTAGAGGTAAAAACGCGTGTATTTACTTTCTCTTGTAAGCGTTGAAGTTTGAAAACGTTGTTGTCGAAAACAGAAATAATAGCACCTAAACCAATAGCCGCACGCGCAGCAAAAACACCCACTACCCCTGCACCAAGTATAACAACTTTTGCAGGCGGTACTCCTGAAATACCACCGAGTAAAATTCCTTTGCCCTCATTCGCGTTACTTAAAAATTCTGCCGCTAAAAGAATAACACTGTTACCTGCAATTTCGCTCATGGCGCGCACAAAAGGGAAACGCCCTGCATCATCGTTTGTATATTCATACGCCAATGCAGTTACCTTTTTCTTCATCAGCAATTGAACGTTTTCTTTCTTTAAAGTAGGTAAGTGAATAGGTGAAATAAGTGTTTGGTTCACCTGCATCATTTCAATTTCATCCAATTGCATGGGTGCAATTTTTATAATGATATCGGACTTAAAAACTTCCTCTACGCTATCTGTAATTTCTGCTCCTGCTTCGGAATAATCGTTGTCAGAAAAATGCGAATCGTTTCCTGCACCGCGCTCAATTAATATGCGGTGACCATTTGCAACTAAAGTGCGAACAGATTCAGGAGTTAAACCAATGCGGTGTTCCTGAAAACTTTTTTCTTTCGGAATACCTATAAACAATTTTGCTTTGCGCATAGCTACCATCGAAGGCGATTCGAGCGGCTGTAAACCCAGTTTACTTACAATGCCTTCAAAATCTTTTTTCTTTTCAGACATGATGTTTGTTTGGAATTTTCAATTTCTAAAGATAGACAGATTCCGCAAATTTCCATCGGGCTTCATTTCAATCTTAACGATATCATCGGGCAATAGGCGTTCAACTAATTCGGGCCATTCAATAAAACAGTACGATTCGCCCGTTAAATAATCTTCTATTCCCACTTCAATTGCTTCTTCAATTTTCTTTAAACGGTAAAGGTCAATGTGATAAATTTTATCTCGAATTTTACTTTCATCTTCATTCATTAAGTATTCATTCACAATGCTGTAAGTAGGACTGCTGAAACTATCAGCAGAGCCAAGTTGCTTGCAAATTTCTTTGATGAGTGTTGTTTTGCCAGCGCCCATATCGCCATACAAGGCAAACACTTTTTTGTCTTCTGCAAATTTTAAAATACTGCGCGCAACGTTTGGCAACTCATCAACAGACAGAACCGATATTTCTAAATTTTTCATGGAGCATTTAAGTAGAAGTAATCTACGTGGTAAAAAAAAGAAATAATGACCAATAAAATGAAGTGGTGGTATAAATAAAAAACCTTTCTCTGCTTGCGCAAAGAAAGGTTAGACCAACTTTATTGCTTCTCAGCAATGGCCATTGGCTACTTCGCTAACCGGTCCATCGCCCAGCGAGTTAAATGCAAACACACGAAAGTAATAGGTCACTCCCGGTTTTAAATCCTTTACAACTAAATTGGCTTTACCTGTTTTATCCAACAAGTTCCAACTTTTAGGGTCGGTGGGATTTTCGGTAGCTGCAACTACATAAGCTAATTTATACTTCACAGCTTTCCATCTCAATTGCAATTGTCCGTCAAAAGCGTTGGTCTTTACTTTGAGATTAACTACCTGCTCCGGCAACGAAGTTGGTGTTTTGGAATTCCGCGTTTCAAAACCCGCACTATGAATTTTCTCTGCATCTCCTTCGCTTTGATGTTGAATATCGTAGCTAAGCGTGCGAATAAGGTCTTCACATTCGGTTTGCTTCATATCGCGCAACTCAATTTGAATACGGTCGCCATTAGAAGCCGACAGTATCAAAGCCGCCAATTCATCGTGCGCAGTGGTTAGCTGAGCAAGTGTAGGTGAGGTAGTAGGGAAATTAGCATTACCGGTAAGCATAGAAATATAGCGTTCTAGTCGCTCCTTAATTTGAACTGCGTTTTGATTAACTAAACCGAGCTTAATCAAGACCAAAATAAATAAGTGTTGTAAACGGAAACTGATAGCACGAAGGCGATTTACGCGTTCGCGGTTTAGGATGCGCACAGTTTCAGGCGCTCTCCTTTTACTTTTATTTTTCATAAGAATAAATGATTGATTAAAATTAAAAATGACATGCACCTGTTGACCGCACAGGAGTGCGGTTTAGTTTTTCAGCAATTGCAGAAAAACATAAACGGTATTAAACACAGAGGAAAAACGTAT
>JAPLES010000038.1 GCA_026391075.1 Bacteroidota bacterium | reverse complement strand
GTACTAATTTTTCACTGTGAATAAATGATTCAGGCGTTTCATCGTCCTTGGCGGTAATGTGAAATCCTTCGTTCGCCAGTTTAAAGATATTGGCTTTACTGTTGCGCATGAAATACCATTTGCCGGGTATAGCATCGTGTTCATCGGCATATCTGCGCAATACATTTACGGTATCTCTTAAAGGGTCAACAGTGAACGAAATAATTTTGAAATTATCATCGCGAATAAAACCCTTCTGCACGCGCGCTAAACTGTTGCTCATCTTCGGACAAATGCCCGGACAGCTTGCAAAGAAAAAATCGGCTATGTAAATACTTCCACGCAGTGAATCGAGTTCGAGTGAATCACCATTTTGCGTTTCGAATTTCATGTTGGGAATAACATGATAAACCGAGTCCATAATTTTTTCGCCTTTTAAATTGGTTACTTCCACCACTCCTTCGGCAAACATTTTTGCAGGAGCATGAGGACGATTACCACGCATGTTGTAATTCATTTTCCCCGAAAACCATTGTGAGATATATTCGGGAAACGACATTTTCAACTTAGGATTAAACAACTGTGGTATATACCAACTGGAAAACACCACACCAACAATAGGGATAACTATGATTAAAATAATGGCGAGGGGACGTGGAAGATTTTTTTTCATTTGTTTGAATGCGGGCGCAACTATAAAGCAAATTGTTGACACATTTCTGCTTTAGTTGAACCAATTATATTCGCTCACTATGTTTCGCAAATCACTTCTCCTCTTTTTCCTGTTTCTTCTATGTAAGTTTTTGCCGGCCGAAGATTTAAGATGCGACACGATTGATATTCGTTCCTACCAAATCAACATTGATCTTTCTGATTTTGCCACTAAAATTCTTTATGCCGATGTAACAATTGGCATGAAAGCCAAAATAAATAACGTGCAGAACGTGCGGCTAGATTTGCTCGGGCTAACCATTGATACCGTGCGCGTGAATGGTTACAATGTGCCATTTGATTACAACGATTCTGTTTTAAACATCAACACACTTTCGTTCTTTAACAATGGCGATTCGTTTACCGTGCGCGTGGTTTATCACGGGCATCCGTTGCAAATGGCAAATGATATTGGAGGATTTTATTGGACAGCAACGTATGCTTATAATATTGGAGCAAGCTATCTTTCTAACCCGCATAACTATGGTAAGGTTTGGTTTCCGTGTTTCGATAATTTTCGCGAACGCAGTGTGTATGAGTTTTATGTAACTACCAAAAACACACATGAAGCTTTTTGCAACGGATTGTTGCAGGGCTTTACTTCTGCTGCCAATAAAAAAACATGGCATTGGAAACTGAACGAAGAAATTCCTTCTTACCTAGCCAGCGTAGCAATAAGCGATTATCAGACTTTAACTGATACGGTGAATGGAATTGGTGGTGTAATCGAAATTGATTTAGCAGCGCGAGCAGTGGATACGACTGCACTAAAAAATCTGTTTGTGCATTTGCACAATGCTTTTCACATTTTTGAAAATCTATGGGGCGAATACAAATGGGATAAAATTGGTTATTGCATTGTGCCATTTACAGGTGGAGCAATAGAGCATGCCACTAATATTGCCTTTTCGCAATACTATCTGTCTCAACTCTCAGCAGATTGCGAAACGGCCATGGCACACGAACTTTCACATCACTGGTTTGGCGATTTGGTTACCTGCAATTCTGCTTCTGAAATGTGGTTGAACGAAGGATGGGCTCGCTATAACGAAAAGCAATTTCTCGAAAAACTGTATGGCGATTCTACTTACAAAAGTTCGATGCGAATTAATCATGAAGATGTGTTGCACCGCGCACATATTTTAGACGATAGTTATTTGCCCGTTAGTGGTGTGCCTACAGAATATACTTATGGCAAAACGGTTTATGATAAAGGAGCAGATGCTTTACACACGCTACGTCATTATATGAATGATGCCACATTTTTCAACTGCGTGAAAAATTATGTGCGCGATTTTTCATGGCAGAATACAAGCACGGCTCAATTCAGAGATTATCTGTCGCAATGTGCCGGAGTAAATTTGAATGATTGCTTTAACGATTGGTTCAATGCACCGGGCTTTCCGCATTTTTCCATTGAGGGTTTAAACGTTCATCAAAACGGAATTACAGTTATTGCCGATATGGTTATTCGACAGCAATTGCTTCACGCTCCTCATTATTATAATCTGGTTCCCGTAAGTATTACTTATTTCGATTACAACTTTAACCGCATTGATGAAATTGTTTTTGTAAGCGGTGCTTGCACACCGCACAGCCGAAGTTTCAATAATTTTACGCCCGCATTTATTGCGCTCGATTTTCATGAACATTTACAGGATGCCATTACCGATGAATGGAAAGTAATTACAGATACAGGTGCATACGATTTCGGAACAGCGAAAATGATTTTGAATGTAAATGCCAATACAGATTCAAGTTTGGTGCGGATAGAACACAATTGGATTCGTCCCGAGCCGATGCAAAATAAAATTGCAGGATTGCATTTGCACGACAAAAGATATTGGACTGTTGATGGAATTTTTAATGCAGGTTTTAAAACCGATGGTCAAATTTCTTTCAATGGTACCGACTCTTTAGATGCAGCTTTCTTTATTAATAATGAAGATAGTTTGGTGGTGATGTACCGTGCAAGTTCAGCTATAGAATGGGCATTTGCCGATTCGTTTGCTATCAACACACAGGGAAGTTCAACCAACAAAACAGGCTACGCCACCATTTATAATTTGAAGAAAGGGCAATACTGTTTTGCTATTTGGAACTCATCCGTTCCTGATTCCACTACTGCTGAAACAGATTGTGTTTTTTCTTCGGTCGATGAAATTGAAGAACAAAATAATTTTGAACTCTTTCCTAACCCCACCAGCGAAAGTTTGAATCTTTCTTTCTATAAAAATATTTTTAGCAGAGCCGAAGTTTATGATTTAGCAGGAAGAAAATTGTGGGAACAGAAAATTGCTGTAGAGCAAAATTCATTGCAACTCAACCTGAAGAATTTTGCAGAAGGAACGTATATAGTTACGCTTTTTGAAAATGATGGAAGGAGAATGAGTAAGAAATTAGTGAAGCAGTAATAGAGAATTTGTCATGCTGAGCTTGTCGAAGCATCTTTTCTGTTATACCCTTCGACAGGCTCAGGGTGACAATGCACATCAGTTCTTCTCTAACTTCATCATCACGCCATGCTTTGGTCGTAGTGTAACAAGCGGTTCTAATTCCAGTTTAAAGTTTTCGGCTAAAGAGAAATTAAATTGAGTGCATGCAAGTGCAAGAACTATCTGCATTTCCATCATCGCAAAATTGTTGCCAATACAAAACCGTTGTCCGCCACCAAATGGAAACCAGGCATAACGATGAATATTTTTCATTCTCTCCGGTAAAAATCTTTCAGGGTCAAACTTCAAAGGATTCTCCCAATACTTTTCTAAACGATGCACAGCATAAGGCGACATGGCGATGCTGTCACCTTTCTTAATTCTGTAACCGCCTATCACATCTTCCTTTGCTGCATCGCGCGTAATGCCCCAAACAGGAGGATACAAACGCATTGATTCTTTAATTACCATCGTAGTATATTCCAGCTTGCTGAGATTTTCGAAACTCATTTCGTTATCACCTATCACGCGTTTTACCTCATCAACAATGCGTTGTTTTATTTCAGGATGTTGAGCGAGTAAGTAAAAAGTGTAAGACAAAGCATTAGCCGTTGTTTCATGCCCGGCCAAAAAAATCGTAATCACTTCATCGCGCAATTGCACATCGGTCATTCGTTCGCGCGTATCGGCATCTTCTACTTCCATCAACATCGTCAGCAAATCGTTATGAACTGCTTTTGATTTTCTACGCTCGTCAATAATTTTTGCAATAGTATCAAACAGCACTGCGCGGTTTTTCTTCATCTTTAAATTGCGCGGTGAAGGAATCCATGCAGGAAGGCGAAAAAAATTCATCATGCCTTCCATCACTACCAGCAACGCATCATTCAACTTTTTGAAATCACCTTTTACTTCGGTGCTCATTAAAGTCTGGCTCACAATGTCGAGTGTAACACCGGTCATTTCTGCGTGTATGTCTATTTCCACTCCGGTTTTCGATTCCCATTTTGTAAGCATGGTCAAAGTGCTTTCCGATATTTTTTGCACAAAGCTTTGCAATCGTTGCTTATGAAAAAGCGGCTGAATCAATCTGCGTTGCTTGAGCCAGAATTCGCCTTCACTGGTTACTAAACCGTTGCCCAGTAAAAACCGAAGAATTTTGTTGTCGCGACCTTTTACATAAATATCGGGATGCGTAAAAACATGTTCAATGTAAGCGGGCTCCGAGATATTTACATAGTGATAAGGACCAATCATGGCGCGTGAAATGCTTGGGAACTTTCGTACGGTCCGGTGAAAATGACCGAGTATATCTTTTGGAAGATTCGCCTCTTTATCCCATAATAAATTGGTCTTGGGTCCCGGTGGAAATTTTGCTGTTGCCATAAGTATTTGTGAAAGTGATAAAGTTTCTGAATGCGCTGCTTTTATTTCAATAGACGAATCAACTGCTTTTCTATTTTCGTCTGAGAAAAATCATAAAAATGGAAATCAAAAAAGTAGCAGTAATAGGAGCAGGCACTATGGGGAACGGCATTGCACATGTTTTTGCGCAGAATAATTATTCAGTAAATCTTATTGATGTTTCGCAACCCGCATTAGATAAAGCGTTGGCTACCATTACTAAAAATTTAGAGCGAATGCTTTCAAAAGGAAGCATTACCGAAGAGCAGAAAAACACCACGCTCAAAAATCTTTCTGCCAATACTTCACTCGATGTATGTAAAGATGCAGACTTAGTGGTTGAAGCAGCCACAGAAAATTCAGAGATAAAACTCAAAATTTTTAAACAGCTCGATGAAATATGCAAGCCCGAAACTATTCTGGCTTCGAACACTTCTTCTATTTCCATTACAAAAATTGGTTCAGCTACAAAGCGTCCCGACAAAGTAATAGGCATGCACTTTATGAACCCTGTTCCGCTGATGAAATTAGTGGAGTTGATAAAAGGGTACGCAACTTCTGACGATTGTGTGAAACAAATTACGACTTGTGCGCGTATGCTTGGTAAAATTCCGGTGGAGGTCAATGATTATCCCGGTTTTGTGGCAAACAGAATATTAATGCCCATGATTAATGAAGCCATAGAAACACTGCATGAAGGAGTTGCAGGGGTAAATGAAATTGACACCGTAATGAAACTGGGAATGGCGCACCCGATGGGACCTTTGCAACTTGCCGATTTTATCGGCTTGGATGTTTGCTTAGCAATTCTACGAGTGCTTCACGAAGGTTTCGGAAATCCGAAGTATGCGCCTTGTCCCTTGTTGGTAAACATGGTTACGGCAAATTACTTAGGAGTAAAAACCGGAGAAGGATTTTACAAATACACAGCAGGTTCGAAGGACTTGTTCGTATCTGATAGATTCAAAACAGGAGGGTAGAATTTCATTCTTCCTTCTGCTCGAATCGGGAACCATTAATTAACCGTTAAACGAGATGAAGGAAATGAAAACAAAAATTTTAACCCTAGTGTTTTTTGCGTTTACACTTATCACAAACGCACAAGCCCCTCAAAAAATTTGGTCAAACAGCAGCGACCCGCGCACACAGGCGATTCGTGATTTTGCACGCGGCTACTATTTAGATTGTATTATGAATTGCCAAAAACTTTCCGCCCTCGGCATGAACGATGGATTGGTTTCTGGCTTAATGGCAATGTCGTTTGATTCGCTTTCAAACAATGATGCGGCAAAAAAAAGCAGCGAAGTTGCCAGCGCCTTTCTATTTGATTCTTCTATTCTTAAACGTTTAGCTGCTTCCGATTTGTCGCCCGAAATTTATCAGCGCAATTTGTTGAGCAAAGCATCGGAAGCATATAACAAAGGTGATTTTGCCTCGAGCGAACAATCGTTTAAAGAGTTTTTAAAACTTGCTCCTAAAGATACGTTTGCCACTTTCTTCCTCGGCAATTCGCAATTCTATCAGCAGAAATATGATGAGGCAATTGCGAGCTACAAGCATGTGTTGGATTTAGATTTCAATCGCCCCGATGTTCACAATCTTACAGGCGTGTGCTATTTGTTGCAAAACAATTATCTCACTGCGCGTGATTATTTTTCACAGGCATCTATTCTCGATAAACACATGGCGGTGGCTTTTTATAACCTTGGTCGTGTGCATTACGGTTTGCAGGATAAAAATGCTGCCTTGCAAAGTTTGACTTCTGCTTATGCTTTTGCTCCTAAAGATTCAGGTTGTGTGGCGTTGCTTGCACAAATTTACTTAGAGCAAAGCGATGATAAAAACGCAGAAAAGTTTTTAGCGAAATTGTATGCGCTCAATCGCAACAACGAAAGCATTGGATGGACTTTAGTAAATCTCTCATTGAAAAATAAAGATTACGAACACGCGTCAGCTTATCTTCAAAATTTAATTCGTGTGAATCCTAAAAACGCAGAAGCATACAACAAGCTCAGCGAAACTTATATCAACATGAACAGTTACGAGCAGGCATTTATCAATTACGAAAACGCCATTGCAAAAATGGGTGAGAGCCGCGATTTTCTTTACGGTGCGGGTTCATGTGCTAACAAGATTGGTCTCTATGGCAAAGCGCTTGAATATTTAGGCAAAGCACAAACATTGGATGCAAGTTTTGCAAAAACATATCAGGCAATGGGCGATGCTTATATGGGTATGAAGAAAAAGAAAGATGCTAAGAAGAATTACAAACTGGCTACCAACTTCGGTTACCAAAAAGATGTGAGCCCAACGCTTGCCCCACCTTCGCTTTTAACTGCGAAGAATTAGAAATTAGACAATAGACGCTAGACAATAGACTTTAGATAAAACAGAATTCATCACTCGTCACTTTGTCACCTGTCCCTCTTCAAAAACGTCCTTCATTCTCGTTCCAATAGAAAATGCCCCGCTGGTCGGGGCATTTATATTTTTTGGAAATTGTTGCAATTGATTTTTAAACGGTCATATAACTCTCAATTGGCGGACAAGTGCAAATCAGATTTCTGTCGCCATGTGAATTGTTTACACGACCAACCGAAGGCCAAAATTTATTTTCTGCCGCAAATGGCAACGGGAAAGCAGCTTCTTCGCGCGTGTAAGGATGATTCCATTCGCTGCCGGTAACCATAGCAATAGTATGCGGAGCATTCTTTAATGGATTATCTATTGCATCCATTTTCTTTTTCTCAATCGCATCAATTTCGCCTTTAATAGCAATCAGCGCATCGCAAAATCTATCTAACTCTGCTTTGTCTTCGCTTTCTGTCGGTTCAATCATCAGCGTTCCTGCCACTGGGAAAGAAACCGTTGGTGCATGGAAACCATAATCAATTAAACGCTTCGCTACATCTTCTACTTCTACACGAACAGTATGTTTAAACGAACGGAAATCGAGAATCAATTCGTGCGCCACACGACCATGTTCTTTGCCTACATAAAGCACTTGGTAATATTCTTCCAAACGCGCTTTCATATAATTCGCATTTAAGATGGCATACTTCGTTGCGTCTGTTACACCGGTGCATCCTAACATGCGGATGTAACCGTAAGAAATTAGAAGGATACTTGCGCTGCCATAAGGTGCAGAAGAAACACCATGTATTGCTTTTTCACCACCGGTCTTTGCCACAGCATTACCCGGAAGGTATGGAGCTAAATGTTTAGCTACACAAATTGGTCCCATGCCGGGGCCACCACCACCGTGAGGAATAGCAAATGTTTTATGCAGGTTAATGTGATTAACGTCAGCACCGATAATTCCGGGAGCAGTTAAACCAACCTGTGCGTTTAGGTTCGCACCATCCATATAAACCTGTCCGCCATTCGCGTGAATTACTTCACAAATATCTTTGATAGCACTTTCAAACACACCGTGTGTAGAAGGATACGTTACCATGAAACAGCAGAGATTGTCTTTGTGCTCTTCTGCTTTTTTCAGCAAATCAGCAAAGTCAATATTACCTTGAGAGTCTGTCGCAACAACAACAACTTTCAATCCTGCCATTACTGCTGTAGCAGGATTTGTTCCGTGTGCCGAAGCTGGAATCAAAGCAACATCTCTGTGTCCTTGACCAACATCTTTTTGATAAGCGCGAATTACAAGAAGACCTGCATACTCACCTTGTGCTCCTGAATTGGGTTGAAGAGAAGTAGCTGCAAAGGCAGTAATCTCGCTGAGATAATTTTCAAGTGCGGTGATAATTTCTAAGTAACCGGTAGCTTGAGATTTAGGTGCAAACGGATGAATGTTTGCAAACTCTGCCCAACTGATTGGTTCTAATTCTGCCGCTGCATTTAATTTCATGGTGCAAGAGCCAAGCGCAATCATTGATTTTGTCAATGACAAATCTTTATTCTCCAAGCTCTTGATATAACGCATCAACTGGCTTTCGCTCTTGTGCGTGTTGAATACAGGATGCGTTAGGTAAGCTGAAGTTCTTTTTAAACCGGTTGGCAATTCCAACGGTTGAGGAGCGTAACGATAAATATCAAATGTGTAATCATCTTTGCCAACGGCACAAGCAAATACGTTTACAATATCCGCTACATCTTCAGGTTGTGTGGTTTCATCTAACGAAATAGAAATACCGTTAGCATCATAGTACAAATTCATTTCCTTATTCACTGCCAGTTGATGAATGAAATCATGTTTTTGGTCTTGTCCCGTGGTATCAATCTTCAGCGTATCGAAATGATATTGATTGCTGATTTTGAAACCAAGGTGATGCAATTCTTTTTTAAGAATAGAAGCCAACGTATAAACGCGCAGTGCAATATTCTTCACCCCATCAGCACCATGATAGACACCATACATTCCAGACATAATAGCGAGCAGAGCTTGTGCCGTGCAAATATTCGAAGTTGCTTTCTCTCTGCGGATGTGTTGCTCGCGGGTTTGCAAAGCCATGCGCAATGCAGGTTTGCCTTGGCTATCAACACTCACTCCAATTATTCTTCCGGGTAAAATTCTTTTGTAATCATCTTTAGTAGCAAAGAAAGCTGCATGAGGTCCACCAAAACCCATTGGCACACCAAAGCGTTGCGAGTTTCCTACTACGCAATCGGCACCAAACTCTCCCGGTGGAGTAAGCAAAGTAAGCGCAAGTAAATCTGTTGCTACACATACGTAACATTCAAGTGCATGGCATTTTTCTGTAAAAGCTTTGTAATCTAAAATACTCCCATCCATTGCAGGATATTGCAATAAGGCACCGAAGAAATCTTTATCTAACTCAACGGTATTGTAATCGCCAATAACTACTTCAATGCCCAACACACCTGCACGTGTTTTAATAACATCAATAGTTTGAGGTAAACACAAACTAGAAACGAAGAACTTATTGTGTAGTGCGTCTTTCTTATTCTTTAAACCCCAGAACATGTGCATGGCTTCAGCAGCCGCAGTTCCTTCATCAAGCAACGAAGCATTAGCAATCGGCATACCGGTAAGGTCGCTCACCATGGTTTGAAAATTCAACAATGCTTCCAATCTTCCTTGTGCAATCTCCGCTTGATAAGGCGTGTATTGAGTATACCATCCCGGGTTCTCTAAAATATTTCTGCGGATAGCAGCCGGTGTAATGTTGTTGTAATAACCCAAACCAATGTAAGAACGAAACACTTTGTTCTTCGCAGCTTTCTTCTTCAACTCGCGCAAATAGTTGTATTCGCTCTGTGCATCTGGCAGGTTCAGTTTTTCTTTTCTGCGGATATTGGCGGGTACAGTTTCTGCAATCAAATCATCCAGACTATTTACTCCGATAGCTTTCAGCATTTCGGCAGTTTGGTTTTCATCGGGTCCTATGTGGCGGTTCACAAAATGGTCGGTTGAGCGCAGATTAAGCATGTTTACTCGTAATTAGTAGTTTGAATAATGGGCGCGAAAATAATAAAGCAGCGAACTAAATTTTGTGACGAAAACGGTTGTCAACATTCTAGGAAGACAGCGCTACGATGCCGAATAAAGTTTTGCGAAATGAAGCGATCAGTATTGCCATCAATATTGAATCGTTTTTGTGGTTTACAAAAGAAACCTAATATTAAACCATGAAATTCTTCAAAGACAAAACCAACCGCCTCTACATTATTATGAGTGCGTTCTTTATTGCCAACGCCATGGTAGCTGAGTTTATGGGGGTGAAAATATTTTCGCTTGATGAAACGCTTGGAATGAGCAAACCTGTTTTTAATTTATTCGGTTTTCATTTTGATGGCATTAGTCAAACTTGCGGGGTTCTGCTATGGCCGTTTGTTTTTGTAATGACCGATATTATCAATGAATATTTTGGTGTGAAGGGCGTGAAATTTATTTCGTGGATTGCGGCTATCATGATTGCTTACGCTTATGTAATGTTATTTGGTGCTATGCAAACTTCACCTGCCGGTTGGTGGCTAAGCAGTTCAAATTACGGAACTGAACTTGATTTCAACAAAGCCTATCTCGCAGTGTTCGGTCAGGGAACAAATATTATTGTGGGTTCACTCATTGCATTTATGGTGGGGCAGTTTATTGATGTCTATATTTTTCATTGGATAAAAAAGCATACCGGAGAAAAATGGATTTGGTTGCGCAGCACGGGCTCTACTTTAGTATCGCAACTGGTAGATAGCTTTATCGTTTTGTTTGTGGCGTTCTATCTTTTGAAACAAGGTAAGCAGGGGCAGTGGACGCTGAACATGGTTTTTGCGGTGGGCTTTGTCAATTACGTATACAAATGTTTAGCAGCGGCATTACTTACTCCTGTAATTTATTTCGTTCATAAAGTAATTGAGAACTATCTGGGTCATGAACTGGCAAACTCATTGAGAAAACAAGCGATATCGGAACAGTAGCTTTTTGTTTTATCGGTGCAATCCTTTGTATTCTCTATGTAATCGCAAACGTAGTTTACCCCACTTCAATACTAAACGAAGCATTAAATCTTTCGCCTTCTTCCAGTGCAGTAATTCTTTCTTTAGCAGAGAACTCAACCTCCTCCCCTGCTGTATCGGCACAGCCGAGCCAAGGCTCAATACAGAGATATGGCGCATTAACCTTTGCCCAAAAACCGAGATAACTAAAATCAGAAAAATGTACTGATAGATAACGCGCATGATTTGCACTGCGTATGGTAACCGAGCGCGAGCGCAGGTCTTTAAAAATTACTGCATCGTCCTTAAACATATCCTTCTCCAATTGAAAGCAATTCGAATTATCGAGCATTAATGTTCTTCGCCCGTCAAAGAAACCATCGCCATTGATGTGTGTGCGCTCACTGTCTTCGGTGTTTTCAAATTCTATGTAGTAATCTTCATAATCTTCTTCGGCTAAAAATGGAACAGCAAAGGCAGGATGCCCGCCCAACTGAAAAAACATTGGTTTTTTATCGGTGTTTATCACCTCGTGAGAACATTCTAATTGGTTATTTTTTAAATGATAGCCAATCAAGAATTCAAACTGAAAAGGAAAAACCTTCAGAGTGGTTTCATCACTCTTCAACATAAACACTGCTTTTGATTCGCTCAGTTCCAACAATTTGAAATTTGATTTTCGCGCAAAGCCGTGCTTCTCCATTTTATATTCAGCACCGTCAACCAGAATAGTATCATTCAAACATCTTCCCACCACCGGAAACAAAACAGGCGCATGCCACCCCCAGAATTTTTCATCGGCACTCCACAAGTGTTCGATATTGTTTTTCTTATCGAAAACAGAAGTCAGTTCAGCTCCGTATTCGCGAATTTTTACACGCAGAAATTCATTTTCAATTTGATGCATACCGTTTTATTTAGTGCGGAAAATTAAATAACTATAGCCAAAGAATAGAGTAGAGATTTCGTTTTTTGAATCAGAACATTACATTTGCTAACACACACTAACGTAAACAAGAAATGAGAAAAATTTTCCCCGTGCTGCTTTGCACTTTGCTAATGCTGCAAACATCATTTGCACAAAGTCTTTCGAAAGAAGAAAAGAAACGTTTAAAGGACGAGTTAAAAAGCTATGAGAAAGATTTGGAAGGTTACAAAGCCAAAATGCAAGACATACGCACCACACTCGATAGCAATGATGCCGAAATCAAAAGATTGAAAGATGATTTTGCCTATTCCTCTACCAAGCAAGCAGAGTTAGAAAATAAAGTGGCTGATTACGACCACGAAGTAGTTCGTCTGCAAGGTGAAAATAACGTATTAAAAGGTTATGCTCCAGATGGCAACGATTCGACAGAAGTAAATAAAAAAACAGGTGGAGTGAGTGCCGCTATTGTAACCAATGCCGCACAAAAAGGAACAGTGTATAAGGTTCAAATAGGTCTTTACAAAGAATTTAACATCAATAAATATTTCGAAGCGCCTCGGTTTATAGGTTATGAAGATGTAGATGGTTTAAACCGTTACATTATCAGTTATTTTCCCGATGAAGAAATTGCAAAAAGTTTTGTAGCTGATGTGCGCAAGATGGGAATTAAGGATGCTTTCGTTTCTAAATACATTGACGGACAACGCGTGTATGAGTGGAGTAAAAATCCGAAATATGCCGGCAAGAAAGAACCTTCCAGTTTACAGGAAGCATTAGAAGCAGAAAATGCTAAAGGCAAAAAGAAAAAAAATAATTCTCACTAATTTTCAAAAACTAAAATCACTTTTATGAAATTAAAATCAATCACTCTTATAGCCGTTATGTTTGTATTTTTTGTTTCCGATGCGCAGTTAACCATTAACGGAATTACACTGCCTGCTTCGATTAAACAAGGCACTGCCGATTTAGTATTAAACGGTGGCGGCATTCGTAAAAAATTATTCTTTAAACTTTATACCGGTGGTTTGTATTTAAGTGTAAAAAATAAAAACGCAGCCGATATTGTAAATTCTGATAAGCCAACTGCCTTCCGCTTGACTATTACATCTGGCGTAATTAACAGCAACAATCTTAGTGAAGCTGTGGAGGAAGGTTTTACCAAATCAATGAAAGGTAACACTGCTCCGCTTCAAGAAAAAATTACCGTGCTGGTGTCAACTTTTAAGAGTGAAGAAATTAAAGAAGGCGATATGTTTGAACTTTCTTACGTGCCAGGCGAAGGTATAAAAGCTTATAAAAATGGTAAACTGAAAAACACTATCACTGGTCTTGATTTCAAAAAAGCATTGTTCGGCATTTGGTTAGGCGAAGACCCTGTTGATGCTGATTTGAAAACTGCTTTGTTAGGCAGTTAGCTAATCGCATGCTCTCAAAAGTAATGAGCGTGGTGTAAGGAAAATATATTAGAAAGGTCGTCTCAAAAGTTATTTTGGGTGACCTTTTTTAATTTGTATGATGTCCTTTTTTATTGAGAAAAAACAGCTGGCTTTACAAAGTCCAAAACTGTTTTGAGTTTCGTTGCTTGAATTATGCTGTAATGGGCTCTCCCTTTTCTTGGCTATTGCATTAATAGTTTAGCGTACAAGCCAAGGGCTGAAACACGATGGTGCATTCTCACAAAGGTTGTCTGCCACTTTCACTTACCTTCGAGAAAGAGAGGTGATGTTCTGCTTCGCAGTTACATGTTGGGAATTCCATTCGCCCAATTTCCTTTACAATGAACATTTAAAATGAAGAAATTAGTTTAGCCACATATACCTGCGTAAAACGTAAAGCATAAATTGCGCACAAGTCATGAAAATATTCGTCCCCGCATTTTTCTTTTTCTGTATGCTTTTTGCAACTACAAAAGTAGTGGCTCAGAAAGCAATAGCAGATAGTATTCCTTATAAAGTAGGTAAGTACGATGTCAAGAAACAAGAAAAAGTTTTTGTTATAGCCGAACATTTAAGTGTTGACCCAAACATTATTGTTCACCTAAACAAACTAAGAAACGTAGATCAGGATTTAGTGGTGGGGCAGCGAATTAAAATTCCGGTTTACCCGAAGGGATATAAATACGAATTAGAAAAGGTAGTTGTGCATCGTGCCGCAGAACTTGATAGTGCGAAAATGGCTTTGCTCTTTGCCGATGATGCAACTGAATTTAACTCTCCCATTCCCGGGCAGTTTTTCGACCCCGATGAAGATAAAACGCGATTGCTCATGATTGATGCTTCGCTCGAATTGAACGAAGCTATGATGCAGGGTTTACAAGCTAGTTTTGATACGCTTGATGTAGTAGATGATGCAGTGATGGATGAAAAAAACATTGCGGCCATGCTGCGCAAAATGAAACGCTCGCGCGACAAAGTTTTGCTAACCCCTTACTTAGAAAGTATACGCGATAGCTTAACCCATGAGATAGTGATTTTGAAAGAAGAAAAAAACGCGATTGAAACGCGGTTGAATCCTCCCGCTCCTCCGGTTATTAAAGAAGATACGGTGGTATCGGGAACTGATACAATTGTTTACGCTACAAAAATTTATGCCGATAACCGTCCTGCTGAAAAAACTATTTCGGCAGTTATGTTGAAAGATGATGTGGCCGGTAAAACTACCTTGACCAAAGTAGAAGTAAAGAAAAATGAAAAACGGAAAAAGAAATTTGCAGAACGCACCAGTCACGAAAAGAAAAACACCGAACACTTTACCCGCGACACGATTATCATTTATGATTTACCATCAAACATAAAACCGTTGAAACCTGCACCTGAACGGAATCCTCATCGTTTTCAGCAAACAACTGCACACTTAGATTCAACACCCCTTACAGAAGCAGTGAAACCAAAAGGACAATGGGATACCGCACGCGCTATTGATCCTTTAAAACCTAGAGGACATTTCTGGGATACAGCACATGCCGTAAATCCTGTTGATACAATGACACTAAAAAAGAAGCAAAAGGAAAATGCGTCTATCAAGGTTAAAATACCAAACACGAATGATTCGATTGTGATAAAACCAATCCTTAAACAAAAACCGGTAATTGAAACCAAGCCCGTTAAAGACACCAATGCTGTTGTTCAAAATACAGTAGTTAAAGAAAAACCAAAGAAGGAAGTTGTTGCTATTGTAAGAGATACCATACCGGCCATAAAAGACACGGTTGCTTTAGCTTTAAAACCTGTAGAAAAAGCAACGGTTAAAAAGGATACTCCAGTTATAGCAAAAAACAAACTGGTAGAAACCGAAGTTGCTACAAAAAATAAAGCTAAAGAAGCAGAACAAAAACAGGAAGCAAAAAAAGAAGTCGCCCGACAATCTACTTTAGATGTTGCCGAAGCTCTAGATTCTGTTAAGCGAATAAAAGCGGAGTTCTTTTTAAAGCGTTCACAAAAAGCAATGCGTGAAAAGAATTTTCACAATGCCGAAGAGTATGTAAAAAGGTCTATTGAGCTGTATCCAAAATATTTCGATGCCTGGTTCGCCTTAGCTGAGATGGATGATTTCTTTGGCTCGCAACAACAGGCGTTGAAAGAATATGCTACCTGTATTTCCATTGACAGTACTAAACCGCAGTTGTACATCAACCTCGGTAATCTCTATACTAAAATGAAACGCAAGAGTGATGCTTACAATTCATTTAATCGGGTAATTAACTTGGATGCAAAAAATATTTCGGCTCTAATGGCACGTGCCTCTATACTCTATGACTGGAAAAAATATAATGAAGCCATAGCCGATTACGATCATGTGGTTCAAATTGACCGCTCTTATCATTTTGCTTATAAAGCCAGAGGACAAGTATTGTTGCTCAACCGAAACTTTAAGGCGGCTATTGATGATTTCACACGCTTTTTAATTTTTGAAGAAACCGACCCGGCAGCATACTACTATCGTGGTTTGGCTAAATTGGGTAACAACGAATTGCTCGATGGTTGCTTAGATCTTTCTACTTCTGCCAGCATGGGTTATACCGCTGCTGAAAAGGCGATAAAGAAAAGTTGCCAGTAGTAAAAAATGTACCTTACCGCAGACCTTAAAATAATTTGAGTTGATCAGAAAAATTGTTGCGCTTCTAATTTCTATACTTCTAACAATAGCTGGATTTGCTCAAAGCGATTCAACAGAAATAAAATTGCAGCGATACAAAGACATGTTCGTAAAAGGACTTATCAGTGCTAATGAGTATGAAATATTGAGAAAACAAACTTTAGCGACAGAAGATAAATCCACTGTAAAAAAATTATCTATTGATACTTTAAACTCTATTTCGTTTTCAGCGGCACAATTAATTTTATGCAAAAATGCTAACAAAGAAAATTGTGATTCAGTTACTAGAACCACCAAGTTTAAGATGGGTGGTGGTAGCTCAGCACACGTTTGTGTTGTAGTAAAAGGAATTATCAAAACCTCAGTTATCAAAATAAGAATTCGGCTACATCATCATAAGGATATTGAATTTGTTGTTAGTGATTATACTCCCTCCGACACGATGAACTGTATTTATCAAGACATCTTGATTTTCAATAAAGGGAAACACGAGATTGAAATATTAGATGATAAAGGGTTCCGTGTTTTAATAGGAGCTTTTGTTGTAAACTGAGGAACTCAATATTTAAATAAAATTGGTCGGTGAAACACCGACCAATTTTTTGAGTGAACAAGTGGAGTAACCGCTCTCTTGACTGATGTTGTAGATGGTTTGCTTTCCAGCCATGCATTTTTCAAACCAAACAAATCTGTTTTGATGCATAATCGATTTATTTATTAGATGGAAAAATGCACCACATCTTTTACATCGAAATAGCTGCCGAATATTCTGTTTCCCCCCAACCTATTACTGAATAACTCTAACAGTTTCGGACACCGCTTTTTTTAGTTGCTTTTTCCTAAAACAAAGGAAGGATATGAAACTAGTTTCATATCCTTCCTACC
>JAPLES010000064.1 GCA_026391075.1 Bacteroidota bacterium | reverse complement strand
GCTTCCAAAACGTCATCGGCTGTATCCAAAATAACAACAGCAGTAACTCACAAAACGGATTTCAAGCCTATAAAACTTCTTCTTCTCATCAGGGTCTCCGCCTCGGGACCCTGATGCTTTCTGCGGTCTACCATCTATTGTCTGCCGTCAAACCCCGGCTTCTGCTCCACCACAAAAAACAGCAAAAGCAAAACCGAAGCCACCGCAAACGAACCCGAAGCCGCTAAGCCCGCACCGCTCATTACATATTTTGGAATCAGTAAAAAACTTAGCGCAACAAGCGTAACCGTTCCCGCAAAACTCGAAACCAGCATAGGCAAATACCTGCCTATACCCGTGTAAAAACTGCTGATAACAATAAAGATATTGTAGATGAAAATACCCGGAAACAGAAAACGGATACTGTGTTTCACATCTCTGAACCCTTCACCAAAAACAAAAGTATAAACCGAGGCAGGAACAAAATAAATAACCAGCAACAGCGCCCCGCAACTGAGTAAACTCAGTTTAAGCAAACGAACCGTGCGCTGCAATTCCTTTTTTACTTCATTACTGTTGGAGGTAGAAACATAATGCACCGTTGAAATACTACGCGGTATAATCCACACCGCTTCCAAAATCGAAATACCTATAGAATAGATACCGAGATATTGAGGTCCCTGCTGCAAACCGAGTTGAAAGAAATAGTAACGCAGGTTAAAGAGCTGAAGAATTTCAGCAAGTTGATACAGAAAACCATAACGGAAAGATTCTTTCAGTTCTACCACCGAAAAATGTTTTACAAAATCTTTAAAGCTCACCAAATGCCAAATCATAAAAAAGCTGATGCCTGCAGCAATAACATAAGCCGCCAGTGACGACCAGATATAAGCATACACATCGTGTATGTTCAAAAAATAAAAACAACAAAGCACACCAGTCAATTGAATGAGCACCGCTAAAACCGTAACAATATTTGCCGTGTTGATTTTCTTCTTAGCAAGCAGAATAGTTTGATGGATATAAATAAGCGAACTCAGAAAACTAAGAACGGTTATAGCAGGAATATGCGCGGCATGAATCAGCAAAGTGCTTTTCAAAAAAACAAAACCAACAAAAGAAATAAGCAAACTCCAACAATAAGCAGGCACCACCAATAACTCAACTTTATTTCTCGGTATCAGATAAACCAATGCCTGTCCGCCCAAAATATTACTGAAGAAAATAAAGAAGTAAAGAATAGTAATCAGCAGCGTAACATCACCCTTCACCGCAGGACCCGCATGTCGGGCTATGAGAAGCACAATCAAAAAATTAAGTGCCGTACTTGCCCCTCGAATAATAACCGTGCTTACGATTTCTTTTTGCACTCAAAAAATATTTTGCGCAAAATAAGAAGTCTCGTTCAAAAATAATTTCTGATTTTGGCTCAATGAATCTCTTTATTCATTCGGTGCTTTACGCTTTTTATTTGTTGCTTTTTCTATGGCTCATTTTCAAATGGAAATTCTTTGAAACAGAAAACATCAGCAGAAAACATTTTGCCTTTTTCTTTCTGATCAAAGTTACAGCTGGCATTTGCCTCACGCTCATTTACACTTATTACTACACCGACCCCAGCAAAGCAGATATCTATCGCTACTTCAACGACAGCAAAATTATTTCGCAGGTTTTGTTTCAAAATTTCCATTGCTGGTTAAAAATAATGAGTGGCTATGGTGCTTACGATGCCGATGCGTTCAGCTATTTGGTACACACACAATATTTCAGTCACACCTCTGCCGATGCAGCTACTGACAATACGTTCATCATTCGATTGAACGTTTTACTCAATTACCTTTCGTACAGCAATATTTTCATTAACACACTCTTCTTCAACTTTTTTTGTTTCATCGGCTTAACGGGTTTATTCAAATCTCTTCTCAAATATTTCATAACAACTCCTCTACTGCTTTGTATTCCTATTTATCTTCTTCCTTCGGTTGTTTTCTGGAGTTCGGGTTTATTAAAAGAATCACTGCTCTTCACTTGCTTGGGCTTAGGAATTTATCTGCTGACCTGTTTCGATAAAGTTTTACTGCGCATAGTTTCGCTTATTTTCTTTTCTCTTCTCCTATTTATAAAGCCCGCAGTTTTCCTTTGCCTTATTGCGGCCACTGGAATTTATTTAACTCTTCAATTATTTCTGATTAAGGAAACACCGTTTTCAAAACGAAGAACAGGAGCAATAGTCATTTGCTTTTGGTTGATAGCTATCTGCATTCTCGCTTCCAAATCATCTTCACTTTGCGAAAAAATAATTGACAAGCGAAACGAGTTTGTGTTTTTGGCTTTACAGGAAAATGCAGGCAGTTTAATAGACCAACGTATTTTTTCCGCTAACTGTACGCAATTGTTCTCTATAACTCCTGCTGCTGTTGTCAATAGCATTCTTCGTCCTTTCATTTGGGAAAAGAACAATGCTTTCCAGTTTCTATTTGCTTTTGAAAACTTTGCCTTCATCCTTCTTCTTTTGTATCTGTTGATTCGTTATTTCAAACTTCCTAAAAAGGAAAAATCTCTACCGGCTGTTTTCTTCTTCACCTTTGCATTCCTCATTTATATTGCCATCGGGCTAACGGTTCCTGTTGCGGGAGCAATCGTTCATTATCGTGTTATTGCATCTCCTTTTCTATTTCTTGGTTTGCTTTTCTTCGTTAGTTTAGAAAAAAAGATATCTAACAAATAATTAAGCCGCTCCATCATTTTTTTAGTAAAATGCTACACAAGGAGTCCATTTATCCGCTTCACTCCTTTCATTTTCCACCCTTTTAGGAAATTTTGTTTATAAAATCCTGAAGTTGGGTGTAGTCGTTTAAGCTATAAAGTTACTTTTGCGCCCGCTAACCAAAACCAAAAACTATATGTCAACAGCCCGTAAAAATGCCGTGCAAACGGTAGTAAACCGCGAAGTAGTTCCGCCACGCATAGCAGGAACGAAGGTTTCCGATTATTATGCCTCTAATGTATTTAACGACAGCGCTATGCGCGAGTTCCTTTCAGAAGATGCTTACAAAGCAGTGAAAGGTGCTATTAAAGCAGGAACTAAAATCAGCCGCGAAATAGCTGATGCTGTTGCAGCGGGAATGAAAAGTTGGGCAATGGGAAAAGGTGCTACTTCTTACACACACTGGTTTCAACCGCTCACAGGTTTAACTGCTGAAAAGCATGACATGTTCTTTATGCCGAAGGGCGATGGAGCAGTTGAAGTTTTCAGTGGCGATGCATTGGTTCAACAAGAGCCCGATGCTTCTTCTTTTCCGAGTGGAGGTATTCGTGCAACTTTTGAAGCGCGTGGTTACACAGCCTGGGACCCGGGTTCTCCGGCTTTCATTATGGAAATTGGCGATGGAAAAACTCTTTGCATTCCTACTATTTTTATTTCATACACTGGTGAATCGTTAGATTATAAAGCACCGCTTTTAAAATCATCACACTTCTTAGAGCAAGCAGCTTTGCCTGTCGTAAACATGTTTGATAAAGAAGCAACACGCGTTGTCGCTACGCTTGGTTGGGAGCAGGAATATTTTTTGATTGATGAAGCGTTATTCTATCAGCGTCAGGATTTGATGTTTGCAGGCAGAACAGTGGTTGGCGCTGCTCCGCAAAAAGGCCAACAATTCGAAGATCATTATTTCGGTTCTATTCCTGAGCGCGTTTACGCTTACATGTTAGATTTTGAAACAGAGTGTCATAAACTCGGCATCCCTGTCCGTACTCGTCACAATGAAGTGGCTCCTGCACAGTTTGAATGCGCGCCTATGTTTGAAGAAGTGAACGTAGCGGTTGACCACAACTCTTTATTAATGGATTTGATGGAGCGTATTGCGCGCAGACATAAACTGCGTGTTCTTCTTCACGAAAAACCATTTGCGGGAATCAATGGAAGCGGCAAGCACAATAACTGGAGTATGAGTACCGATACCGGAACGAATCTTCTTTCTCCCGGAAAAACTCCGAAAAATAATTTGCTGTTCCTTACATTTTTTGTGAACGTAATTAAAGCGGTAAACGAATACAGCGATTTGCTTCGCGCTTCTATTGCTTCTGCAAACAACGACCACCGCCTTGGTGCTAACGAAGCTCCACCTGCTATCATTTCTGTTTTCACAGGTTCTTATATGAGCGATGTGTTGAACGAAATTGAGAAGCGTGTATCGAAAGGAAAATATGATGAGCAGTCAAACGCAAATCTGAAGCTAGACATCCACAACAAAATTCCTGATGTGATGTTGGATAATACCGACCGCAACAGAACTTCTCCGTTTGCCTTCACTGGAAATAAATTTGAATTCCGCGCGGTAGGTTCTTCTGCAAACTGCGCTTTGCCAATGACCATTATGAATGCCATAGTTGGTAAGCAACTTTTAGATTTCAAAGCAGAAGTTGACAAACTGGTAAAAGGTGGTGAAGTAAAAGAAGGAGCAATCATGCGTGTGCTTCGTCAATACATTACTGATAGCAAACGAGTTTTGTTTGAAGGTGATGGTTACAGCGATGCATGGGAAAAAGAAGCGAAGAAGCGTGGACTCAGCAATGTGAAAACAACTCCTTACGCTTTAGATTTTTACAATTCTAAAAAAGCGAAAGAAGTTTTGGTAAGCACCGGAATTTACACCGACAGAGAATTAGAAGCGCGTGTAGAAATTCTTCACCACAGTTACACACTTAAGATTGATGCCGAAGCAAGAATTCTTGCCGACATAGCCACCAATCAGATTATGCCTGCTGCTTTGACTTACATGAACAATCTATTGCTGAACATTAAAGGATTGAAAGAAGCGGGTGTTGCAGCTTCTTCATCAAAAGCACAGAAAGAAATTGTAACCGAAATTGCATTGCGCGTAAACGCAATTAAAACTACCGTAGATAAAATGAGCGTGGCTACCGATAAAGCACATCATGCAAAATCTACCAGCGATGCATCGAAAGCATACTGCGACAAAGTAATACCGTTGTTTGGTGAAATCAGAAGCAATGTTGATGCTCTTGAATCAATTATTGACGATAACATTTGGCCAATGCCGAAGTATCGTGAGATGTTGTTCATCAGATAAGATGTAGATGACCGAAAATAAAAACAGCGTCCCGCAATTCTGCGGGACGCTGTTTTTATTTTTAAAAGGTTCGAAGTTTATTCTCCTGCTGAAGGATTAGGAGCATCTCCCGGCTCAGCAGATTGAGCAACTGTTTCTTCTTTATTAGTTTCTTCTTTCACTTCCTTTTTCTTGCCCTTGCCGGTTTGTTTTAAAAGATGTTCAAGTGTAGAGCGAATATCTTTTAACTTTTCTTCCTTAGAAGACATGGTTTCATTCAACATGTTTTGCTTCACTTTTATCAATTGCATTTCGAGTGAAGAAATTTTATTGCTCGTGAGTTTTTGATTCATGTACTCCAAATCCTTTTTATCGCGATTGAGCGATGATTCCATTTTGTCAATTACTTCATTCAATCCTTTTATACGGTTAGCATTAAGGTCGTTGAAGAAAAGATTGCGCTGTTCATTGATATACTGAAAAAGAGAATCCAGATTTTTGCGAACCAAAGCATCATCAGATTTTGAGTAACGGTTCTTTCTGCTTTCGTTTTGGATTGTTTTATGCTCTTCCTGTAATGCTTTAAAATTTGCTTTTTCATTTACACGACCGCGAAGTGCTTCCAACTTTGCAATTACTTCATCGCGCAACTTTGCTGAAGTAGCTTCGAATTCTGCATTCTCCGTTTTGCGGAAAGTCTTTAGTTTTTCAAAAACAGAATTGACATCATCTTTTATTTTGTCTAAACTCTCTTGCGAAATATCGCGCTCCTTCCGATGCTCAAGTACACGCTCCCAAAAAGATTTTGCATCATCAAAAAGTTGACGGTCATACTGCGTAAGTTCTGTTGCTTTCTTTTTCAGTTCTTCTAATTCGAGTAAATAACTCTCCCACAACTTTGCAGTGAGTAAAGTATAAGCCCATTCATTTTGCTTGGTGCGTATTTTACCCGATTCTTCAGATCGTATATCCGAAGGAAGAATAGATTCTTCACCTTGTAATTTCGGAGCCACTTCTTTTGTTCCTTTCGGAAATTCAAATGCCTCACCTTCTACCCAATTTTTTTCGAGCAGTTGAAGCGCATCGCCTTTCAATGATTTTTTAGGAATGATGTAGAGGTTAACTTTAAATTCCTCTTCTCTTAATTCATAAGCAAGAAGAACTTCTTTGTCGTCAGCAGTTACGCCTGTAGCAGTAAATCGCGATAGCATGAGTAGTAGTTTAAAATCAGTTGTGTGTAAAAAAGGAACTCAAAGATAATTCTTCGCAGGTAAAATTGTAATTCAAATGAAAGAGAAAAAATTGCGGCTATTGAAAAATGAAAAACTAAAATTGCCATATGAAGTTTGACAAAATATTTATTGAAAAATTAAAACAGGAATTACAGAAGCCATTGCCTGGTGAAGAAGCACAATATCGCATGGCACCTTCTTATCGTCCACGATTAACTAAAGAAGAAATACTCGCCAACAATCCGCGCTTAAGCGGTGTGATGTTATTGCTCTTTGAAAAAAAGAATGAGTTGCATATTGCTTTTACGCAGCGAAAAAAATATGAAGGTGTTCATAGCGGACAAATGAGTTTTCCCGGTGGTAAGAAAGATATTAGCGATGCCGATTTATTGGAAACAGCGCTGCGCGAAACATTTGAAGAGATAGGAATTGACAGAAATAAAATTGAAGTAATAGGAGGTTTGAGTGAACTCTATATTCCTCCAAGCAATTTTTTGGTTTCTCCTTCGATAGGTTTTGCAACGGGTTTTGAAAAATTTGTTCCCCCACAAAACGAAGTAGAAAAAGTAGTCGAGATTCCTGTTTCGTTTTTCTTCGATAACAAAAATGTAAACCTCCGAACCGAAATAAAATTGTTCGATGGCAGCACAGTGCATGTGCCCGCTTACATTTTTAACGAGCACATTATTTGGGGAGCTACTGCTATTATGCTAAGCGAGTTTGTTTTTATATCGGAGCGAATTACTGTTTTTTAAAGTCAAGCGAAAGCGAGTTGACACAATAGCGTTGACCGGTTTCAGTTGCTCCGTCATCAAACAAGTGACCAAGATGCCCGCCACATTTAGCGCACATAATTTCTGTGCGCACCATTCCGAAAGTAGTATCAATATGTGTTTTGATTTTACCGCCTGCAATTTCTTTATCGAAACTTGGCCAGCCGCAATGCGAATCGAATTTCATATCGGAGGTAAATAATTCACTGCCGCAAGCACCGCATACATAAACTCCTTTCTCTTTGTTTAAATAATACTTCCCCGTGAAAGCACGCTCTGTTCCTTTTTCGCGGAGCACTTCATATTGCTCGGCTGTAAGAAATTTTTTCCATTCTTCCTCTGTCTTTACAATTGGTGTAGTGTCGTTCGAGTTACTCATAGTTATTGGTTTGATTTGGCTCTTTATGGTTGAATTCTTTTGCGCGCATGATGTAAGCATCAACACCGCGCTGCCTAAAACTAAAAATGATTTTTTCATGTTTTGTCTTTTATCTTTTGTCGAAATACAAATAGATTCCTTACAAAGTAAGGCAAGATACTTCTGAAAAAATAAAAAAAAGTAGCAAGAGATTATTCCTGAATTTTTCCAATGAACCCATCATCGAAATCTTCCAGTTTCATTTCTTTGTAAGAGTTGCTGCCGTAATAGTTGAGAACTAATTCAAGGTAAACGGGCTCAATGTAACCGTTGCGCACATTCATCACGTTTGTCGACTCATCCAAAATTACGGTACCCGGATAACTCATTCTGCCATTGAGTAAATATGGAGCAAGTTCATTCACAAAATAGTTTTCGTCTTTAATGAAATTAAACGGCTTGCCTTTAAACGTTACCGTGCTCTTGGTTTCGGCATTGAATTTTACGGGATAAAAATTTCGGTTGATGTAATCTGCTATTTGACTATTGCGAAAAGCAACCGAATCTTCCATTTTACACCAACGACACCAGGTAGCGTAAACGTGCATGAATATCTTTTTCGGGTTTTTCTTTTGAGCCTCCTGTGCCTGGTCAAGTGTCATCCAGTGGATGTTCGTAATTCCAAATAAGTTGGAAGAATCATTTTTAGCAGATACAGAATCATTACCTCCCGCGAAAGAGGAATGGCAAAAAACTGAAAAGCAAAATAACAACAAGTAGAATTTCTTCATCAATTAATTTCTATTGCTAATGTTGTTCGTAATTATCTGAAATAAAACGCTGATGTGTATCTATCAATAAAACAGAATGCGAAATTGTTTATGGGATAAAAAACACTTCATACTCGTAGGTCAACAATTTCTTTTCATTGGCGTTGAGTTTTACTTCCCATTTTATGTTTGAACTCGGGTTAATGTAGTTGTAAGAATTCACTTTGGTAATTTTGCCATCGTTTCCTGAAATGAGCACCGTTCCGCTCAATGTTTTAGTAACCGAAACGATTACTTCCTTATTTTGAAAATTATCTACGTTAACAGTTCCTTTCAAAATTACTTTGCTGTAACTGGTCTTGCCAATCTTCTTCGCATTGTCTTCCCGATTTTTTTCTTCTTCCGAATTTTTCATGATGATGTCAATAGCTTTTGACAAACGAATATTGTTGGTAGCGCCTACCGGAGTATATTTCAATTCATCTTGTGCAATGAACTGGTCTTTTTCATTTACTACCATAACCGATGCGGTAGTGAGCGGAACAGCAGAAGTATTCTTGACTTCAAGCGAATGAAAAATATCGAACGGTTTATCGTCCTGAGGAACGTAACGCGTGTTGTAATAATTCGTGATATCGTAAATACTGCCTTCGTATTTGTCTTTGTATTCTACGTTACCTGCAAATATTGGAAACGAACCTTTGCTTTGATTAGGCAACGAAATTTTACCGAGTTTGTAGATATACATATCACCGGCTTTTTCTCCGTTTGTAGAAAATTCATTTTCAAAATAAGCACCATCTGCCGCAGTTTCAGCAGTAGCGGTTAAAGCATTCATTTGCATGTAACCGCCTTTTGCGCGGTAATCGTTATTTGCAAAATTATTTCCATCGGAAGTAATGTAGTCGTAAATCATAGGGTCGAACTTATTGCTGTAAAGCATTTGTGGCGCACCCACTACCAATTCCACTTCAGCATCGTTAAAGTCTTCAGAATAATTTTCAACCACGGCTTTCATTTCGAGGCGCGCAGTTTTATCGTCTTTCAATTTCAAATAGTAAGAAGGAATCCAGTTGATGCCGCCTGTCATATAAATTTCCTGCAACGAAATATTATCTGTTGCCTTTTCTGATTTGAGCACCATCATTCGCTTCACACTATCTGCTATATAGAATGCAGAAGGATCTTCTTTAAACGTGGCATCATAAATCTGCCCCACGTGCATAATCATTGTTTTTCCTCCATCATCTTTAAATTTCATAACACCCGTATATAAATCGTAATCGAGCACAGTGCCCGAAACAGATTTATCAATTCCCGTTGTTGGCGTGTAATGAAGAGTAACCTGTTTATTCAAGTTGCCTGCAAGGTATTGCCACACCGAACTGCTGTGCGCTTTCTTCTTGAGTGTATCGGTTTTGAAGACAATATTTTTTACCGAATTATCTTTTGACGCACCAATAAAAAAAGTGCCGAACAAAGTTTGCTGCGGAATAGGAAGCGAAACGTTTCCATTTTTCAACGGAGCAGTTCCTTCTTTTACCAGCATGGCGGTGGCATTTTTAAATACTGTAATTTTTTTAGTTGGGAGATTTGTTTGCGCGTTCAACAAGAATGTTGTGGAGGCAAACAAAAGCAGGAAGTGTTTTTTCATGTTTCTAAATTTAAATCAAAGATGAATGTTTGAGGGAAATTCCATAAACAAGCCTTTCAACCGAAGAGTGCTTTAACAGCCTATAACATTTTGCCGATGGAAACTTTTATTACGTTTATCAAATGACAGAAAGAATGATAGGCATTATGGGTGCCATGCACGAAGAGATAAACGGAGTGGTGGAACTGCTGAGTGATGTGAAAGAATTTACACGCGGCATGCGCACATATTACAGCGGAACACTCAACGGTATTAAAACCGTAGTGGTGTTTTCGCGATGGGGGAAGGTGGCAGCGGCAACCACCGTTTCGAATCTTATTCTTGAATTCAACATTACCGAATTGATTTTTACCGGTGTGGCAGGCGCGCTCAATGAAGATTTGAATATAGGTGACATTGTTATTGCGAAACGTTTGATACAACACGATATGGATGCGCAACCATTAATGCCGCGTTTTGAAATTCCGCTGTTGGGCAAAACTTATTTTGAATGCGGACACGAACAATTAATCACAGCTACAAAAGCAGTGAATGCTTTGCTTGAAACAAAACAACTGCACGAAGTTATTAGTGATGAAGAGTTAGCAGCGTTCAACATTACATCTCCTAAATTAGTGGTTGGTGACATTGCTAGCGGAGATAAATTCTTTTCGTATGCTGCTGATAAACATGCGTTGCTTGAAAAACTTCCTGCAGTGTTGTGTGTAGAAATGGAAGGCGCGGCTGTGGCGCAGGTTTGTTATGAATACGGTTTACCGTTTACCATTATCCGAACTATATCTGATGCTGCCGATGAGCAGTCGCACATTGACTTTCCTGTGTTCATCAAAAAAATATCGAGCCGCTATTCAGTGGAGGTGGTGAGGAATATTTACGCACAGTTTTAAAACCAATTTCCTCATCTTCATTCTCTCTAAAACCAAAGCCATGCAAAAATTAATACTCCTTGTTATTTCGGTTATGCTCCTCTCCTCTTGTAGTCAGGAAAAAAAAGATGCCGTGGTAAGTAACTCGCCAAATGGTGAAATCAAAATTTCTATTTCGGGTAAACGCGATGCTTCGGTTTCGCCATGGGTAACCGATATAAAAGCCGAAGGCAAAGGGCTGAAAGGAAATATCAGCTTTGAGTTTTACGGCAGCGACCTCAGCGATAAAACCATCAGCTTTGAATGGGAAGGAAACGATAAATGCACACTTACATTTTTACAAAAAGACGATACCAAACGCGTGTTTGAATTTACCCCCAACAGCATGGATGGTATGTGAAAGTATGTTTCGGAGAAGTGAGGGATGTGTTACGGAGTATTTTTAAATTCATTCCATGAAAAAATATTTCTTCTTCCTCTTTTCTTTCTGCTTTTGGCAAGTAACTATTACCCAAACAGATTCTATTGTAACCAAACTTCAGCTTTACAAAGATTTGTATTCAAAAGGACTTATTGATACACAAGAGTACGTTGCGCTTAAAGCCAAATTACTTGGTTTGAATCAGCCAAATTTAGCTGAGCAAAATACTTGGGTTGACAAATCTAAAACAGTTGACACTGAAATTTTTTATGACGAAACTTTGACTGATAAAATATTGCCGAACGGACTTTACATGAATTTAGATGAAATTAAATCTAAACACCCTTCTTTGAAGTGTAATTTAAACGTGAAAGTAAGGTCAACTTATGACTACGAAAACGGTGTAGGGGGAAATGTAATGTTTAAGCCAACGGACGATTGTATTTCTAAAGACGCATTGAAGATGGATGCCTGGATATACTCCGTTGGTGCACGATGCTATGTAAATCTAGAACGTTTGAAATTGCAGTCCTTTTATAATCCCGTTATTACCATGGGAAGATTTCTCGCATTCTACAAAAATCAAATTACTAATGGTGTTCAAATAGCTGGTGCATGGGGTGAATAGGTACTGAAATAGCACAAGCCACAGGGCATTTTTATAAGAAACTATTCGTAATAGATACACGCACTTCTATGCTTTATCCTGTTGACAATGATTATATGCTAAAGGTGTTGAAAGATTATCCGAGTATTTATTCAAAATACCTTGCTGAAAAAGATACTTCGAATAACAAATTACTAGCAAAGTATCTTCAGCAAATGAATGATTCAAAACAGTAGTGCTGAGAAACCTACTTCCTCTTATTCAGCTCATCGCGAATGCGCGCGGCAAGTTCATAGTCTTCATTATCTAAAGCAGCTTTCAAATGAATCTGCAATTCAGGGGCAGTCATTTGTGTATAGTTAGTGGTGGGAGTAGTTAACTCAGCTATTTCTTTTTCTTCTTCGGCAGTAACGGCATGTTCTTCGTTAGGGTCGGCTTCTACACCCGCTTCGTTCAGCACTCCTTCTTCTACATAAATAGGGCAATCGAAACGAACCGCCAGTGCCAACGCATCACTCGTACGCGAATCAATTTCAAAAAAATCTGCATCGCGTTTGCACACGAGGTTCGAATAAAAAACCCCGTCTATCAATTTCGAAATGTAGATGTATTCAATTTCAATACCGAAGGTATCGCACATGGTTTTCATTAAGTCGTGCGTGAGCGGGCGCGATGGTTTCATATTATCGAGCGCCACGGCTATTGCCTGCGCTTCGAAACCACCAATCACTATCGGCAATCTGCGCGTGCCTCCCACTTCGCCCATCACCACTGCATACGAATGGTTCTGTGTTACGCTGTGTGAAAGCTGCAAAATGTCGAGTTCAATTTTTTTCATTCCTGCTTAATGTATTGCAATGCTAACGAAATGTAAAGCGATTTTCGAAAATAAAAAACCTGCCTCTCCATTTTAAAAACCTAAGTTGAAAATGAAAGACCATGTCACTCTGAGCCTGTCGAAGAGTGAAGCGAAAAGATGCTTCGACAAGCTCAGCATGACATTTCCCTCCAGAGTCCGTAAAACGGAGAGTAAAATAAAAAATGTCATGCCGAACTGAATCGAAGCATGACATTTTTATGTGTGGCTTATAACTTAATGAGCCGCCTTTAATTTTTTAATCTCAGCAATCAACTGCGGCACTACTACAAAAGCATCGCCTACAATACCATAGTCGGCTGCTTTAAAGAAAGGTGCTTCAGGGTCGGTGTTAATCACCACAATAACTTTAGAACCGTTTACTCCTGCTAAGTGTTGAATAGCTCCTGAAATACCCACCGCTATGTAAAGATTCGGGCGAATAGTTAAACCGGTTTGACCAACGTGCTCGTGGTGAGGTCTCCAGTCCACATCGGCTACTGCGCGCGAACAGGCAGTTGCTGCACCTAATAATTTTGCAAGTTCTTCAATCATTCCCCAGTTCTCAGGTCCTTTCAAACCACGACCTGCAGATACTACGAGTTCTGCTTCGCTCAATGGAATTTCACCAACAATTAAATCGGCTCCTTTTACTACGGTTGAAAAATCGGCATCAGTTAAGGTAGTAGCAAATGCTTCTACTGCTGCTGTTCCTGTTCCTCTTACCGGTGAAAGCGAATTCGGATTTACCGCAATTACTTTCTTTTCGGTGTTCAATTGATAGTGTGCTGTTGCTTTACCCGAGAAAACATTTTTCTTAACCGTTGCTGTTGCTCCGTTAAACTCAGGCAACTCTACACCGCCCGGCACATAGCCAGCCTTTAAGCGAACGCTCAAACGCGGTGCTAATAATTTTCCGTTTTGGTTGAACGAAAGCACCAGCACATTTGCGCCTGCTGCGTTCACTGCTTCACCCACAGCTTTTGAAAATGCTTTTGAATCGAAGTTGTTGAAACGCGCATCGTTAGCATGAAGCACTTTCTTCACTCCTACTGTTCCAAGCGTTGCTAATTCTTCGGCACTTGCAGCACCTAAAACAATGGCCACCGAATCGGTGCCTAATTGCGTTGCTACTTTAGAGCCATAGTAAGCCGCTTCCACCGATGCCTTCTTTATTTTTCCTTCCGATATTTCTACAAAAGTTAGAACCGCCATGTGATTGATTATTTATTAATGATGATTGATTATTTAAATCCTGCTTAAATCGCCTTCGCTTCTTCGTGAAGTAATCTTACAAGCTCAGCTACGTTATCGGGCTGAACATATTTGCACTCCTTCGCTTTTTCAGGAAGAGAATAGTTAACTACAGTAGTCAGCTTCTCCGTTGCATCGGCAGGAACAACCGTTAAAGGTTTTGTTCTTGCACCCATAATTCCTTTCATGTTTGGTATGCGTGCTTCTGCTAATTCTTTTTGTGCGCAAATTACCAATGGCAATTTTGCTTCTACTGTTTCCGTTCCACCTTCAATTTCGCGCTTGATAGTAGCTACACCATTTTCAATATCTAATTTCTGAACGAGAGCTACACAAGGTAAGTCAAGCAATTCAGCAATCATTCCACCTACTTCATACGAGTTGTAATCAATGGTTTCTTTACCTGCAATAATCAAATCGTAGTTTTCAGTTTTTGCATGAGCTGCAATTTGTGCTGCTACGAAATAAGCATCCGTAGGGTCAGCATCAACGCGAACCGCTTTATCAGCACCAATGGCTAATGCCTTGCGAATAATTTGTTCGCTATCGGCAAGACCCACGTGAATCACCACTACTTCACCCCCTTGTTTTTCTTTCAATTCAATAGCGCGAACGAGTGCATACCACTCATCGGTAGGGTTCATAATAAAAGTAACACCATCTGGACTGAACTTGGTGTTGTTGTCGTTGAAAGCGATTTTAGAAGTTGTATCGGGAACTTTAGCTATGGGAACGAGTATCTTCATGTATGTTGTTTTAAAAATTGCGGTGCGAAAATATCGAACAAAGCGAACTTTCAAAATGATTTTTCCCTAACAGTGGTCGGCTAAAACAGCAGATGCAACAAAAGCAGAAATCTACCGGCATAGTGTAAATTACGAAGCAGGTTTTTACTTTCCGTTTTACTTAACCAAAAGCAATGATTCGTTTTAAGGTGCTTAAATTTTCGGGCAGGCGACTAGCGGTGATAATCGCCTTTGCTATTGCCTTTGCATCGGGCATCTGGTTCATTAATAATATTCTTCCTTACCGCAACATCTGGAACAGTTTCAACACCTCAAGCGATATCAATACTTTCTTTTGCGAGCATACCGATATGTCGAAGACGATTCGTCAACCGATAAACACCTTCAGCAATTTTATTTACTGGTTTGTAGGTATAGCTATCTTGCGCAGAGGTTGGAAAGACCAAAACAAGCGCAACAAATACAACATCATTTCAGCCAATCCTTTTTACAGCATTATGCTCGGTTGTATTATGCTTTACATTTTTTGCGCCAGCACTTTGTTTCATTCTTCATTAATTGAATTTGCGAGCCGTTTGGATTTTTCATCTGTCTATTCGCTTTCGCTTTTCCCGCTGATGTATTTCACTCATCGGGTTTGGCTGCTCAGCATTGGCGTGCCTTCAAATGTGAAACATACCAAGAGCACCACAACGGTTGTTATTGCATTTTCAATTCTTTATTTGCTCTTTACTTTCTTTCTTCCTCACGGTTACGAAAATTATTCAGTGCTCAGTATCATCTTTACCATTATTGTTTTCGGCATTGTAGTAGAAAAGAAAGACCCCGGAAAAACAAACGGCTATTACCTGATAGCTTCTATTGCTTCTATTCTTTTTGCGGTGATGTGGTTTGGCTTTGATGTTTACAAACTGCTGTGCAACGAAAACAGTTTTATTCAGCCGCATTCGCTTTGGCATTTGTTTGCGGGCATTTCTACTTTCTATTTCTACATGTACATACGCAGTGAAATGATGCAGGAAATTCCGGAAGCGTAATTCTTAAAAATTCGATTGATTTGCAACATGAGTAATACTATTAGCGAAGAAGCGAAACAGCAATTTGTTGCGCGCCTCGGTAAACTTACCCCCGATTCAAAAGCCGCATGGGGCAGCATGAACGTAACGCAAATGCTTACGCACATGAACGATGCGTTCCGCATTTGTTTAGGTATGAAACCCGCTATAGACAAATCGAATTTCTTATGGAACAAAATCATTTTCCCTGCGGCTGTATATGTTTTGCCGGGCTTCCCTAAAGGAGCAGCGACAGCCACGGAACTCAATCAAAATAAAGAAGGCAGCAAGCCAAGAGATTTTTATACGGAGTTGGAATTTTTGAAGAAGATGCTCGATGTGTTTAATGAGCGCGAAGCAGAAAAAGTAAAACCGCATCCTATGTTCGGAACATTATCAAAAGAACAATGGCGCGATTTATTGGTAAAACATTTGAATCATCATTTAAAACAGTTCGGAGTTTAAAAAACAAAACCTATGCAATTAGATATACTCGCCTTTGCCGCTCACCCCGATGATGTGGAACTCAGTTGTTCGGGAACTATCATGAAACAGATTGCCCTCGGCAGTAAAGTCGGTATTGTTGATTTAACCAGAGGTGAACTCGGCACACGAGGCACAGCAAAAATTCGTGCAAAGGAAGTGGAAGCGTCTACAAAAATTATGGGCGTTCATGCGCGTGAGAATCTTGGTTTGCGTGATGGTTATATTCAAAACGATGAAGAACATCAGTTAGCTGTCATCAAATTGATTCGCAAGTATCGTCCAGCAATTGTTTTGGCCAATGCCAAATACGACCGCCATCCCGACCATGGTAAAGCCGCTGAGTTAGTACGCGATGCCTGTTTCCTTTCGGGCTTGGCAAAAATTGAATCCAAATTGAAAGGAAAGAAGCAAGAGGCGTTCAGACCAAAAGTTGTTTACAATTATCAGCAGGCATTGCATCAGCAAGCCGATTTTGTAGTGGACATTTCCGATTACTTCCTAAAGAAAATGGAATGCATTCGCGCGTTTAAATCGCAGTTTCACAATCCTGCTTCAAAAGAGAAAAGCACTTTTATTTCCTCACCCGAATTTCTTGAGTTTGTAAAATCGCGCGATAATTATTACGGAGTTCCAATAGGAGTAAAGTATGCAGAAGCATTCAGCGTGAACAGAATGGTAGGAGTTACTGATTTAACTCAGTTGTTATAATGATCAATAACTCTATTAGAACATAACCGGGCAATGTCCCGGGCGGGGTTTTTTACGCGCGCAACCCTGATACATCAATGAAATTTCTGGCGCTCCAACGGATTTAGAAGCAGGCAATAACTTGGAAACGTTTATATCGTAACTCAATCCGCAGCTAAATCCTTTTACATCCACTCGGGCCAGAATAATTACAGCGTCTAACAAACCACGATATTGTGCACCCAAATGCAACGCAGTTTTACTTGTTGCCGGGTGATTGCCCAAAGCCGTTTTGAAATTACAGCCTACATTAAACTCATACGAAGGGCCTTGTTTCAAAAACAAAACATTTGGCATCACTGTTAATCTAGCACCAATTGGTATAGCTGCACCTCCGTGCAAAGTAATCTTCATAGCCAAGCGTTCGTTAGCTGTTGAACTCGCATTTTGCCCGCTTGGATAAAAAGAAACTTTGGGTTGGTTAATATGACTTAATGCAAACCCGAAATAAAAATTAGTTCCACCTTTTACAATAGCGCTATATAATAAACCTAAACCTGCATCACCAAACATCACTTTGGTTCTTCCAAAACTTTCGCGTTGACCAGCCGGGTCAGGAATTCCTGTGCTCGGATCAAACTGCGAATCGAAAGTTGCTTTCGAAGGGTCAATGCTTCTGTGATTAAATGCACCTTGCAGGCCTGCCGAAATTTGCATGGTTCCCTTTCGGTTCAACATAAAATGGTACGCAAATGAAACGTCAACGCGGTTCGAATTAAAATTGATAGAACCCGCCTGATCACTGAAAAATGAAATGCCAATTCCAGCAAAACTGTTGTACTTGGTCACCTTACCTATACTCATATCCGCTCCTCCTGCAAAGGTGCGATAGGTATTCCCATCAGACACGGTGAGCCATTGTGTTCTGAAGTTTAAATACACTCGATAATCGCATTGGTTCATTCCCGCCAATGCAGGATTTAAAGCCATTGGCGATGAATTGTATTGTGAAAAGTGAATGTCTTGCGCATTCAGTATGGTTGTACAAAACACAACTACTACAAGAATGATTTTCGATAAAAGTTTTTTCATAGTGCTTATCTTACAAGGGTTACGTTACCGTGGCCGGAAAAAATATCGTGATTTACGCATTCTATTTCATAGGTGTAAACGAACACTGCAGGATTTAGTTTCCCACCTTGCATATCATTTCCATCCCATGCCCAACGTGGATTATTTCCTTCTCCATTCGTAGCTTCAAAAATCAATTTCCCCCATCGGTCGAATATTCTAAAATAATTGATCTTGGCTATAGGTAAACCGCGAATCATGAATACATCGTTTAGTCCATCACCGTTTGGAGTAAAGGTATTGGGAACGTAAATACTTCTTCCATCACATGTGCCTAGTACATCTATGGTTGCAGAGGCACTACTAGTACACGTAACTCCATTTCGGCTATAATAAATGGTAGCTGTGTACGTAGTTGTTTGAAATGGTGTAGCAATAGGATTTGGACAAGCATGACAATCCAATGTTTCATCAGGAGTCCAGACAATACTATCTACATGGCCGGGATATTGAGAAGCCAAATTTGAACTTAAACCAAGAACAATATGATCAGGAGTAGCCTCCACCTGAATTGGAATCTGCTGAATAGTTTGAATCGTAAATGTATCGCTTGCCGAATTACAAACTCCGTTCACTGCACTTACAATGTATCCTATATCAGCTAAAGGACTAATAGTAACATTTGCTGAAGTAGCATCGCTTATCCAAATATTTGGAGTCCAGGTTATGTGATCAAATACTCCACTAACTGCGTAGTCAACTGAAGTACCTAAACAAATGGTGGTATCACCGGGATAAATAACTAACTGCGATAGCGAATCAGTAAGCACGGTTTGTATAATTGTATCACTACAACCATTCAAATCAGTAACTACTAATTGCACATCGTGAGAACCCGGAGGAAAATGGAATGATGTATTGCAGTTGCTATCAAGAGTTGGCGGTGTAGCGCCTAACCAAATTGTCCATTCACAAACCGCAATTGGTGCATCACCTTGAACTGAAGTGCTCGATAATGGCATGTCTTGATCTTCGCAAGAAGTAGTCCATGCAAAGTTTGCATTTGGTAATTCATTTACTGTAACCACAATTACTGCAGTATCATGACAGCCATTTTGATCGGTAATTGCCAATGAAACATCAAAAGTTGGGAAGAAAGGCGGAGTAAATGTATGACACGGAGAATTTGCCCCGTTAAATCCTCCTTGATTAAATCCGTAGTTCCAATCCGTATTTAAAATAGGCGAAACGCTGGTAGATAAATTCAACGGACATATCTGCTGATTCGCGCAAATCACAGTATCGTTTAATGAAAATAAAGCTTGCGGGCTTGGCCACACTAGAATGGAATGCATTGCGGTATCAAAACATCCATGTTCATTTATCGCAGTTTCAACAATGTCGTAGTTACCTGGATTGGTGTAGTAGTGACAAACATAAGTTCCCATCAAAGTGTCTCCATCACCATAATCAAAAAGCCAGTTTGTAAGTAAGCCGTTAAAACTACTCGAGTTGTCGGTAACGCATACCGTATCATCTGTACAGAAAGTAGTACCCACATTGAAGGACGCAGTTACATAGGATATAGTCAATTGCACAGTATCCGTATCGGCACATAAGTATTGGTCGGTAACTATCAAAACAATGTATGTATCATTAAACAAAGTAATTAACGGGTTACAAATATCAGGGTTCGACACTAAACTTGTCGGCTCCCAATGGCAAGCAACTCCTCCTGAACCATTCAGCATAGTAGTATAACCCCTGCATATTGCTTGGTCGCCACCGGCATTTGCAATCGGGTTATCAATTACACGAATCACGATAGACGAATCGCAATCGGGGCAACCAATGCTATCATACACACACATAGTTACGCGGTAGTATCCACCTGTAGTATAGGTATGGCAAATATCAGGAGAGTGAGTAGTATCAATATGCGAGTCACCAAAATCCCACACCCAATAATCGGCACCAGTTAAAGGATAAATCCACGAGGAGTCGTGAAAACAAATGGGACTATTGGCACACACCAACGAATCATCGGCATAAGAGCCGGCAATTGGAAACTCAGGAACAACAACCACGTTACTTATTATTGAATCGAAACAGCCTAAATTACTCCAGATGTAAAGTTTTGCGTTATAACCTCCCGGTCCTGCATAGTAATGGCAAGGGTTTGCAGCATTGTCAAAATTAAGTGATCCTGAAGCAGGGTCACCAAAGTCCCAAAGCCGTTGAACTGTAAAGGAATGATTTGAAGGAAGCGTATAAGTAGTATTATCAAAGAAACAAACTATTCCATCCACGCAAACCCCATAATTATCAAATCTAAATTTTACCACAGGTGAGTCAATCAACAAAAATGGTTTATCCAAAACCACCTGGCAACCGCTGGCATCTTGAAAAAGAACCTGCGCTTGACAAGTATCTGTCAAACAAAAAGAATAATTGAAGCTAAAGTTTGTTGGATTAGTTTCGGTGCCTATTGGAGAAATAGGACAATATGTTGAAACATATGCCTGACATCCTGTAAAAACTTTAACGCAATTCGCGTTATAAGTAGAAAGGGTATAGGTAATGGAATCTTTGCATGCACACATTCCAGTTGGCGCAACAATTAACGAACCGAAAGGACCTAACACTACAATAACTTCGATTGTATCCATATCGGAACAACCATCTGCTGTGGTTACTGTCAAAGTAACAACATATCTTCCAGGTGAACTATAAATGTGATTTGCTGGATTTGCGTAGGCGTATGACGAATCTCCAAAATCCCAAATTCTAGTTCCGAGCGGATCAGGGTCTGTGTATAGCGAGGTATCGTAGAAAGAAATCAATTGCGGTGGATTAGGGCAAATGATAGTATCTTGACTGGCATAACCAGCAGCAATAGGATTGTGAACATGTATGGTCCTATAATCGTCAACAGTACATAATCCTAAAGCCGAAATATTTAAATGTAAATCGTAATCGCCTGCCCCTGCCGGAAAATTAAAACATGGAGCATAGAGCAGAGACTGAATAGGTGTGGCACCTCCAGATATTTGCCAATTGAATTGAAGATTATTTTGTGAACTATTGGTAGCGCAAACATTTGACCCTTCGCACAGCAAAGTATCAATATCGTAGCTTATCAAAATAGGTGATGAAGCAATAACATCATGAACAACTGTGCGGGTGCACCCTGCGCTATTTGTTACTGCTAGAGTTACGGTATACGTTCCCTGGGTAGCAAATACGTGGCAAGGGCTTTGAACCGTATCGGTAGTACCATCACCAAAATCCCATAACCAAGATGTAATTGCGCAATATTGATCTACAGTAGAATTAGTAAAACAAATGGGTAAAGGCAAACAAACAGAATATGGTCCAAATTCAGGAATCAAATCACAAATGGTTACAGAACCGTAAGCAGTATCTATGCATCCTGCGGCTGATTTATTTCTAAGTGCAATACCAAAAATTCCTGCCGTTGTGTAGATATGGTTTACAGGGTCTCCTCCCGAAGTACCTGCACCAGTCCAGTTTAGCCCATTGCCGGTAATAGCAGAAGTATCCCAATCCCACCTGGTAAAACTTGGTGTCTTACTACTGGATATGTTATAGTATTTTACCGTAAAATTCAGACAGCCTATAGTATCTAAAGGGGTTAGTGCCACACTATCACAAGCAGTGGAAATCACTCGTATTTTTTCATGGTCGCACCCGGTAACGCTGCTATGCGTTTGAAGTTTAACACTACAAGTATCACATGGCGGAAGTATGACATGCGGGTTTTGCAGGGTAGATGTAATTCCATTGCAAAATGTCCATAGATAATTAGTGGCACCTATACTCTTGTTATAAAGAAATACGGTGTCGCCCATGCCACAAAAAGTAGAATCCAAGAACTTGGTTATTGGCGGAAAAATATTTACAACAAAATTAAAGGAATCGGAAGAGCAACTATCCTTATAGGCAAAGCAAGTGGTTGTAATGGTACCGGTATCCTGATAAATATGGAAAAAATCAGGCGTGTAAAAATTACCCGCTACCCCATCTCCAAAATCACAAAAAATTCGATCAAAAGAGTTAGTACAACCAAAGACAAAATGTACCGAATCTGCTTCAAAGCACATAGAATTCGGGCTGGCGTTCATAGAGCAAATAGGTTTTGCCCCTACACAAATAGTATCCACTAAAATAACAGTGTCCGTACAACCCGAAACGGTAGTTACAGCTAATTGCACCGCATAACAACCAGTGTCTACAAAACAACGCTTTATCGTATCCTTACATGCACCTGGAATTACGGGAACACTCACTGGTCCAAGAAAACTCCAACAGGCTGATGCGATGGTTGTATTCAGCAAGGTCACGTTAGTTAGATCGTCAAAAGTTACACACACAGGGGAACATCCTTTTGCCTTGTTAAAACCAATTTTACCAATCAATGGTCTGGTTCGTACTAACTGTTGTGTAACGGTTGACGAACATCCATTCGGATCTACAGCCGTTAAACTTGTTACAAAATTATTATTGGTACTGTAGGTTGTGTTGAAATTTGTACCGGAGGCCGATGATGGAGATCCTCCATTTGCCTGCCATGTTAGTGCACAACTCGGACAACCCGAAGCAGTGTAATGAACCAAGTATGGTAACTTGCAACTAAAAGTATCGGCAGTGGTGAAAGTTATATTTGGCTTGGCACTAATAACAATTACTTGCTGAGACGGTAACGAAGTAGTACAACCGGCACCAAATGTTCCCGATGTTGTTACATAATAAATACCCGGAGTACTTAGATTCCAACTTGCCGAGCCGCCAGTTTGTGGGGATTGAACAACCAAAGGACCGCCTGCGCCCGGGCCATTTAAACTCCATGTTAATTGCGCTGGTGCTCCTGACGTGTTGGTTAAGATAAGCGTGAACGGGTCTCCTGGTGCATAACATCCCGAATCGGCATTTGAAGTGAAGTTAATCACTGGAAAATCGCGCACGCAAATGTATCCTAACCGAGTACTAGAATCGCTGCAACCGGTGCAGTGAGTAACTATTAATTTAACATCGTAACAATATGGGTCAACCGGAAAGGTGTGTTGAAATATATTGGAAAGCGAATCGGAGTAAATCAAGGAATCGTTTACATACCAATGGTACGTAGTGCAGGGTAAGCCCGTAGGATCTGCTGTAAAAGTTACTGGTAAAGGAGTAGTGGTGCAATTAACTGTGGTAATATTTGCGGTAAAAAAAACATGCGGCTTAGGAATAATACAAATCTTGTTTAGATACGAGGTATCGGAGTAACATCCAAAAGTATTTCTTACTACTGTGGTAACCTTGTAACAACCGGGTGGGCAGTTATAAGAATGTGGGATAGGAGCACCATTACAGGTTGTACCTATGTAAGGGCTTCCACAGCCCCAATCAATTACTACCGAGTCAATGGTTCCACTGCCTGCTGTTGAATTACAAACCGCCTGAACTAGTAGTGGCGCGCAACCTAAAGTTGGAGAAAAACTAAAATCAAGATGAGGTAAAGCCGCAGCATAAATTCCACACTTTTGAATGGTGCAAACGTTACCTGCAGCATTTCTACTGCGCAAGGTGAGGCAATAGCTACCTGAATCGCCAATCAAATAATCAAACTGTGGAATATTTGTTCCAACAGTGCTGGTAAAAATAATTCCTGTTGGTCCTGTGAGTGTCCAAATGCGTTCTACTACCGTAGCACTATCCGTTTCTTGCGCTAATGCTGCCAAGTATAACGACACACAACCAACTGTGTTTTGCCCAAACACAAAATTACATTGTGCGTTTAGGGATGTAAAACAGAAAGACAACAGTGCAAATACAAAACAACGCATGATAGCGGCAGGATTCATTCTCATATACATCAGGGTAAAATTAGTTCATTGAGTTATCTAACAAAAGAGCGTTAAAACATTTATTCCGTTGCAAACTATTGTGCTGCAGTTTTCCAATAATTACAAACATAAAAAAATACACTTTCGAAATACCCACAAAAAAGTGTAGATACATAAAAGTAATCAGATAAATCAAAACCGCTAATGGTTATTACTTTCGGTATAGATGAAATACGGTATAGGTCATTTAAGTATCATTCCGGTTAGAAGTGAACCTTCGCATAAAAGCGAATTGATTTCACAGCTCTTATTTGGCGAAACATTTTCGGTTATTAATGAACAAAAAAATTGGTTGCAGATAGAATGTAGTTACGATGGTTATCAAGGTTGGATAGACGGTAACCAGTTTCATGAATTAATCGAAAAAGACTTCCGTAGTATTAGTGAAAACAATTGTGGTATTTCAATGGAGTTATCGGGAACGGCCGCATCAGGTTCCGATTCGGTGCCCATTGTTGCAGGAAGTTCCCTACCTTTTTTTGATGGCATAAATTTTAAGATTGGCAAAGAGAAATTTATATACAACGGTCAGTCAATTACGGCCGATGGAAAAACAAATGCGCTGTTAGAACGTGTAGCTATGCGCTATCTTAATGCTCCCTATTTGTGGGGAGGGCGCTCACCATTTGGTATTGATTGTTCAGGATTTACCCAGTTGGTTTTTAAATTTATGAACGTTCAATTAAAACGCGATGCTTACCAGCAAGCAGAACAAGGGGCAATTGTAAATTTTATTGAGGAAACGTTGCCTGGCGATTTGGCTTTCTTTAATAACGAGGAGGGAAAAATAATTCATGTAGGAATTATTTTAAAGGACAATAAAATTATTCATGCCTCGGGTAAAGTGCGTATTGATAAACTCGATCACTTTGGCATTCATAATGCATGCTTGAAAAAGTATTCTCACCAATTGAAGATTATAAAAAGGTTGCTGTAAAAAATAAAAAACCCACACAGATGCTGACGTTAAGACGCATCTCAAGTCAGGATTTGGGCTTAGCAACATTGCTGTAATTCGCTGTTAACTTGTTTTTTGGACGAAGACCATCCCGATATTGCTATCGGGATGATTGCGACCCGCCATTAACGTTGCAACTTAAGCCCGGTTCTGTAATAATTATCCATCTAACGCATCGGTCTGTGTGGGCGTATCTTGAAAATTCAGAATGTAGAATTCGGAATTTTAGAATTATCAAAGAACTGGAAGTGAATGTAGAAACCGAATTCAAACTTAGAAGCATGGCGGTCAAAAATATTTCTCCACATTCTATCGCATGTTTTATCAGTCTAACCAATCTGCTATAAAAATATTGGTCTCCCGCGTTCCGCCATTGTTTCGGTTACTGCACCAAACTAATTTCTTTCCATCGTTCGAAAACATGGCAAAAGCATCAAACACTTTATCGTACGTCAACTGTTCCAGATTTGTTCCATCGGTATTGACAAAGTACAGATTAAATGGAATTGCTTTTGATTTATGATTAGAGCTGAAAATTATTTTTTTGCCATCGTGCGAAAAGTTGGGAGCCCAGTTAGCACCGCCCAAATTGGTCAACTGCTTGCGGTTGGTTCCATCGCTATTGGCAATAAACAATTCCATTTTCATTGGCGAAACCAAATGCTTTTTCAAGTTCTCTTCGTATTCAACTCGTTCAGAGTCTGTATCAAAATGCGATGCCCGCCAAATAATTTGCGAACCATCAGGTGAAAAATTTGCACCACCATCGTAACCCAATTCCTTGGTAATTTGCTTCACGTTACTTCCATCTAAGTTCATGGTATATAGTTCCAAATCGCCACTTCGGTCGCTGGTAAAAAGTATTTTATTTCCCTTTGGCGAAACTACCGCTTCGGCATCGTAGAATTTATTCTTGGTCAACTGTTTTACAATGTTTCCTTTCAAATCGGCAATAAAAATTTCGTAATCAGCATAAATGGGCCAAAGATATTTACCATGCACATGAGCAGGTTCTGCGGGACAAGAATCTGAATGCAAATGCGTAGAAGCATAAAGTATTTGTGTATCGCCAGGCAAGAAAAACGAACAGGTAGTTCGCCCTTTTCCGGTGCTTATTAAATGTTTTGAAGAATCTTGCAGATTCAAACAAAAAATTTGATCACACATTAACCCATGTGGTTTATCGGTATGCTGAAAGGTCAACTTCAAATCATCAAAACTGAAATAGGCTTCTGCATTTTCTCCTCCAAAACTCAATTGCTTTACATTTTTCAAATGTTTTTCATTGGCAAAATGAATAGCAGAAGAATCGGTTGAAGAAACAGCAACAGTAGCAGATAGGTTCTTGTGCTTGCAGCATATTAACCAAAGACAAATCAAAGAGGAAAGAAAAATTACTTTTTTCATGATAAAGATTTGCGCAAATGAAATAAAGAAGTGCTAAACAAATATAAGGCGCTGAACATCTTGTGTTCTGCCTCGTAAAACAAATGCAAGCGGTGTAGGTTATTATGGAACGATAACAATGAAGTGAAGAAAACAGTAACAATTGTTTCTTCTTGCACACCTATCTTCGACATCAATAAAAATACAGACCTATGAAAAAATATTTTTTCCTTTTCGTGTTTTTCTGTATAGCTCAATTAGGCAGTGCGCAATATTCACTAGTGTTTTGTGAGGATGTAAACAGCGAAGGCAAACCCGAAATGGTTTCCAATTCGTTTATGGTAGATGGCGATGGCGGGGTGCTTAAATTTCTATTAAAAACCGAAGACTATTTCAACACTGATAAACTTGACTTTAGAGTTTTTTATTTAAGCGAAGAAGGTACCGAAGAAGAGATATCGCGTTTGCCACAACGTGTTTTGCCTACTTGGAATTTTGCCTGGAAAGAGATGGTCATGTTTGACCCCGGTAACTATCGTGTTAAAGTTTTTACAGGTAGTGGCACTTATCTTACCTCTGCTAATTTGAATGTTCGTTCGCGATAAGCATCTCTTGTTTATTCGTAAATTTAATCTCTCCAAAATTTATTGTGAAAACTAAAATTGTTGTGCTTACGGGTGCAGGTATTAGTGCCGAAAGCGGCATTAAAACATTTCGCGACTCTGGCGGCTTATGGGAAAATCACAGAGTGGAAGATGTGGCTTCGACTGAAGGTTGGAATAATAACCAACAATTGGTTTTGAATTTTTATAACCAGCGCAGAAAGCAATTGCTCGAACGCAAGCCCAATCGCGCGCACTTTGCGCTAGCTGAACTCGAAAGAAAATATGATGTAACCGTCATAACGCAAAACGTTGATGATTTACACGAACGTGCTGGCTCTGCAAATGTGATTCATTTACACGGAGAACTTTTGAAAGCGCGAAGCTGTGTGGATGAAAATTTGATTTACAATTGGAACAAAGATATTTTAGAAGGTGATGTATGTGAAAGAGGCGCGCAATTGCGACCTCACATTGTTTGGTTTGGCGAAGCAGTACCGCTGATGGAAACTGCTGCTCCTATTGTTCGTGATGCAGATATCTTTATTGTGGTGGGAACTTCATTGGTGGTTTACCCCGCTGCGGGTTTAGTTAATTATACCCGTTACGAAATTCCAAAATGGCTGATTGATGCTAATGATATACCCCTGCCTCGTGTTCCTCACCTAAAATTCATCAATGAAAAAGCTACGATAGGTGTAGATTATTTGGTCAATCTCTTGTTGACTGAAAATTAAATAGCCAGCACTACAAACTCTGTTCTTCTGTTTTTCGATTTGCCTTCTGCCGTGTTATTAGCCGCAATAGGTTTAGATGCTGCATAACCTTTGTAGCTTAATCTTTCGGCAGCTACTCCTTTGTTTACTAAATATTCGTAAACACTTTTTGCCCGGCTTTCTGATAATGATTTATTTTTCTCATCGCTACCTGTGTTATCAGTATGCCCGCCAATTTCAATTTTCATAGAGGGATTTTTTTCCAACATCTTCATCACAATCGAAAGTTCCGAAGCGGATTCTTTTTTCAATTCAAATTTTTCGGAATCGAAAAAAATATTGTTGAGCACAACCTTCTCTCCTACTCGAATTTTGCTGAGCGCTATATCAATTTCAAAAGGCGTTCCTTCTTTTACATCCTTCAACGAAATATTTTTTGAAAAGAAAAGGTAGCCATCGCGCATTACTTCTATTGCGTAATTCCTACCTGCAGGAAGTGTAGAAAGAAAATTTCCGTTTACTCGATCAGTTGAAAAAGTGCTAAAGAGTTTTCCTGTTTCCAGATCATATACGTGCACATTTGCTTGAACAGGTTCGCGGCTTTCATTATCAAAAACATTTCCCTTTACATACGTGGTATAGCCGGGACGCAAATGCGCGGGCATATCAAACGTGTAAATATCCATTTGCCCTCTGCTATCTTTTTGCTCGCCTGCAAAAAATGCATGTTCGCCATCGGCAGTTACATAAATTCCTAATTCATCTCCGGCTGTGTTGATAGGGTAACCAAGGTTTTCGGGCGTGCCCCATTTACCATTTGCATTTTTGTGGCTAACATAAATATCGTAGTTGCCCAAACCAGGTAATCCGTTCGATGAAAAATAAAGCGTGTTACCATCGGGATGAATATACGGACGCATTTCATCGAATGGTGTATTGATGCTATCGCCTAAATTTTCGGGTTGATTCCAGGTGCCATCGGCATTTAAATAACTCACCCAAATATCGCAACCACCTTTTCCGTTAGCTCGAATGGCGGAGAAAAATAATTGCTTACCATCGGCACTAATGCAAGGTTGCGTTTCGTAACCGGCTGTATTAATGGGTGATCCCATATTGTTTGGTCGCTCCCAAATATCACCCACCTTTCGGCTTATATAAATATCTGCACGCCCTAAACCATCGGGTCTATCGGAAGAAGTGAAGAACAAATATTTGCCGCTTGGCGAAATACTTTGCGCGCCTTCAATAAACCGTTCGGTGTTTATCATATCACCCACACTTATTGCGGGAGCAAAACCTGCGCTGGTATGCAGCGAAATGAAAATATCTTCATCCTGAAGAGCGCCTTGTCCAAAGTGGCGCGTGAAATACAAATACTTTCCATCGGCAGTTAAAGAAGGCATACTTTCATCGGCCGAACTGTTTACGTTACCGCCTAAATTCGTGGGTTTAAAATCTACCGGGTGTGTAACTGCTTGAGTTGAAAAATCGCAATCAGTCAAATATTTTTCTGCTTGAATTCTTTCGGTGGCCACTAATTTTTCCTGATGCAAAAAAGAAGTAAGCAAAGTTTTAGATGCAGAATAATTTCCCAAATTCATATTACACCTTGCTAACTGAAAATCTACATCGCTTAAATAATTGGCTTGTAACAACTTTACTTTTTCATAAGCCTTTCTTGCTTCTTCAAAATTTTTGAGATATTCTAAATTGATTTGACCCAGCAGCATCCAGGCATCTATAAAATTATCCTTCTCTTTTACAGCATCGTGCAAAAGCGAATCGGCTAAAAACAATTTGCCAAAAGCAAAACTATTATCGGCTTTATCAAATAATTCTTTGGCTTTCCCTTTGGCATTTTCTTTAGTAGTTACTTGCGAAAAAGAAAAAAGCGGAAACATTAAAACAAAGGGAACAATAAATTTATTCATGATTGATTCTTTATACTACAAATGGAAAATAAAATAGCAGAGTTCACGCTCATCAATATCAACAGAAAACGTGGAATGCTTTTTATTAGATACAATCGAAGCATCAAATTTTTGCGTAAGGGAAAATGCACTTGCAACTAAACATTGATTTTTGTAACTAAGATTAAGTGTTGAAGCAAACTCTAATCCGAAAATTTTCAGTTAAGTTTTTTTAACTGACAACAGCGCTTAGTTGGTACAGTACTTATAAGGAATTCGGATATTTTTGGCAGCGTTTAAAATCAAATTATGAAGAAAAAAATCACATCTACTATCCTAGCAGTTTTAGCCGTAGCCTTATCTTTTGCTACCAATTCGAAACCGATGAACATTAAACTCTCGGTTAAGGGACTTGAAAATTCTAAAATGATTCTTGCCAACTATTATGGAGACAAGCAGTATGTAAAAGACACTTTTGAATTCGACAAGAAAGGAACGCTTGTTCTCAAAGCAGATACTACTTTACCAGGTGGAGTTTATCTTGCCGTTTTTCCGGCACTCAATAATCGTTACTTCGAATTTATTATCAGCGAATCTGTTTTTATTCTTGAAACCGATACCAACGATTTGACGGGACATATTAAAGTGAGCGGCTCGGTAGAAAATTCTTTGTTCTACGATGACATGAAATATCTGGGCAGAATGAAGGTAGCTTCCGATTCGCTCAACAACCTTTATAAAGCGGCAAAAGAAACGAAAGATAAAGAAGTGTTTAGAATGCAGTTAGTTCAAATTGACAAGGAGGTAAAAGCAGAACGTAATGCAGTGATGACAAAATCGCCCGATTTGTTTTATGGCAAATTACTTCGTGCAATGAAAGATGTGGAGGTGCCGGATGCACCAAGAGATGCAAGCGGAAAAATTGTTGACTCGGCTTGGCAATGGCGTTTTTACAAAGCGCACTATTGGGATAATGTTGATTTGAAAGACGAGCGGCTCTTGCGTTGTCCTGTTTTTCATAACAAAATGAAAACCTTCTTTACCCAAACAGTGGTGCAAGTTCCCGATTCAATTATTGTTGCCGGTGATGATTTAATCAACAAAACAGATAAGAAGAATGAATTGTATCGTTACATCCTCACTTATGTTTTTAATGAAATGGCGAATTCAAAAATCATGGGTTTTGATGCGGCCTATGTTCACTTTGGTAAAAAATATTTCTGCAATCAAGAATTTACACCATGGATTGATACTGCAAAACGGTTTAAAATATGCGACCGCGCTACACGATTAGATCCAGTATTGGTTGGCAAAAAAGCACAGCGTTTAATTCTACCTACCGATTCAACCGAAACGCAATGGAAATCATTACAGGACATTAAAGCAAAGTACACCATTCTTGCTTTCTGGGACCCGGATTGCGGTCACTGCAAAAAGGAACTTCCTGTACTTATAGAAGCGTATCACAATTTAAAAAAGAAGGGAATTGATGTAGGTGGTTACTGTCCTGCCATCATGGAAATTGAAAACTACAAAGACTGGATTGAGTTTATTCAAAAAAACAATTTGGACTGGACAAACGTTTGTGATTCAAAACGCCACAGCAATTTCCGTTATGAGTGGGATATTCAAAGCACTCCGCAGATTTACATTCTCGATTCTGAAAAAGTAATTAAGGCAAGAAGAATAAGTGCCGACCAAGTGGAAGATTATATTCTGCATTTGGAAAATCCGAGCTACAAACCTAAGTCGCTTATGAAAGTAAACGATGATGATAAACAGGAAGGAACAGAATAATTCAGAAATTTGAATAGCTGAATGCGGAAGTGAATACAAAGATTCATTTCCGCATTTTTGTTTCTATTCATTCTGAATTTAGAGTTCCGCATTCAGCATTCCTCAAGGTGTCCTTTTTAAAAGCTATACAGCGCCTTTTCAACAAGTACAGTTTTATAAGTGCACGAACCGTGAGCCTAATTTGAATTTACATTTGGTGTAACCAAAATCAGAAACATGATGTCAGTTGTTCGCACCCAACCTTATCGTTTATTTTTAGTGGAAGATAATCCTGCTGAGGTTCGTTTAATTCAAGAGGCTATCAAAGAAGCTGAATTAGGTGATTGTATTGAATTGGAATACGCCTATGATGGTGAGGAAGCTTGTGAGATGCTCGACACATCAAAAATCATTGACAAAAAGTTTGATTTAGTTTTGCTTGACTTGAATATGCCGAAGGTTAGTGGCAAAGAAGTACTCGAAAAAATAAAGACCGATTTGGATTTGGAAATGACTCCCGTAATTATTGTAACCAACAGCGATTACAAAAAAGATATGATTGAGTGTTATCGCCTTGGAGCTGATGGCTACATGCAGAAACCAGCCGACTTTAAGAAGTTGGTTGATTTTTTTGTTTCGATCAAAAAATCAATTGAAGTAAAAAATAAACTCTCTATCTACTTCATCGAAAACATGTATGACGAACTTGCTTACCGGCAGGCAAGTTAAGAGTGGCGGTTTGATTCAATGAACAATTGACTCATTACTTCGCTGGTAAAATTTTCACTTCGCGCTATCTCCACAAATTTTTTCTCTTCGGTCATCAGCCAACATTTACTACAATACTGTACTGATGCTTCAATGTCATGAGTAGATAGAATTACAATCTTCTTCAAGTCTTTTGAAACAGAAGAAAGCAATTCCAAAATTTCCTTTTTATTTCTGAAATCAAGAAAGGCAGTTGGCTCATCCAAAATAATAACCGGAGTTTGCTGACATAGTGCACGAGCAATGAGAACTTTTTGTTTTTCTCCATCGCTGATTTGATTGAACAGTTTGGCCTGCAACCTCTGCATTTTCATAATAGCCATTACCGTCTCCACCTCTTGTAAATCTTCATCTGCTAAATTTCCAAGCCAACTTGTATAAGGCATGCGACCAAGAGAAACAAAGTCTCGAACAGAAATATTATCAACGAAAATCTTCTCGGTTAAAACAATGCTGATGAGTTTTGCTCTTTCCTGCACCGTTAAACCTTCCAACGGCTTCTCGCCTACTGAAATAGTTCCGTTCACACTTTTTTGCAGTCCTGAAATGGTTCTAAGCAAAGTAGATTTACCGATGCCGTTAACTCCAAGCAAGGCAATCATTTCTCCTTCATCTGCAACAAAAGAAATTTCGGGGAAGATGGTATTATCATTTCCGTAACCGATACTCAATTTTTCTGCTTTCAGTTTCATTTAAAATTTACGTTGACGAAGAATTATCCAAATAACCACAGGCGCGCCAAGCAATGATGTAATAGCATTAACCGGCAACACATTATCAGAGCCAGGAGTAGATGCGATGACGTTACACAAACCGCAAATGACAGCACCGATTAATACACATGCAGGAGTAAGAATTTTATGGTCCGCAGTTTTAAAAACAGAACGTGCAATATGCGGCACAGCCAAACCAACAAAACCAATTGGTCCACAGAAAGCGGTAATGCTACCGGCAAGAATACTTGTGCATAGAACTATCAAGATTTTTGCAACACGAATATTTAGTCCAGTGCTTGTTGCATAAGTATCTCCAAGTAATAAAAGGTTAAGCGGCTTGGAAAGAAAAAATGAAAACACTACACCAATTACAACAACTAAAGCCAGATAGAAAATTTGATTCGTATCCACATAACGAAAACTACCGAAGGTCCACAGAACGTAATTCTTTAACGCCTCGTTGCTGGAAAATGATTGCATAATTTCAATCAAAGCACTGATACCGCCACCAATCATTAAGCCGATTATAAGAAGAGCTACTACATCGTTCAGCCGAAATGAAATAAGAAAGTTGATGAAGAAAATAAACACAGCACCAACGGCAGCAGCTATGATGATACTCCAACTACTTAGCAAATGAATTTCAGTAACTCCAAATGCGCTGGCTGCAAGAATAAAAACTGCCACTCCAAAACTTGCCCCAGCGCTTATACCTAACACATAAGGACCTGCAACAGGATTTCGGAACATGGTTTGCATTTGCAGGCCGCTAACTGATAACCCTGCGCCTGCAAGCAGCGCTGCAAGTGCAGCAGGCAGGCGCGATTCTAGAACAATATTTCTCCAAGCTTCACTACTTGAAGTATTATGAATTAAAATTGAAACGACCTCTGAAAATGGAATAGAAACGGAACCGAGTATGAGTTGCAGAAAAAAAACTGCAATCACACAAAATGCGAAAGCGATAAACAAAAAAATATTTCTGTTGCGAATCATTTCAGCTTTCGGTAGTAATACAATTCGTGATTAGGGAAGAGTTCAGGATGAAAAATAAAAATCAAATCAGCTAATACCTTATCAGGAGTCAACGCACCACTTTCCCAAAAATCAAAACCACCGCTTGGTGTGTTTCGTTTATCGTTATTGAAAACATTCTTTGTTTTATAAGCTTTGAAAAAAGTGTTCTTTTTATCAGCAGCTTTTATTTCTGACAGAGAACCTGCAAAACCATTACACAACCATATATCAGCATCAGCAGCTTTCGCGTAGACCGCTTCGTAATCCAAATTAAGATTTAAACCATTAGTTGCTTTTGCATCCTTCCATAAAAAATCTCCACCCGCATCAGCAATCAGTTTAGCCATATAGTTCTCGCCACACGGCATGTACCAAATTTCTTTAAAAGGAATATTTGCAAACACAGATGGCTTTGCTGAAACAGATTTTGCTTTTTCTTTCAGAGTCAAATAGTTTTTTTCGAGCTCTTGAAAAATACTGTCGGCTTCTTTTTCTCTATCATAGAACGTAGCAACAAACTTCAACCATTCAGCGCGGGCTAGTGGCTCTTGCTCCATGTAATCTAAATTCAAAACAGATTTTATGTGCAGCGAATTCAATTTTATTTTCATTTTATCGCCACCATCCCAATTGCCGGAAGTGAAAACAAAAGACGGATTCAACTCCACTATTTTTTCGTAGTTCAAATCATCCCTGCCCACATCAGGTATTTTATTTTGTTGAACCCGTGCAACGACTTCTTTGTTATAAATGAGTGCAACATTTGCAACACCTCCAATGGAATCAACCAATCCCAATTGCGCCAATGCAGAAATATGGTTGGTAGAAATGCAAATTACTTTTCGCAAGGGAGTATCTAACAAAACTGCATCCGCATAATCAACCGGTGCCGGTTTTCCATGCGGAAGCAAAACATACTGAGCAAATATTTTCGCAGTATCTCTCCAATCTTTTACGGTGATTACTTTGAAGCCATTGTAGTAATCAATAGAAAAACCTTTTGCGTATTTTATAGGAAACGATGCTTCTTTTATGCAATGCGTTTTAGTTTCTTCCTTATGAGAAACTCTTTGATGGCATGAAGCCACCAATAACCAATAACCAATAACCAATAACCATTTCCTACTCATGTGTAAAAGCAAAATTGCCTGATATAACTCCGGCAGTGAAAGAATGAATCAAAGTTCCTGTTTTGTCGTGACGATAAATATGTGACGACTGAACATAATCCAAGGCATCGCTTAAATAGAAATCTCCGTTTGCCGGGTCAACATCCATTGAATAAACATTAGAGGCAGTTGAGGTAAAGAGAATAGTAGGTTGTAGATTTGAAATAGACGTGTTGTAAATATTTTTGTTTGCCAGAAAAAAAAGTATTTCTCCATTTCCTTCAATACACAAATGATTCGGATGAAGACCAAAACTACTCATTGAATATTGAGCAACCATGTTCAGATTTTTATCAAGACAAACAAGTGATGCTTTGGTGTTTGTTGCTGAATCTTCATCAAGAGCAATCCAAATATTTTTGTTCTTGTCCTGCACTATTCCACCAGCATCACCGGCAAATTCCTTTTTGTCAACAAAAGTATTGTCGGCAATTCTTATTCTGTAAACAGCCCCTTCTGAAGAGGGATTGGAGTAAATCTTTTTGCCTTCGGCAAAAACATACTCATCTACACGCACTAAATGCTCGGTGTATTGCGGCACTGAAATATCTGCTTTCAGATTTCCTGTTTGGTAATTAATGACATGAATTTTATTTGAGTACAGCTCGGTAACGTATGCAATGCTATCATCAACCGGAAGAATATAACGTGGTGAAGAACCACTTATAGTAATGGTTCTGATTTTTTGAAATGACGGAATCTTCACCATCTCAATCTTCGCAGAATTATTTACCAAAATAAACGCCACCGAATCTTTGATATACATGCTTTGCTCCACATCGCCAAGCGAATAGCCATTCACTGTTTTAAATAAATCGTTAGTAGTTGTTTTTGTTTCGGGGTTGTAAAATGAAACATCGGCATTTCCGAAACCAAAGTTGCCTTCGTTAATGATGTAAACTCCTTTGCTCTTAGGCAAATCAGGAGTTTTGTCTTTATGACAAGATGAAATACAGGCGAGAAGAATGAGCAACGGAGTTATTCTGTTCATCAGTCAAATTTAAATCTAAGTGTTCCTTCAAAATTTCTTCCCGGCATGGCGTGTTGTGCTACGTTTTGATATGAAGCATTTGCCAAATTATTGACACGAAACGACATTCCTATTTCATACTTGTCAATGGTAAAATCCTTACCTGCTTCTAAATCAGTAAGAAAATATCCTTTGAGAAATTGTACATTATCGGTGGAAGTGAAAACACGACTTACAAAACTATTTACCGAGCGCAAATAAAATTTGCGGTACTGCAGTTGAACTCCGGCTACTACCCGATGAAGCGGCACATAAATCAACTGCATACCTGCAGATTGGTCAAATTCATTAGCCGCATCAAGGTTGGTTGTTTTAGTAAAAGTGTAAGAAGCATTAAAATGAATCGCAAACCTTTTTGGGTTGTGCTTGTCGTTTGTGGCATGTAAGCTTGCTTCAAACCCGCGCGATAAAACGCGCTTGTAGTTTACAGGCATCCAAATATTTCCCTGCGGAATCCACTGAATCCAATCATCTACATAAAGACAAAAACCATTCAACGAAATGTCGAAATACTTTTGATTCGCATATTTAAAATTCAGTTCACCGTTCCATGCTCGTTCATTTTTTAAATCAGAATTTCCACCGGGAACCCAATACAAATCGTTTAAAGTAGGGAAACGAAAATTGCGTGATGCGATAACTGCACTGCTGAAAGAATGCTTCGCATCCTTTGTTCGCTTTGAAAAATTAATAGCGAGTTCAGGCGCAAATACAGAAGGTTTTTTGCCGACAATATCTTCTCTAAATCCGAAATGAAATTTCAAGCCATTCGTTAAGTAGTAATCGGTATAAAATTTCATTCCGAAAATATTTCTTGACTTTGCTTCGCCATAAGCGCGAACATTGGCGCGTTCCAAATCATAATTTAATTCAGCATTCAAAACTAAATTGAAAGGGAAGGAATAAGTAGTGGTGAAAGCATTTCTGAATGCCTGCATCAACGATGTTTCATCTATCAATGCTTCAGTATTTTTATAGCGAAGTTTATCCTGAATGTAAGCAGAAGTAAAGCTCAACTTCAGCAATTTATATTTTGCTTTCCAGTTTAACATGGAGCGCAACGAATAATCATATTGACTTTCACTTGCTGCATCCTTACTCATTATCGGTGGAATTTGCCTGTCCGCTTCTGTAAGCCACAAATTAAAGTTCAGTTCGTTGTGTGAATTTATTTTGCCGCCAAGCTGTTGTAAAAACGAAAGTTGACGAACAACAGCGTTTGTTTGCGTCTGATAAGGATGCCCTTCTTTAAAAATATTCTGAAACTGAAAATTATTTTCAGCACTTAGATAGCTGAAACTAGAAGTGCCTGAAATGTTTTTGCGCGCATATTGAACTGAACCAATTCCTTCAAACGTTTTAAAACTTCCTGCACGCAAACTTAAGTTGGCAGAAATGCCCGAATCGATTTTCAATACATTATTCATTTGCAAAGTTCCTCCGATTGTTCCGCGATAACCAGTGCGAACTAGTTGCAAATCTTGTTGCATGCCCAAGGTGAAAAGCGAAAGGTCGCATTGACCAAGCGAAGGTGAATTCAATTTTATTCCATTCCACTGCACTTCTGTTTGCGAAGCAGAAGTTCCGCGAACAGCAATAGACGAGAGTTGCCCCACTCCATAGTTCTTTACATACACCGATGAAAATTCTCCTAACACATCACTCAATCTTTTTCCGTTCTGATATTTCATCTCAGTAAATGGAGATTGAAAATTATTGGAAGACAACTTTTCAATCTTCACTACTTCATCTAACATGACTGTGTCTTTTCTTTCTGCTTGCGCAGTAAGCAAGCAAATAAGAAACAGAAATGTTGTTACTGTTTTCATTCGATGATGAGCTTAGTCGTTTGATTGCCGATAGAGAGAAAGTAGATTCCTTTGGAATAGTATTGAGTATTGAGTATTGAGTATTGAGATTGGATTCGCTCTTCGTTTAAAGTTTTCCCTGTAATGTCAAACACTTTCAATTTTGCTCCTACCAATCCTTCGTCCACTTTCAAAGTAACGTTATCAGTTGAAGATGGATTTGGAAAAACTCGTAACCCGTAACTCGCAACCTTCAACTCTTCAACAGCGGAAGCATTCACTTGATTAATAACTCCCACCGCATCTAAATCAAAACCGCTCGAAGGAAACGGAGTTGGATACGGGTCGTTTATCTTGTGTCCGTATTGGTCGTGAGTAGCGTATTGATTATTGATAGAACCAACCACATCAATCAAACGAACATGGGTGATGTGATTTACATCTAATCCAATTTCATTTTTCAATTCTTCTAAATCGAAAGGAGTGCCATAACCAAAAACATACTTGCCAGCAAGATTATTTACGAACGAACAATCAACTCCGCTCATTGGAATTTGCGAGCTATCCTGAATGTTTGAAGTAACAGGAAAGCGGAAGAAATTATTTCCATCGCTGCTTACTTCAACAAACGCAAACTCTAAAAATGCAAGCGGACTTGCGGTATAAAATCCGTTTTCAAAAACAGCAAAGTCGAAACCCTGTCCATTGTAAATTGAATTTTGAAAAGTGAGTGTTGCTGTTCCTCCATCTCCCAAACTTACAAAGCCGTTTTGCCCTGCCGTTCCTATGGCAGAGTTTCCATCACCATAATTTGCAAAGCCAGAATCCGGAGTTGCAATATCTAAGTAACCACGTTGAATAGCACAAGCGTTTGCCCATTCAACAAACACAGCGCTATCTTTTGAAATAGCAGTTGTACCAATCATATCTGCAGCAGGCGCAAATTGAGCGTTTACCGAAAAACAAAAGAAAACCCCCAACCCTCTAAAGGGGGTTAAGAGGATTCTCCATTGTTCTAAAGCTTTAATTTTCATTCGTCTGAGGAATTATTGTTTCACAATTTTCTTAACCAGTATTCCTTGATCTGAACTCATCTTCAGAAAATAAATTCCTGAACTCCAGTTCGAAGTTTGAAGTTCTAAGTTGGGAGTTTGAAGTTGCTGTTTCACAATCTCTTTTCCTGTTGCATCAAAAATTTGAATTGTGCTATTTGTATTCAACTCGAAACTCGAAACTTGAAACTCGAAACTTTCAGAAAACGGATTCGGATAAATCTTTGCAGCCACATCCGCAATTTCATCAAACCCGGTAATACCTGTTACGTTAATAGAAACAACAGCCGTATCACTTGCACCTAACGCATCATACACACGATACACGAGTAAATCTGAAGCAACAATTCCTACAGCAGGTGTGTAATGAATTTCATTATTCTCCACAGTAGCGGTAGCACCCGGAATAAGTGGCGCACTCAACAATTCTACCGTGTAAGGATTTGCGATTAAACCTACATCGTTGGCAAGCACAGCAATCACTGTATCGTTTAAATAAGTGGTATTTACCGCATCATCGTTTGCGGTTGGTTGTGCGTAAGCTGTATCGGCAGTAATCAAATAATCCATTGCAAAGTAGGCAGGGTTGTTCATCCCAAATCCACCTGCAGTATCGGTTGATGAAAGATGAAATTCAAGACTATCAACATTCCCTAACGACTGT
>JAPLES010000071.1 GCA_026391075.1 Bacteroidota bacterium | reverse complement strand
AGAAGCAATTGCAGTGCAACTTTTATTATCTGTTACAGTTACGTTGTAAGTTCCTGCTGTAAGTGATGTTCTGTTTTGTGTTACAATTCCACCGCCCCAGTTGTAAGTGTATGGAGTGGTGCCGCCTGTTGCAGTTAAATTAATTGTTCCGTTGTTTCCTGCATTACATGAAACATTTGTTTGTGTAGTTGATGCGCTTAACACAGTTGGTTGTGTAAGTGTGGCACTTGCTGTGGCTGTGCAAAGATTCAAATCAGAAACAGTTACCGTAAATGTTCCTATGGCAAGCGAAGAAATGTTTTGTGTTGTAGCACTATTGCTCCATGCAAAAGTATAGGGAGAACTTCCTCCGCTTACAACTAATGATATTGAACCATTCGCACTTCCAAAGCATGAAGGACTAGTTGAGGCTGGTGTAACAGTAATAGCAGTTGGCTGAGAAATATTTATTGTTCTTGAAACGGTGCAGCTGTTTGCATCGGCAACCGTCACTGTATAATTTCCTGAAGGAAGTGAAGAAATATCCTGCGTGCTTGCGCTGTTGTTCCAGTTATAAGTATAAGCTCCTGTGCCGCCACTAACTGTCAAATCAATTGAACCATTACTAGCTCCAAAACAATTTCCGTTCACATGAATTTCCGAAGTTGTAATAACCGTTGGTTGTGTTATCACTACACTTCGTGTAGTGCTGCATCCGTTGAAATCTGTAATGGTTACCGAATAAGTATTTGCAGTTAAACTACTGATGTCTTCTGTAGTTGCTGCATTACTCCATGCAAAAGTATAAGGCGAAACTCCACCGTTTGGAGTAAGATTTATACTTCCGTTATTTCCTGCATTGCATGAAACAGAAACGTTTGTTGCAGTTGAAGTAAGATTAGAATTTGGTTGGGTGATGGTGTAAGAAGCAGTTACCGAACATCCAACTGTATTGCTTACTGTTACCGTGTAAGTTCCCGCAACAATATTCGTTCTGTCTTGCGAAACAATTCCACCGCCCCAGTTATAAGTGAAGGGCGCGTTAGTTCCAGTAACCGAAATATCAATTCCTCCATTGGTTCCGCCAATGCACGACACATTTGTGCTTGTTCCCGTTACATTCAAATTAGCGATAGAAATTGTTTGCGAAGCGTTGGCTGTGCAACCGTAAGCATCTGTAGAAGTCAACGAATAAGTTCCACCTGCTACTGCAGAGATACTTGGCGTAACCGCACCATTGCTCCATAAATAACTATAAGGCAAAACTCCGTTTGATGGTGAAGCAGAAATTAAAATTGTTCCTCCGTTGCAAATAGATGCAGCAGGAGAAACAGTAGTAGCAAGCGTTGGGTGACTCACATAAATAGTTTGCGAAACTGTTTTTACACAAGCACCAAAGGTCATAGAGCAAGTGTAAGTTGTAGTTACAGCAGGAGTAGCAATCGGATTTTTAACGTTCGCATTACTTAATCCTATAGCTGGGCTCCACGAATAAGTTACTCCTCCGCTTGCAATTAATTGTGTTGATTGACCTAAACACAAAGTAGTATCGCTGGCAGTAATGGTTGCCGGCACATCATCGCGAATTGTAATTGTTGCGCTCGATGAAACTGCACCTGTACAAGGATCGAGCGTGGCTAGTGTTACTGTTTCAGCAGGCTCCATAATTCCATCTACTAGTGGATTTAAATCAATGGCAACAGATGATTGCCCAGCGGGAATCATAACTACTAAAGGAATGGCGGTGTAATCACTTCCATTAGTAGCTGTGCCGGTAATCGAAAGATTTACATAAACATCTACCGTTTGAATTTGCGAGAGTGTCAATGTGAAAGTTCCGCCAACGCAACCTTCATAAGCCGAAGAAAATCCTGCGTAGTCTAATGCAGAAATGGCTGAAACAGAAACTGGATTAGAGGTAAACGAGTAAGCAGAAAGAAAAACTCCTGAGTCGTAAATTCTATCCGCTACATCGGCAATTGCAATTTTAAGATGATAAACCTGACACGGAACCACCGAAGCAGTTGCCGTCAAAACGGTTGTCATTCCATCGTAAAAAATATTTGTATTAACGGGTGAAAGATTATTGCGATAGTAAGTTGTATTGGTAAGCGATTGACAATTCGATGAGTTCCATGTAGTGCCACCGTAGGTTCCAGAAGTTCCTCCGTTCACCGTATTAATGGCAACTGGCAAGGTTCCACCCGGAATAGTCGCTAAATTTTTGCTTGCATAATTTCCTCCTCCCGGGTTTGGACCCGAGATAAAAAATCCAAACACATCGTTGTAAGGTGAGCAAACAAATTCAGGATATTCTTCTTAAGCAAAAACGTAATCGAATTTCAACAACGGTCCTTGCGGAACAATATCAAATTCTAAAACGCAGGGGTCGTAAATAGTTCCTGTGGTGAGTGTAGATAATTGCGCATCTCCCGTTGCGGTGAATGATGATGATGCAAAATTAGTAGCCACTTGTGGCACGTTGGTTACTCTGCCCGATGCCATTACCACGCCACCCGGCATTCCGATATTCGAGCTTACGTTATTAAAAGTTCCTGTACCGTTTGCACTGCAAGTAAGTGTATAGTTAGTAATAGTTACTCCAGGTCCTGCAAGTAATTGTGCAAGTGTTTGCGAGTTAGCGTTTTGAACAACCGCTACTTGCGCTTGAATAGAAAGGACTGAAAACGCTGAAATAAACAGAAGCAAAACTGCCTTCCGTAACTCACAAGAAAATCCTTGTAAGATTTTTATTTTTTGAGAGTAATTTCTGTTTGGGTCAAGCTGCTTCATGGTCATGTTCCTCCTTATAATACAGGCTTACGGATGAACCAGGAAAAGGTTTTACCAAACGCGGGAAGGTGGAGTTCTGTTATGAACAGTTTCTCAACAAAATAGAATAGCATTGAACAATATCAAAACAAGAGAACAGGTTACAAAGCTGTAAAAGAGAAAATTTGCTACTAAAAACTAACGGAGGTACTTAAACTTCCTTCCTGGATAGTAAGCCATTGGTCCGAGTTCTTCTTCAATGCGAAGGAGCTGATTGTATTTTGCAATTCTATCGGTGCGTGAAGCAGAGCCGGTTTTAATTTGTCCGCAGTTGAGTGCCACGGCTAAATCGGCAATAGTTACATCTTCGGTTTCACCACTGCGGTGGCTCATTACCGATGTATATGAATTGCGTTGTGCTAGTGTAACAGCATTTATAGTTTCGGTGAGGGAACCAATTTGATTCACCTTTACCAAAATAGAATTGGCAATCTTTTCGTCAATACCTTTTTGCAAACGATTTACATTGGTCACAAATAAATCATCACCTACTATCTGCACTTTGTTTCCAATTTTTTCTGTAAGCAGTTTCCATCCTTTCCAATCATCTTCTGCCATGCCGTCTTCAATAGAAACAATCGGATATTTTTTGCACCAGTTTACCCAGTGGTTCACCATTTCTTCGCTGCTCAATTTCTTTCCGTTGCTTTTGTGGAAGTGGTACACTTTATTTTTCTCATCATAAAATTCAGTAGAAGCCGCATCCATTGCAACGAAAATATCTTTGCCGGGTTTATAACCTGCCGCTTCAATAGCCGCAAGAACAGTTTCAATTGCTTCTTCGTTGCTTCCTATTTCAGGAGCAAAGCCGCCTTCATCGCCCACGTTGGTAGAATATTTTTTCTTCTTCAAAACAGATTTGAGATGATGAAAAACTTCAACTCCCATGCGCAATGCATCACTAAAAGAATCTGCGCCCGTTGGCACAATCATAAATTCCTGAAAATCTATTTTGTTATCGGCATGTGCGCCACCGTTCAAAATATTCATGAGCGGAATCGGAAGCGTGTTCGCATTCACTCCACCTACATAACGATACAAAGGCATTCCTAATTCTTCAGCAGCAGCTTTTGCCACAGCGAGAGAAACTGCAAGAATGGCATTCGCTCCAAGCTTTGCTTTGTTAGGAGTTCCATCAAGCAACAACATAATTTGGTCAACAGCATTTTGTTCAAACACGCTAATGCCTTCAACTTCCTTAGCAATAGAAGTGTTGATGTTGTTCACTGCTTTCAAAACTCCCTTGCCCAAATATTTTTTCTTGTCGCCATCGCGCAGTTCCACCGCTTCGTGTTTTCCGGTAGATGCTCCCGAAGGAACAATGGCTCTGCCTAGCGTTCCGTTAGTGGTTATTACATCTACTTCAACTGTAGGATTTCCTCTTGAATCAAGAACTTGTCGCGCGTGTATTTTTTGAATTTGTGCCATGTAAAAGGTTAATGGTGTGAGGTCGCGAACATAAAAGAAATGAGTGAAAGATTGGTATGCAATGGGCGGATAAAAATTACCCGTCTAAAATCATTATAGTATTATTTTCATGGCGTGAACAAATTTCTACTAGCAATAACCTTTTGCTTTAGCCTATCAGTTGCCTTTTCGCAAGGCGAGGCTAACTGGTGGTATTTTGGTGCCAATGCGGGACTTCATTTCAATCCTAATCCAACTCCGGTAACAGGCGGACAGTTAAATACGATTGAAGGAGTAGCATCTATTTCAGATGCAGCGGGCAATTTGCTTTTTTATACCGATGGCACTACTGTTTATACCAAGACGCATACTGTAATGGCGAATGGAACAGGGTTAATGGGTGACCCATCTTCAACGCAATCGGCAATTATTGTTCAGATGCCCGGCAACAACAAACTCTATTACATTTTTACAGCGGCATTAGCTACCAGCACAAATGGTTTTCGTTACTCAGTAGTAGACATAACCTTGAACGCAGGGCTTGGTGGTGTTACTGCACAAAAAAATATAGCAGTATATCAACCTACGACTGAAAGAATTTGTGCTGTGCGCCATTGCAACAATACCGACATTTGGATTGTTTCACACTTTTGGGGAACAAATGAATTTCGCAGTTATTTGCTTACTGCAACTGGACTAAATGCAGCACCTGTTTCAAGTTCTATCGGCACAGTTAATACAGGCGGTTCGGGAATGTCTATTGGTTATTTAAAAGCATCGCCTGCGGGAAATAAACTTTCAATGGTTATGCGCTACACAGCGGGCGGAAGCAATGCAAGTATTGTCGAGTTATACGATTTTGACAACACAACCGGTGCTGTTTCAAACGCGGTAAATTTAGGCGGAGGATATGCCTATGGATGCGGAGTTGAATTTTCATCGGATGGTGCTTTGCTCTATACTAACACTACCAATCCAAGTAAAATTTACCAGTATAATTTATGTGCCGGGAGTAGTGCACAAATTTCCGCTTCACAGTTGCAGGTAGGTACCTCAACTTCTGCATGGATGGGAGCAATGCAACTGGGTCCCGATAAAAAAATTTATGTGGCGCGGTATCAATCAAGCTTTCTCGGTGTAATTAATAGTTCAACTACATTGGGAGCGGGATGCAATTATGTTGACAATGGTCTTTCGCTCGGCAGCATGCAAAGTAATTTCGGGCTGCCGAATTTTTTCCCGACTTACATTAGCTATTATCATCCGCTTTTATCTTCAACAATCAATTGTTTGAACGGAAATTTCAGTTATACCATTCCTCCACCAAGTTGTATGGGTGCAGGAATTGTTCAATCGGTTCAATGGAATTTTGGTGATGTCGCCAGCGGAGCAAATAATATTTCCACAACAGCAAGTCCTGTCCATATATTTTCTTCAGCTGGAACTTACACTATAAAACTCGCACTCAACTTTAATTGCTATTCCGACACAGGAATACTTATTGTAAACGTAAACTCGTGTGGAGTAACAATCACCGGAACGGGAGACACGATTTGTGCAGGTGACTGTGGAAATGTATCGGCAATTGCCAGTGGTGGAGTTACACCTTATACCTATGTATGGACACCAAACATTGGAAGCGGTGCAGGTCCTTTTTCTGTTTGTCCGGCTACAACAACCAGTTACAAAGTTGTTGCTACTGATTTGAACGGGCTTTCCGATTCAACAATTATTCAGGTCGTGGTTAATAATATTCCTGTTGTAAATCCTACATCAACCAACGTTACTTGCCTTGGAAACAACGATGCAATAGCCGCAACAAACGCCACAGGAAATTCTCCTTTTACTTATTCGTGGAATTCATCTCCTATTCAAACAACCGACACAGCCGGTAATCTTTCGCCAGGAAATTATTCAGTAACCGCTACTGATATAAATGGATGCACTGCATCGGGTTCGGTAATTATTTCAGAACCAAGTTTGCTTACAGCTACAATAAATTCATTTACCGATGTGAATTGTAACGGAGGAAATGATGGCAGTGCAACAGTGCTTGCAGCTGGAGGAACTGTTGCCTACAATTATTTGTGGAACGATGGGCAAACTACTGCAACAGCAATAAACCTTACAGCAGGTAATTATGACGTTACCGTAACTGATGTAAATAATTGTACAGCATCTGCATCGGTAACAGTTTCGCAACCGAACTTGCTTACTGCCACAATCAATTCTTTTACCGATGTAAGTTGTGGTGGAGGAAATAATGGTAGCGCAAATGTGCTTACAACAGGAGGGACTGTTGCCTACAATTATTTATGGAGCGATGGACAAATTGTTGCCACAGCAACAAACCTTACAGCAGGTAATTATAATGTTACAGTAACAGATGCAAATACTTGCAGTGCTTCTACATCTGTAACAATATCAGAACCAAATCCACTTACCATCTCTATAACTTTATTTACTGATGTTAGTTGCAATGGAGGAAATAACGGAAGTGTAGATGCTCTTGCAAACGGAGGAGCTGTTGCTTACAATTATTTGTGGAGCAGCGCACAAACTTCTGCATCCATAACAAATCTTATTTCGGGGAACTACATTATCACAGTAACCGATGCAAATACTTGCAGCGCATCTGCATCTGTAAGCATTTCAGAACCTGCGTTGCTTGCGGTTTCAATCAACTCTTTAGCTAACGTAAGCTGCAATGGTGCAAACGATGGCAGTGCTGATGCTCTTGCAACAGGAGGAACCACAGTCTACAATTATTTATGGAGTAGCGGACAAACTACTTCTACAATAACAAATCTCTCCGCAGGCAATTACGATGTTACTTTGACTGATGCAAATGCTTGCAGTGCTTCTGCATCGGTTATTATTTCTGAACCTTCTTTGCTTGTCGTAACCATGAACTCTCCGGTGAATGTGAATTGTAACGGAGGCAATATAGGTTCTGCATCTATCAATGTATCGGGAGGAACTCCCGCATACCTTTACAGTTGGAACGATGGACAAACTACCGTAAGCGCAATAAGTCTTGTTGCTGGTACTTACTCGGTTACAGTTACCGATGCAAATACTTGCAGTGCTTCCGCATCTGTTACTATTAACGAACCTTCTGCTTTGTCAATTAACATGAACGCTACTGTGAATGTAATTTGCAATGGCGACAATACAGGTTCGGCAACAATCAATGTTTCCGGAGGAACACCCGTTTACACTTACGCTTGGAGCGATGCACAAAATACTTTCAGTGCCATTAATCTAATAGCAGGTCTTTACTCAATTACCGTTACTGATGCAAACAGTTGCAGTATATCTGCTTCAGTTACGATTACTGAACCACCGCTTCTTACCGTTATTGCAGGAACTCTTATCCCTCCAAATTGTTTTGGCTCCGCTGATGGAGTAGTATCAGTAATTACATCAGGAGGAACTCCTGCTTACCAATATTTATGGAACACAATTCCTTCACAAAATGCGCCAACAATTAGCGGACTTTCGGGTGGAAATTATACCGTTACTGTTTCTGATGCAAACAACTGCACAGCAACCGAAAACATGAATATCGCAGAGCCGCCATTGCTTACTGTGAGCATTGACCCAACTCCGTTTGTTGAAATATTCAGTGGAGGTTCAACTACATTAATTGTAACTGCTTCAGCAGTTGTAACAAATTATCAATGGTCGCCTTCCATAGGTCTCAATTGCGCTACTTGCGCTTCTACACTTGCATCACCTGCTGCAACTACCAGCTATACAGTTGTAGTTACCAATGCAAACAACTGTACTGCCAACGCAACCGTTCAAGTGATTGTAACCAATCCGCATGTTGTTTTTGTTCCCAATGTTTTCAGTCCGAACAATGATGGCAACAATGATTTTTTCCAGATTTTTGGAACGTTTGACCAAATTGCATTTATGGAAATGCAGATTTTCAATCGTTGGGGAGAAAAGGTTTTTGAATCAAGCGACCATCATTTTAGTTGGGACGGAACTTACCAAGGCGAAAACGCACCACAAGGAATTTATTCCTACCAGTTAAAACTTACTTACATGAACGGAGAGAGAGATGAACTGAGAAAAGGTTCAATTACTCTTTTGAGATAGAAATTTATCTATCAGTTTGCTGCTTCATATCGCAGCGTTTTCTTCAAAAACATTTGCGCAGGATTTTGAATCACTACATAAATTTCCTCTCTCATATTTTTATTCGAATCGGCAACAAAAGCGTCAGCAATAATTCCCTCGCGCCTTCCTTTCATTACTGTGTCTGCTTTGTTATCAGCTCCTCTTCTTAGAATAGCGTACTCACCATTTGAAGAAGAACCACCGTAACCCACCACATCGTAAACTAATTTTTCGTGAACGGTTAATGTTTTATGAAACTCATAAGAACTTTCAAAACCTTTTTGCATCATAGTATCAATGGCAATTGCCGAGGAATCTAAATCGCCAACAACAGGAATTTGATTTGAATGCTGGTTGCAAGACGATAGGCAATAGACGATAGACAATAGAAAAAGGCAGGTTTTCATTTTCAAACTTACTGATTCATTGTTTCGATGAACTGGTCGAACAAATATCTTGAATCATGCGGACCGGGAGAACTCTCGGGATGGTATTGTACACTGAATGCTTTCTTTCCTTTAATGCGGATTCCTTCAATGGTATTATCATTAAGGTTCACATGCGTTACTTCAACGGTCTTCGACTTTTCAATCGCTTCTCTCGAAACTTCGAAGCCGTGATTCTGTGAAGTAATTTCACTCAACCCGCTGATTAAATTTTTCACCGGATGATTTGCTCCCCGGTGACCGTGATGCATTTTATGTGTAGGAATATCGTTTGCCAAAGCCAGCAATTGATGACCCAAACAAATTCCGAACAATGGCTTATTGGCTTCTTGAATTTCTTTTACGGTCTTAATAGCATAATCCATGGGAGCAGGGTCACCGGGACCGTTAGAAACAAAATAGCCGTTCGGTTTAAACGTTTCCATTTCTTTGAAAGAAGTTTTTGCGTTGAACACTTTGGCGTAAATGCCACGGTCGGTCATGCACTTCAAAATATTTTCTTTTATACCGAAATCAAGAACTGCAACACGCAGTTTAGCTTTTTCATCGCCATAAAAATACGGTTCAGTCGTAGTTACTTTCAATGCTAAGTCCAAACCATCCATGCTTGGTACTTCACTCAATTTCTTTTTCAAAATTTCCACATCCGTAGTTTCAGAGCTGATGATGCAATTCATCGCTCCGTTCTTGCGAACGTGAATAGTGAGTGCACGAGTATCTACTTCCGAAATTCCAACGGTGTTATTCTTCTCGAACCAATCCTGCAATGAACTTTCGCCACTAATGCGCGAGTAATTTTGTGCTGAATACTTTTTGAAAATTGCTCCGGCAATTTTTACCGTCTTCGATTCTGCTTCATCGGCTTTTACTCCATAGTTACCGATGTGGTCGCTGGTCATAATTATCATTTGCCCATAATAACTGGGGTCGGTAAAAATTTCCTGATAGCCGGTCATGGAAGTGTTGAAACAAATTTCACCGGAACTAATTCCGATTTTGCCGAGCGATTTGCCGTGGAAAACAGTTCCATCAGCCAACAATAAAACAGCGGGAACAGAGGAGAATTGCTTTGTCATATTGAGGTGCGAATATAACAGCCAGAACTATGATTGAAATGATTTACTGAAAACTATGATTACTTTGTGGAAAAGATTTTTTTATGGCTGAGCAAATCATCAAAGACGAATACCTACACTCTGAATTAACCGCTCGAATTATCAAATGCGCCTATGCGGTTCATGGAATTTTGGGTAATGGCTTTCAAGAAGTAATTTACCAAAGAGCTATACAAATTGAAATGAATTTGGAGAAGTTGAATTTTGGAAGAGAAGTGGAAATGGAGATTTTCTACAAGGGTTTTGATATTGGAACAAGACGAGTTGATTTTTTTGTAGCAGAAAAAATTCTTGTCGAGTTAAAAGCTGTCATCAAATTAGAAGATGTTCATCTTGCTCAGGCAATAAATTATTTAGAGGCATTCAATAAGGAAGTTGGTTTACTTATAAATTTTGGAGCCAAGAGTTGTGAAATAAAGCGTGTACAAAAGCCAGTGAAGAAAAAGCAATCATAGTATTCAAACAATCACATGAATCATAGTTTAGACAATTGGCGCACGGAAGCCGAGAAAAAGAAAAAAGAAAACAAACAGTTTTTAGACAGAGCCAAACGCATGCGCGGCATTGAAAAGCATTTGCCCGATTTGCATGACGAAGCGTTTTCGAAAATAGATTGCCTCAAGTGCGGCAACTGCTGCAAAACTATTTCGCCACGATTTAAAAAGCCTGACATCGAGCGCATTTCCAAATATCTTGGCATGAAGCAAGGCGATATGATTGAAACATATTTACGCTTAGATGAAGACGGAGATTATGTGGTAAAAAAATCGCCTTGTCCGTTTTTGGGCAGCGATAATTTTTGCGGCATTTACGAAGCGCGCCCGCGCGATTGTGCTAATTATCCTTATACCGATAGCGGGGAATTTTTCGAACGACCAAACATTACTTTTCAAAACAGCACCACTTGCCCTGCGGTGTTTTATGTTTTAGAACGCCTGAAAGAAATCGTTTGAACTAATTTTCCTTATCAGTTGTTGAATATGGCGCGGCATTTATATTTGCGCGAAAAGAAATAGAGTTCAACCTAAATTTATTCCCGTTTCGAAAGACGGAATGAAACAAATCACAAACAATAAATCAACTGTAAAAAATGGAAAACAACACAACTCTAAGCGCATCGGGCAATTGTCCGTTTCATGGTGGATCTCTACGACAAAGTGCGGGCGGTGGAACACAAAACCGCGACTGGTGGCCTAATCAATTAAAGCTAAACATCCTTCGTCAAAACTCTTCGCTGTCAAATCCTATGGGTGAAAAGTTCAACTATGCAAAGGAATTCAAGAAACTCAATCTGGCTGCTGTTAAGAAGGATATCATAAAGTTGATGACGAAATCTCAAAAGTGGTGGCCGGCAGACTATGGTCATTATGGACCGCTTTTTATTCGTATGGCTTGGCATAGCGCAGGTACGTATCGCATTAGTGATGGTCGTGGTGGAGCAGGTGCAGGACAACAACGTTTTTCTCCGCTCAATAGTTGGCCCGATAATGCAAATCTTGACAAAGCACGTTTATTGCTTTGGCCTATCAAACAAAAATATGGTAAGAAAATTTCGTGGGCAGATTTAATGATTCTTGCAGGCAATTGCGCGCTCGAATCAATGGGTTTTGAAACGTTTGGTTTTGCCGGAGGGCGTGAAGATGTTTGGGAACCGGAGCAAGATGTGTATTGGGGTGCGGAACAAAAATGGTTAGATGACAATCGCCACAGCGGTGAACGCGAATTGGAGAATCCTTTGGCCGCTGTGCAGATGGGTTTAATTTATGTGAACCCACAAGGACCTAATGGAAATCCTGATCCGCTTGCATCGGCAAAAGATATTCGTGAAACTTTTGGTCGCATGGCTATGAATGATGAAGAAACAGTAGCGTTGATTGCGGGTGGTCACACATTTGGTAAAACACACGGTGCGGCTGACCCTGATAAATATGTTGGACCAGAACCTGCGGCTGCAAGTATTGAAGAGCAAAGTCAAGGTTGGAAAAATACGCACGGAAGTGGCAATGGAGTAAACACTATCACCAGCGGTTTGGAAGGTGCATGGACAACTACACCAACTAAGTGGAGCAATAATTTTTTCGAAAATCTTTTTGGCTTCGAATGGGAATTAAGTAAAAGCCCTACCGGTGCGCATCAATGGAAACCGAAAGATGGCGCAGGTGCGGGCACCGTGCCTGATGCACATGACAAATCAAAGACTCACGCGCCTACGATGTTGACGACTGATCTTGCGTTGAGATTAGACCCAATCTACGGACCAATTTCAAAACGTTTTTATGAGAATCCGAAAGAGTTTGCTGACGCGTTTGCACGCGCGTGGTTTAAATTGACACATCGCGATATGGGTCCTATTGCACGCTATCTTGGTGCAGAAGTTCCGAAGGAAGAATTGATTTGGCAAGACCCTATTCCTGCGGTTACACATAAATTAATTGACGAAAAAGATATTGCTGAATTGAAAAGCAAAATTCTTGCATCAGGATTATCAGTGTCAGAATTAGTTTTTACTGCATGGGCTTCGGCATCAACTTTCCGTGGTTCCGATAAACGCGGTGGTGCAAATGGTGCACGTATTCGTCTGGCTCCACAAAAAAATTGGGAGGTAAATAATCCTACTCAATTAGCAAAAGTGTTGACTGCGCTTGAAGGAATTCAAAAAGAATTTAGCACTGGCGGCAAACAAGTTTCATTGGCTGACTTGATTGTGTTAGCAGGATGTGCAGGCGTAGAAAAAGCAGCAAAGAACGCAGGTCAAAATGTAACTGTTCCTTTCACTGCTGGTCGCGCAGATGCTTCGCAAGAGCAAACCGATGTGGAATCGTTTGCTGTGTTGGAGCCAGCAGCTGATGGTTTACGCAATTACTTTAAACCAAAACATAAAGTTGCTTCAGAAGAATTGTTGGTGGACAAAGCACAACTAATGACATTAACTGCACCTGAATTAACTGTGTTGATTGGAGGTATGCGTGTGTTGAATACTAACTTTGATAATTCTAAGTATGGTGTATTCACTAAACAAGCAGAAGCTTTGACCAACGATTTCTTTGTGAACTTGCTCGACTTGAACACCACTTGGAAAGCGTTCGACAGCGGACAACATGCATTTGGAGGAAGCGACCGCAAAACAAAAGAAATGAAATGGACCGCAACTCGTGCCGACCTTATCTTTGGTTCCAATGCCGAATTAAGAGCATTGGCTGAAGTTTATGGAAGTAAAGATTCTCAAAAGCAATTTGTAAAGGATTTTGTAGCCGCATGGAACAAGGTGATGAATCTTGATCGATTTGATTTGGCTTAATTATTCGTACAACAAAAAAGCCCTGTCGCAATTTTTGTGACAGGGCTTTTTAATTTATAAACGGTGTAGTTTATTTCTTCAATTTTATTTCGCTTGCAGGAACGAGTACTACTTTGTTGTTGCGCATAATGACGAGTTCATCATTATTGCGAATTGATTCTTCGAGAAATTCTTCGAAAGATTTTTGAACACCAATTTTGATTTTATCCATGAGCAAATCAAGTCTTGCATTTTTCTCCTTCTCACTTTCCCTTTTCATAGTCTATCTATTTATCGTAAACTTCCCGAGCATTCTTCTTTCCTTTTTATCTGAAATTATTGTTGCCAGATAAATTCCGTTTGGCAAATCGGCTACATCCAACGAAACAATTTTGTTCGTTCCTTTTCGTGCAATTGATTTTTGTTTTTCACCCAATGCATTTACAATTTCAATAGAAGAATAACTACGCACTATTTCTTCATTGTTGTTTTGCATATCAATGGTTAAAAGATTATTGGCAGGGTTAGGGAAGAGAGAAATATTGGAGAGGGAAATTTCGGAGATGCCTCCCCATAAAATTGTAATAGTATCGCAAACAGTGGTTGAGCCACAAGAATTTTGGGCGGTCGCACAAATTATCCATACAGGTCCCCAACTTAGTTGAATTTCTCCTGGAGGAAGTCCAAAGTCAGGATTAGAACCTATAATAAGGGTATCATCATTTATTAATATTGAATCAAATCCTTGAGAAGGGTTTTTAATTTCCCATGAAATTGAATTCTGTAAATTACCTGTAGCAATCACCGAACCAGAAACGTAACATCCCCATTGAGGGGCAGGTGAACCACCGTAACATAAATAACTCAAACTAAAATCAGGCACTGCACAAGCACTCACCATCACCACAAACATCCCCGTATCACACAAAACAGGATTTCCATTATCGCATAGCACATACCAGCAGGTATCGTTGCCTACAAAAGAAGAATCGGGAGTAAAAATCACATTGCCACAATTAGAAGCATCAAGCGAAAAGTAATTAGAGCCATAGACAGAAGTAACACAGAGTGTGTCGGCTAAGTCGGCATCTAAATCATTTGCAACTACGTTTACGCTAATTGAATTCGGTTGTGTAGTGCTTGCTGTATCATTATTTGCAACTGGTGCATGATTGCCTGCGCCAAGACTATTGGTTACTACTAAAATTCCTTTTCTACAAAATGATGGTGTGTCCACCGAGCAAACAACATAAGTGATTGTATCGTTTCCAACTGTGCTTGCTGTGTAGTCAATGCAATTGCCATTAGTAACAGCAATACCTAATTGAGGCGTAGAAAAACTTTGCAACACCAGCGGAATATTTCCGCTTATTAAATCATTTTGCAAAACGCAAATGCTTTGCTGCACAGCAACTGTTGCGTTTGCAAAATCATTAGTTGGTTTAGGGCGAGGAAAGCCGTAGTAACCTACAGAATATGGCGAAGCAGAATTCGGAACGGCTAAAGTGTCGGAAAGCGTATTGTAAAAAATATCGGCAGGGCTGTGCAATCCGGTAACTACCTGCAAAGGAGCATTCAACAAAGCAGAGTCGAAAAACATAATGCTGTTATTGCCCCAGCAGGAAGTATAATAGTTACCGTCTTCATCCATAGCCACGCCATCGAAATTACTAAGGGTAGAAGTTTTAAGATTAGTAACAGTTGAATCAGCTAAACTGATTGCCTGCAACGATGCACTTGCGCCCCAGGTAACCATAACCAAACGATGTTGCGCTGCATCAAACAAAATTCCGTTAGGGGTTTTAGTTCCGGTACTGCAAAAAATATTGAATTGTTGTGTAGCAATATTGTAGCGGTAAATTTTCTTGGCACTAAAATCAGAAGCAAAAATATTTCCGGCATCATCGGCACAAATACCATTGAGGAAAGAAGCACCGAGATTTACATTGCTTGTAAGTACAGTGGTAGTTAAATTATACGATTTGATATAACCGCTTTGCGCGCACACAAAAACGGTATCGCCCACAATTACAATTCCGTAAGGACTTGTTACACCCGTTTTAAAAAGCGTTGGCGCACTGCCCGGAATTTGTTGCTGAATATTGTTGGCTGAAGTATTGGAAGCGATGTAACGCTGGTGATTGACATCATACTCTGCACTCTCGGGGCTGTTGTATGTTTGTGCAGATAAAAACAAGGAGACGAAAAGAAGAAGAGTTGTAAAAATTGTTTTCATAAAAATTTGTTTGCTGTTCTTGAAACCTTATAGGTTTTTAAAACCTATAAGGTTTGTTTAAAAGCGAAAGATAGAATTTCTGATTTCGTAGTTTGTATTTCATAATTCCAATACCGCGTTTCTTCTATTTTCGCCCCGCCATGCAATTCAACTTAGTTGCCCAAGACAAAAACACCAAAGCCCGCGCAGGAGAAATTTTTACCGCACACGGCAAAATTGAAACACCCATCTTTATGCCCGTAGGCACTTTGGGCGCGGTGAAAGCGGTACACATGCACGAGCTCAAGAATTTCATCAACGCGCAAATAATTCTCGGTAATACTTATCACTTGTACCTGCGCCCGGGCACTTCCATAATTGAGAGAGCAGGCGGCCTACATAAATTCAATAGTTGGGATAGACCAATGCTGACCGACAGTGGCGGATTTCAAGTTCACTCGCTCGCATCTATTCGAAAAATAAAAGAAGAAGGTGTGGAGTTCAGAAGCCATATAGATGGCTCGAAACATTTTTTTTCGCCCGAAGGTGTAATAGATATTCAGCGCAAAATAGGAGCTGATATTATAATGGCGTTTGATGAATGCACCCCTTACCCCTGCGAATTTACCTATGCAAAAAATTCCATGCACTTAACGCATCGTTGGTTGCAAAGGTGCATCACGCGTTGCAATGAAACCGAGGGTGCTTATGGTTATGAGCAAAGTTTATTTCCAATTGTGCAGGGAAGCGTTTACAAAGAACTGCGAAAAGAAAGTGCCGAGTTTATTACATCTATGAATGCAGAAGGAAATGCTATTGGTGGTTTGAGTGTGGGCGAACCTAATGAAGACATGTATGAAATGACAGAATTGGTTTGTGATATTCTTCCAAAAGATAAGCCGCGCTATTTGATGGGAGTGGGAACACCTGCCAATATTCTCGAAGGAATTTCATTGGGCATTGATATGTTTGACTGTGTAATGCCAACACGAAACGCACGTAACGGAATGATTTTTACCAAGCAGGGAATTCTGAATATCAAGAACGAAAAATGGAAAGATGATTTCTCTCCTATTGATGAGGAAAGCGATTGTGAATTGATGCGCACACATACCAAAGCGTTTCTTCGGCACTTAGTTCATACTGGTGAAATGTTGGGCGCGCAAATTTCGAGCATCAATAATTTAAGTTTGTATTTATGGTTGCTTACTGAGGCGCGTAAGAAAATTATAGAAGGAACATTTGCTGTTTGGAAAAAAGAAGCCATCGTAAAACTAATGCAGCGGTTATGAAGAAACTGGATTGGTACATTCTCAAAAATTTTCTCGGCACGTTCGTGTTTATCATGGCGTTGCTGCTAGGAGTTACCATTGTAGTTGACCTAAGCGAAAAAATTGACAGCTTTATGGAATATCACGCTACGTTCAGCGGGGTAATTTTCGGTTTTTATGTGTATTTCATTCCTTACATCACTTCACTTATTGGTCCGTTCTTCGTTTTAGTAGCGGTAATTTTTTTCACTTCGCAGTTAGCCGAACGTTCAGAAATTGTTGCCATTCTCAACAGCGGAACAAGTTTCTATCGCATGTTGTTTCCTTATTTTATGGGAGCAAGCATTATTGCCGCGGTGTTTTACATGGGTAATCATTATTACGTTCCGTATTCTAACAGCAAACGCATTGAGTTTGAACGAAAATTCATATACAAGCCTTATGAAGGAATGCGGTATAACTTTCACCGAAGAATTGACAGCACCACGATTGTCTATTTTGAAAATTACAAACCTGTAGATAAAGAAGGATACAAGTTTTCATTAGACAAATTCAAAAATGGCGAGCTCGTTTACAAACTTCGATCTGAAAAAATAAACTGGGATAGCACAGCCAAAAAGTGGCGCATTTTCAACTATTATATTCGTGAGTTGGGCGATGACAAAGACAAAATTACAAACGGAGAACTGATGAGTTCCAGCTATGTTTTCACGCCTGATGATTTTTCATTTACCGAACATGAAAAAGAAACCATGACCACGCCCGAGTTAATTAGTTACATAGATTTTATGCACAAAGGCGGTCAAGCTTACACCGAATTTTATGAAGTTGAAAGATGGCGAAGAACTTCATCTGCCTTCAGTATCTACATTATGACCTTGATAGGTGTAAGTGTAGCATCGCGCAAAATGCGCGGTGGTTTGGGTTGGCATATTGTATTAGGAATAGGCTTAAGCGCGGCATACGAAATGATTATGAAATTCTCCGTTACATTTTCAACCAATGCTTCTCTTCCACCGGTACTTGGTGTTTGGATTCCGAATATTTTGTATGCCGGGCTTGCTTTGTATTTAATGAAGAAGGCTCCGAAGTAAAGGGATTAGTATCCGCCCAAATATTTTCTGGTTACCCATTCTGCTGATATCAAAATCAACAGCAAAAAGAAAATCAATTTCATGTTGATGGCACTATCAGTAAAAAAGGTGTCGTATAAAATCGGTTTCAATTTATTCTTCGAATCAATTTCATCGGCAATGTTTTCTAAATCATTGATGTAATGCATAGCCCCATTGTGTTGCGAAGCTAACTGATACAAAACCTGATGGTCGGCACGGGTTCTCATTTCTTCTAAATGCAACGGACTTACCGAAAACTTTCCGTTAGCCGTGTAAGTAGAGTTGCCGAATTTTACCGAAGCGTTGTAAGCGTAATTACCAACTGGTAAAAAACCTGCGTTCAAATTGTAAGCTGTTTCTGTTTTGTTGAATTGATAATCGTAAGTATTGCCGGCATCGCTCTTAATTTTCATTTCTACATCGGCAGAATTGATGAGCTCGTAATTAGCGTTGTAAAGTTGCGCTTCAAAACTGATGGCTTCGTTATCTTCAAAAATATTTTTTGGCAATGAAACACGGAACGGACGTTTGTCGCTTTTTACCGATAGATACTGCACGGTCTTATTGATTAGCTCGTTAGTAGCATCCTGATTTTTGTTGAGCATATAGTCATACAATCTCCATCTCCATATTCCTTCTCCGCATATCACCCCGAATTTTTCATCCCCGCTTTCATTGAATAACCATAGAGGAAAATCGGTTTCAACCGAATTTATTTTTTGGTGCAGCAAAATTTTTGAAGACGGATTAGGATTGAATTCACCAAACAAACAGGTGAAAGGCGGTAGCTTTGGAACGGCTTGCAAAGTTTTATCCGATAGCGTAAACAGCGAAAAATCTTTCGCCACACTTGCAGTTACATCATTGAATTTATCCGTGTTTCCTTTTACTATAATTCCATTTTGTGCTTTTTGAAAATCGGGCAAAGAAGTTTGTGAACCAATAATAAAGAGCAAAGGTTTTTTCTGTTCTTGCGCTTCTTTTAAAATATTTTGAATTTTCTGAGTAGCCGAAGGTAGTTGATGAAGAATAACCAGATTGTAGTCGTTCAACTTCTTTGAAAAAGTTTCGGCAAACTCTACATCTAGCTGATAATTTTTATTGCTTTCAATAGCCGCTTTCAAAGCTGCCACATCAGGATGCGGTGAATTAGCCACCAACAAAATTTTCTGTCTTCCATCCAGCACTTCAACAAACACATCGCGCACATTGTTCCTGTAGGTAACTTCATCTTCTAAACTAGAAAGTGAAATACGATAATGTGAAATACCTACTTCGTTAGCCGAAAGAATAAAATCGTAACTCTGGAAAAAATTATCGGAAGTGTAAGCAATCTCTTTTGTTTGAAGTAACTTAGGTTCTTTGCCTGTTTCCAATTGTACAACAGTAAGTTTTACATTCTTTCCCTTTAAATTATTTTCCTCTACATCAACCTTCAAACTGAATTGATTATTGAGGTAAGCAATTTTGTTATAGTAAGCGTTGGAAAGTTTTTGGTCTTTTTGAATAGTAGTATCGCCCAATGCAATGGTGTAAACAGAGTAAGAGGATTTTGCAGCGGAATAAACCGGATTAATTCCTTTGTTGTAAATACCATCACTTGCTAAAACTACAGCACCCAGATTTTGGTTGTAATACAAATCGTTTACTTGTTCAATGGCCGCACTTAAATCGGTTGACTTATCACGATAAGAAAAATCAATTCCTCGCTTCAAATCATCACCGGCATTAAACTCTGCCACTTCATATTTATCGCTCAGTTTATCAATTAACGTTCTAAGTTTTTTTTCAAATTCGGAAGAATCTTTTTGCAATCCACTTAGTACGGACTCACTGTTGTCATTAATAACAGCAATAATCGGTTTAAAAGTTTTCGTGTTTCGTGTTCTTATAAATGGCGAGAGAAGAAGAATGGCAAGAATAGTAACGGTAAGAAAACGGAAGCCGGCCATAGCAAACTTCCAGTATTTAGAAACCGAATCTTTATCATCAAAAGTTACATCGCGGTAATAGAGGAAAGCCGCATAAGCCGCACCAAGCGCCAAACAAAAAATAATAAACCACGAAGGATATTGAAAAGAGAAAGTTGGATTCAAAATTTACAGTTTAGTTGGTTAATAGTTTTTGTTGAAACAAAAACCACAACTCATTATCAGTTTGCATTTAGCTGCCGCAATATAATTACCTATTCATGCCTCCGCACACGCTCAGTACCTGTCCACTCAAATACGTACTTAAATCGCTGGCAAGAAAAACAGCAGCGTTTGCCACCTCATCAGCCTTGCCCATTCTGCCCATCGGAATTTTTTCGAGAATACTTTTTTTCAACTCTTCGCCCAATACATTCGTCATATCGGTTTCAATAAAGCCTGGTGCTATAGCATTACAACGAATACTGCGCGAACCGAATTCATCGGCAATAGATTTTGTAAAACCTATAATGCCCGCTTTTGATGCCGCATAATTCGATTGACCTGCTTGCCCTTTTTCTCCAACTATAGAACTGAGATTGATGATAGAACCATGTTTCTGCCGCAACATAATTTTAGAAACATGTTTAGTAAGATTGAAAACAGATTTCAAGTTTGCCGCCATCACTTCATCCCATTGCTCTTCGGTCATTCTTAAAATCAAATTGTCTTTGGTAATTCCTGCATTGTTCACCAACACATCAATTGCTCCAAAATCTTTCGCTACATCCTCCACTAATTTTTCGGCCTCGCTATAAATACCTGCGTTACTCTTATATGCTTTTGCTTTTACTCCAACTGCATTCAACTCATTTTCTAACTCCTTTGCTTTGTCTTCGCTATTCACAAACGTAAAAGCCACGTTGCATCCTTCGGCTGCAAATCGTTTGGCAATGGCGTGGCCAATACCTCTAGTTCCACCTGTAATCAACGCTGTTTTACCTTGTAGTAGCATCTTTGTTTTTTAAATGAATGAGCAACAAAGAAAAAAAAAATAAGCGCACCATTAAACCGAAAAACATTTGTTGCGTCACAGAAACATAACCGCGGTAAATATTTTTTAAACCATTTTAAAAACAGAAATCATGAAACGACTAATCATAGGAATAATTCTTTTCGCAATGGGAACTACGGCTTCACAAAAAATAAATGCGCAAGGCGAAAGAACTCCGGGAATACGCCACCAACAATTTAAGGAACAATGCAGAATAAGAGCCGGAGTTGCCACCGGAGAACTCACACGCAAGGAAACAATGCGCTTAGAAATGCAACAGGCAAAAATTCAACATGACAAACGCTGCGCAAAAGCAGATGGTGTAGTAACTCCGCAGGAGCGCGCCATACTGAGAATCGAACAGGAAAGAGCAAGCAGAAATATCTTTGTAGAGAAACACGATATGCAACACAGATAATAAAAGCGTGGGTTAAATAGGGTGGTCCCTTCTGCAAATGCAGAAGGGATTTTTTTGCAAAAAAAATCCCGCCCTTTTGGGGCGGGACTGTCACCTATAGTGAAAACCATGGCAACATCCAACATTTTTATAATTAGCTCGGGTTATAGTTGAACGGGGTGGCAAATTACGGCTAAACCTTTCAACTTTTCACCATCAGTCTCCAACTATTTTTTATCGTCTTTTACTTCCTCATACTGAACGTCTTGCACATTCTCTGCGTTAGCTTCCGGGTTTTCGTCAGCAGTTGGCTGAGCATCACCTGGTTGTGCGGCACTTTGAGTAGCGTTGTAAATATCCTGCGAAGCAGCTTGCCATGCGTTATTTAACGTTTCGGCTGCTTTATCCATAGCGGCTACATCCTTGTTTTCCTTGGCTGCTTTCAGTTCGGTCAAAGCTGTTTCAATAGCGGTTTTCTTATCAGCCGGTATTTTATCGCCTACTTCCTTCATTTGCTTTTCGGTTTGGAAAATGAGCGAGTCAATCATATTGGCTTTCTCGGCTTCTTCGCGCGCTTTCTTATCGGCATCTTCATTGGCTTTTGCCTCGTTCTTCATCTTCTCAATTTCTTCTTTCGAAATACCTGAAGAAGCTTCGATGCGTATAGATTGCTCTTTGCCCGTACCTTTGTCTTTAGCATGCACGTGCACAATTCCGTTGGCATCAATATCGAAAGTAACTTCCACTTGCGGTGTGCCTCTCATAGCTGGCGGAATGCCATCTAAGTGAAATCTTCCGAGTGTGCGGTTGTCTTTGGCCATCGCTCTTTCGCCCTGCAACACATGTATTTCAACCGATGGCTGATTATCTTGTGCCGTAGTAAACACCTGCGATTTTTTTGTAGGAATAGTAGCGTTCGACTCAATCAATTTAGTCATTACACCGCCCATAGTTTCCAAACCAAGTGAAAGCGGAGTTACATCTACCAACACGATATCATCCTTCACTTCACCACTTAAAATTCCGCCTTGTATAGCTGCACCTACAGCTACCACTTCATCGGGGTTAACACCCTTCGAAGGTTTTTTGCCGAAGAATTTTTCTACCACTTCCTGAATTTTCGGGATACGCGTAGAACCACCTACCAGAATTACTTCATCAATTTTAGAAGCATCCAATCCGGCATCTTTCAATGCCTGGCGGCATGGCTCTAAAGTTCTTTCTACCAACACATCGCAAAGCTGTTCGAATTTTGCGCGGCTCAATTTGCGCACTAAGTGTTTAGGCACACCGTCAACTGCAGTTATGTAAGGCAAATTAATTTCAGTTTCCTGCGAAGATGAAAGTTCAATCTTTGCTTTTTCAGCCGCTTCTTTTAAACGCTGCAAAGCCATAGGGTCTTTGCGCAAATCAACGCGCTCTTCGGTTTGAAATTCGTTCGCCAACCACTGAATAATTTCATGGTCGAAATCATCGCCACCCAGGTGTGTATCGCCATTGGTTGATTTTACTTCAAACACACCATCACCCATTTCTAAAACCGAAACGTCAAACGTTCCTCCACCTAAATCGAAAACCGCCACGTGAATATCGCGGTGTTGTTTATCTAAACCGTAAGCAAGAGCTGCTGCGGTTGGTTCGTTCAAAATTCTTCTCACCGTCAAGCCCGCAATTTCCCCGGCTTCTTTAGTTGCCTGGCGTTGTGCATCGTTGAAGTAAGCCGGCACGGTAATAACCGCTTCGGTAACTGTTTGCCCCAAATAATCTTCGGCAGTCTTCTTCATTTTTTGAAGAATAACCGCAGAAAGTTCCTGAGCCGTATAAAGACGACCGTCAATATCTACACGCACACTGTCATTATCGCCCTTTACTACTTTGTAAGGCACACGCGGAATTTCTTTTCCGGCTTCGCCAAAACGAATACCCATAAAACGCTTGATAGATGAAATGGTTTTGGTTGGATTAGTAATCGCCTGACGTTTTGCAGGGTCACCCACTTTGCGCTCGCCATTAGGCAGAAACGCCACAATACTTGGCGTAGTTCTTCTTCCTTCATCATTTTGAATAACTACCGGGTCGTTACCCTCCATTACCGAAACACACGAGTTGGTGGTTCCTAAGTCAATTCCAATTATCTTTCCCATAAGTCTTTAGTTTTTGTTTGGCGCGTTTAAGGCAATAGCTGTGCCGCAGCAAAAACAGGAAGAGAATGTGACATTTTGAAGATTCGGTCTGCCAAAAGCCGAAGGAATTGAATTTAAACTCAGAAGGAGAGGCGGCAAAATGGCAGGGAGGAAAGCAAATGCTATTTGTTTTCCTGAATTTCGAAACCTTTGAACCCTTGAACAACACCTTCCTGAACTGAAACGTATTTTACACAGGAGTTACCGGGTCCATGGTGACACCACTGAATAAATTTTGTCAATAAATCTTCGTCACCTTCTATTTCCACATAAACATCTCCGTTTGCCAAATTGCATACAAATCCATTTACAGAAAGAAGGACAGCCATTTGTTTTGCAGAAGCTCTGTAAGAAACTCCCTGCACTTTACCTTGAACCGTAATGTTGTAATGCTTAATCATAAAAACAGATGGAGGGCTATCTAATCTTGAGCGTAACAACTGTAAGAATAGCGAGCAGAATTCCTACAATCCAGAAGCGCGAAACGATTTTACTTTCGTTCATGCCTAGTTTTTGATAATGGTGATGAAGAGGCGACATCAGGAAGATTCGTTTGCCTTCACCAAATTTTTTCTTGGTGTATTTGAAATAGCTTACCTGCATTACCACGCTCAGGTTCTCCATTAAAAAGATACCGCACATGACAGGGATGAGTAACTCTTTACGAACAATAATGGCAAGTGTGGCAATGATTCCACCTAGTGCCAGTGAGCCAGTGTCACCCATAAATACTTCGGCAGGGTAAGCATTATACCATAAAAAGCCAATGCAGGCACCCACAAAAGCAGCAATAAAAATTACGAGTTCTCCCACGTTGGGTATGTACATAATGTCGAGGTAATCGGCAAAAATGATATTACCCGAAACGTAAGCAAAAACTAAAAGTGTGACTCCTATAATAGCAGACGTGCCTGTGGCTAATCCATCAATGCCATCGGTAAGGTTGGCTCCGTTGCTGACTGCGGTGATAATAAAAATGACCACGGGAATAAAAATGAGCCAGGCATATTTGCACCAGTCTTTGTTGATGGCGCAAAGCACCACGGAGTAATCAATCTCATGACTTTTTAAAAACGGAATAGTAGTAGTAGGCGCTTTCTCGGTTACCATGTAATGAACTTTCAGGTTGTCATCGGTAATCTTCGAAATTTTCTCGCTATCGTATTTGTAAACTTCTCCTTGTGGTATTTCCTCTTTCGTTACCACATTTTTGTTGAAGTAAAGCGTAGTGCCTACAATAATTCCCAAACCAACTTGACCTATAATCTTAAACGTTCCAGCTAATCCTTTTTTGTCTTTCTTAAACACTTTAATGTAGTCATCGGCAAAACCAATTAAACCGAGCCACACCGTAGCTATAAGCATAAGGATGATGTAAACATTTTCAAGTCTCGCAAAAAGCAGTGTTGGAATTAAGATAGAACCGAGAATGATTAAACCTCCCATGGTGGGCGTTCCCTTCTTTGCATTTTCTCCCGCCAAACCTAACTCTCTTATTGTTTCTCCTATTTGTTTTCTGCGAAGCAGAGCAATTAGATTTCCGCCATACAACATAGAAATAACCAATGATAGCAACACCGCAGCCGCAGCCCTAAACGAGATGAAGTTGAACAGCCCCGCTCCCGGGAAGTTGTAATGAGTATCTAAAAATTTAAAGAGATAATACAACATAAGCAACCTCCTCTAAATCTCCTCCGAAGGAGGAGACTTTAATACAACCTTCTTTACGAAGAGTTGTTGGTTATCAAAATAGTTCCACTGCATTTTGCATTTGTCTTTAAGTCCTCTCCTTCGGAGAGGATTTAGGAGAGGTGATTACAGTTTAATCACTTCTTCTTTAAACTTCTTTCCTCTGTCTTCGTAATTTTCGAACAAATCGAATGAGGCACATGATGGAGATAACAACACGCAATCACCGGGGTTACCCAATTGATATGCCATACGAACAGCATCGCCCATGTTAGTTACGTTCACCATAATGTCTACCATTTTTCCAAACGCAGAATGAAGTTTGGTATTGTCTAATCCCAGACAAATCATACCGCGCACTTTCTTTTTTACTAGCGGGTCAAGCACTGTATAATCGTTGCCTTTGTCAATACCACCGGCAATCCAGATGATGGGTTTGTTCATGCTTTCTAAAGCATACCAGGTAGAATTTACATTGGTTGCTTTTGAATCGTTGATGAACTCGATGTTGCGCACTTTGGCTACGCTCTCCATACGATGTTCCAGCGATTTCATGTCTGATAAGCTTTCACGAATCTGCTCCTTACGCAGTCCGTAAACATTAGCTACTATGCCAGCGGCTAATGAGTTGTAAACGTTGTGACGTCCACTTAATCCGAGTTCCTGAATACTCATGGTGAATTGGTTTTGGTTATGGTTTATAATGATGTTTTCGTTTTGTACAAATCCGCCTTCTGCAAATTCTTTATCGTATGCAAAAGGAATTTTCTGTGCTTTGGTTGGATACTTATCCATGTTTGCCATTGTGATTTCATCATCTGCACAGTAGATGAAAAAATCTTTCTCGTTTTGATTCTTCGTTATGTTGAATTTCGAAATCACATAATTCTGCAGCTCGTAATTGTATCTATCTAAATGGTCGGGTGTGATGTTGGTGAGCACTGCCACATTAGGGCGAAACTTTTCAATATCATCCAATTGAAAACTTGAAATCTCTAACACGTAGTAGTCGAAGTTTTCTGTCGCCACCTGATAGGCGAAACTCTTTCCTATGTTTCCGCCTAAGCCCACATTCATTCCTCCGCTCTTCATGATGTGTCTTTCCGTTTGCTCCGGTAATGCCAACTATCTGTGCATTGGTAAACCATGAACCGAATTCAATTTCACTCACAATCTTTATTCCTTGTTTGCGAATCTTCTTCACCATCTCAGCCTTCTCTGGAATTCCGGGACTCTTCATCACTACATCGGCATTCAGAATTTTTTCTTCCGTATGTTTTGCTTCTTCGTATTCAATCTTCCACTCTTTCAATTGCGCCTTGTAGTTGTCTTTTATTTTTCCTCCGTCACTCACAAACACATCGTAACCTTGCTTCACTCCAAGCACAGCAGTTCCCAAACCGCTTTCTCCTGCACCAAGAATTACGAGACGTTGTTTCATTTTAGTTCAATACTGATTGACATTCCCTTCGAAATTTTTTCTCCCACTATACTTTGCTTAATCACGTTTCCTCTCCCGCTTACCAATACTTTAAGTCCTAAACTTTCCAATTGATAGAGCGCGTCTTTTAAACTCATTCCTGTTACATCGGGCACTGTTTGATTATTGATTTCATTTTCTGCCAGCAGAACTTTGTTTCCGTTTGTTGATGCAGTTGCCCATTCAGTATTTACATTATTCACTTTGGTTCCGAGGAAAGCATAGATGTTTTTTATGTCGGCAGAATTTCCTTTCTGAATGCGGGGCATTTTATTTTCAAGAGCCACTTGTTCATTCACTGCTTTGTGCATATTCAAATTGAGGGAGTAAACTTTGTCAGCCACCTCTTTGAAAATTGAACCCGCTACTACATTGCCGTAATAACCATTTGCACTTGGTGAACTAATCATCACAATCATGCTGTACTGTGGATTTTCAGCAGGGAAATAACCGCAGAAAGAAGCGCGGTAATCCTTCTTGCCTTCGCTTGTATAACCTTTCTTCCCTTGTGAAATAACTGCAGTTCCGGTTTTGCCTGCTACATGCAGATAATCAGTTTTCAAATTTGTGGCAGTTCCGTTCTCCACCACACCAACCAACATTCCTCTCAATTGTTGAATCGTTTTTGCGCTGCAAATTTTTGGATTCAAAACAGTGGTGGTAGTGGAGTCAACAGTGGCGTTGTATTCTTTCACTATGGCAATCATGTACGGCTGAACCATGGTGCCATTGTTAGCAACCGCATTGTAAAACATCAGCGTATGCAAAGGAGTAATTGCTAATTCGTAACCGTGTGCGATGTAAGCAGCAGAAACACCACTCCAGGTTTTCGGGTCATGCAAAATTGGTTTTGCAGCACCCGGCAATTCGATATTGATAGGTTTTGAAAAACCAAAATCAACCAAATGCTTATAGAACTTTTCTTTAAGTGCGGAATAATTTTTGTCAGCCAAGGTTGCCACAGCCACATTACTTGATTCTTCAAACGCGCGTTGAACAGTCAACTCCGGTGTTTCAGGTTTATCGTGGTCAGAAATTGTTTTGTTGTAAACGGTATAATGTCCATCACCTACAAAAACTTTTGTGTTGGCGGTTATCAAACCATCTTCCATCATACTGGCGTAAGACGCTAGCTTGAAAGTAGAACCCGGTTCGGTAGCTTCTCCTACAGCGTAGTTTGCAATTTCACCATAGGTAGAATCTTTTACCAAACCGAGATTTGCCATGGCTTTAATCTTCCCGGTTTTTACTTCCATCAATACCACACAGCCGTGGTCGGCAGCGTGATGTTGCAAAGCACGCATGAGTGCATCTTCGGCAACGTCCTGTAATTCTACATCAAGCGTAGTGTAAATATCTCTGCCGGGTTGAGGAGCAATTTCTTCTTTGCTGTCGAGTGGAATAGTAACTCCGCCTGCAATCTTCTGCACCATCACTGTTCCTTCTTTTCCTTTCAAAATAGAATCGAACTGTTTTTCAATTCCAAATACGCCACCGTTATCGTTGATAGAACCTATAGAACGTTTTGCCAATTGCACAAAAGGATTCAAACGTTTGTCTTCCTGCAATGCAATCATTCCGCTTTTGTATTGGCCTTCACGAAACATGGGCCATAACTTCATTTCGTTCAATTGATTGTACGTAACGTTGCGCTTCAATAAATAGTAACGGCTTTTCTTTTTGCGCTCGGCAACCAATTCGCTTTTGTATTGTCTTGCGTTCTTTTCAGGAAACATTTTTGTGAGTAACAACGAAACACTGTCAACATTATCAGTGAATATTTCCTTGTGCAGATATGTTGTTTTGAAATCAATACGAATGTCGAACGTAGGAAGAGTGGTAGCGAGCAAGCGACCATCTTCGCTGTAAATATTTCCTCGCTCGGCTAAAATTGTTTTTGGAAAAATGGTAAGCGAATCGGCAAGTGAACGATAGTATTTGCCTTGATACGTTTGTATGTAAAACGCACGACCAATAATGGCTAATCCCAATAAGAAAATAAACGCGAAGCCCAGATAGGCTCTCAGTAAGATTTCGCGTTTTTTGTTTGCTGCCATAGTGCGTTTTAGACAATACTTTATACTTCCGAATTTCGGTGGTTGCTCATCCGTTCCCGTTTGTCGGGAGCATTTTCAGGAGATGAGCTTTCACTTGATTCAGCATGTTTATTCTTTAACTTCTATTTTATAAGGGGGTATTCTCAGTTCCTTTAGCCCTTGTGTGTTTACCAATTTTGCCACTTCGCTTTGCTTGCTTTTTTGCATTAAGCTACTCGTGGTCGTCATGTATTGCCAGCGCAACTGCTTCACTTCCCTTTCTGTTTTAGTGATGTTGCGCGCGTATGTTTCTGCCATGTGATTGTTCGCAATGTGCAAGGCAGCCAGCACAACCAGAAACAACACAAACGGCATATTGAACAGCACTTTCTTGAGTCCTGTTTCGCCCGCGGCATCCATTTTGCCGAGCAGCGATGCAAAACCCTTCGGAGATTTTTTCTCCTGATTTGCTTCCTGTGTTTCGTTTATGTTTTCCTGTTCCATTTTAATTTCAGATTCTTTCTGCTACTCTCAATTTTGCACTTCTGCTTCTGCTGTTTTCTTTTTGTTCTTTGTCACTTGCCTCAATCGGCTTCTTCGTTATCAGTTTGAATTTCTTTTCAATGTTGCCGTAGAAATCTTTTACCGGCTCCTCGTCAAAATTTCCATGCCTCATAAAATTTTTCACCAACCTGTCTTCGAGCGAGTGAAAAGTGATAACCGCTAATCTTCCTCCCGGCTTCAAAACCTCTGCACTTTGTTCAAGCAGTTTTTTCAGCGCACCTAATTCATCGTTCACTTCAATTCTTATTGCCTGAAAAACCTGCGCCAGATATTTATGTCGCTCTCCAATTCTATTCGCTTCGCACACCGTCAGTAAATCAGCAATCGTTTCAAATGCTTTTCCGTTTCGAACTTCCACAATGGCATTTGCCAAAGTTTTTGCGTTTCGCAATTCGCCATTGGTGCTGAACATTTTCTGCAAATCGTCTGCATTCATTTCGTTCAACACATCAGCAGCCGTTTTATCACCTCGTTTGTTCATGCGCATATCCAGCGGACCATCAAAACGAAAACTGAAACCGCGTTCTGCCGTATCAAACTGCCAGCTCGAAACTCCAAGGTCAGCCAGAATTCCATCCACAGGAATTGCATTGTGCAATCGCAGAAATCTTTTCAGCTCACTGAAGTTTGCCTGAACCAAGGTGAAGCGTTCATCTTTCGGTGCATTCTGCTTCGCATCTTCATCCTGGTCGAAGCCGAAGAGTTTTCCTTTTTCATTCAATTGCTTCAAAATTTCCTTTGAATGTCCGCCTCCACCAAACGTGGCATCTACATAAATGCCGTTTGGCTGAATATGGAGCCCTTCAATACTCTCATGTAAAAGAACGCTGGTGTGATAAGAAGATTCCGAAGATTCTTTCTTCATCGTTTATCTTTTCTCTTTCTGCTCCTGTGCTGCCTTAGCCGCTAAACCTTTTATGTTGCCAATACTTGCGTTTTGGTATTGCTCTAACTTGGCAGCATCCCAAATTTGTATTTGGTCAAACACACCCAACAACACCACATCTTTACTATTGCCCAAGTATTTTGCTAATCCTTTATTGATTAAGAAACGGTCGGCATTATCAAACTGCACTTCGGTTAAACCAATCATGCTTGCGCGCACAAACTGACGAAGTTCCGGGTCGCTTTGATTGAGTGCGCGCAAACTGGCTTCCTTTTCTTCCCAAGCTTTCATAGGGTAAATAACCAAACAGTCTTCAATGTCTTTCGCAATCATGAATGTGCCTTTCTCCTCGGCAGGAAATAACTTACGCAAGGCAGAGGGCATTTTTATGCGCCCCTTGTCGTCCATTGTGCATTCGTATTCTCCGCGAAAATTCATGATTGATTTTTAATTACGGTTGCAAATGAAATCTTTTTCCCACAAAAAACCACAATGTAACACAAAATAGGGCATTTATATTTTTCAACAAACTACATAAAATATAATTACCAATGGAAAATGCATTTTTCATTGGTGGTAAAACGTGGTTTTATTTTTTATAAAATGGTTAAATGTGGAAAATCATAAGCTTTATCAACAGGTTTTTCTGTTTAAGAAACAAGCAGAGCTTGGTAAAAAGGGGAATTGGTGGGAAGGCTGTAAATAAAAATGCTCCGTGCTTTAGCACGGAGCATTTTTAGTAAAGACTAATTGTAGAAGGACAGCTTAAAACAAATCGCCCTGATTACCTTTTTTGCCTGCTTTAGAATTTATATCAAGTTCAATGGTGGTTCCCATTTGCACTTCCTTGGTTCCTTTTTTAATAGAGGCGATACTCTTGGCCTCATCTTCGTAAATCTTTCCGCTAACAGGGAAAGTGGTGAGTCTGTTGCCGAGAGCTTTCCAGCCCTTAACATCAATCAGGTCGTTGACTTTTGCTTCCTCTTCCACCTTCTCTTTGCCCTTGCCTTTCTCTACTTTAAATTTCACCCATACATCGGGCCGCGAACTAAAGACGTGTAGTTTTGAACTGTTGTGTTCGGTGATAATTGGCGATTTGAATCTTTCGGTTTTCATTTCAATCTTAAATCGCTTCACGTAATAATCTTTGTTGTCACCATCGTAGTAAACACAACTGTAAATACGTTCAGGGTCAAATTTTTCAATGGTGTAAACATCTTCAATCTCATACTTGTTCGTGCCTTCAAAATTGGTAAGTTCTACATTTCCGTCTTTATATACTACGAGAATCTGATCACCGGTATTGAACTCTCCTAGGTAAGTACTCTTTTCCTTTTCCTCATTTATTAAGCGACCAAACTTTTCATCGAACCAAATTTTCAAACCGCCAATGGATGATTTGCCTTTCTCGAGCAGTTCAATTTTACGCACAGGAAATTTGGTGAGGATATTTCCTACTGCACCACGACCTTTAATTTCTATTTCGGCAAAGTCGTATTCGAATTCTTTAATGCGCGCAGTGCTGTTTGGATGCAATTGCACTTTTACTCTTTCTGCTTCGCTGTTTTGGTTGGCAGTGAAGTAGAGCACTTTTGAACCAGCAGCGCCTTGCGTTAAATCATATTCTTTATCGCGCGTAATACCTGTAACGTTAAAGCGCTTTACAAACATGCGCTTGCTACCACCATCGTAGTAAGCAAGATTATAAGCTGTGCGCTCATCGCTCTTCTTCCAAACAGCAATGTGTATGATGTCTTTGCCCACAAATTTTTTATCGCCCAAGCGAACTACCATTAGTTTGCCACTGCGAGTGAAAGCGATAATATCATCTAAGTCGCTGCACTCGCAAACGAACTCATCTTTCTTTAAACCGGTACCAAAGAAACCTTCTTCGCGGTTTACATAAAGTTTTGCGTTGGTTGCGGCTACTTGTTTAATTTCAATTTCTTCAAAGCCTTTCACTTCGGTTTTGCGCTCGCGACCTTTGCCATATTTCTTCAACAGGTTCTGGAAGTAAGCCACCGTAAATTCGGTTAGGTGTTTTAAATCATGAGCCACTTGTTTCAATTCGGCTTCGATACCTTTTATTTCTTCATCGGCTTTAAATCCATCGAACTTCGAAATGCGTTTAATTTTTATTTCGGTGAGCTTGGTAATATCTTCATTGGTAATTTCTCTTCTGAATAATTTCTTATAAGGTTTCAAACCTTTATCAATTGTTTCAATCACTGCTTCCCAGGTTTCGCATTCTTCAATGTTGCGGTAAATTCTTTTCTCAATAAATATTTTTTCGAGCGAACTGAAATGCCATTTCTCATTCAACACTGCTGCGCGAATTTCCAATTCGCGTTTCAGCAATTCCTTTGTTCTCTCGGTGCTGCGTTCCAGAATTTCATTCACCGTTAAGAACATCGGCTTGTCTTCAACAATCACGCAAGCGTTTGGAGAAATAGAATACTGACAATCGGTGAATGCATAGAGAGCATCAATAGTTACATCAGGGTCAGAGCCGGGAGCGAGTTCAATGAAAATTTCTACAAACTTTGCTGTGTTGTCAACTACTTTTTTGATTTTGATTTTGCCCTTGTCCTGCGCTTTGAGAATACTTTCAATCAAACTCGTGGTGGTAGTGCCAAAAGGAATTTCGCGAATAACCAATGTCTTCTTATCTACTGCTTCAATCTTTGCGCGCACTTTTACCTTGCCTCCGCGCTCACCTTTATTGTATTCGCTTACATCAACAAAACCTCCTGTAGGAAAATCGGGAAGCAAACGAAAATTTTTCCCTTCCAAATGTTTGATACTCGCTTCGCACAGTTCAATAAAATTATGTGGAAGAATTTTGGTTGAAAGACCTACAGCAATTCCATCGGCTCCCTGCGAAAGCAGCAAAGGGAATTTCATTGGCAGTGTGATGGGTTCTTTCTTTCTTCCATCGTAACTCAGCTGCCATTCAGTTGTTTCATTATTAAAGGCAACTTCTTTCGCAAATTTTGAAAGGCGAACCTCAATGTATCGCGGAGCAGCAGCAGAATCTCCCGTGCGCACATCGCCCCAGTTTCCCTGAATATCAAAAAGCAATTCTTTCTGTCCGATGTTCACCAGCGCATCGCCAATACTTGCATCTCCATGCGGGTGGTACTGCATGGTTTGCCCAATCACGTTAGCCACTTTGTTGAAGCGACCGTCATCCATTTCATTGAGTGCGTGCAAAATTCTGCGCTGAACGGGCTTGAGTCCATCTTCAATAGCAGGTACCGCGCGCTCTAAAATTACATAGCTGGCATAGTCGAGAAACCAATTCTTGAACATGCCATCCACATGTATGGTGGTTTGACCTGTTGGATTATTTTCCTGATTCTTATTTTCTTCTTCGTCTTTCATGAAGTGCGAATATGTATTAACTGTATTGGCTTATGCTAAAAGTTTTTTAACGCTGTGGATACAAAATGTGTGGGAAGTATAGAAAAGAAAACACTCTATAGAACGTAGAATTCAGAATGCGAAGTGAGGAAAGGGAAAGGCATAAAAAAAGCGTTCCGCATAATTGCGAAACGCTTTGTGATCCCGATGGGAATCGAACCCATGACCCATACATTAAAAGTGTATTGCTCTACCAGCTGAGCTACGGAATCAATAATTTTTAAAAGAACAACTTCACTTTCGAAACCGTGACCCTCCCGCTAAAAGGCGGGATGCTCTACCAGCTGAGCTACGGAATCATCCTGATTTTTTAAAATCGGAGCGCAAATATAACCGCATAGTTTAGAAATAAAACAGCGTGTTGAAAATTACTTCGACTCAAGAATTACTCCTTCGGCAAGAAAAGTCAATTCTCTTTTCGGCTCCTTAATTTTGTCAATTTCCGCTTTGCTTTTGCCTGCATCTTCGGCATAGTGTTGTAGTTCTGCTACTGAAGTTTCTTCCCAAGTAGCAATTCCCTGCGCATAAAATTGTTTGCCACCTGAATCTTTAGGAACAAAAAATGCATAATCCTTAAAACGTATGCGCATCGTTTGTCCGTTTCCTAAATCGGCTGTCATCCAACAACCCTTTACCTTACATGCTTCAACTACATCGCCTTTTATTTTCACGAACAATTCTTTTTCTGTTTTCATTTTTTCCGAAAGAAGTTTTACATCCGATGCTCCATCCTTTGTCATAGCTACTCCTAAGCCGGGCTTTGCGCAACACGCACTACCGGATTTTTCTTTTGAAGGGTCACAGGTTTTTCCGTTTTGTGCAGTTGCCATATTCACGAAGCAACCAATCATCATTACTACAATAAATATTCTTTTCATGTTGAGTTTATTTTTGAGAAGGCGAAAATAAAAGTTTGAAATAAAACGAAGGGCTTTTCAGTCGGGCGCGCATATCTAAATCTTCGAACATGCACGAAATAGTTTCGCTTAAAAGTTTGTTGGAGTTTGCTTTGCGAACAACCAAGTTGAACAGCCAGGGAAAGTTGACGAGTTGCTGCATGCGATAGGAGAGAAGCAGTTCGCTCCACAATCTTTTATAAAGCACTTCATCGTATTGTTTCATAAAACTGACAAAGAAATTATTTTGCTGCAAACATTTTTCTGCCTGCAAAGCCGCGTACATTCCGCTGAACATCGCATTGCCTATTCCTTCTCCTGTAAAAGGGTCAATGAGCATAGCAGCATCGCCACATAGCATAAAGTTATCGCCTGAGAGATTTCTTTTTCTAGAACCTAGCGGCAAACCAAAAAGTTTTACGTCTCCGATTTTTTCTGCGTTTGCAAATCTTTCTTTCAGCACGGCATTATTTTCAAGAATGGATTCAAATGATTTTTTGAGGTTGATTTTTTTTGCACTCATTTTATCAGCCCGCATACCTACACCCACATTCACATAGCCATTTGGCAAAGGAAAAATCCAGAAATAGCCGGGAAGAAATTCTTTGAGAAAATGCAGCTCAATGAAATTCTCTGCATCCATGCCGCTTACATTTTTATAGTAGGCACGAAGACCAAAACAATTGTGCTCTGCTTCTGTTTTTATGCCGGCAATATTTTTTGTAAACGATGAATACGCACCATCGCAGGTAATTACAATTTTTGCTTTGATGGTTTTTCCATCGGTTGATTCTGCGATAATGCAGTTGTCTTCTCTTCGATAATTTCTGATTTCGGTTTCTTCCAGCAGTTGAACTTCTTTTTGAAGTTTCACTTTTTCAATAAGCCAATTGTCGAAATCAATTCGTTTGGAAATAAAGCCTGGTGCATTTTTTCGTTCGCTTTTAGTTTGAAACGGAACACGAAGCGCCTGCTGATTAGGAGCCACAAAAGTTACACCGTAAGAACCAAGGAATTTATTTTCGTCAGTTGCAATTTCGGTGACGAAAGATTTGTCAAGCTTGTTTAAGACCTCTACAGTTTTGCCGCTTAGTGCATCGCCACAAATTTTATCGCGAGGAAATTTTTCTTTGTCAACGATAATGGATGCAATTCCTTTTTTAGCAAGGAAAAGCGCAGCACTTGCCCCCGCAGGACCAGCGCCTATAATTAGAATATCTGTTTGTATGGTTGTAGAAGACAAGTAGAAATGATTTAAGCCTTGTCCCAATTGCGAACAAATTCAACCAAACCGTTCTTCACATTTTCCATAGCCACAGGATTGAGATTTTCAATCACATCTCTGCGCGTGTGGTAAGTGGGGTCTAATTTATCCATTGCAAGTCCAATGATAGAAACCGCAGGCAAACCTGCTCTAACAAAAAATACTCCGTCAGTTCCGCCAATAGGAGTAGCGCCAGTTTTGATGGGAATATTTACTGCGCTAAAACTTTTTTGTAAACGGTCGATCAACAGCGAACTGTAATTCGTTCCGTTCATGGTTTCCTTTTTTACAATGCAAACTTCTTCAGGTACACGAATGCTGTCAATATTGATGATGTGCGCATTTTCTTGTTTGAGGTCGTTCACCTTTAACTCTACGTATTTACAAGAGCCGGTAAGTCCTGTTTCCTCACTGCCGAAACTTACAAACTTGATACGCGTATTTTTTAAAGAAGATTTTCCTTTTGCATTTGTTGCAGCAAAAGATTTGAAAACATGAAAGGCGATGGAAACTCCGCTGAGGTTGTCGCATGCGCCATCAACTGGATTGTCGCCATGCATATTGAAATACGTAACGGTAGAAGGTGAAAGAACAACAAACACAGCAAGCGTATACAAACTCCAGTTGCCTTGGCCGAATACCAGAACCAATAAATAAAAAATAGGTAACAGCACCATCAGCGCTCCTGCAATAACAGTGAGGTGCGCGCCTTGCTGACCTAATTTATACCACCATTTAAACTCAAACACACTATCAATGTGTCCCGAGAAAATTAATGTGCTCTTCACTTCACCTTCTGGTTCGAGTGTTGCTTCTACATTCCAGCTTTTCATTTTTGTGCCTGGAAAGCTTTCAAGCACTACGCGGTAAGTCATAAAGTCTAAAACAAAAGCAAGTGCGTTTGCGAGTGAAACTATAAATGCTGCAAGAGGCGAAACGAAGTAGAGCAACAGGGCTATGAAAAAAATGGCGCAGTAATATTTCAGCTTTCCGAAACGCGCATAGAGATATGCTTCAAATTCCAATAGTTGAACATTGTCGGTTATTGCTTTGCATTTTTCTACAACAAATAGCTGTGCATTTTTTTCTGCTTCACTTCCTGCGGTGCGCGGTCCAAATTTTTGGATGATTTCTGTAATGAATGAAAGCATGTTCGTGATTTATGAATTTATTTTCCGTTCAACTATAGCCAACACCTTCCGTTCCATTTCTTTCGCTTTATCCAAAATTTCTTTTCCTTTTTTCAATTTCCTGGCGGTATATCTCTTATCGGTGTAAGACGCAGCATTTATTTTTACGTTGAGCCACGCACCGTAAACCGCACTGCGCGCGCAAAGCGCGCCTACGCCTGCATCACTCACCGAATTCGGATTTCCCGTTTCTGCCATAGCTTTTATTACATCAAAACTTTTCAACGAAAGTTCCATTACACGAAAAGGAACTTCAATGGCATTTTTCGTTGCATCCTGAATGGCTTGTTTGCGATTTGCTTTTTCTTCATCCGTGTTTTTAGGCAAAGCAAAAGCATCCATTATTTTGTTGAACGCTTTAGTGTCTTCATCAACCAACCGTAACAATTCATCTTTTATTTTCTGTCCATCATCAGCATAATTTGAAAACTCTTTCCAGCGTTCATCCCAACCTTTTTTGTGTGATGAAAGATTTGCTACCATAGTTCCCAATGAAATTCCAAGTGCACCCATATAAGCAGCAATAGAACCACCGCCCGGTGCAGGACTTTCACTTGCGGTTTCGTTCGCAAATTTTTTCAGGTTCATGTTCAGCAGCGGATATACGCCTTCATCTTCGAGCATGTATTCGATAATTCTTTTTCGAGGCTCAAAAGGAACCAATTCATCTAAGCCCATACTCTTCACCGCAATTTTGATGAGTTCATCTTCGCTCACTCCTGTGCTGCGTTGTTGTTTGAGCAGAAAGTATTTTCCTGCATCTAAAATTGCTTTCAACGGCATTAAGCCAATCAACTCGCTACCCGTAACACGCATGCCTCTGTTGTATGCACTCTTTACGCACTCATCAAATGCAATATGAACAGCGGTGATATTTATGTTGGTGAGGTTCATGCTCACCTGCGCCACTCCGTATTCAGGAATAAACCAACCTATTCCTTTTACCGCTTTGCAGGCACCTGCCTCAACAACCTCTTCACCTTTTTCATTTTTACTTTTTCTTCCTTGTTCGCGTACATCAAACGCAACCGAGTTTGCTCTACGTGTTGAAGTGGTGTTCAGGTTTACATTGTATGCAACCAAGAAATCGCGCGCACCAATGGCAATGTTTCCGCTTTGCTCATTTATTTTTGGATCACCAAAATCAGGCTTCCAGTCTTTGGTTTTTATTTTTTGTGCAATGCCTTCATATTCACCTGCACGAACACTGGCTAAGTTTTTACGGTGAGGTGCGCTCGCGGCATATTCATAGAGATAAACAGGAATTTTCAATTCTTTTCCAACACGCTCTCCCAATTTTTTTGCGCAGGCAATGCAATCTTCCATTGTAGCATTTGCAATGGGAATAAAAGGGCAAACATCTGTAGCGCCAAAACGCGGATGCGCGCCTGTGTGCTTACGCATATCAATCAATTCATCTGCTTTTTTAATTGCTCGAAAAGCCGCTTCCACCACTTCGTTTTCATCGCCTACAAAAGTTACAACCGTTCGGTTAGTTCCTTTACCTGGGTCAACGTTTAGTAATTTGATTCCGTCTACGGTTTCAATAGCATCGGTAATTTGTTTGATGATATTCAGGTCGCGCCCTTCACTAAAATTAGGAACACACTCAATAATTTTTTTCATGGCTATGGTGGTTTGCTTTCAAACTAAATTCGGAGCGAATATAGAAGCAAAAATGCAAGCAGGTAAAATGGAATTGGCAGAATAAAAGGAGAAGATTGAACAGGAGATATTCACAGCAATTGAATAACGCCACTTATTTTGCCTTCAAAGCATTCATAGAGCATTTTAAAATCTTTGCCGCTGCGTTTATAGTTGAATGAACCCGTTCCGCCTTTGGCAATAATGTCCTGAATCACTTTCGTTAGTTCTTCAGGATTGTCTGAAATACCAACTGCATCTTCGAGTGTTGATGTGCGTTGGTCTAAACTTAAACCACTCATATTAATCGCAAAATCTGAACGGTACAGGGTGTTTGACTTAATATCGAATTCTACATAGCCCACATTCAGCAAACGCTGAATGGTATCTAAGCGCGAGTTTTCCTGGTCTAATTGTTCCGTAAAACTGTCATTCTGCTTGTTCAATTTAAATCTTTCAAATGCAAAGAGAACGGATGAAATCAAAACTTTACCATCAAATTTTCCTTTCACTAAAAAATCCTGTGCTCCAAACCGAACAGTTTCCAGACCTACTTCTTCATCGGTTAATCCGGTAAGCACCATCACTAAGTTACCGGGAAATTTTCCGAGAATAGTTTTAATGGTATCTACTCCAAAACTATCGGGCAAATTCATATCGCTCAAAATAAGGTCAAACTTATTTGCTGCCAGTAAATCTAAAGCTGCGCCTACGGTTTCGGCATGTGAAACATTAAAAACCGGTGAAGTGGATTCACCCAAATAAAATTTCATCAGGAACGCATCGCCTGGATTATCTTCCACCAATAAAACTTTCAACTCCTGATCTGCCATAATTTTTTATTCAAATGCAAGTTGCACGGTGTTGAACCAATAAGTTTCTACAAGTTTAATTACTCGGGCAAAATCGTCAAAGTCAACTGGCTTTAAAATATAGCAGTTAGCATGTAGCGAATATGCTTTTGAAATATCATGGTCGGCATCGGAAGTAGTCAACACGATGACCGGAATTTTTTTCAGCGAATCGTTTGCCTTTATTTCTTTCAACACTTCAATGCCGTTTTTCTTCGGCAGATTTAAATCAAGCAGTACAATATGCGGTCGAATAGAATCAGCAAATTTGTTTCGCTTAAACAGGAAATCTATTGCTTGCTCACCGTCTGTTACTACATCCAGGTGAATTTCAATTTTACTTTCCTTTAGCGCTTCTTGTGTTAAACGAATATCACCGGGATTATCTTCCACCAGTAAAATTCTTGGTTTTTCTTTGTTGTTTTTTAAAAAATCCATGCCGTACTACTTTTTAAGTGTAAAATAAAATGTGGTTCCTTCTTCAACTTTAGATTCCAAACGGATATTGCCACCGTGGCGTTCAACTATTTTTTTACAAACTGCTAAACCAATACCTGTTCCTTCGTACTCGCTACGTGTATGCAAGCGCTGAAAAATAACAAAAATACGATTGTAAAATTTCGGGTCTATACCGATTCCGTTATCACTTACCCCAATTTCAAAATAATTATCCTGCTCCTTTACGGAAATTTTGATAATAGGTTTTCGTCCCGAAGCTTTAAATTTAATAGCGTTGTCAATAAAATTTTGAAAAAGCCTAATTAGTTGCGATTGGTCGCCATTGATTTGTGGCATTACATCATAGCTAAGAACGGCTTCGTTTTCGCTTATTCTGTTGGTGAGATGTGTTACAGCTATTTTCAAAACTTCATTAAGGTCTACCTTGCCAAACGCAGCCCCTTTTTTATTTACCCGAGAATAATGCAGTAAGTCATTAATCAATGCTTGCATTCGACCAACACCCTCCAACACATATTTCATAAAATCATTAACTTCTTTCCCGTTTCCCGATTCTATATTTTTCTGAACCAACTGAATATAACTTGAAATCATGCGCAGCGGTTCCTGCATATCATGCGAGGCTACATAGGCAAACTGCTCCAGTTCTTCATTCGATCGTTTTAATTCCTGCGTTTGTGTGGCCAGTTCATTCTGCGCCATTTTCATTTCGGTTATATCCAAACAACTTCCCATATAGCCTGCAAAACTCTCATCGGGTAAAAAACGAGGTGTTCCTATTTCTAAAATGTGCCTATAGGTTCCATCAAATTTTCTTAAACGGTATTCGCACGAATAGTTCTGTCGGGCAATTAGCAACGGGTTGACATCATTAAACGATTTCATGTCATCTGTATGAACACCTCGTATCCAACCCGAGCCTAATTCCTCTTCGAATTTTCTACCTGTAAAATCTAGCCAAGATCTATTGAAATAGTAACATAGATTATCCTGATCGGTCATCCAAATCATTACGGGAGAAGCATCAGCTAGGGTTGTAAAACGGGTTTCACTTTCCTTAAGCAAGCCTTTCATTTGATCAATGGCAGGGTTATCAGCTAGGGTATAAATTTTACCAATGCTTGAATCTGATAGGGTGATAGGAGATACCGAAACCTTAGCCCAACTAATACTGTTATCTTTCTTGGTAATTCCTGTTTCCCAGTGTGTAGCTTTTTCATTTACCACCATATCATAATTCACTCTCACTCTAAAAAGGTTTGCCCCAGTAAGCAGGCTAATATCATCTGTTGTATATCCCGATAGCTTAGAAAATGCAGCATTAATAAAGAGGGGTGTATCGTCCGAAGCAGTAATGAGAACGGCTTCGGCATAGTGTTCAAAAAAATCCTGATGAGGTATGTGTTGGGACAATCGCACGGTTGAATTTTCTTTAGTATGAATGTAGTAATTGTATTGCCAAAAAAAAATGGCTCCGGTTTTAACCAGAGCCATTAGAAAGTAACGAACAAGCTATTATAGTTACTTTATTGGAGAAACTTTCTCAATCATGATTCCGTTTGCCGATACTGATAGAGATGGATTACTTTGTGAAGGAAGTTGATTAAAGAAATCTTTGTAAGTGTTGCCAATGATTGTATAACCACCGGTGTTTAAGTCGTAGAAAATATTGTTCATCATGTTGATGTTATTTCCTGAACCATTATTTCTGTAGTAAGCCTGTGAAGTAGTTTGGCTACCGTTGATAGTCAATTTTACACGGTTAAAGTTCAACACTTGGTTATCTGTGCTACCGGTTAAAAAAACTCCGTAAGTTTCAGTTGCACCACCTACTGCAATTGAGTTATTATTGATTTGGCCTAAGTTAGTTGCCTGCGCTGTGCAATTGTTCATAGCTACACCGTAAGAACCGTTAGCGGCATTTATAATGTTATTGCTGATGATTACATTGTTAGCTACGTTATCTAAATTCATTGCTTTGAAAGAACCGAAGTTTGAAAGTGTGCTGATTACGTTGTTTGTAATTACCGGAGCATCTTCGTTAGTAAGAGCCAAACCAGCCTCGTATTGATTGAAGAAAAGAGTTCCTGTGATAGAAGTTTTTGCATCCATTGCTTCTGAAGTGTTTCCACCTTTTGAAATTCCAATGCTTCCGTTATTGATTTCACAATCAGTAAAAGCTACATCAGATTTTGAAGCACTAGCTGTAAATAGAACGGTAGCGCTTTGTGTTCCGGTTCTAGTAACTTCAACTCCGTCAAATACTACTCCTTTAAATGCAAGGTTTCCCGCTTTGCCGTCAACACGCAAAGTGTTTCCGTAGGTAGAATTCTTGTGGTCAATAGTTAAGTTCTCGAAGTTTACGAAAGTTGTTCCGTTAAGAACCATGGTAGCATCGGCAGCTCCGTAGCTGATCACTACTTCTGAATTGTTACCCGATTTTGATTCGAAAGTCACTGTATTAAAAGCCGAAGAACCTGGAATAGCTGAAAGAACCACTCTTTCGTTATACGTTCCATCTTCTAATTTAAAAGTTACCGGACCTGTTACACCACCGCATTTAAGTGCGTTTGATGCGTCATTAATAGTTGCGAAATCGGCAGTTTCACCTCTCCCGATGGTGAATTCGCCAGAAAGTGCAGGACAATCACCTGCAAAAGAGTTAAGCGATAGTGTAAGTAGCGCTGCTCCGAAGATTGTTGTTAGCTTGTTCATGTTTGCTTGTTTTTTTGTGTGTAACTAAATTTGAATTGCTGTTCGTGCTAGTAATATATGTTCTGTAATTTCGCTTGTCAAGTCCTGAGACAAAAAAGTTTCAATTTTCTTTTAAAATATTTTTAACGCCTTGAAAAACAGGTAAGTTGTTTTGTGTGTCGGGTTCAAAAGTAGAGCAAAATTTCAAAAAACGAATTTTTTGCAGATGTTTTTTAAGAGTATAAAACTATGACCCCGTTCCCATGTTTAACTCGTTCTTGTTAGCTTCTATTCGCTATGCACCATTTTCTATATTCGCGCATCAAATTTTTGCACCATGGGCAATGCCATAAAACTCGCTTCTTTTCTAGAAACCAATAGCAATATTGAGCTGGCAAAAGTTATTGTATCGCTGGCCGAAGGCTGTAAAATTATCGCAAGATTAGTCAACAACGCTGGTCTAACTGGAATTATTGGAACCACCGGAGATACAAATGTGCAAGGCGAAACAGTCCAAAAGCTCGATGACCTGTCGAATAAAATTCTGATGGATTATTTGCGGGCCAGCGAAACCTGTGCAGGTTATTTAAGCGAAGAAAACGAAGGGACAGTTACACTTAATCAAAACGGCCGATACATTATTTCAGTTGATCCGCTTGATGGCTCTGCCAATATTGATATTTGTGCCCCCATAGGAACTATCTTCAATTTAAACCAAAGAATTTCGGCTGCGGGCGAAGTAACTCACGCGGATTTTTTTCAGCAAGGAACTACTACGAAATGCGCGGGCTACTTTATTTATGGCAGTTCTACCATTCTTGTTTTATCAACCGGAAATGGAGTAAATGGGTTTACACTAAATACAGAAGACAATGAATTTTATTTGTCACATCCTTCCATGAAAATTTCGGAGAACGGGAAAATTTATTCACTCAATCAAGGAAACGTTGGCAAATTTGATGAAGGCGTTAAAAATTTTATTTCGTTTTGTTCTACTGTCGATAAAGAAACCTCACGCCCATATTCACTTCGTTATATAGGCTCTATGGTGGGTGATTTACATCGCACTTTTATTAAAGGGGGCATTTTTATTTATCCGGCTAACAAAGGAGAGAAGAAAGGCAAACTGCGTTTGTTGTATGAATGTATCCCCATGTCGTTTCTTACGGAACAGGCAGGGGGCAAAGCAACGGATGGTAAAAACCGTATCCTTGAAATTCAACCTACAGAACTGCATGAACGAACGGCTATATTTATTGGGTCAAAAAATTTGGTGGAGAAAGCAGAAGAGTTTTTGAGAAGTTAGAATTACTAAGTTGGATATTGCAACACCTGCTAAAACAGACGGGACGAAACAAGTAGGTTGAAGTAGTAAACGGAAATATTAAATTCAGATTGCATTTTGAGTATGAAAAAAACAGGATTGTTTTTTGGTTTTGTTTTGATGATGCAAATTTTATTTGCACAAAATTCTCCTGTTGCATTCAACGATACCTTCAGCATCAACAAAAATACGACCACTTCTTTTTATGTAATTGCTAATGATTACGACCTAGATGGCGACCCTCTAACCATTACCATTTTAGTTGGACCACAACATGGCACTACAACAGTTTCCGGGAACTCGATAGTGTATACTCCCGCTCTAAATTATATCGGAATAGATTCATTTACTTACGTTGTTTGTGACACTACCAGTGGCTGCGATACAGCCATTGTTTTTATCACTGTTACCGGAAACAATAATCCACCTGTTGCAAACGATGACAATTATGTGGTGCAGCAAAACACCAACACCATTCTTGCTGTTTCGAGTAACGATTATGATGTAGATGGAGATGTGCTGACACTAACCATTATCTCACCACCTCAACACGGCACAGCCACAGTAATTAACGGCACACAAATATTTTATTCGCCAAACAGTTTTTATTACGGCACCGATACAATCATTTATGTGTTGTGCGATAACAATAACTTATGCGACACCGCTATTGTTTACATAGCAGTCAATGGTTCTAATCATCCTCCTGATGCAACCGATGATAGTTACAGCTTTCCAGATTCGGTTTCTTCATTTGTAATTACTGCTTTAACCAACGACAACGACCCCGAGAACGATACCATTCACGTGTCCCAGGTTTTTGATAATGACAGCGCAAATAATCTTGGTATTATTAATTTGGAATCGGGCAATATTGTTTTTACCCGAAGCGAGTTGGGTTGCGGAACTGAAACGTTTCAATATGTGGTTTGCGACTATCAATTTTGCGACACCGGTAACATTAGCATTACTATTACTTGTCCTATTAATGTTTTTCTTCCGCAAGGTTTTTCGCCCGATGGTGATGGCAAAAACGACAAACTTGTTTTTATCGGCTTAGAATATTTTGCTCCTGCTGCTTTGAAAATTTTTAATCGTTACGGTTCCAGCGTTTACGAAAACACCGATTACAAAAATGATTGGGACGGAACTTATTTGGAAAACGACAAGCCCCTTCCTGATGGCACTTATTTTTACACGCTTCAACTCAACGATAAAAGGCGGTTCAACAATTACCTTGTCATCAACAGATAGCTCCATTCTAAGCAAAACAGTTTATTGCTTTACTAATCGCAGAATTTTATTTATAGAAATGGACGTGACTTCAACTAAATAAATTCCTGTAGGGAGTTCACCGGTTTTAATCCTGTTGTTTAGTGGATTCAATTCCTCCCACAACAATTGTCCTGAAATACTGAATATTTTTATCTGGTATTTTTCTTCTTTCGATATTTGTAATAGGCAATTGGCATTTGCGGAAACAGGATTGGGAAAAAGCGAGATTTTCAAATCATCTTCGACTTGGGCAATTGAATTAACAGTCGGTGGGTTGTATGCTGCTACAACTATATCATTCACTATGGCATTATCAATATGAATATTTCCATAGTAACCGGTGTAACTGTAATACCCAGCCAATACCAGCATACCTGCGTTTGAAACTGCAACTGAAAATCCGCAGTCGGTATTCACACCACCTGCGGTAGTAGCCCAACGAAGAGTTCCCGCGGGAGAATAACTAACTAAAAAAATATCTCGATCAAAAGCATGCAAAATGTTCCCATCAAAATCAATAACATCCTGATACATTCCCGTAGCAAAAATATTTCCATTGGCATCGGTAGTTACTCCCCAGCCAATATCCAACTGATGACCTCTTCCTGCTCGTACCCATAAATTATTTCCTGAGGCATCATACTTTGCCACAAAAATATCATTGTAATCACTATAGGTTACAGTATGTGAATCAAAATAAGCAGTGCCTGCAAAATATCCAACTACTATAGCATTTCCATTGGCATCGCTGCATATTCCGTGCGCTGCATCCTCATACGTACTACCTGCACTTTTTAGCCAATCATAATTACCATTTTCATCAACCTTTGCTAAAAAAATATCATAACTGGAAGTTGCAGAATTGATATTGCCAGCTCCTATTTTAAAGTTCCCTCCAAAATATCCGGTTACAAAAACAGAGTGGTCGTTGTCAAAAGCAACTCCCGTAATTTGGTTAGCGTTATTTCCCTTTCCCGATTTTGCCCACAACACATTTCCGTCTGAGCTATACTTTGCAAGAAACGATTCGTTATAAAGATTGGTAGTAGAGAGATGAAAAGTGTCGAGCATCATGTTGTATTCGTAAGAACCACCTATGTACACGTTACCCGCATTATCTGCATCAACACTCAAACTTACATCTGAATTTGAACCGCCTATCTGACGCACCCAAACTAAATTTCCATCTGTTGTATATTTAGCAATAAAACCATCCGCATCACCTCGACTTAATAGCATGGTAGTTTCAAACCATGCTGTGTCATTGAAGTAACCAGTAACGTATAGAAACCCACCTTTGTATTTAATACCAGTACCCGCATCATTGTCATCTCCTCCAGCAAGTTTTACCCAAACCACATTTCCCTGTGGGTCGTATCTTGTAATAAAAACATCAAAAATTCCTTTGCCCTGCGCACCAACGCCTGAAAAGTTTGCAATGCCTGCAATATTTCCGGTTACATAAATATTGCCGTGTTCATCAATCGTTACAGCATTAGCAGCATCGCTACCAATTCCACCTGCGCCCTTAGCCCATGCCCAAGATTGTGCTGAACCTGGAGTGAGGCAGAAAAATGAAAAGAGAAAAAGAAAATTTATGTGATGTTTCATTGCTGCTGTTGTGTCATGCGTTCAACATTCAATACTAAACAAAGAAAAACAATTTTTAAGCATACATCGGGTCTTGCTATAAAAGAAAAAGGGCCTCAGCAACAAACTGAAACCCTTTTATCCAATTAGATTGGTTGATTATTCTGTAATAGAAAATCTACGAGTGGTTACATTTTTTCCATCGGTAATAGACAGAAAATAAACACCTGCAGGTAAATTATTTCTTTCAACTGAAGTAGCGTTAACACCAATTTTTGCTTCGAACTCATTCGATGAAACTGTTTTTCCTGTTACCTCGGTTATACGAATAGTGTAAATCGCATTTTTAGAAGAAACAAACGAAAGTGTTGCATTCGTGTTCATTGGATTTGGAACCAATTGTAATGAAGAAAACAAGTCTGAAACTTCTGCAACATTTAAACCAGTACATGTAGCACCTGAAGAATTAAGATTGGTTGCGTTTACAGAAGTATCTGTATTTGCACAAACCCCGGCAGCAGTTTTTACTCTTATGAAAAGACGGGTTCCTGTTTGGTCAACTAAATTGGCTGGAATATCCTGACCGGTTGCCCCTCCATTAATCCAAGCTCTCAAATTTAGCGCAAACTTGTATTGACCAGCAGCATCATTAGTAGTTCCCTGAATTCTTAAAAAACCATCTTCACTTGCTGTATATCTATTGTCAGCTTGATCAGTTCCCCAACACAATCCACAAGGCAAATTATCTACACCAAGAAATTGAATACTATCTACGTTTTGATGTCCAAGAAAATCAAAGGCGGAGAACATAGTGAACTGAATATCGTGCGTATAAGCAGTGCCCTGCACAACGCAAGGGGAAACGTCCGGAGCGTCAAATCCCCCGTTTGCGGGTCCACCAAGAGGAGTACCTGTAGTAGGTGAAGAACATGCCTGACTCTGGGCAGAAAAATTTAAGAATACAAGAGCGATAAATGAAAGTGTAGAAATTACTTTTCTCATGATTTAGTTTTTGAGTTATTTAATAGCGAATGTTTCGCGGGCCAAAACAAAAAAGTCTCCCCGAATACGGAGAGACTTTTTGTATAAAGTTTTCAACAGAAAAAATTATTCTGAAATAGTAATTCTCTTTGTAAGAAGAGTTTTACCGCTTCCTATGGTATAGAAATAAATACCTGGGGCAAGAGTTCCTCTATCTAAAGAAGAAATATTCTCACCTGCTCTTGCATCAACTTCTTTGCTGTAAACTTCGCTGCCAATCATGTTCGTTACTCTTTCAGTAACAGTCATTGCTTTTTCGGAGAAGAATCTAACAGTTGCTCTGTTGTTAAATGGATTTGGAACCACTGTTAACTCGCTCATTGGATTGTTCAAGTCTTCGAATCCGTTTGTGCAAACAGCACTAGCTGCATAGCCAGATGGTTTAGTAAACGGTACTGCCTGAGAAGTATCTAAAGCAACTTCAGCCAGACCTGCATTGTTGACTCTTACGTAATATTTCAGACCTACTGATTCTGCATTTATAGGGATTGCAACTCCTAAACCAATATCAACTGCTACACGGATAAACAATTTGTAAACACCTGGGTCGCTACAAGTAGTTCCGTTAATTTTGATACAGCCATCTTCTTGATTTGCATAAGTATTGTTTGCCTTATTAGTAGCCCAACACAAGCCTGTAGGTAGGTTACCAATAGAATCAATCTTTAAAGTTACTACTGTTACTAATTGACCTTGGTATCTTGCAGTGTCGTAGTTTTTGAACTGAATTATTGTTGTTGAAGGAACTCCGTTAATAACTGTAGGCAAGCTATCAGAAGTAGGTCCTAAACCAGGTTTTGTAAGTGACCCGTTAGGTGTGCATTGTGAAGATCCTGAACCGCCACAATATTGTGCGTAAGCCCCGAGACTTAACATGTAAACAGAGAGTAGAGTAAAAATTAATTTTTTCATAGACGTTGTTCGTTTTGATTATTGAATGGCCCAAATGTAATGAATCAATTTGGTTTCTGAACAAATTTTATTCACAATAAATTTAAACCCGCTGAAGACTTTATTGAACAACTACTTTAGCGTTCAATCTTCCTTTGGCGGTTTCAAGAACTACAAAGTATACCCCTTTATTCAAGGCAGTTAAATCCAATTCTTCGTTGTAATCGCCCGTGAAGTTTTGAATTTGTTTATCAACAACAATTTGCCCAATCATATCTTGAATATGCAAGCGAATATTCTGTGCTTCTTCTGCCGTAAATTTCAAGGTGAATTTTCCGTTGTTAGGGTTTGGATAAACACTCATATTGTAAATGGAGTTGAAAGCAATTTCCTCAAAACCCGAAACATTTACTGTATCGGGATTTGCAACAGTACGGCAAGAAGGATAGGCAAGGCTATAAACTTCGGCTGAATAAACTCCATTTCCCAAATAGGCAAGGAATTTACCATGCTGACCAACCACTAAATTACCATCGTAAAACCAATCCACCGCAAGACCTGCAGGAAAAGGTGAAACGAATGCAGAGGTACCGTTAAACACTACATTAATACTTGCCGGTGGCGATTGTATTCTTACCACTTGTTTCCAATTTGATTCAGCTGAACAACCTGTTAACTGGTTAGTTACTTTTACTTTATACTTACCTGCAAGGTTTGTAAAGAAAGTAGAATCGTTAACGCCATTGATGTAAATACTATCGCGGTACCATTCGAAATTACAGCCCGGGTAACCATCACCAATGCTAAGGCGGGTGCTATCGGTTGAGCAAATAGTATCAGATGCCGCTAGGATTATAGGAGTAACAGGAGTTGGGTTTACGATAACATGTAGTGTATCTGTTAGAATAATACCTGGTATAGTATCAAAACGCACATTGCCGTTAGCATTGTTTGTATTGCCCGCTAATACTTGCAGACCTAAACCAACAGTGCAAGTCATTGTTTCCAAATCATCATCTGCTAACCCCCAAAAAACAATGGTTGTCGATGAATTTCCACAGAGATCATCGTCCCAAAGTTCCATAGTTAAAGAAGTAGTTCCAAAAGGAACAGGATAATTAAGATTATTCCAAGACGGAGTGGTGGTAGAAGGAGCTGAATTACTGCAATCGTTTGTTGTTCCCAACGCACCCACCACCATATAGGGCTCTGGACTTTGAATGGCAGATGCCTCGTTCCAATCAGAATACCAACCATGATTTATTCCATAGATGCTAATTGACTTAACAATGTATTGGTAAAACACCGTATTCAGAATTATATCAAATGTATCGGGAACACTTGAGGTGTTGGTGAAATGATAAACGCCCGGGTCTTTACCTTCGTATTGAGTTCCTGCAATATCCCAATACCAACGGGTTAAGTTTGGCAATTGTGCAGTACGGGTAGCGTGTAAATCAACTGTAATACTGTCGCAAGCACTTGACCCATTATTTCCATAAGTAAAGGAGGTAACCCCCGCAACTGTATCGGGTAAAACCCATAAAGTATCAAAGTATTGTTGCGCTACGTTGTCTTGATTTACATCGCCAATAGGTGTTCCATGTGCCGTTACATCGGCATAAAGATGTACTGAAATTACGTACACCCCTGGCACCAACGCGGTTCCGCAAAAATGCGCACAGCCAATTGAATCTCCTCCAGCTACATTGAAATAACTACCATTTGAAATAACATAAGTAATACCGCCAGGCAAACCGCTCACACCAGCAACGGTAATGTGTCTTAGATTTACTGAGGAACACTGACACAAAGCTAAAACGCTTGGATCGGTGAGCAACTGGGGCATAAAAAAGTTCAATTGTTTGTCGTAAGGATGATTGGCGTAAGCAGTATCTAAACGATTACACAATCCACCATTGATCGGGCAGGTATTGAATACGGGAGTGCACATAGCACACTGCGCATGAATTTGCTGAATACCGAATGCTGAAACTACGAGTAAAAGGAGTATAAACTTTTTCATTTTTATTTTTTAAGCCGCCAAATATAAAGATGTAATTTAAATGGGTTCGGTGGGGTCTTTAACGAGCAACGAGCAAGAGTTTATGGATTTACTTTTTGGTTCCCCTATTTGGTTTCGGGTTGCAGGTTTCAAGTTTAAAGTTTAAAGTTGACCTCTAATCAATTTCGCTTGACACCAAAAGAATTTCAGCGCTACTTATTGAATTTTAAACTGCACGAAAACAGTTCTTCCACCAAAAAAGAAGAATTGGTTTTGGATGGAAAATCATTTTCCGTTTTCATCAATGAGTTTTGGACAGCAAAACAGCGACAGGCAAATTCGCTGCATGAAGTTTCTTACCGTGCCTGTTTTAAACCGCAGCTTCCAAGGTTTTTTATTGAATTATTTACTGCCGAAAATGAAATTGTTTACGACCCGTTTAACGGAAGGGGAACAACCGTTATTGAAGCTGCTTTGCTTGGCCGAAATGTAATTGCCAACGATGTAAACCCGCTCAGTTTAATTCTTACTCGTCCGCGTATTACAATTCCTTCGTTGAAAGAAATTGAAAAACGTTTGGAGGAAATTGAATTGGAAACTGTTGGCAATAACGCCAACAACGACTTAGACCTTTCTATGTTTTTTCATTCGCGCACACTTGCCGAAATTATTTCTCTCAAAAATTATTTGAATGAAAAAGCAGAAAAAGGAAAAGAAGATAATACTGACCGCTGGATTCGAATGGTGGCAACCAACCGTTTGACGGGACATTCGAATGGTTTCTTTTCGGTTTATACACTGCCGCCTAATCAAGCTGTAAGTGCCGAGCGGCAGAAAAAAATAAATATTCAACGTAATCAGAAACCCGAATACCGCGATATAAAAAAACTGATTCTGAAAAAATCGAAAGTTTTGTTGAATGAAGTTTCAAATGTACGCAGCAAAAAAACTGTTGCGCAGTTTTTGAATACCGATGCTTCTAAAACGAGCAGTATCAAAAACAATTCCGTTTCGCTTACGGTTACCTCTCCACCGTTTTTGGATGTGGTGCAATATGCCGATGATAATTGGTTACGCTGCTGGTTTAATGGCATAGACATGAATGATGTTTCGAAAAAAATTACGATGAGCAAAACGCTCGAAGACTGGAGTACAAAAATGCAAAGCGTATTCAACGAGTTATATCGTATTACCAAACCAAATGGCATAGTAGCATTTGAAGTAGGAGAGGTGCGCCACGGAAAAATAAAATTAGAAGAGGCGGTTGTTCCTTTGGGCATTCAAGCAGGTTTTGCCTGCGATGCACTTGTTATCAATCAACAAAATTTTACCAAGACTGCCAACATTTGGGGCGTGAGCAATAACAAAGCAGGTACTAATTCGAATAGGATTGTGGTGTTTAGGAAAGTGTGAGAGAACCTAATTCTAAAAGATTACTTTTAGCTAATCAAGGATTCTATTTCTTCTTTCTAAATTTTCGCTATGATGAAAACTTCTACATCTACCATTACGCGATATTTACTGTTTGTCTCCATCGTGTTTTTTTAATGCACTTAAGCGCAACACATATTTGCGATTTTAGTTTCAATCAACCAATAACTGCATGTTCCCCTTTGTACCTATCTGCTACTGCTCACGAAACAGATAGTGCCGCTGTAGTAGAAAGAATTTGGAAACTGACCACTGGGGCTACAACAGTTTTCGCCAGTTCTTCGGGAAGCAACGCTGCGAATTTTAATTATTTGATTTCGGTTTCAGGAAGTTATTGTTTGAGTTTGTATAGCCGAAACGCAAATGGCGATACCTGTTCAATCCAGAAATGTAACATAGTAGTGTACGATAAACCTGTTATCAATTTTACTTTCTCGCCCACTTCGGGTTGCACACCGCTTCTTGTAAATGCATTTTGCAATACCACTGCTGGGAGCGGCTTTATTGATTCCATCGTAATTGATTGGGGCTGCGGACCTCCAACTTTTTTGAATTCATGTCCTGTAGGGCCCATTCAGCATTTATACAATTGCCCTGCGGGGTGTTATGACATAAGGGTTATAGTTCACAATTCAATGGGATGTTGGGCTGATACTACTTATCAAAATGCGGTTTGTATAGCCGACAAACCAATTTGCACTATGACGGCAAGCCCAACTGCCATGTGTTTTGAGGCAGATTCAGTTTGTTTTCAATTAAGTTGTGCGAACGCATTCGATAGATGTCATTGTGATTTTGGTGACGGAATGAGTATCAATTTTTACACACCAAATTTCTGCCACGTGTATCAGGACACGGGTGTAATTCATACTTGTTGCGTAGCTTATAAAGATAGCTGCCCATCTGATACTTTTTGTTTTGCAATTACCGTGTATCCCCCAATCGCTAAATTTTTAGATTCTACTTTTTGTGCGAAAGGCGATACTGTTTTTCTATACAACAAATCAGTAGGCGCAACTAGTGTTTTATGGACTTTCTGTAATGGAGATACTTCTATCGCGCAAAATCCTTGGGTGGTATTACCTGAATGCGACACTTGCACAGTTCGTTTACGAACGCATAGCAGTTCCACTGGTTGTGACAATCAAAAAACACGAATAATAAATACCGCTTGCTCTAGTGCAAGTTTTACTACTATGGATACAATGGGTTGTTCACCTTTTGTTGTTCAGTACACTAACACCTCATTTTCTGCGAATTCCATATTTACACGCTGGGATTGGGATTGCTCGAATGGAATTGGATTTATTGGTCCGAGTGGTAGTCCGATAACACATACTTTCGCAGCACCCGGAGTTTATTGCATTGCTATGCGTAACAGGTCAGCATCGGGATGTATTGATACTGTTTACGGAACGGTAAGTGTCTGTGATATCACAGCCAATTTCGGTCCTTCAACTATTTGTTCGCCTGCTCCGTATTGTCCGGTTGATAGTTCTATAGATTCTTCGTGTGGAATCACAAATTGGCAATGGGATTTTGGGGATGGAACAATTGAAACAGGACAAACTCCTTGTCATCAATATACTACTGCAGGAATTTACATAGTGAAATTAGTGGTGACTAACGCAAATGGTTGCAGCGATTCAGTTTTGAAATCAGTTGAATTTACGCTTATCGCAAATTTCAATTACACCCAATCTGGCGATACAATTCTGTTCCATAATTTATCATCAGGAGTTTTTCAAACTACTGAATGGGATTTTGGCGATGGAACAAATTCATCATCATTCAGTCCGGTTCATTTGTATTCTACTGAAGATACTTTCAACGTGGTGCTTACCGTTTCAGATACTGTAGAAGGTTGTTACAATGATTTTTCGCAAACCATCGTTATTGCTCATCCGCAATCGGTGAATGAAATTACAGAAGCTTACAGCATTCGAGTTATTCCAAATCCTTTCAGTAATTACATCTTACTTAAAATAGAAGGCGGAAATACAACAGGAGCAGAAATCAGAATTGCAGATTTACTTGGAAATCTTGTGCGCAGTATCAAAACAGATGCATCGGGTATTGCAAAAATTGAAAGAGAAAATCTAGCGAACGGAATGTATATCTACGAAGTCCGTTTGCACGGCAAACGAATCGGGAACGGGAAAATGATTGCTCAGTAATTTCGCTCCGTGTTATTACTCGTTTATCAATTCCTCTCTGCTCTTCGGCTTGCGTTCAATCTGCCATTTAAAATCTTTAAGTTGATATTGGTCGGCAGTCAGCATTTTCATAGGCGTAAAAACCGCTTCGGGTTTTTGGATAAAAACAATTTTCTCCATTTTCTTTTTCTTGAAGTAAAGCGTTATATCAGTTGACAATGCTTTGTTATTGCCCATGTACTTGTCGTGGTCATCTTTACCAAAATACAAACTCTCGCTATTACCTTTCACATCCATGTGGTCGAGTTCATTGTCTATAAAGTAACCGAAGATGTTGATGCCTTTTATTTGGTCGTAATATTTTTTACCAGATGGCGAAATGATAAAACCTGCATGGTAAATACTCAGCTTGTCGGCTTTCTTATTTTTTATTTTAAGCAAAATAGTATCGCCACTCATTTGAATATTGTCGGTCCACATGATGGGGTTGTAAAACATTTTAAAGGTAGAATCTTCAAAAGAATAAAACATACTATCACACACGCCTTGCATATCGCGCATGAACATGCGCACATGGTGATACGCGAAAAAATTCTTGGTGGTATCCTCATCCGATTTATTTCGGCACTTCAGTGTATCGGCATTTAAGAACAACGAATCTTTGTCCATTTTATAAATCATGAGCGGATGTTGCGTTGCCATAATATTTTGCAACGAATCGTAATACTCTGCGTATTTCCCAAAAATTTCGATGTCCATAGTGGAATCAATCCACTGAAAAGGACCTATCACTTTTCCAAAACCGTGATAACGCTCGTAGTACAAACTATCGGCTAATAATCGTTGAGGTGGGTTAACCACTACCGTATTTTTACCGAACGATGAAATGTCTTTGTTGCTATTATACCAACCGTTATCGCAATAGATGCGGCTGTTATCGTTTACAATTATGGTGTTTCCGAAAAAGGTAGAAGTCTTGGTATCTACATTATATTTCAACGTATCGGATGTAAGATTGTATTTAGGGTCAGTAATAACTATGCTATCGTTAAAGTAAACGTCTTTCAGATTGCTGTAGTAGTAACCCTTCTTACTTACAATAATCGTGGAATCTTTATACACGCGACCACCCACCAAATAATAACTCACTTTATTTTTTACATCGTAAAACAATTCATCAGTAAAAAGTTTCATACTGCCATCGGTTAGCACCGCATTGCCACTTAGCCGCGAAAACTTTTTATCGCCATCATGATGTAACGTATAGGAGTAAGCGTTCACGGTGTCCTGCTGAATGTGTACGCGTCCCCATGCATCTATGTTATTGGTTTCTTTATCGAGATTTGCGCTGTCGCACCACATAAAAACACCATCCTGTTTCAGCGCAACATTGCCTACCAACTTGGTAACTTTCTTTC
>JAPLES010000057.1 GCA_026391075.1 Bacteroidota bacterium | reverse complement strand
TAAAAAATTTATGCACTAAAAACAAAGAAGGAAGATTAATAGAACGTAGTGAACACGCACCATACGTAGAACAAAACAGAGTAAACATTGAAGCCAATACAGCCACCTACAAAAGGCGGCAGGCTATTGTAGAGCATCCTAGCTAAATCAAACCAACCTATTCCTTGGCGCGATGTAGTTGATTTCAGAAACCTTGTTACCCACGAATATTTCAGAGTTGATTACACAATGGTTTACAAACTTGCAACGGAAGAAATTCCTAAAGTAAAAACAGCAATCCAATTTCTAATTGCAGAAATGCAGAAATAAAAAGAGCCGCTCACGCGGCTCTTTCCTTTTCAGGGAGATTCTGTTATTGTAAATCATCAAGAGTAATCTTGTAATGACCGTTCATCGCTCCGATATTCTGAACATTCAAATACTTGTTTGTATCATTCAAACCGAGCAGTGTAATAAATTCCTCTGCTGTCTTTGTAATACTCTGACCCGCTTGAACATCAAGAAAAGTTCCGCCCGGTGTTCCGTTTGGCATAGTTGAAGCGAAGAAACGTAACGGACTTCCACTCACTTCAATCATAATATCCGTTGCGGTAGTGCCGTTGATTCCATCCACGTTAATGTTCAAAATCATTCCCATCTTTGAAGGGCTTGAAGATGGTAAAGACTTCACTGCCAATGAAAGGGGCGCGGGGGGTATTTTTATTTTTTGAAGGGTGGGAGAAAAAAAATTAAAGTTTTTGGCTGGGTGGCGAAAAAAATTCTCTCTTGCAAGCTCTGCCTTCGGGGTTGCCTGTTGCGGCTTGCAAGAGTGTATTTTTTTTATGCGTTGCCTGTATTTGTTGTCCGGTTACAGAAAAATTTGTCCGAAGTGATGGAATTTGAAAACTGTCGGTAAGCGTTTGGAAGGTGTCGGTGGTTGTTTGGAAATGGTTGGTGGTCGTTTGGAAGGACATGGTGGCAGTTTGGAAAGTCGCGGTGGTCGTTAGGAAGGAAAAGTTGTCAGGAAAGGAATGAGCGAATGAGAGAATTAGCAGATTAGTAAATGAAGAAAAAGCAGGTTTACATAGGTTTGCCTTTGTTGAGTGTGAAAGTGAAGCAGTGATGTAAATCATTTGGTGCTTTGGTGTTCATAGATTACGTTTGCCGCGCTTTGAAAAAACTGTTTACCATTTTTCTTGTCTTTGTTATTGTTTCGCAAACCTTAGTTAGTGTGGGGGTGGTGATGTATTATGAGTTGAACAAAAACTACATCAGCCAAAAACTTTGCGAGAACAGAAGCAACCCTAAAATGCACTGTAATGGTCGGTGTTATTTGGGTAAGCAATTAAAAAAAGCTGAGGAAGGGGAGCAAAAACAAACACAAAATATTCTCAAAGAAAAGGAAGAAATAATTCAGAATAACAACAAGGCAATTTCTACTGACTATCTCCCGTCACTTGTAGCAAGAGTGTTTAATACTTACCTACCTTCTCATCGTATTTCTGATTACAGAAATGATTTATTGAAACCGCCCATTGCTTCTATTGTGTGACACGCGAGGAGAAACTCCTCCTTTGTGTTTTCTGTAAACCTTACAGAAATGCTTTATTATTTTTTTAATCGTGTGATAAATTCATTAAGTATGAAATCTTATAAAATAATTTTTACAGTATTAGCTTTTTTAGTTCTTATTACAGTTTCAGTTTCTTCCTGCAAAAAGAAATGTAAGGAAGCGGGAACAGGCGGTCAGGTTACTATAGCTGCATTTCCGCAGCATCATGGAAAAACCATCTGGAACAAAACATGGTATCTCGATACCGTTTACTTAAAATTCAACACACAAGATAGTCCGGGTGCTAATCTCTCAAGCTACGATACTTATTTTGTTGGAGAAGACGGAGAAGACCATGTACATATCGAAGGTTTAAAGTGCGGTGATTACTAGCGTATGCACAATCGTGCTGCACTACAACAGCGGGTGCTTGCTCCGCAGGCGGCAATTATTCTATTCTGTCTATGCTTGACAAGAATGTGATTGGCTTGCGCTACTCGCACCGTAATTATTTTTCTGAAACACCAAGTTCCGTAACCGAACAAAACGGAACAGTTACCAATCAGTATTTAAACTCAATAGAAATTTTTGGACGATTCAATTTAAACAAGCGGATTCAGCTTTCGGTTTTTTTACCTGTTAGCTTTATTAAACAAACAACTGAAAGTGCAACACAAAAAGCTGCGGGTTTAGGCGACATGAGTTTTTTGTTGCAATACAATTTGGTCAACCCGCTTAAATACAATAGCAGTAAATTCAAACATCGTTTGCAGTTGGGCATTGGAACCAAATTGCCAAGCGGTGAGTTTAAAATGAATGCTGATGATATGTTCAACACTACACTTCAACTTGGCACGGGTAGTGTTGATTTTTTGACAAATGCTGTTTACGTTTTCCGTTTCAAAAATTTCGGAGTCAACACAAATGCTTCTTACAAGCTAAACACTACAAACACCAAGGGCTATCGCTTTGGCGATAAGATTCAAGCCGGCACTAACTATTTTTATGTTTTTAATGTAAAGAAAGTCCAGTTGATGCCTTCTGTCGGTTTACACTACGAATATCAATTCAGCCATAAGAAAGATGGAGAAACGCTTGGTAATACGGGCGGTTATTTTTTGACTACTTCTGTTGGCTTTGATATTTACTACAAGCAATTCGCCTTTTCATCATCGGTATCTCCTGCGCTGATGAACCACCTGAACTGGCAAGGCGAAAACAAAAACAAATTCAATTTAGAAGCGGGAGTTTTCTTTAATTTCTTAACCAACAAAAAACAATAACAAACATGAAAAAGAACAATTTATTTTTTGCAGCACTGGCATTTATTTTAGTTACTACCGTTTCGTCTTGTAAGAAAGATGATAGCGGATTAAAGGGAAACGGACCCGTTACTTTTGAGTTTAATAACCGCTTTGGAACAAGTCCTTTAGTTTTAGGAACCACTTATACTACTGCTAATGGCGAATCACTTACACCTTCTACTTTCAATTATTTCGTAAGCAATTTTATTTTGGTAAAGTCGGATGGTAGTCAATATGTAGTTCCTAAAGATGAGTGTTACCATTTAGTTCGTCAGGGAGTAGACAGCACCTATTCATTGGAAATTGAAAATGTCCCCGCAGGTGAATACACAAGTTTGAAATTTACGATTGGTGTTGACAGTTTGAAAAGCACTGCACCTATTGGCGAGCGCACTGGCGACCTTGATGTGGCAGGCGCGGCAAGCGATATGTATTGGACTTGGAACAGCGGTTATATTTTCTACAAATTAGAAGGAACATCGCCACAAGCCCCCTACGATTCTATGATGGGCATGGCTTTAATGTTTTATCACATGGGCGGTTATGGCGGTCTTTCATCTTCTACTGTAAACAATATTCGCTCAGTAAGTTTAACTGCTCCTGAAGCGGCACAAGTTGGCGAAGGACACCACCCAGAGTTTCACATTTATGCAGATGCAGATGCGGTTTTTGCTAACCCAACAGTTATAACCATTGCAGCGCATCCTGGAGATATGTCAACTCCGTTTTCGCCAACCATTTCTGCTAACTATGTAGATATGTTCAGCATCAATCACGTTCATAATGAGTAAAGGTCTTTTAAACATCCCGATGCAAGTCGGGATGTTTTTTTTCTTTTTGATTGCAGTTTCGTCCTGTAAAAAAAATCAGGATGATACAAAACAGGATATTGTATTTACTGCCCCTGCTAATTTTCCAGCACCGGTTTACAATTTCGCAAGTAATCCGGTAACAACAGCAGGTTTTGAATTAGGGAGAAAACTTTTTTATGATGCGAGTTTGTCAAGAGATAATACTATCAGTTGCGGAAGCTGTCATCAACAGTTTAATGCGTTTGTTCATGGTGCACATATTGTGAGCCACGGAATAGATAATAAACTCGGACACCGTAACACCCCCACTATTGCAAACATGGCTTGGGGTATTGATTTTTTCTGGGATGGCGGGGTGCATCAATTGGATTTAGTGCCGCCTAATCCAATTAAAAATCCGGTAGAGATGGATGAACAATTGGCGAATGTTTTAGAGAAGTTGCGAAACGATTCTAAATATCCGCAAATGTTTAAGTCGGCATTTGGAACAGACGAGGTGAATACAACAAGATTTTTACAAGCAATGAGTCAGTTTATGAATATGCTTGTGAGCGCCAACAGCCGTTACGACAAATATGTAAGGAGTGAAGGAGGAACTTTAAGCAGTGAGGAATCAGAAGGTAAAACTTTGTTTGAGCAAAAGTGCGCTACATGCCATGCTACTGATTTATTTACTGATAGAAGTTTTCACAATAACGGTATTCAACCTGCTATAACAGATAGTGGTCGTTATGCCATTACTCTCGACCCGCTTGATATTGGAAAATTTAAAACACCAAGTTTACGCAACATTGAAAAGACAGCACCCTACATGCACAACGGAAGTTTGCCAACGCTTGAAAGTGTTCTTGACTTCTATTCAACGAATGTTCATTCTACAACTACTTTAGATACACTACTGCAACAGAACGGAACTATCGGTATTCCACTGACAGCAGAAGAAAAAACAAAACTCATTGCCTTTCTCCGCACACTTACCGATGAAGATTTTATACGAGATGCAAGATTTGCGGAGCAGTGATTATTATACTTACTGAACTGACAGCCGCCACCGAAAGGGGCGGCTGTTTTTTTTGTATTGGGATTAGTAAAGCGCGGCTGTTGCTCTCTTCCCGCTTTGAACTTCCTTTTAAAATATACGAGAAGGAGAAGCGGGATGGGAGCAACATGGGGAGCAGTAAAACTTTAATTTTTTTTGAGCGGGGGAAAAAATAAAAATACGGAGCAAGGGCTTGATGATAATATGGCTGTAAAAGTTGTCCTGAAAAGCTGCCTTTTTAGTATTTGGCTGTCCTTAACTATTGAAGAAAAAATTTTGAAATAAAGTTGCCGCTAACGTCAAACTGTCTAAAAACTCACCGGCTCCTGTTGATTATTTTATTGCGCTATTATTTGGTATAGAAACAAGCCTGTACTATCCTTGCACATGCAAT
>JAPLES010000034.1 GCA_026391075.1 Bacteroidota bacterium | reverse complement strand
GCAACCTCGTTGCCATGATGCAGTTTGCGAAGTGTTTTAGGAAGTTCCAGACAACAGACAACAGACCGCAGACAACAGACAATAGAGAACAGAGAACAGAAAACAGAAAACAGAAAACCGGTCCTCTTGAGGGGGTAAGGATTATTGATTTCACGCGTTTGTTACCGGGGCCTATTGCAACTATGTTTTTGGCAGATATGGGTGCCGATGTAATTAAGGTCGAAGACCCCGATAACCCCGATTATATCCGCAGTTTTGAACCTCGCATCAATGGCATTAGTATGCTTTATCTTGCGCTTAATAGAAACAAAAGAAGTTTGGCACTCAATTATCTTTCTGCCGAAGGCAAACAAATTATTTACGATTTAGTAAAGACAGCCGATGTGCTGATTGAACAATATCGCCCTGGAGTGATGAAGGATTTGGGTTTTGGTTATGAGGAGCTGGCGAAGCTGAATCCGAAATTGATTTATGTTTCGGTGACAGGCTACGGACAACATTCTAGCAAGGCGATGGATGCAGGGCACGATTTGAATTACGTAGCTATTGCAGGCGCACTCGGCATTACGGGTAATGCTTCTGAAATTACGATACCCGGTTTTCAATTGGCGGATATTGCAGGTGGTGGTTATATGGCTATGAATGCGGTGACGGCTGCGCTTTACCAGCGCGAGCGGACAGGCAAGGGCGAGTGGATAGATGTGAGCATGACCGATGCGGCTGTGCCTTTTACGGCTTTGCAGTTTGCCTATCATCAAGGCACAAAGAATAATTTGGCGCGTGGTGCATTTGAATTGAGCGGGGCGATGCCGAATTACAACGTGTATAAATGCAGTGATGAGAAGTTTGTAGCGCTTGGAAGTTTGGAGCCAAAGTTTTGGAGTAAGTTTTGCGCGAAAGTTGGAAAGGCTGAATGGAACGATATGTTCTTATTGCAAGGCGAGGCATTGGAGAAACTCAAAAAGGAAGTGAGCGCTTTGTTTTTGACGAAGACGAGAAGTGAATGGCTCGAGGAATTTAAGCACGAGGATTTTTGTTTTACTACGATTAATGATTTGAGTGATATTGAGCAGGATGTTTTTTTGAATGAGCGCAAAATGTTTAGTGAAAACGAGCACCCCGCAGCCGGCAAATACAAAACGATTAATCAGCCGCTGAAGTTTTTGCATAATGATTTTTACAATAATAAAAGTGCGCCCGATTTAGGTGATGACACTGGCGCTATACTTGGTGAATTGAAATATGATACAGATAGAATACAAAGTTTGAAAAGTAAAAATGTGGTGAAGGTTCGCTGAACAATTTTTCATTTTTTGAATTCTCTATTCTACTCGTTGAATTTTCTCTCCCTCAAAAATTCTTCGAATCCACATAAAACTATATTTTGCCGCTTCCTTTAACTGACACACAGTTTTCGTTTTTAAATCCTGACTATGAAAAGAATTTACGTTCTGTTTCTTTTGGCTGTTGCCTTATACGGCAGTGCGCAGCAAACCACTTTCCGCATTCAATATAATCTAGGCGAGTTCGACATACCCAGCGGAATGGTGCAAGCGCCTTCGCGCAATTATGTTTTTTCGGCTTTGGTAACGCGAAATTTTTCGGGTTTGCCGCTGGGTGTTCAAGGTGGTTTAACCGAAGTGGATACGAATGGTAATCATATTCGAAGCACGCTTTACCGCAACGGTTCGTTTAGCAGCGATGTAAGTTTGAACGATGTGAAAAATGCAACAGGCGGAGGTTATATAGTTACCGGTGATGCGGGCGGTCAATGTTTGGTAATGCGCTTAACTACAACAGGGGCTATTACTTGGCAGTATCGCTACATACCTGTATCTGGAGCTACGTCAAGCGGTGCGCGAGTTTTGCAGGCAAGCGATGGAGGTTTTGTAATTGCAGGAAGTGCTTCGGGTGTTGACCCGGATGGTGCGGGAGCAATTGCGCGACAGGATTCTTCGAAAATGTTTTGCTTTAAAATAGATGCCAGCGGAAATTTGTCGTGGATGAAAACGTTTTTCTCTACTACTCTTTTTGATGATGATGATTATTTAAATGGTTTGGCAGAAACGAGTGACGGTTATGTTTTTGTAGGACAGGCAACTATGGTTGCCGGTGATGGACAAAACGATGCCGTGGTTTTGAAAACCGATTTGACTGGAACTTTTCAATGGGCAAGAAGATTTGGAAACAGCAATGATGAAGATGTGCAATCGGTGATTCAGGATGCGGGAAATAATATTGTGATGTCAGGCTTAGATAATTTGGGCGGCTACATTTATAACTGGAGTGCCGCTAATGCAGGCCCTTCGGTGATTGGTACTAACACACGTTACTATGCGGCCGGCTTACCTGTGAGTGCAGGCAATTTGACAAAAACTTTCGACAACAATTTTGCAGTTTTTGCTTCGGGTGCATCGCTATTTAATTTTACTTCTATATTGTTAAAGTCGAATCGCTCAACCGGTGCGGTGATGTTTGCAAAATCTTATAATAGTTTTATTTCTATTCTGCCTACAGGAATTCAAACTGCAGATTCAGGATTTTTAATTAATAGTTTAAGTGCCGATACCACCGGAGGAATTGGGTATTACGATTTTGGAGTAACAAAAACTGATATAAACGGAAATCAAGGTGGTTCAGGTTGCGCGCCAACCACACCACCTATTGTAACGCAAGCCTACAGCCCTACAGTAAATACGCTTGTGCCTACCATTGTAACAACCAGTGTAAGAAACAGTGGAGGAATTACTACGGCAAGTATTACTGCCGGCACTGTGATTAATTGTATTAGTGTGGTTTGCAACGCGCCACCAACTCCAACAGCTTCAGCCGCTCCTTCTTCTATTTGCAATGGTTCTTCTACTGTTATTTCGGGAAGTGGTTCGGGAGCAAATGTTACTTATTCGGTTTATAATGCTTTTACCAACGGAACTTTATTGGGTTCTGCACCGCTTACCGTTTCGCCAACTACAGCAACTACTTATTATGTTCAAGCAAATAGCACAACAACACCAGGCTGTGTAAGCGCACGTAGTAGTGTAACCGTAGCAGTAACCAATCCACCTAGTGCGGTAGGAAGTATTTCGGGACTTACTTCTGTATGTGTTGGTGCGCAGACTTATTCAATCTCGGCAGTGGGCGGTGCAACTTCTTATGCTTGGACAGTAAGCGGTGGCGGAACTATTCAATCAGGTCAAGGAACTCTTTCGCTCACTGTAAACTGGACAACTGTAGGCGGACCTTATACAGTTTCGGTAACTGCAACAAATACTTGTGGCTCTACTTCAAATACGAAACAAGTTACGGTCTTAGGTTCTGTGTCGGGTGTAACAGCAAGTGCTGCACCTAATCCTGCATGTGCAGGAAATAACGTGGTGCTAACAGGAGGAGGAACAAACGTAACTACATGGAGTTGGAGCGGGCCGGGAGGATATTCTTCTTCTACACAAAGTCCTACACTTGGTAATATACAAACAGCAGCAGCGGGAACATATACACTTAGTGCAAGCGGTGCTTGCGGAAGCGGAACAGCTACTGTGAGTGTAGCAGTGAATGCGCCCCCAACAGCAGTAGGTGCAAGTGCAAATCCAAATCCTGCTTGTGCAAATAATACAGTGAACTTAGTTGGCAGCGGCACAAACGCCACTTCATGGACTTGGAGCGGACCAAATAGTTTTAGTGCTTCTACACAAAATGCTTCGGTAGTCAACGCGCAATCAAATGCCACAGGAACTTACACCGTTACTGCTTCTAACACTTGCGGAAATACAACAGCAACAGTGAACGTTACGGTGAATGATATTCCATTGAGTGTAACGGCTACTGCAAGTCCAACAGCGGTTTGTCCGGGTGCTGCTTTAAGTTTAGGTGGAAGCGCAACCGGTGCTACTTCTTATTCGTGGACGGGACCAAGTTTTACTTCGAATCAATTGAATAATTCAATTACAAATTTTCAGGCGGGCAATGCAGGAACATATACGTTGACTGCCACTAATCTTTGCGGAGGTGCTTCGAGTACTGTTGCTGTAACTATATCATCGGGACCAATCAATCCAACAGCAAATGCGAACCTTACAAACATTTGCAGCAATTCGAATTTAAGTTTAACGAGCAGTGCAACGGGCGCAACATCATACCAATGGAGCGGACCAAATGGATTTTCTTCTGCTTCTCAAAATCCTTCTGTCAATAATATTACACTCTTAGATAGTGGCAAATACACGGTGGTATTCACCAACATTTGCGGAACCGCTTCTGCATTTGTAAATGTAGATGTAGATAATCCGATTCAGAATGTTGCGGTGAATGCTGCACCAAACGATAGCGTTTGCACAGGAAGCAATATCAATTTATCTGCAAGCGGAACTAACGTAAATACCTGGAGTTGGACAGGACCAAATAGTTTTGTTTCTGCTCAGCAAAATCCAAGCATTTCAAATTCAACTGCCGCAAACAGCGGAACTTATACTGTAACCGCAAGCAATGCCTGCGGAACTTCACAGGCAAATATTTTAATAGTAGTGAGTGGTGCTGCATCTAGTGTTACAGCTTCTGCTTCCTCAAACGGACTTGTTTGTAATGGTGCGACTGTCAACTTATCGGCAAGCGGTTTGAACATCAGTTCATACACCTGGAGCGGACCAAACGGATTTAGTTCAACACAACAAAATCCTGCTATCAATAACGCTACTGTAGCTGCTACGGGAATTTACACGGTAACAGGTTACAATACCTGCGCAAATGTAACAGCAACCGTTTCGGTAGAAGTAGATACGCTTATTCAAAATCTTTCTTCTTCGGCTTCACCTAACGATACGGTTTGTGCCAACGCTACTATTAATTTAACTGCAACAGCGAACGGAACGACTCTTACAACTTTGTGGAGTTGGACAGGACCAAACAGTTTTAGTGCTGCCACACAAAATGCTTCGGTGCCAAACGCACAGGCAAACGCGAGTGGTACTTATACTATTACCGCAACAAATGCTTGTAACACTTCTTCATCAACCATTAATGTTTTGGTGAACGATGCTATTCAAAACTTAATTGCTACTGCATCGTCAAGCGGAGTTGTTTGCAGCGGACAAACAGTAAATCTTTCGGCCACCGGAACAAACGTAAACACATACACCTGGAGCGGACCAAGTAGTTTTTCTTCTTCTTCTCAAAATCCTTCTATAGCTCCTGCTACAACTATTAATAGCGGAACTTATACCGTGAGTGCATCGAATGCCTGCGGCAATGTGAGTGCTACAGTTTCTGTGCAAGTAAATACGGTGATTCAGAATTTTACAGCAGTAGCAGGCGGAGCAGGCGATACTGTTTGTGCAGGGGCAAATATTCAACTCAATGCGAGTGGCACAGGAGTTACATCATGGAGTTGGAACGGACCGGGTTTTACATCTGCTCAACAAAATGTTTCGCTTACCAATGTGCAAGTAGCTAACAGCGGCTCATATATTGTTACAGGTACTAATGCCTGCGGAAGTGCCAGCGATACGATTGATGTGTTGGTCAACACCATTCCGCTTACACCTGCAACTATTATCGGTTCGCTTACTAAATGCGGAAACGATACGGCTACTTATTCCGTTACTCCACTTGCAAACGCAACATCATACACATGGACAATCAGCAGTGGAGGAACCATTACCAGCGGACAGGGAACGAATGTAATTGTAGTGAGTTGGACAGCTGCGGGCAGTTATACGGTTTCCGTTATTGCTTCAAATAATTGTGGAGGAAGTACCGCTTCTTCTATCAATGTAACAGTGAACGCACCTGCACCTGTAATGAGTTCAATTGTTGTTGGCGACACGAGTGTTTGTCCGGGAGTTTTCCCTTACAGCATCAGCAATATTCCAAATGCATTAGCTTATACATGGACAGTAAATGGCGGAGGAACAATTGCAAGCGGTCAGGGAACAAATGCCGTTACGGTTAACTGGACTACTGCGGGAGTTCACACCGTTTCTGTTACTGCTTCCAACACCTGCGGAAGTTCTTCGGCTGCTTCGCTCAATGTAAATGTTCATGCTTCGCCTACTCCAGCTACAGTAACTGTTAATGCTTTAGGCAACACCATTTGCGAAGGAACTACGGCAACACTCAGCGCAACAAATTCAGTTGGCGACATTATTACTTACAATTTTTACGATGCTGCAACGGGAGGAAATTTTGTAGGCACAAGTCCGCTTACAGTTTCTCCTACTGCAACAACTGTTTATTATTTAGAAGTAGTCAATGATTTTGGTTGCACGAGCAGCGGAAACAGAATTGCAACAACGATTACAGTTGTCAATGCGCCTGAAGTGTTAGGAATAAGTGCATCGCGCGATTCGGTTTGTTATGGAAACACAACTACACTCACTGCTAATGTTTCTCCATCGGGTGCTACAGTTATCTGGTGGGATAGCCCAATAGGTGGCGATTCAATAAGTACTGCGAATCCATTCACTACTCCGGTGCTTACACAGTCTACTACTTACTACGTTGATGTTACAGTTTCAGGAGTTTGCCATAGTTTGTCGGGACGGTTCACAGTTCCTGTTACAGTTATTTCATTGCCGGTGGTTACCTTAACCAGTGACAAAGTTGACAACACTGTTTTCCAAAACGAAGTGCTAACGTTTACTGCTTTACCTGATTCGTTTGATAATTATGAGTTCTTCTGGAATACACCTCCGTCTGTTCAAAGCGAAAGCAAGAACACATTTGCCTCAAGCAGTTTCAACGACAAAGATTCTGTATGGGTAATTGCCACCGATAACGGATGTGCAAGTTTAGAGAGTTATGGAATTATTCGGGTGGTTGATTTCCCTAACGTATTTACTCCGAACGTTGATGGCAAGAATGATTTCTTCCTCAAAGGATATGATTTGGTAATTCTGAATCGTTGGGGACAGGAATTATACCGCGGCATAGACGGATGGTACGGCACTTACAAAGGCGATAAGGTTTCGCCAGGCACGTACTACTATGTAGTGCAATTGCAAAACATTACCGATCGCACCACCACTGTAAAAGGAAACGTATTACTCATCGAAGACTAAGACAAAACATGAAAACATATTTATCTGTTCTGCTTTTACTTTTTGCGGTTGAATTGTCAACGGCACAAACCAATCTTGAATTGGCTACGCATGCATTCAACAATAAGCAATACACTGCTGCATTAGACTTGTATCAAAAAGTTTTAAAGAAACCCGAGAAGAAAATTGATTTGGCTCAAATCAATTTTAATGTAGCTGAATGCTATCGGTACACCGGCAAATGGGATGAAGCGATAAATGGATACGACCGCGCGAAAGGCGAAGGTTATCCTAATCCGAATTATCTTTTTCATCAGGGAAATATTTTGATGAAGCAAGCGAAGTATGATGAAGCACAAAAGAAATTTGAAAGTTTTCTGGCTTCTCAACCGAATGACAAAGATGCCACACGCCTTCTTGCTAACTGCAAATTTGCTACGAGCGTAGCACCCGATGAATGGCTTTATACATTTAAAAACGAAAAAGAATTAAACACCACTTTCAACGACTACGCAGTTGTGCTCGTGAAATATTTATTGGTTTTTACTTCATCAAGAATTGAAGATAAAGAAGATAATGTTTATTCGTATGACGGACAGGGCTTCGCTGATTTTTATCAAACTGCGTATTTCAAAGAAGATAAAACATGGAGCAAAGCGAAGAAGGTGGAATCGCTGAGTTCAATTGCCAACGATGAATTTCTTTCGTATTGCGGAAAAACAAAGACAGGATATTTTACGCGTTGCAACGATGGAAAAACAAAAGATAATTTCTGCAAAATTTATCAGGCAGATTATGATGATGCGGCAAATTTATGGAGCAATGTGAAACCTGTTTCGCTTTCATCTGCTCAGAAATCGGATATGGAGCAGCCTGCAATTTCTGCCGATGGCAATCAGCTTTTTTTCGTCAGCAAAATGGCAGGCGGTAGTGGTGGAGCAGATATCTGGTATATGCGCAGAAGCGGTGATAGCTGGAGCGACCCGGTGAACGCAGGAAATATTATCAATACAGAATTTGATGAAATGTTTCCGGTGATGCACGATTCTGTTTTGTGTTTTTCGAGTGATGGGCACACCGGTTTTGGTGGATTGGATTTGTTCAGTTCTGTTTATGCAAACGGCACATGGAGTAAACCTGCTAATTTGAAATCGCCTTTCAACAGCAGTGCCGATGATTTTTCGTTGGTGTTTAAAGCCGATGGAAAGAGCGGATATTTTTCTTCGAACAGAAAAGATGGTGCAGGTGGTGATGATATTTATTCCTTCTTCCTTACTCCTGTAAATCTTACGGTGAAAGGAAGAATTACCGATGACCCGAACAACACACCAGTTGCAGGAGCAACAATTATACTTACTGCTGCTGACGGAACAACTGACACAACAACCACTAATGCAAACGGTGAATACAGTTTCACGCTCAACCAGGACAAGGACTATAAAATAAATGTGCTCAGCCCCGGCTACTTCGGTGATTCGCGCAAGTTGACTACGCAAGGAGAAAAATATTCGAAAGAATTTTCGAAAGCTAATGGACACAATTATGATTTCTCTATCAAGCGAATTCCTAAAACAGAAATCAAAATTGACAACATCTATTATGACCTCGATAGTTTTGTGTTGCGCGAAACTTCGAAACCTGAATTAGATAAGCTGGTAAAAATTCTGGAAGATACTCCTGATGCATTTGTGCAAATTAATTCACACACCGATGAGCGCGGCAAGCCCGAATACAACAATCTGCTTTCAGAAAACAGAGCGAAGAGCGTGGTTGACTATTTAATTTTAAAAGGAATAAGCGGAGGAAGATTGTCGGCAAAAGGTTTCGGGTTTTCACAACCTGTAATTAAAGGTGCGAAGACAGAAGAAGAACATCAGCAGAACAGACGAACAGCATTTCAGGTAATACAGAAATAACAGCACCTCTCCCAACCCTCTCCGAAGGAGAGGGCTTAGAGGCAAATACAAAATAAATAAGCATGAAAAAACTTTTGACATTTTTTGCGGTAGTAATAACTACCTTAAATCTAAAGGGGCAGAATGAACCTGTGATTGCACACTTTGCTTATCACACCAATGTGTTCAATCCGGCAGTAAGCGGCAACACACGCGATATTTACGCGGGCGTATTGTATCGTCAGCAGTGGGTAGGTTTTAAAGAAGCGCCCGGCACGCTTCTAATTAATGCCTACGGCTTTTTTCCGAAGATAAGAGGTGGTGTTGGTTTGGTGATTAGCAACGATATGCTGGGCAAACAAAGATTTACTACAGCAAAAATTTCTTACGCGTATTCACAAAGATTGAATGACCGTTCACGTTTGTCCATTGGCTTAAGCATTGGTTTGCTCAATAGTTTTGTAAAAGGAGAAGAATTGATTTATCAGCAGAGTGCAGACCAAAGTGGTATTTATTCAAACACAAATCACTTCAAAGCGTTTCTTGCTGCGGGAATTGAATTCAGTGGATACAACACTACGATAGGATTCTCCGTTTCAAATCTCGACCAGGGATTAAAAAAGGCAACACCGTTTCGTGTACCGCGCCATTATTTTGCTTATGCAAAATACAATTGGAACATCAACGACAAGTTGAGTATGACTCCGGCTTTGTTTGTTCGCTCCATTGATTTTATTGCGCAAGTAGAAGTGAATGTCAACTTCACCATCAGAAAACGCGTGGTAGTTGGAGTGCTTTATCGCTCTAACGATGCTGCGGGATTAATGCTGGGCGTTCACATCACCAAACACCTTCTTGCTAGTTACGCTTACGATTTTGGTTTTGGCGAATTGCGGAAACATCAAACAGGTTCACACGAAGTGCAACTCATCTACCGTTTCGATGGTGTGAAACCAAAAACCACTTTCCTGAAGAGCGCGCGTTATTTCAATTGATTCTAATTTTCATTTTTAAACCAATAATTTCTCATGATTAAGAAACTTCAATTCGTTTTTCTATTTGCGATTATTTCAATGACTGCTACAGCTCAGTTAGATACAGTATCCAGTCGCTTTGCTAAAATCAACGATGTAAAAATTCACTACAAGATTTACGGAACAGGAAGCGATGCACTTTTTCTTTTGCACGGTTCTATGGAGTGTATGACTGAATGGGATAAACAATTAGTTGATTTTTCGAAACGCTACAAAGTGATTACAATGGATAATCGCGGCCATGGCAAATCAACTTTTACCGATAGAAAGATGGATTACTTTCTGATGAGTGAAGATGTTCTTGCGCTAATGAGTGTTTTAAAAATTGACAGCGCACATATCGTAGGTTTTGGCGATGGAGGAATTATCGGTTTGTATCTTGCCATTACACATCCCGAAAAAGTTAGAAAGCTTGTAGCAATAGGAGCCAACTACAAAGTTGATACAAGTGTGGTGTACCACGAAGTATTAGAGAAAGTAAAAGCATGGGACGATGACAAGGTGTATTCGTTTGTGCGAAATAATTTTCGTGGTTGGCCAAATGATAATATGCTAACGCAATTTACATCGCGCATGAAAACCATGTTGCTTACCGAACCTAATTTGACAAAGGATGATTTAAGAAAAATACAATGTCCCACTTTGTTCATGACCGGTGACCATGATATTATCAAGCAGTCGCACACCAGCGAAATGTTTGAAAGCGTGCAACGTGGTTACCTCGCTGTAATTCCATGCACAAAACATTATCCTCAAAAAGATAAGCCTGCTGTGGTCAATTCAATCATTATGGATTTTTTGAGCAAGAAGTTTATCAAGCTTGCGCGATTCTGAAAATGAGAAGTTTGTCTTGCTGAGCTTGTCGAAGCATTTTTGGTGTCGAACCCTTCGACAAGCTCAGGGTGACATAATGTTTTATAACCAATAAAATAACGCGCATGTCAGGCTGGTCAACCACCTCAAGTAATTTTTTTAATCGTAGTGTTGTTCCTCTTTTACTCATGACCCTTACTCCGCCATTCGCTATGCTGATGTGGCATACAAATGTTGAACTCAACGGTTCATTCATTTCTTTAGGGAAAGAAATTTTAGAAAAAGGAATTATTCAAATCTTTAAGGATGTTTGGTTGTCACGCTTCTTCGGCTCGGTTATAGCGTGGAAGATGATTGGCGTTTTTGCAGTGTTGCAATTGTTGCTCATGAAAATTTTGCCCGGCAAAAAATACAAGGGCAACATTACCGCCATGGGAAATACTCCCGAATACGTTGACAACGGATTATTTTCTTACCTGCTCACTTTCGTTATTTACTTTTTCTGCTCGTTGTATCTTAATTTATTTCCTGCAGGAATTATCTATCACCACTTTGGTGATTTGTTAGGCGCACTGAATTTTACTGCGCTTGTTTTTTGTCTGTTCCTTTATTTGAAAGGAAGATTTTTTCCTTCTTCAACAGATAACTCACACACAGGTAATTTCATTTTCGATTATTACTGGGGCACCGAATTGTATCCGCGCATTTTAGGTTGGGATGTGAAACAGTTTACCAACTGCCGCTTCGGAATGACGGGCTGGTCGCTGGCAGTTGTTTCATTTGCTTTTGCACAAAAAGAAATTTTCGGCAGTGCCGATTGGAGCATTATTATTTCTGCTGCGCTTCTTTTCATTTATCTGTTCAAGTTTTTTATTTGGGAAAGCGGCTATATGAAATCAATGGATATTCAGGTGGACCGTGCGGGTTATTATATCTGCTGGGGATGTTTGGTTTGGGTGCCTGCTATTTATACTTCGCCCGTTATGTTTATGGTGAATCATCCGATTGGGTTGAACATTTTCTTTGCAGCAGTAATCTTTGTTCTCGGTTTTGTCTCCATTTGGTTGAACTATTGGGCAGACTATCAGAGACAAGAAGTGCGCGCTTCTAACGGCAAAACAAAAATTTGGGGTAAAGAACCTGTTCTCATCAGCGCGAGTTATATCACTGAAACAGGAGAGAAGAAAACTAATCTATTGCTTGCCTCCGGTTTCTGGGGAGTTGCGCGACACTTTCATTATGTGCCTGAGATACTCGCTGCATTTTTCTGGAGTTGTGCTACGGGCTTCAGTTTTTTCGCTCCTTTCTTCTACGTTATCTTCCTTACTGTTTTGCTAACTCACCGTGCGTTTCGTGACGATACCAAGTGCAGGAATAAATATGGCGAAGACTGGAATAAGTATTGTGCTTTGGTTCCCTATAAAATTATTCCCGGAATAGTTTAGAGCCTTATGAAGAAGAAACTCATCATCACCGGTGCTTCAGGTTTTCTTGGTTATCATTTGTTGCGGGTTGCTTCTGTTGACTGGGAAGTTTACGGCATAACCAATTCAAAAAGTTTCGATTTCAAAGAAGCAACCGTTATCAACTGCGACATTCGCAACTACATTGAACTTGGAAATTTCATTGATGATATTGAACCCGATGCTATCATCCATGCGGCTGCTATTGCTGACGCAAACTTTTGCGAGCAGAATAAAGACTTCAGCTATGAAGTGAATGTAGAAGCCACTAAAAACCTTGCAGGCATTTGCTGCGATTTCCATATTCCTTTTGCGTTTACTTCTACCGATTTAGTTTTTGATGGAACAAAAGGAATGTATAAAGAGGATGCGCAAAAAAATCCGTTGAGTGTTTATGGCGAACAAAAATCAATTGCCGAAGAAGAAGTGCTTCGCATTTATCCTGAAGCAACTGTGTTTCGTTTGCCACTGATGTTTGGGATTCCTGAAGCGAGTGTTTCAAACTATTTACAGAAATTTATTTCGCAACTCAAGAACGGAGAAAAAGCTGCGCTCTTCTTTGATGAGTACCGAAGTATATGCGGAGCACGAAGCATTGCGGAAGGAATTCTGAAACTGATGAACGAAACAGGCATCATTCATTTAGCTGGAAAGGAAAGATTATCGCGTTATGAGTTTGGTGTGAAGGCTGCTAATTCTTTTCAGTTAAATGAATCGCTACTCCTCTCCTGTTCGCAAAAAGATGTGAAGATGGCAGCACCAAGACCTGCCGATGTATCGCTTGATATTTCAAAAGCAGTAAGTTTGGGCTTTGCTCCGCTGGGCGTTGATGAAGAATTGAAATTAATTGCCGATAAAAAATATTTCGAGTGAAACATTCCCTTTCTATTTTCTGCCTCTTGTTCTTCTGCCTGCTGAATGCACAAAGTCAACATCATACCTTCGACAGAATTTTAAATCCAAGTCGTGTTGTTTTCTACAACGTAGAAAATTTGTTCGATACTATTGATAATCCTGAAACGGATGACGCTGAATATTTACCCACTTCTAAGAGCGAATGGAACACGAAGAAGTACCAGATAAAACTTAAACACACAGCTAAAACACTTGCCGCGTTGCTCGATACCATTCAACCATTAGTAATTGGGTTAAGTGAGATTGAAAACGATAAAGTGTTGGAAGATTTACTGGCGCAGCCGGCTCTAAAGAAATTTAACTTTGGTGTAGTGCACCGCGACTCGCCCGATGAAAGAGGAATTGATTGCGCCATTCTTTACAACAAAGATGCGCTCAACGAATCATTCTCTGCTTTTATTCCAATCCATTTCCCCTTTGACCCGGGTGATGGAACCCGTGAAATTGTTTACCTCAAAGGTTATATCAACGAAGGCGAACCGATTTGGTTTTTTGTAAATCACTGGCCGAGCCGCTTAGGAGGAAAAGAAAAAAGTGATGCGAAGCGCGCGTATGTAGCGCAAGTGCTTAAAGATAAAATCGAAAATATTTACTTAGGTGAAAAGTATGCGCGTGTGGTGGTGATGGGCGATTTCAACGACAATCCAAATGATTCTTCATTAGCTGCTCTTTTGGTGGTGAAGAAAAAATCAAGAGCAGAGTTGATGATCAATTTGATGAAACCGCTTGAACAACAAAATGAATTCTCGCTTCGCTACAAAGAAGAGAATGACATCTTCGACCAGTTTATTGTTTCGCAAAATTTGCTTGACAGGAAGAATCCATATTACATGCGATTAGATGGTGCACACATTTTCAATCCGCCTTTTCTTTTGTATAATGATCCTAAGTATGGATTAGTCCCTAGCCGTACTTTTGCAAGAGGTAGATGGGTGGGCGGTTATAGCGACCACTTGCCGGTTTATTTTGATATCGCTTTTAAATGAGCAAACCTCATAGGTTTTAAAAACCTATGAGGTTTTTTTTAAGCCGGATACTCAAAATAATTTCTTTCCGTTTCCCAAAGGCGAACTTGCAAATCGTATTTCGCTTCAATTTTTGCGCGAAGCAAATTGTAGATGACCACCACAATATTTTCTCCCGTAGGATTGAGGTCTTTGAATTCAGCGCAATCTAAGTTGAGGTTTTGATGGTCGAAGCGGTCGTGGACCTCGTGCTGAATAATTGTTTTGACTTCATTCAAATCAATCACGTATCCTGTCTCGGGATTTATTTCACCGGTAATTTTTACATCTAAACGATAGTTGTGTCCGTGGAAATTCTCGTTGGCGCACAAACCGAACACTTCTTTATTTTTTTCATCGCTCCAGTCTTTTCGATAAAGTTTGTGAGCAGCATTGAAAGTTACTTTGCGAAAGACAGAAACTCTTGGGTTTTTCATAAGTGGTTACAAGAATAGTAAATAGGAAGGTTATTGAGTTTGATAATTCTTTAGCTATTCAATTTGCAAGAAAAAAATCATCCTCTCAAAATCAGCTGCGCAGAATATTTTTGTTGAGTAAAACACCTATAGGGGACTTAACAGTTAGCATAAGAAACTATTTCTTCTTGACTTTCGGTGTTAGGAAATTAATCAAATCAGAAAGGGGAATTTTCAATGCTCTTGCAATGGAAATTAAAACATCAATTGTAGCACTGTATTTTCCATTCTCAATTCTTTGAATCGTAATCTTGGCAACATCAGCGAGGTCGGCAAGTTCTTGTTGACTTAATTTTTTAGCATCCCTCAGTTGCCTAAGATGAACTCCAAAGGCTTTAACTTCTAACGGATTTTTCACCCGTCAAATGTGAACCCAAACAAAAAAATAGTTGGATACACATATGTATCCAAAAGAAAATTTATTTTCCGTTTAGAATCACTAAAACTACTCCGATGAAACCAAAATATTTTTATCCGCTCACTGTATGTATGCTATTAATTTGCTCTGAAGTTTTTTCGCAAATACCAAGTTATGTCCCAACAAACGGTTTAGTGGGTTACTGGCCTTTTACGGGAAATGCTAATGATGTAAGTGGGAATGGGCATAATGGAACGGTTAATTCAGCTACATTATCTACAAACCGGTTCGGCAATTCGAATGCCGCGTATTCTTTTACACCAGTTCAATCAATTACAATACCTCATAGTTCTCAGTTAAATTTATCCCCTAATTTTTCGGTAGCCTTATGGTACAATCCAACTACAAACAATTTTGCACAGGATATTATTATTAAAGGGGGCGATGGTGCTGAAGGGGCATTTTGGATAAGGCACCATGACTTTAGTTATAGTTCGCCAAATTTGGAGTTCGACTGTTACACATTAGGAACACAATACATTACACGAGTGCCTACTCCCTCTTTAAATAATTGGCATTTTATAGTTGGGACTGTCTTAGACTCAACTTTTCGAGTGTATAAGGATGCAGTTCTGATAGATTCGACCACTAATATTCCCGGTTTGGGCAGTGCAAATAATATTTCTGACATTACAGTAGGAACATTGCAATATGGTTTTACTGGCAAAATAGATGATATTGGAATTTGGAGCCGCACTTTAACGCAGCAAGAAATCACACAATTATATAACGCAAATTCATGCTCCGCCACTATTACTCCACAATCATCTACAACTTTTTGTCCGGGTGATAGCGTAGTTTTAACGGCAAGTTTGGGAACCAATTATGCATGGAGCAATACACAAACCACACAAAATACAACCGTAAACCAAGGCGGTAGTTATACCGTAACAGTAACAGATGCTAATGGCTGCACTGCAAGTGCTTCGCAATTAGTAACCATTAATCCATTGCCAACAGTTACATTTTCACTACCAGCTTTTGTAAACAATAATGCTTCGGCTGTAACGCTCAATGGTTCACCAAACGGTGGAACATACAGCGGTGTAACTGGTCTTAGCGGCAATACCTTAAATCCATCGCAGTCAGGCTTAGGCAATAAACCAATAACTTATTCATACACCGATGGAAATAATTGCAGCAACACTGCAAGCACTTCAACAATAGTTTACGACACAACAGGAGTTGTTTGCACTACTTATGATACTGTTACAAATCATTTATCAGTTACTGATACTTTGATTATTAATGTAAATCTTACAGGAGTAGCTCCACCTAATAATACAAACTCAGTTACTGTTTATCCGAATCCTGCACACGACCATCTGGTAATTGATAACGGAAACTTAATTTCTATGACAGGCTACAGCATTAAAATCACAAATGCTTTAGGGCAGATAGTATTTAATCAAGTAGCTAATCAGCAGCAATTTTACATTGACCTAAACACGTTTACGGGTACCGGCACTTACTTACTTTATGTATTGGATGCTTCGCAAACTGTAAAGAGTACGAAAGAAATAGTTTTGCAATAATTTCAATTTCGAAAACTCAAAAGCCCTTCGCAAAAACTGCGAAGGGCTTTTTTGCTTCGTATTCTTTTATATTCCTATCAGTTTTTCCAACTCATGTTGTTCAATACCAAACAGCGCTTTCAAATTCTTGACTTGTTCTAATATTTCTTTTCGCAAAACTTTTTCTGTGCTCGTTTTTACACCGACAATCAAAATATTTTTTGGCGTGTGTTCAGTAGAAATAAATTCAAACACTTTTGTTTTGTAGCCATGTGCTTCTAAAATAAGCGCGCGAATAGTATCCGTGAGTATTTCTGATTGCCGCTCTTCAAGAATGCCAAATTGTGTGATAGCCTTCAAGTCATTAGCCGGATGAATCTGTTTTCGAATTTGTTTATGGCAACAAGGCGCACAGATAATCACTTTGGCTTCCGCTTTTATTCCGCGGTAAATAGCTTGGTCGGTAGCCGTGTCGCAAGCATGTAAAGCAATCAACATATCTGTTGCAGGCAATTCAGCCGTGTCAATAGAACCATTTTGAAAATTAAGTTTTGCAAAATTTGCTTTCTGCGCAATTTGATTGCAGGTATCCACCAAATTTTGTCGCATTTCAATGCCGGTGATTTGCGGACTGAGATTTAAAACGTTAGTGAGGTAATCATACAAAGCAAAAGTGAGATAACCTTTCCCAGCGCCCATGTCGGCAATTTGAAAATTAGCAGGCAGCGCAGCCGACTCAACAATGCTTTCCACAATTTCTACATACTTATTTATTTGCCGAAACTTATCCTGCTTATCGCTCTTAACTTTTCCTTCGGCAGAAGTAATTCCGAGTTCACGCAGGTAAATATTGTTCTCGGGCTTTACATATCGCTTCTTGGTTTTGTCGTGCTCGGTAGAAGGCGGCTCAGTGATAGCGGCTGATTTTTGTGTAAGAATTGTTTTACCACTTTTGGTAATCGTGAGATGAAAGTCTTTTGCAGTAGTGAACAAATCTGCCTTGAAAAAATCTTTATCAAGCATGTGTTGCAGTGTGGTGATGGCTTCTGCCACTTCATAGTTTTTGGTAACATCTTTTGTAGGATACCTATACACAAACGAAAGATTGAATCCTGATTTGAGTTGAACAGGTTTTACAAAAACATTTTTGAGTTCGTTGCTTTTGTAACGTCTGTCGCTAAGCGTAAGTTTTATGAATTGATTTTGAGAAATACTTTCTTGCAGAGAAGAGAAAAATATTTCTGTATCGTTTTTTTGCATGTGGCAATTTTAGGGAAGTTAAAATGGAAAGCCCAAAAAACTCTGTTACAACGCTTTTATGTTTGGAATAAACTTATTTCTTTAGTGGCTGACACATTTAATGAAATAAATTTTACCGCTTATGCGCCAGCTTAAGATTACGAAGAGCATCACCAACCGTGAGAGTGCTTCATTGGAAAGGTATTTACAAGAGATTAGTCGCGTTGAATTAATCACTGCAGAGGAAGAGGTTCAATTAGCTCGACAAATTAAAACAGGCGATACCAACGCGCTTGAAAAACTGACGAAAGCAAATTTGCGTTTCGTGGTTTCGGTGGCTAAACAGTATCAAAACCAAGGGCTCACCCTTCCCGATTTAATCAATGAAGGAAATTTAGGTCTAATAAAAGCCGCTGAACGATTTGATGAAACCCGCGGCTTCAAATTTATTTCTTACGCAGTATGGTGGATTCGTCAAGCTATTTTACAAGCGCTGGCAGAGCAGTCGCGCATTATTCGTTTGCCACTGAATAAAGTAGGCGCACTGAATAAAATCAACAAAGCATTTGTACAGCTTGAACAGGAATTTGAACGCGAACCAACACCCGAAGAATTAGCCAGCCTGTTGAATATTGAAATTGATGAAGTGCGCGCCACCATTGGTGTGGCAGGTAGACATGTTTCTATGGATGCGCCATTTGTAAAAGGCGAAGAAAATTCTTTGCTCGATGTGCTGGAAAACCTTGATGCCGAGGCTGCGGATAAACAAGTTACGTTCAGCGAATCATTACGCTGCGAAATTGAACGAACGCTTACAACACTGAGTGGAAGACAAGCAGAAGTGGTAAAACTTTTTTTCGGAATTGGCTTAGAAGAGCCTATGAGTTTAGATGATATAGGAAACCGCTTCGACCTTAAGCGCGAACGTGTTCGACAGATAAAGGACAAAGCACTACTTCGTTTGAAAACATCTTCGCGTTGTAAGCTTTTGAAGACTTATCTCGGCACTTAATTTTATCTCCACCAAAATTATTGGCGAAGGCAGATTAACTTTCTGAAATTAATTTGAAATTTTTGAAAGAACTGATGCAACAATCTGTAACAGTTAAAACGTAAATTCTTTAGGCGCAAGTTTTATTTTTCTAGCTCCTTTGCTCAACATTATTTCGTCAAAAATAAGTTTATCGCCTTTTGCAGCGCGTGATACGAACAAGAGAAGCTGAGGAGGAAACGGTACATCTGGTCCACCACCTATTTTGAAAATTTCTCCTTTTGTAGAAAAAGCAACTTCGTAAGAAATCACTTTGTAAGCAGGAGGTAATGCGAGAACTTCTTCTATGGTTTTGTATTTTAGAAAGGAAGTATCTATCGGCAAATTTTCTATTTCTGCTTTAGCAACCTGCCCGGAAGAAATAAAATAAAAGAATGAGAAAGTAAGGAGAGTGATAGCTTTTTTCATTGATTCTATTGCCGAGTGTTCACTCAAACATAAAAGATTGAAGTCAGTTTTGTCCGAAAAATTATTTTCGCAACACTAAAAATTGAATCATGAGTTTAAAAAATGTAGAGCAGTTCAACTTTGCAGGCAAGCGCGCTTTAATTCGCGTTGACTTTAATATTCCTCTCGATAAACAATACAATATAACAGATGACAGCCGCATTCGCGGGGCGGTACCTACCATTCAAAAGATTTTGAAAGATGGCGGAAGCGTGGTGCTGATGAGCCACCTCGGAAGACCGTTTAAAAAACTGAAAGAGGATGGCACAGTTGACTTTGCAAAACACACTCTGAAACATGCCGTGAAGAGAACATCTGAACTGCTCGGAGTTGATGTAAAGTTTGCTGGTGATTGCGTAAGCGATGAAGCATTTGCTCTTTCCTCTTCATTAAAAGCAGGAGAAGTTTTGTTGTTGGAGAATCTTCGTTTCTATAAGGAAGAAGAAAAAGGTGATGCGGCTTTCGCAGAAAAACTTTCAAAGCATGGCGATGTGTATGTGAACGATGCTTTTGGCACCGCTCATCGCGCACATGCTTCTACCACCATCGTTGCCAATTATTTTTCGGAGCAAAATAAAATGTTCGGTTACTTGATGGCAAATGAAGTAGCAAGTGCTGAAAAAGTTTTGAAGAGCGGAGATAAACCATTCACAGCTATTCTTGGTGGGGCAAAGGTGAGCGACAAAATTCTCATCATCGAAAATCTGTTAGATAAAGCCAACAACATTTTGATTGGAGGCGGAATGGCTTATACTTTTTTTAAAGCGATGGGAGGTAAAATCGGAAACAGTTTAGTGGAAGAAGACAAACTCGAACTCGCACTTCAACTGATTGAAAAAGCAAAAACAAAAAATGTAAATCTTCTTTTGCCTGTTGACAGTGTAATTGCCGATAAGTTTGATGCCGCTGCAAATACCGCCACTGCAAACAGCAATGAAATTGAAGATGGCTGGATGGGATTGGATATTGCGAACAATGCGATTTACGATTTCACACAAGTGATTCTTTCTTCTAAAATAATTTTGTGGAATGGACCCATGGGTGTTTTTGAAATGGAAAAGTTTCAACACGGCACAAAAGCAATTGCCGAAGCGGTAGCACTCGCTACATCAAAAGGTGCTTTCAGTTTAGTTGGCGGTGGCGACAGTGTTGCAGCGGTTCATAAATTTAATCTGGCTGACAAAGTGAGTTACGTTTCAACCGGTGGTGGTGCTATGCTTGAATACTTTGAAGGGAAAGAATTGCCAGGGATTAAAGCGATTACAGGTTAATCATCCTCTTTAATGATAGTATGACTTGCCCTCCTCAACCTATGCTTAGTCATGCCATCATGCCAACCTTCTGTGATAATTAATTTGCCCGAGGTGATAATTCAGGTGAGCCAATAGATGAAGAAGCATTTCTTCGGTGCTTACTCGCTTATCGTGTTTTAAAAGAGGAAACTCTTTTGCCAAATCTTCTTCCTTCATTTGGCTTAGAGTAGTTTTCAGCACTTCAATTGTCTTATCTATTTCAGCCAAAAGGTTTTCGCGCGGAACATTTTTAGAAGTGAATTCATTTTCGCGATGGCGCACATAACCAGTGTTGCCCAAGGTTGCTCCAATAAAATGATTGAGGTTGCCAATTAAATGCAAACACAAATTTCCGGCAGAGTTGCTGACTTGACCGCGCACCGACCACAACGCACTTTCATTTGCATACAAATTGATTTCATATTTTAGTTGAAGAAGGTTCCGTTCATAAATTTCGGAGAGTGACAGATTTAGCATGGGATTCGATTTATTTTTCAAAAATAAAAAGGAACTGCTACTTGTTTGCGCCCTTTATACACTTTGAACACCCGATAATTTGACCTCATTTGACTTGACAGGGGTTCTGTTTGAACATATCTTAGCATCAAATTTTACAAAATGAAATCTCTATTTACTCTTCTTCTAAGCTTTGCTTTAACTATAGCATTTTCTCAAATGACTTCAGTAACCAAGCGCACCGACTTCACCGTTTCTATTGATGAGAATACTGTTGTAAAAGATAAGAACGGTCAACGCGTGCCTTATGCCTTTGTGATGAAAATGATGGCTACAGGTCAATACACCATTGACTTAGTAAAAGACACACACGGCAATGCGATTGAATGCAAACTGCGTGAAGTAAAGAAAGATGATGTAGGCAAACGCGAAACGTATATGCGCACTCCCGGCACAGAAAATCTTCCGAAGCCATTGATTGGCGAAGCACTTCCGAATTTTGAACTGGGAACTTTAGACAGCAAATTAATTACCTCGGATGATGTGAAAGGAAAAGTGACGGTGCTTTTTTTTTGGTATGGCAACTGCAAAACCTGTATCAATGAAATTCCTTTGCTCAATGAGTTGAGCAATAAATATGCTTCTACATCCGATGTTGTTTTTCTTGCTCCTACTACTGATTATCGCGATTCTGTTTCGCAGTTCATCAGCACACATCCTTTCAATTATACGGTTTGCCCTCACGCCACCGCCTTAACCGATGCCTTAAAAGTTGAAATCTATCCTACACACATAGTTGTTGGTCGCGATGGAAGAATCATTAATTCTTATTCAGGTGGTTTGCCGGGAGTAGATGATTTAATTAAGCGCGAGATTGATGCCGCGCTTAAAAAATCGCTTTCGATGGTGGGGAACTAATTGACAAAATACATTTTCAACTTGCCCTTATTCTTCGCTTCAATCTCTCCGCGGTATTCGAAAGTGAATGGAGAAATTCCACTTCTTAAAGAAGTGGAATTTCTATTAAGCAACTCATAAGTGGTTTGCGAGATATTGATTTTACCGGCTTCGCTGTTTTGCTCCATACGCGCGGCTGTGTTCACCGTATCGCCCCAAATATCGTAAGCAAATTTCTTTATGCCCACAATACCTGCAACTACAGATCCGGAGTGAATGCCAATCCTCACCTCTCCCAAACCCTCTCCGAATGAGAGGGCTTTAGATTCTCTTTCTTTAATACGCTTAGCAATAAACTGGTTTATTTCTAAAGCGGCATTCACCATATCGCCTGCATGATTTGGATTGGCTAATGGCAAACCTGAAACAGCGAGGTAAGCATCGCCTACGGTTTTTATTTTTTCGATGCTGTACTTCTCACAAATTTTATCGAAGGCAGAAAAGCAATCGTGCAGTTCATCCACTAACTGCTGTGGCGAAAGCTTTTCGCTAATGATGGTGAAGTCGGTGAAGTCGGTGAAGAGAACTGTTACATCATTAAACAATTTTGCATCGGCTGTGCCTTTTGCTTTTAGCTCTTCGGCAACTTCTGCTGGTAGGATGTTGAGCAGCAAATTCTCGGAGCGGTCTCTTTCCTTCTTCAACTCTACATTGCGCAGCTGTTCAATTTCCAAATCTTTTTCTTTCTGCTCCATGTTGTGGTGAAAGTTCAGATGAGTCAATTGACCTTTTGCTTTTTCGCCAATCATCTCACTTTCCACTTGATGATAGTTTTCATAATACTTCAAAGCATTTTCAAAATCACCGGCAGCTTTATAAATAGAGGTAAGTGAAAGGGATGATTCTTTAATTATTTCTTTATAACCTATTGCTGCGGCTTTATTTAAAGCCAGTAACTGGTGGTTGAATGCTTCAGGGTAATTACCTAGCTTAGAGTATACATTGCCAATGTTGTTATGGAAAATAGAAATACCCGGGTTGTCGCCTATTTGTTCACTTAAAGCTAAAGAGTCAAAATAATATTTCAGTGCTTCAGTGTAATTTTGTTGACGGTAATAAATAAGTGCGATGTTGCTATAAGACCGGGCAACACCAAGCTTGTGGTCTATTGCCTGAAATATATGCAGGGCTTTGAAAATATTTTCCAATGCTTCTGTATAATTACCTTGAGCTTCGTAAGTTCCACCAATATTGATGTAAGAAGCGGCAATGCTTCTTTTGTTTCCGATTTCCTCACTGAGTTTTAGTGATGTGAAATGATTTTTAAGTGACTCCTCAAAATTGCCTTGTATTTTGTAAACAATACCGATATTGGTATACGAATCTGCAATGCCGCCTGTATTCCCTATTTCTTTTCTGAGTTTTACTGAGGCGAAATGATTTTTGAGTGCTTCAGGAAAATTGCCCTGCCTTTTATAGATGTTCCCAATGTTGTTATAGGACGCGGCAACACTCAGTTTATCTTCTGTTTCTTTTCTCAGTTTTAAAGAGATGAAATAATTTTTAAGTGCTTCGGGGTAATCGCCTTGTTGCTCATAAGTAAGCCCAATGTTATTGTAAGAAGATGCAATGCCTTGTTTGCTCTTTATCTGTTCGAACAATCTTAGTGCTTTCCCATCTGAAGTTAAAGAAGTTTCAAATTCACCTTTGTTGCGTTGAAGTGTCGCAAGATGCTGATGCCCCCATGCATGATATAGTGGCTCATTCAGTTTTTCTGCCAGTTGTAACAGATACTCAATATGAGGTTGCGTATCTGTGCTGTTTACTGAGATATGTTTCCTTAAAATTTCAACAAGAATTTCCGCTTGGTCTCTTTCATCAACAGTTTTCTGCAGCTTAATTTTGAGTTGTTCTATTTCTTCGGGAATGGTCATGGGTCTGGGAAGCTAAGCTTATTCTACAAAATACATTTTCAATTTCCCTTTATTCTTCGCTTCAATTTCTCCTCGGTATTCAAAAGTGAATGGAGAAGTTCCACTTCTTAAAGAAGTGGAACTTCTATTAAGCAATTCATAAGTGGTTTGCGAAATATTAATTTTCCCACCTTCACTATTTTGTTCCATTCGTGCGGCTGTGTTCACCGTATCACCCCAAATATCATAAGCGAACTTCTTTACGCCTACAATTCCGGCAACAACATGACCGGAGTGAATTCCGATTCTCGCTTCAAAAGTTTCAGGATTTGTTTTTTTTCGGTTAAGCATAAACTCGCGTATTTCAATAGCTGCATTTACCATTTCCTCAGCATGGTTTGGATTGGAAGTTGGCAAACCGCTCACCGCCATATACGAATCGCCCATTGATTTTATTTTTTCGATGCCGTATTTGTGCATAATGTTATCGAATGCCGAAAAGCATTCGTGCAATTCATTCACCAAATCATGCGGAGAAAGTTTTTCGCTAATGCCGGTAAAGTTTTTGAAGTCGGTGAAAATTACAGTTACGTTTTCGAAAAGTTTGGCTTCGGCACTTCCTTTTGCTTTCAGTTCTTCAGTAACTTCTTCTGGCAGAATATTGAGAAGTAATTCATCACTACGTTTTTTCTATCTGCCAATTTTATTACGCTGACGAAAAAATACTCCAGCAAACAAAACCATTACGCCAAAGCCACCTAGTAAAGCCATCTTCTGAACTTTCTGCCGCCTTAATTCTGCTTTTGCAATACCGTCTTTCTTTTCTTGTTCGGCTTTAGCGATAGCTTCCTTTACATCGTACTCGTACTTAAACTGATGCTGAATTACAGCTTTCTGATTTTCTTTACCAGCTATACTATCGCGGCTTGCAATTTCCAACTGATACATTTCCAGCGCATCTTTAAACTTACCTTGTTTAGTATAAATCTGTTTCAATAAACCGGCCGATTTCAGCGTAAGATTTACCGTGTTTGTATTAATGGCCAGCACTATAGCCTGCTTAGCGCAATCTGCGGCTTGTGCAGTTTCACCTTTGTTTAGGTAAACATTAGCTAAGCCATTTAGCCCTCTGGCCTTACCCAATTTATCTCCTATTTCGCCTGACATTTGAACGGCCCGCTGATAATATTCGATAGCTTTATCTGTACGGTCAACTTGCTCCATTAAGTCACCTATATTGCAAAACAAGTAGGTTGAATTGTGGTTCCTGTAGTTGTTACGTTCAACAATATCTAATGCTTTTGTATAAAAAATCATGGCGCTATCCCAGAGTCTATTTTTAAAATAGATAACACCTATGTTATCTAAAGTAGCTACCACATCTTTAGCATTGCCGATTTCTTCCTGTAATTGTAAAGCGAGTTTGTATTTTTTTTCCGCGTTTACTGCATCGTTTTGCCGCTCGTAAATAGCCCCTATACTGCTTAACACTACACCCGAATTAATCTTATTACCGGTTTCCTGATTTAATTTTAAGCAACGTTCGTAATAGTCGAAAGCGCTTCTATAATCTCCCATTTCGGCAAAACCGTAGGCCTTATTATTTAGATAAACCGAATAATATTTTTTCCCGGCCAGTTTAATGGCAGGGTTAACGTTGGTCATAAATTTCTCGGCCAATTTACCGAGCGTATTGCTGTATTTCTGCCATTCGCCATCAGGGGCAATATCGGATATGTCCTCCAAAAGTTTTAGCTTATTAGTATCCTCCGGTGCTGTTTTTAAAATTTTTAGAAGCGAATCTAACTCTGAACTTTGCGCATGAGAGAAAAAAACCAAACCCGAAAGCATAATAAAGAGAAATTGTTTTTTCATGCGCAGTAGTTAAATATGGGTTTTTATCTTCGCCATTCAAATCTAAAAACATAACCCATGTCGCAAATTGCCACCATCGAAAAAAGAGATAACGGAGTAGCCATTGTTTGGCTCGACCAGCAGAACGAAAAAATAAATAAAGTATCAATCGAATTTGTGGAGGGCATTGATAAAATATTTCAGGAACTCGAAAACGATAACAGTGTAAAAGCCGCGGTTATTATCAGCAAGAAGAAAGACTGGATTGCCGGTGCCGACATTGAAATGTTCGGCAAGGTGAAACAGAAAGGCGACTTATTCAGTTCACACGCAACGGCCATGTGTCACTCAATAAACTAGAAAAAGGAAAAAAACCGGTTGTTGCAGCAATCAATGGAGCTTGCTTAGGAGCAGGAACTGAAATTGCTTTGGCTTGTCACGGAAGAATTGTAAGCGATGATAAGAGCACACACTTTGCATTGCCCGAAGTAATGCTTGGGCTTTTGCCCGGTGGTGGTGGAACTCAACGCTTGCCTCGCTTGATAGGAATACAGAAAGCACTCGACATGATGCTAACCGGTAAGAAGATTTACGGACGCAAAGCAAAGAGCATTGGCCTTGCCGATAAAATAACGAACAAAGAAAGCTTATTGAATGCAGCTATTGATTTCGCTTTGCAGTTGTCGAACAAACCTTTGGTGCGCGAAGACAAAAGAACTTTCGTAGAAAAACTTTTAGAAAGCAATCCGCTAACCCGCAGAATAATTTACACCAAGGCGAAGGAGATGGTGATGAAACAAACGCAGGGAAATTATCCTGCACCGTTGCGCATTTTGGAATGTGTGCAAATAGGAATCGAAGAAGGAATGGAGCGCGGGCTCGATGCCGAAGCGGTGAAGTTTGAAGAATTAATTCTGACGAACGAGAGCCGACAGTTGATTCGCATTTTCTTCAACATGACCGAGAAGAAAAAAAACCCTTATGCAGCGGACTTGATTAAATCTACCGATAACATAGCGATGATTGGCGCGGGATTTATGGGAGCGGGTATTGCGCAGGTGAGTGCCGTTGACGGAATAAATGTTTTGCTCAAAGACATTAAGGAAGAAACGCTTCAGCAAGCCAAGCAAACTATATGGAGCGATTTAGCCAAGAAGATTAAACGCAAAACCATGAGCGCACCCGAGGCAGAGCAAATCATTAACCGCGTGCAATCGAAATTAGATTACACGGGTTTTGATAAAGTCGACATTATAGTGGAAGCGGTGTTTGAAGAAATAAAACTGAAGCAGCGCATCGTTGCTGATTGCGAAGCCGCTTCTTCGCCCAATACAATTTTTGCGAGTAACACTTCGGCTCTTCCAATTAGCCATGTTGCAGAGAAAGCAGCGCGCCCCGAGAACGTAATTGGCATGCACTACTTCTCGCCTGTTCCTAAAATGCCTTTGCTCGAAATTATTAAAACACCAAAAACTGCCGACTGGGTTACGGCTACTTGTTTTGAACTCGGTATTCGTCAGGGTAAAACATGTATAGTGGTGAATGACGGACCGGGCTTTTATACCACGCGTATTCTTGCGCCTTACATGAACGAGTGTTTCTTATTGATAGAAGAAGGTTGCGAAGCAGGCTTTATTGACAAGGCGATGAAGCAATGGGGTTTCCCTGTGGGGCCTGTGACTTTGCAAGATGAAGTGGGCATTGATGTGGGCGCGCATATTATGAAAGGTGAGCTTGCTGAAATGGCGAAACTGCGCGAAGGCGCACGCACCAGCGATGCTATTTTGAAAATGTTTAACGATGGCTACCACGGCAAAAAGAACAAGCGCGGTATGTATAAGTATGATGAGAAAGGAAAGAAACAAGGCATTAACGAAGACATCTACAAATACTTCGGCAACCCTAAACGCAAGGAGTTTACAATGGAGACTATACAAAACCGCATGGGCATGATGTTCCTGAACGAGTGCCTGCACTGCTTAGAAGAAAAGATTTTAGAAAGCCCTACCGATGGCGATGTAGGCGCGGTGTTTGGCTTGGGCTTTCCTCCGTTTACTGGTGGGCCTTTCCGCTACCTCGACCACCAGGGTGCCGGTAAGATTGTTGCGCTGATGGAAGACATCTCTTCTAAATACGGTGTGCGCTTTAAGCCTGCTAATATTTTAAAGGAGTATGCGAAGGAGGTAAGGAAGTTTCATGCAAATTAAAATTCTTCAATCTGCATTCGTTAATCGTTGTTCGCAAATCAAGTATTTGATTAATGAACAACGATTAACGATTTTAGATTAACGAAGTGAATACAAATGAAAAATACAAAGCCCGAAATTCTTCATCTCACTCTTAAAAAGGAGTGGTTTGCTATGATTGTATCCGGTGAGAAGAAAGAAGAATACAGAGAGCTTAAAGATTATTGGAAGAAAAGATTTTGGTTAGAAGGAACTACTAAATGCAGAAGCTACGATATAGTTCGTTTCAAAAATGGTTATGCAAAAGATGCTCCTGAGTTTGATATTGTTTGCAAGAAAATAACGATGCGTTTATCAAAAGCAAAGTGGTCAACTCAAAAACCAACTAAGTGTTTTGTAATTGAACTTGGAGAAATACTTTCGAAAAAAAATATTGAATGAGGTTGACAGTAATCGCAAGGTCTCAAAATTCATTTTGATACGCTGCATTATTTAATTTAATATCATACACGTGAATATATCCATTAAACCAACGAAAATTCGATGGGTCTTTTGTTCTTTTTGATTCATCACGCCTTATAAGTTCTAATGCAACTTTTTGTCCACCCCAAAATTCCCCTCCAATAGTGGCTCCTTCTTTTCTAATAGGAATGCATTGTTCCCCATAAGCACTTTTTAAATAATTAAGCAGAGAATTGTATTCATCTATAGTAAAATCTTTCCCAACTGTTCCAAAAGATGCACTAATACTGAAGAGTTTACCCTTTAAAAACAATAAGCTAACCTTATCAATATCTACATCAAAAATTGACTTGATATCGTTTCCTATGTAAACATAGGATTCAATATCCGAGCCGAAATCAAATGCAGTTAAATCCTTTTTAATATTTTTTATTTGAGTAACATATGAGCCCAATTTCAAATGTCTAAATCCATTTTTAATATCTAAGTCATTTGTGCTTTGAGAAAAAGACACATTTGAAAAAATAATAAAACTAATTGTTAAGAATATTTTTGACATCTGAGAGAATGGTTCAATAATAAGTAATTATAAAAAAAGGAATTAAAGTGTCCAAACCCCACTCCGCTGTTCTCCATATTCCTCACGGCATATCGAACTAATAGATAAACAGGATTTTGAAATCCTGCTCGCCTATCGTTCGCCCGGGATCTCCGCCTCGGTACTCTGCGAAGACATATCTACTTTTATTTTTTCCTCGCGTTCCAAAAACTTTTAGTTTTACCTGCGTTAATCTGGTTGTTTAACCAAAACTAAAAGCAATGCCTAAGTATATCATTGAAAGAAACATTCCGGGTGCAAGCAAACTGACACCGGAGCAGCTAAAAGGTATTTCGCAAACCTCGTGCAGTGTGCTGGGTGCAATGGGTCCGCAAATACAATGGAAACACAGTTACGTAGCGGGCGATAAAATTTATTGCGTTTACATAGCACCTAACGAAGAAGCTATCCGTGAGCACGCTGCCAAAGGCGGCTTTCCGGCAAATCTGGTTACCGAGGTTTCGTATATTATTGACCCTACCAATGCTGAGTAATAAAATTACGATAACCTCGTGGCATAAATTTATTCTATGAAAAAATTATTGGCTTCTATTTGCTGTGCGTTCACACTTTTAATTATCAATGCCCAAGGCGTTTATATTGAAATGAAAATTTCAACTACCGGAGGAAAAGAAATAATAACCGGCTTAATGAAAGCCTATTCACAAGATGGAAATAACCGCAGCGAAATGAATATGAATATGACCGGTGCTCCTGAAGGAATAGGAAACATAACCATGCTTACGCTAAAGAGTAATGCAAACACCGTTTACTTGTTGAACGAAAAAAATAAAACCTATACTGAGTTTTCATCTTCTACCGAAACAGAAGACATGAAAGACTATCCGCAAAGTGAATATGAAGTTACCGTGCTGGGTATTGAGAAAGTAAATAATTACACCTGTAAACATGTTAGAGTAATTAGAAAAGGTAACAATCGCGAAACCGAAATGTGGACGACCACAGATTTAATAGGCTATGCCGATTTTGCCAAAGTGAAAACAAAATATACGGGCAAAGCAAACATGTATAAAGCATTAGAAGCAAAAGGAGCCGTTGGTTTTCCGGTGAGAATAAAAGCTGGCGAACAAGGACATGTGGTGCAAATTGATTTGGTAAAAGCAGAGAAGAGAAATAATCCCGCGGCATTGTTCAGTTTGTCAGGTTATACTAAACAGGAAGGCACCGGATTACCCGGTGGTGCCGAAATGCAAGAGATGCTGAAGCAGTTACAGAACATGACACCGGCAGAACGCGATGCCTGGATGAAAAGATTAAAAGAACAGCATAGTCACGACCTGCACTAAAACAAAAACAGCTTGCGAAACATTTTCGCGAAACGATGTATTTTTAAGGGCAAAGCATTTGAATGGCGTGAGGAACAATAGATATTTTCATAGGAGAATAACCGATAAATTCTCCATCCATATCAATGGGTTGATCTTGGGTTTCAATAAATATTTCTTTGGCACGCAAATAATTCATTTTAGGATGTTCAACTTTTGTGCAAGCCCGAATCTTATTCAGGTTCTTCAAATAATCCCACAATGAAATTTCGGAAGCCATAACAATTTCAAAAAAACCATCATCAGGTTTTGCATCGGGAGCAATGCCCAACCCTGCACCAAAATATTTTCCGTTGGCAATGATGTAACTCAGAATTTTTCCTTCATACAAAAAATCATCGGTTCGTATTTTCATTACCTGATGCTTGTAAGTAAGAAAGGTGCTTACAATTGCCCATTGAAAAGTAAGTGTAGCACCTAACCATTTGGAAGAGCCCGAAAGTTTCTTTGCTATAAAACCTCCCATTCCTAAATCAGTAATATTGATGAAATAGCGGGAATCATTTTCTCCTTTTAAATTTTTAAAGTTGACGAAACCTACATCGATTTTTTTGAATGAATCGGTTTCAATCATTTTTTTGAGCGCCATAATGTCATTGGACAAACCGAGCATTCTTGCAAAATCATTTCCGGTACCGTGTGGTAGTAAACCAAGTTTTACTTTTTTGTTTTGCGAAAGCATAACGCCATTAATTACTTCATTGAAAGTTCCATCGCCTGTTACCGCAATAATGTAATCTGCATTTGAGTCAGCACTATTTTTTGCCAGCTCCATTCCATGACCGCAATATTCAGTGTAAGAAAAACTTAACTCGTAATCGGAAGAAAAAACAGAATTGATTTTTGAAACAAGTTGATTGTTTCCGTGCAGTTTTCCGTGAATAATAAAAGCAATGTGGCCCATACTTCAATAGGGAAAGTGAAGAATTATTACACGTCAAAAAACTTTGCTGCACCAGGCACTACTAAACTATTTGGGAAAAGGTTGGCTGCCACTTTACCCGCTTTATTTACAAAACCTGGAACAACAACAGCTTTATTTTTCATTAAACCATTCATACCAATTTTAGCCACTGCTTCGGCTTTCATCATAAACTGAGAGTTTTTTTCAATCACTTTTTCCATTCCTGCAGGGTGAAAAAAATCGCTCTCCGTTCCACCCGGACAAAGCGCTGTTACGTTTACATTTTGTTTTCGCAATTCAAATCGTATGGCTTCAGAAAACGAAAGCATAAAAGATTTTGAAGCGCAGTAAACAGCCATGTATGGAGTAGGTTGAAACGCACCTGTGCTGGAGGTGTTGAGCAAATATCTTTTTTGCTTCGGGTCGCTGGCATTCAAAAATTCGTGCGCCATGCGAATCATAGAATCCATATTCAAGTGCATTACTTCTACATGTTTCTCCAATGGCTTTTCATCAAACTTACCGAAGTAACCCATGCCCGCATTATTGATTAGCATGTTCACGTTCCATCCGTTCGTTTTTATCCAATCAAAAATTTTCTTGTGAACTGAATGGTCAAGTAAGTCTGCTGTGTGCGTGTGAACGCTGATGTTCTTCTTGGAAAGTTCTGCGGCTAATTCTTCGAGCAAATGTTGTGAGCGTGCAACAAGAATCAAATTCATTCCTCTGCTTGCGCATTCATGTGCAAATGCCTTTCCTATTCCTTTGCTTGCTCCGGTTATGAGGGTGTAATTCATTCTTGGTATTACTTGCTTCCTTGAAAAGTATAATAGAGTGTGCTCCCGCTTTGTGTTGCAGTGCCACTAAGGGTTAGGTTATTTCCGCTGAGCGAGCCGCCTCCGCTAATATGATAAAGTCCGGTATATCCATACACTGTTCCGTCTTCATTTATTGCAACCGCTGAAGAAGTAGTTAGTTTACCGCTAGCCAAAGTAGTATAGGTATAAAAGGTTCCTGTTACTCCTGCTTGTAATTCAATTTTGATAGTGCTGTCATCTACTTTTGAAATAACCACTCGATTGACTGTACTGCTTCCGGCAATACCTGTGTAAGTGCCCACCCATGCCGTTGCTAAATCTTTTTTGCAGGAAGGTAAAAACGTAATGAGTGTAAGAGCAACAAAAAGTAATTTGGTTTTCATGGTTTCAATTTTTAGTAAAAATAAAAGAATGGTTGACTGTAATTTTTTAGCGATTATCTATTTCGTAAAACTCAAGCACTTTTGATATTACATGATTTATCTCTGTATCTGTCATGTTGTAATAGAGCGGCAAACGTAAAAGTCTTTTGCTTTCGGTTGAAGTAAATTCATCGTTGCCGTAAAATCTTCCTGCGGTTAAACCAAACTCACTACTGTGCAATGGTGTGTAATGAAATTGTGCGCTAATTTCTTTTGCAGTTAAAAAAAGAATAAGCGTATTGCGTTCTTCTTCATTTTTTGTTTTTATAAAAAAGCAATGTCCATTATGGTACGAATCAATAGAAAGTTCAGGCAGAGAAATTTTACGCTGTGTTTGCAGCGTGTTTAATTTTTCGAAATACAAATTCCAAAGTTGAACAAAGCGACCGTTAATCTTCGCTATATTTTCTAATTGCGAGTAAAGCATAGCAGCATTCAATTCTGAAAGCGGAAAATTAGAGCCCAGGTTTTTCCATTCGTAACGATTCTCTTTTCCGCTGAAAAAATTTCTGCGATTAGTTCCAAATTCATAATGAACAAAGAAATTTTCAAGCAGCGTTTCGTTGTTGATAGCAATTCCACCGCCCTGCCCGCAACTAATATTTTTCAAATGATCAAAACTAAAAGTGGAGATATCACCAAAGCTACCGAGAGAATTTTCACCTTGCTTAGCTCCTGTGCCATGCGCATTATCTTCAATAATAAAGAGCTGATGTTTGTGAGCAATCTTTTTAATAGCTACATAATCGCAGGCAACACCGGAATAATTGATGGTGAGAATTGCTTTTGTTTTTGGAGTAATTGCTGCTTCAATTTTTGCGGCATCAATGTTCATAGAGGTTGATTCAATATCTACAAACAAACAAGTAGCCCCACGCAACGCAATGGCGTTGGCACAAGCCACAAATCCAAACGATGGCATAATAACCTCGTCACCTGTTTTAATTCCAAGTGTAAGGGCAGCAAGTTCCAGCGAATGCGTACATGATTTGGTGAGAAAGAAATTCTTTAGTCCATTATTTTCTGCAAACCAATTTTCGCATTTAGAAATGAAATTTTTATCGGCAAAAGAATTTCCATCGTGCAGAACCTGATGCACATATTGCTCTTCATCACCAGTAATAGCTGTTTTAAAAAAAGGAACCTTCATGCAGCAAAGGTGAAATTACAAACCGAAAACAAAAACAGCCCACGTTTTAAGTGAGCCGCTTTAGATTAAAAGTGCAATTTTTTATTCGTTAGTTGAAGAATTCATACTGGTTCCCATTTCGAGCGATTGACGAATAACTTTCGAATTGGTGCAACCTGTTTTGTTATATCCTACGAGGCGCACATCAAAATTTCCGGGAGCATCATATATGTGAACAGGATTAGCAGAAGCTTCCGAAGTGCCATCACCAAAATCCCAAACAAATTTCATATTCGGCTGCACGTTTTTGTTTTTGAAAGTGCAAACAAATGGCGGAACCTGTGAAGGTGTAGCCACTACATCGAAATCAATTTTAAGATTGTCAACGTGCACATAATTTTTTAAAGTAACCGTTGAGTCACAACTTTCATTGTTGAAAGCGGTAAGCGATACAGTGTAATAGCCATTCTTCTTGTAGGTGTGATATGGGCTTTTTGTAGTAGCCGTTTCTCCATCTCCAAAACTCCACAAATATGAAGATGCATTTGGAGTCATATTGGTAAACCGCATAGCAGAACCTATGCATCCAAGTGTATCTACTGCAAAACGCGCCATTGGTTTAGCTGTTTGAATAAAATTTTCTTCGCGCTTTGTAATTGTGCATCCCGATGAATCGGTAACCGTTAAGCCCACAGAAAAATTTCCCGTTTTATCAAAAACTTTTTCAGCTCTTGGTTCAGTCGAAACTGTTCCATCACCAAACTCCCATAAGGCTAAGGCAGATTTTGATGTGGTGTTTTCGAAAGTTACTTTTTTAACTGGCTCACAAGATGCTTCGGTTGTGCTTGACTTAAATGAAACTGGATTGCCCGGAGTAACGTGTATGTAAGAAACTTTACTGCTTGTTTCGCTGCACTCTCCTTCTTTAACGGTAAATTTTACGGTGTAGTCACCGGGGTTAGAATAAATCTTGTTTGGATTACGTTGGTTAGAAACTGTTCCATCACCAAAATCCCAATTGCAATTACTGCCTCTGTAATTTGATGTGTTTATGAACTTTACATTCTCACCGGCACAAGTGTTTTCTTTTGACGAAGAAAAATCAACTTTCAAATTAGCTACAGTAATTTTCTTCACTAAAGTATCGGCACAACCATTTGCATCTTTTACGGCTAAGGCTACTTGATGAATTCCTTGATTGAAAATTTGCGAAGGATTTATTTCGCTGGTCGTTTTATTGTCGTTAAAACTCCACATGTAATTCAACTTATTGCCAAGGGAGTGATTCACAAAAGAAATTTGCTCCGTCTCCTTACAACCACTTTGAGTTGATGGAATAAAATCGGCTATCGGTTTTGGTTTAACTTCTAAAGAGGCGAGTGTTGTTTTGCTGGCTGCACAACCATTAGCATCGGTAGCTATAAGCGTAACATTGTAGTTGCCGTTTGTTTTGTAACGGTGTTGTGTGTTTGCTTCTAAAGCAGTTTTGCCATCACCAAATCCCCAAACGTAACTTACAATTGGTGAAACAGAAGCAGAACTTTCATTAGTAAATTGTATCGGTTCATTGACACAGGCACTTGCCTTTTCAATTCGAAAATCAACTTTTGGCGAAGCCAATGCAATAACTTTTACAGTAGAAGATTCACTTTGAGTTGCGGTGGTAACCGTAAGTGTAGCATCATAATTTCCGGCTTCGAGAAAAACAATAGAAGGATTTTTTTCGGAGGAAGTTGCACCATTGCTGAAAGTCCATTTCCAGTTTGCATTTTCAATTTCTGTTGTTGCCGAAAAATGAATTTCCAGCGGTGAACAGCCTGAAGTCTTATCGGCCAGCACTTTCAAATTTGTTTTTTCAGCTGCCATAATAAATGAAGCACAAAGAACAAATGCAGCCGAGAGGGTGGTTTTCATACACGTATATTTGAGTATGTAAACGGATGATTGAATAGGTTAGATGCCAATTCAATGCTGAATAAAACAGATTGCGGTTTGTAGATTACTGAAAAATAACCTGACGAAAATCTTTAGAGGTTACTGATTCTTCTGCACTTGTATAAGTTGGTTAACCAAAACTTTGGTTCCGTTTTTACTGCTTTCAAATTTCAGTTCGGCACCAATTGCTTTGGCACGGCTTTGAATATTTTTTAGTCCAAGGCCTTCTTGTTTCATTAAGTCCGATGCATCAAATCCGTTTCCGTTATCGCTTATTTCAAGTGAAAAATCTTGCTCCCTGTATATAAGCGTAAGATTTATTTCAGTGCATTGGCTATGCTTAATAGCATTGTTCATACACTCTAAGGCAATGCGGTACAAAGCAATTTCAATTTCTCTTTTTTCCTTCTTGTATTCACCACTTAACCGAAAAGAGATTTTTATTCCTTCATAACCGTTCAGATCTTTACAGATTTTTTCTAGTGCAAAAGAAAGCCCGTTCAAATCCAACGCACTAGGATATAAGGTGTGCGAAATGGAGCGTATCTCATTTCTTATTGCTTCCAAATCATTTTTTGCCTGTTCCAAATAATTAGCCTCATCGGTTTCTTTGTTAATGTTCATCAAACCTCCTATAACCTTGTTTTTAACCGATATCAATTTCAAACCAATATCATCATGCAAGTCCTTTCCTATGCGTTGCATTTCATCTTCCTGTGCTTTGAGTGTTGCGCGTAAAAGTTCCCTTTGCATCTCTTCTTCTTTTTGTTGAATCTGTAATTGATGGGCAATAACTTTTCGTTGATAGAACATAACAAATGAAATGATAGCTACTGCCATAAATAGCAACGAGAATGTTCCAAAAATAAGTACGGGTAAAATGCTCATGCTTTCCTAATTTTTAAAATACCAATTGCCAAAAACAGATTCATAATAACTAACATGGTGGAATGTATGAGCCAACCATTTTTGCTGATGGAAGGATAAGAAGCAAAAAGGGTATTGTGTAAAGCAAAATAGAAAATACTACCCGTGTAAAAAAACAGAAAGCCGCAGCTTATCCAAAACATAGGATTCTCAGTCAGAAATATTTCGTTCATCCTTTTCATGCGGTCGGCAAAAAAAAGTAGGACTGTAACAAGCATTACAATTTGGTGAAAAGGATAAGTGTAAGACGGTATGTAAAGTTTGTAATCGAGAAAAAAATATACCCCAAGATAACCTAGAACATATGCCGGGGTTATAAATTTCAACAAACGTTTTAAGGGAATTTCTTCAATAACAGTTCTATAAAGCAGAAGTAATAAAACGCCTTCGATTAAACTGAAGAAGAGCATGACCTCTAGATTGCGCATTTTGTTTAATCCTAGTGAAGCAGTTACGAGTTCGCTTAGAAGATGATTGATTAAAAAATAGCAAAACCATTTATGCTGCCGCCATAAAAGTTCGCGTTTAAAAACGGCAAAAGTTAGTGGGATAAAAACTGTAGCAGAACTTACACAAGCAAGCAGTAAGGTGTATTGCAATGGTTAATATTTAGGCATAAAAAAACTCCAGCCAATCTTAGTGCAATTAGCTGAAGTTTTTTGCAACGCAAAAAATATTCTATGAATTCAACGCATTATCAGTGCTACATACATCAGGGCAACCTATCCCTGTATCCAAAATATTATTCAAATTATCATCCACATCTGCGTTTGCAGCAACAAGCACTAATGTCAAATCTTTCTCGCTAGCAAGTCCGAAATAAATTCGAATACCCATTGCCCCTGTTTGGTTCAACAGATCTTCAATTTTGTTTCTCCCAAAAAAATAACCCTTTTTTTGATTGGGATGTTTTTTTTGAAAGGCCTGCGTCATATCAGCAGCATCTCCTACTAAAATCATTTCTCCTTCGTTACCGTCAAATGTTGTTGCCATAATTTTTGTTTTTGAGTTATTAAAAAATGTGTTCCTCCTTTTACTGCACAAGTTACATATTGTTTCAAAACCCATGGAAGTTTATCGAATAAAAATTTAAACTAAATGTAGACATCTAACGGTCCGTTGTTTTATATCCATAAATTTTCACCTTCACGCTTCAATTTTTTAATCGTATGGAAATATCGCCCGATATTTTTGAAGACACAGAAACTGCTTTTGCTAATTTAAGTAGTGGCGATTTACAAAAAGCAAAAGCCCTTTTTACTTTAGTTGGAAACAACTCGCTGGTGAATGTTGGAAGCGCGCTGGCAAATATTGCACTATCGCTCCACCTTCCTGTTTCACCTTTGTTCAAGTTTTCGGTTTACAATCATTTTTGCGGTGGCGAAACTTTTAAAGAATGTAAAAAGACTATTCAAAAATTAGCAGAGAGTAACATTGGCGTGCTGCTAAACTATGGAGTAGAGTTAAAAGAAACTGAAGAAGATTTCGATACAACGATTGCTAAAAATTTGGAAGCCATTGAGTTTGCAGGACAGAACAAATCGGTAAAAGCGGTGTGCATCAAGATTACAGGGTTTGCACGTTTCGGTTTGTTTGAAAAAATTCAACAGAATGAAAAACTCAATGCAGAAGAGAAAAAGGAATTTGCTCTGGTAAAAAAACGATTCGATAAATTGTGTAAGTCGGCTGTAGAAAATGAAGTAGCCTTATATATAGATGCAGAAGAAAGTTGGATTCAGCATCCACTCGATAAAATGGTGGAAGAAATGATGCAGGTCTACAACGGTCATAACTGCACTGTATTTAACACCTTTCAAATGTACCGTTGTGACAGGCTTGAATATTTGCAACAGCAAATTGAAAAAGCGAAAACAGAAAATTACTTTTTAGGAGCAAAATTAGTTCGCGGTGCATATATGGAAAAAGAAAGAGAACGGGCAACAGAACTGAACTACAATTCGCCCATTCACAAAAACAAAAAAGCAGTTGACAAAGATTTTGATGAGGCTATAAAAATTTGCCTTTCTAACGTGGAGCACGTTTATTCCTGTGTGGCTTCGCATAGTGAACCAAGCAATTTTTATGCTATGATACAGATGGACAAAATGAAAATTGAACGCCATTCAAACAAGGTTTTATTTTCTCAATTATATGGTATGGGCAATAACATGACCTTCAATCAAGCCAAACTTGGTTTTAACGCAACCAAGTATTTACCCTATGGACCCGTGCGCGATGTAATTCCTTATTTAATGCGCAGGGCACAGGAAAATACTTCTGTAGCCGGACAAACGGGTAGAGAACTTTCGCTTATCAAGAAAGAAATGAAGCGCAGAAAAGAATGTTGAGAGTAGTTGATTACTGCTTCAAAAGTTTTTCAATATCGGCTTCTAATGTTTGCTCTATGCCGGGTAAACCTCCTATGTAATCAGCAACTATTTTTCCATCCTTCCCTACAACAATATTAGTTGGATAAGATTTTATTTTAAGCGCATTAATTAGATTGATTGATTCAGGGCAAACAGTGTAGTTGAATTTTTTTGTCTGCAAAAATTGAGCAACTACAGTTTTCGTTTCCCAACCTGCAGCAAGAAAAACTACATCCATTCTGCCTTTATATTTTTCAGCCAGCGTATTCAATCCTTGCATTTCGTTTAAACAAGGGCGACAAGTAGAGAACCAAAAATTGAAGACAAGAATTTTTCCTTTGAGGTCTGAAGAGCGGATCACTTTACCGTTTATATCGTACAAAATAAAGTCAGGAAAAGTTTCTCCTCTATTAGTTGGCGCAGGAACTTCATGAGCGGTTTTACTTACAGAAGTTTCTCGTGTGCCTGCATCATCATTTGTTTTGGCTCTGATTTTATACTCTGCAATTTTTCCATTGCTATCCCGAACGGCATCAAGTGTGTAAGCACGCGTTGAAATCATTTGCACCACCTGCTCATAAGGTAGGCGTTTGCCTTCGGCATTGCGCACAATAGTGTTCTCATCTAATTGAACAGAGAACTTGCTTTTAGTTACCGTTGAATGCATGGTTTGCGCAACTAAAAAATTGATGCTGCACAAAAATGAAAAGAGGAAACACAAAAAATAGTTCATGGTGCGTTTAATAAGGAAGCGCAATTTTAAAAATGAATTTCACTTAAATGAAATGAGTGATTCATGGTTTCATTCCCATCCAAATTAAAAATATGGAAACTGAGTTGCGGGTCAGTTTGTTCCCAGTCTATGTCGAGCGTTCCGAAATTATAACCAACAGGTGAAGTGGCAATTTGATATTGATTAAACCAGGGCTCGTTTGCATGGCGTGCAAGCGGGCTTGCTGTGCAATCGTAAATAGGATACAAATTGTTTTCCTTTCGCTTACACAATTCACCAAAATGAATATCGCCTGTCAAAAACAAAACGCCATTGGCTTGCGTAGTACGAATGAGTTGAAACATGCGCGCTTGCTCTTCGGGAAAATTTCCCCAACTCTCGCCACCATCTGCTTCGGTATCAAAACGACTGCTGCTGGCTATGATTCGAAGTTTAGCCGGTTTGAGCAGTTCGTTGCGCAACCAATTCCATTGTTCCGCGCCCATCATGCTCGCTGCTGAATCATAATTAGGTGAATAGCCATTTTCAAACGAACCAATCAATGGCGTTCTGAAAGTTCGAAGGTCGAGCAGAATTATTTGCACAAGATTCGATGAATCGCCATAGGTATAAGAAGTATAAACTCCTTTATGACTTTGACGCGCATCATTATTTTCTTCCCCAAAAAATTTCAGAAACACTTGTTTCGATTCTTCTTTTGGTGCGTAATCGTCACCTGAATCATTATGGCCGTAATCGTGATCATCCCAGGTGGCAATCACATTGGTATGCGTGATAAGATTTTGAAATTCTTTTTTGCAAGAAAGCTTTCCGTAGCGCGCTTCAAGTTCATGAATGTTATACGAATCGCCATAAATATTATCGCCTAGATACACGAACAACTGCGGTTGTTTTTTTACCACTTCGTTTAAAATAGATTGGTCAAGGTCCTGGTCGGCACAGGAGCCAAAGGCGATACGCGTTAATTTTGGAATAGGTTGTTTCAGAAAAACGCGGTCGCACATGCGCAATGGGTCAGTGGTACAAAATTGTAAAGACAGTAAACAATAGACAATAGACAGTAGAAATAAAGAATTGCGTTTCATCAAAAATGAATTTCGCTTAAATGAATGGAGAGGTTGTAAGTTTCATTGCCTGTAAGTCCATAAATTTTGAAAAATATTTCCGGGTCAGTTTGCGACCAATCAATTTCTATGGTGCCAACGTTGTAATCTAAATTCACATTTCCAACCCGAAAAGAATTTGGAATATCTACTTCTTCCAATTGCGTAATGCCGCTCGAAGTCAAATCATAAATAGGATAAAGATTAGGCTCAACTCGTTTCGATAATTCAGCCAAATGAACATCGCCCGAAATAAAAACAACACCACTTGCTTGTGTGTTACGAATAGTCTGAAACATTTTTTGTTGCTCTAATGGAAAATTTGCCCAGGCTTCGTAACCATCGACTGAGCGGCCAAACTGTGTGCTACTGCCAATTATTCTGATTTGTGCCGGTTGTTGTAATTCATTTTGTAACCAAATCCATTGTGCTTCACCAAGCATGGTTGCTGATGAATCTGCATTTGGAATATAATTATCGTTCGCATCGGTAATTAAATGCGTTCTGAAAGTTCTTAAGTCAAGAATAATTATTTGCACGCTATGCGCTGAATCTCCGTAGTAATAGGAAGTGTAAATACCTGAGTGATTTCTGCGTTCAGAAATTTTGGGTTCGTTCCAGAAGTCAAGAAAAATATTCTTTGATTCTTCTTTCTTAGAATATTCTACACCACCATCGTTCACTCCGTAATCGTGGTCATCCCAGGTGGCAATTACTTTACAAGAGTTCAAAAGATTTTGAAACTCGGTTTTGCAACTGAGCTTTCCATATTTGCCAAGCAACACATTCATGTCTTCGGTATCGCCATAAATATTATCGCCCAGATAAACGAACAAATCATTTTGCTTTGCTGCAATGGCATTCAAAATTGGCTGCTCTTTATTTTGCGATGAGCAAGAACCAAAAGCGATTTTCGAAATGTTTCCTTGTGGCTCGGCATGTTGTGGTCGGGGGCATACAAGGAGGGAGTCTGTCTTGCAAGAAGGCAATGACAATAGACAATAGGCGATAGACAATAGAATTACAAGTTTCGGTTTCATTCAGAATTGAAAATAGCAATTGATTACTTTCATGTTATAATTGCGAACATGAATCCGAATTTAGATCCCGATAAAGAATTAAATAAAGAAGAGCAGGAAGTAGAGCGCGCTTTGCGCCCTAAAGCTATTGATGATTTTATGGGGCAACCGAAAATTGTTGACAATCTGTTCGTGTTTATTGAAGCAGCAAAGCAGCGTAACGAAGCACTAGACCATGTCTTACTTCACGGTCCACCGGGGCTTGGCAAAACTACATTGAGTTATATCGTGGCCAATGAAATGAAAGTGAATATTAAAATCACTTCTGGTCCAGTGTTGGAAAAGCCGGGTGACTTAGCTGGCTTACTTACCAATCTTGAAGTGAATGATGTATTATTCATTGACGAAATTCATCGGCTCTCGCCTGTAGTAGAAGAGTATTTGTATAGCGCCATGGAAGATTACAAGATTGATATTATGATTGACACGGGCCCTAATGCACGCAGTGTGCAAATTGCATTGAACCCGTTTACACTAGTGGGCGCAACTACGCGTTCTGGTTTGTTGACTGCTCCTTTACGTTCGCGATTTGGCATTACACTTCGCATGGAATATTATGATGCCGAGGTGTTGAAGAATATTATTAAACGCTCGTCTAAAATTTTGAAAGCAGAAATAAATGAAGATGCCGCTTTTGAAATTGCAAGAAGAAGCAGAGGAACTCCGCGTATTGCCAATTTACTTTTGCGCAGAGTGCGCGATTTTGCTCAAGTAAAAGGTGACGGAACAATTACGCTCAAGATTACCAAATACGCGCTCGAAGCGCTCAATGTAGATTTGTATGGTTTAGATGAAATGGATAATCGTATTCTATCTGCCATCATTGATAAATTTAAAGGTGGACCAGTGGGTTTAACTACGATAGCTACTGCTGTTGGTGAAGAAGCCGGAACTATTGAAGAAGTGTATGAACCCTTTTTAATTAAAGAAGGATTTATTAAACGCACCCCTCGCGGAAGAGAAGTAACAGAACTTGCTTACAAACATTTAGGAAAAACTCCGCCAACTATTTCAGGTGGTTTATTTTAAATCGCATAGACCCTATAGGTTTCTAAAACCTATAGGGTCTGCAAAATATTTCACCACTCACTTACGTTTAGTAATCAATCAAAACATTAACCATGAGCAAAAAACTATTCTTCGGCCTTGTATTGTCTAGTCTCTTTTGTCTAACATCTATAGTCTGCAATGGGCAAGAATTAAAAGCCGATATGACACATGCCCTGTTGAAAGTGGAAGTGGTAGACAACAAACAAAAACCGCAGGCAAATCAATTAGTGAGTTTTGTCTCTATTAAAGATGGGAAAGAATTTAGCGGAACCACCGATGCACAAGGCAAGTTTTCTATGCTTATTCCGCCTGCGCAGCAATATAAAGTGAAGTATAAAATATTTTCAAAAACGCAGAGCGACCTTGTGCTCGATATGCCCGAAGCACCCGGACCTTACACCTTTGAATATACTATTACCGCTACTCCTCCGCGCACGTTTACACTCGACAATGTTTTTTTCGACAGTGGTAAATCAACCCTGCGTGCCGAATCAAATAAGGAGTTGACTGAATTGGCAGAATACATGAACATCAAAAAAACTTTAGTGATTGAAATTGGCGGACATACCGATAATGTAGGTGCTGCAGATGCCAATCAAAAACTATCGGAAGAACGTGCGAATGCAGTGAAAGAATATTTAAAGAAGAAAGGAATTGCTGCTGAACGCGTACTAGCAAAAGGTTATGGTGATACTAAACCTGTTGCCGATAACAACACTACTGCGGGCAAACAAAAGAACCGAAGAACAGAAGTGAATATTATTTCGGAATAGGAACAACTACACTCCTGCTATCACAAACTCAGCGGGGAATTTTTGTTGCACTAAGTTTTCTGCTTGTATCAACATGCCTTCAATGTTATTGAGGTCGAAAGGAATTCCCAATTCATCGAGTGCGTTGTGCGTGTTGCGACCAATGCTGCCATCTATGTTTCCAATTTTTTTACCCAAGCGAATGAGGCACGATTGCAGTGCCGCTTGTTTTTGATTACTGCCAAAATCATCTACTTGAATGCCCACCGAAAGTATGGCACTGGCAGCAGCAGCTTTGTATGCCGGAAAGTTGTTACCGGTTTTTGAAACGTAGTAATCGTAAACAAGTTGGTGGCTGCCACGACAATCAAAATGCCAGGCTTCGCTTTTGCCGGGCTTAGGTTCACTAATGATTGGCACTACATTATACTTTGCGGCAAGTTTCCAAAAATCGGTCAATGGAATTTTTATAGAGCTTAAATCTAAATCGAATCCGCGACCGGCTTCATGAAAGCTACCTCCCGGTGGCGGACTAAACGCTTTTTTCTTTTTGCTCACAAAATCGCTGTGCGACTGTGCCTGCATATCGTAACTGCGAAACAAATCGCTGAGTACAAGCTTACCTCCTTTTTTTGCAAGGTCAACAGCAATTTTAAAAATAGCTGTTTCGGTATCGGGTGTGCATTGCGCCATGCGCGCGGGCAATGGCAAACGGTCACCTAATTTATTTTTGTAAATGCTGATGATGCTGATAGGAACAAGAGGAGTTTTCATGGTTAGGAGTTACGGGTTACGGGTTACGCATTACGGGTTGCGGGTTGCTGGTTACGAGTTGTTGGGTCAATAAATAAATATGCTCAAGTACCAAGGAGTAGGAAACTCCACAGTAAGTGTGGTGATGTCAATTCCATTGGCAGAAATTATTTTTTGAATATCGGAAGCGTATTTGGTTTCGTTGTAAGTATCAGCCGCGTTGTAACGAATAACGTTTGATTTAATGTTATAGCCCGGGCTTGCATTTTTAATTTCAGATAAAATGCGAAGCGACCGCACGTTATATTTATTGGTAGCTTTCAAAAGGTCAATAATTTTTTCAGCCTTTAGTTTAGAGGTAGCGTGTGTTTCTTCACAGTAAAAAACTTCAATGTCAATTAAGTCGGGCGAAACGCTGGTGCTTTCTTGCAGGTTTTTAAGATTGAGATGTTTTGTTTTTAAAGCCAGGTGTTGCACTAGCGCGCTGTCTTCGGTTTGGTTAATGGCCTGGTTCACCAGATTAGTTTTTATTTCTTCTTTTAGTTCGGGCGATTTAGATGAAACCGCTATTACACTAAGCATAGCATCTAAAAATTTTTGATCGCTCACCATGTTTATTACATACTCTTTTGAGGCGCGCTGAATTTGCTCGTTGTTCGATTTGATGGCCTCTTTTACATCGGCATATATCTGCGTTTTAAAGTCGCGCTCAAATTTGAGCGAGTCGTGTTCGTATTCTAAAATCTTTTGGTTTTCGCCAATGATTTTACTTTTTCCTCTACCTGGTTTGTTTTTATGGTTATCCAAATGGATAGGCCAACGGTTACAAGTCCTAGTACTTTGCTGAGTGAGTCGAGTGGTTTGTCCATGGGGAATGGTTATGAAATAATAGTGGGGTTAAAGAATAAATACAAGGCCAAGAATATCATCAATAACAATAAGGTTAAGCATAATTCAATTTTTAGTGTGTGTGAAATGTGTCCATCCAACAAACAAATTAAAATCTGTAAATCCAAATTTACCAGGTCCGTTACTCAGAAGGAGCAACTTGCAAATACACCCTTATTAAAACAATGCAATCATAATAACCTCGTTCAAATTGGTTGCTTCAATTTCAATCGTTGGTTTTGGTTTTGGTTTTTTAACAGGCGGTGCAGGTTGATACATGGTTGTTGTTTTTTTTATGATTAAAATATTTGTTGCAAATCTCCAACCTAGATCTCGAAATAAAAAGCGTATTTCTACGCAAAAACTACGTATTTCTACGCGATTTGCCTTGCCAAACTCGCCCTTTTTTACGCGCTCGATTTTTTCAGAGCAATTAATTCGGTATTTATTTTTGAAATTTTTTTTGCGGAAATCAGAAAAAAATAATGACACAAATGCGCTAATTAAATTTGCATATTGCCTCTCTATAGATCTGTCCTTGGTGTATTTTTTTTATCAAAACCGTTAAGCAGAATTAACTCTACTTGCAAATAACCAATCGGTCAAAGGTTTATTCATTCCATTTTTCTAGGTCATTTTTAAATTGTGTCTCAAGGTTAGCTTTTGGGCATACCGTTATTGGTTGTTACTTGCGCAATCACATTCACTTTCACAATTGTTGTTGAAATCGTTCCCGCAAAATCATTTTTTTACTTCAACTTCGCCCTTGCAAAAAACAACATGCGCCATAAACTAATTGCTCTTCTTCTTTTCTGTTCTCTTTCCTTCTCCTCCTTTGCTTCACAACTGCTTATACCTATGGACGAAGGGCAAACCAATCACTTAAAAGCATACGGCCTTGCTTACTATGCCTTGAAACAAGGAGCTACCCTCGACTGGCTATTAAATTATCGCGGAGGAAGTTTTGCTGTGCCTAACGTAACGGCTTTAGAAAACGAATGCAAAATTCGCGGAGTGAGCTACGAAGTAATTACCTCGGGGCAATACAACGCCATACTCACGCAAATTGCCAACCCGGAAACCAACATGGACGTAATGAAGTTGGAGAAAGCTCCCAAGATTGCGGTCTACTCGCCTAAAAGCAAATTACCTTGGGACGATGCCGTAACCCTCGTTTTAAAGTATGCCGAAATTCCCTACGATGTAATTTATGACGATGAAGTGCTCGATGGCAAATTGATTCTTTACGATTGGCTGCACCTGCACCACGAAGATTTTACGGGGCAATACGGAAAGTTCTATGCTTCCTACGCCAACGCACAATGGTATCAGGATGATGTGGCTAATCAGGAAGCCTGCGTCAAGCGCAGAGGGTTCGGCAAAGTTTCGCAAATGAAATTAGCCGTGGCTCATAACATTCGCGATTTTGTTTTTGGTGGCGGCTTTATGTTTGCCATGTGCAGCGCTACCGACTCATACGACATTGCCCTGGCTGCCGAAGGCACAGATATTTGCGATGTAATGTTCGACCACGATGCGCAAGACCCCGATGCACAATCTAAACTCGATTACACCAAATGCTTTGCTTTCGAAAACTGGCACCTACGCACCAATCCTTATGAATATGAATACAGCGATATTGATGCTACCCTAGGCAGAACCGTGCAAAAAGATTTAGATTATTTCTCGCTCTTCGACTTTAGCGCAAAATGGGACCCTGTACCTACCATGCTTTGTCAGGACCACACCCGCACCATCAAAGGTTTTCTGGGACAAACCACAGCTTTCAAAAAACAGTTTATCAAGTCGAGTGTGTTAGTAATGGGGCAAAACAAATCGGCAGGCGAGGCGCGTTACATACATGGCGAATACGGCAAAGGGCTTTGGACCTGGTACGGTGGGCACGATCCCGAAGACTACCAGCACATGGTAGGCGACCCTCCCACCAATCTCGATTTACATCCCAACTCTCCGGGCTATCGTTTAATTTTAAACAACGTTCTGTTTCCTGCCGCGCGCAAGAAAAAACAGAAGACGTAAGTACTTTCAATCATCATTTTTCTCTCAAGCTCTTCAAATACATATGCTCTACCCGCTCGCGCGCCCAGGGAGTTTTGCGCAAAAATGTAAGGCTCGATTTTATGCTGGGGTCAAATTGAAAACAGCG
>JAPLES010000027.1 GCA_026391075.1 Bacteroidota bacterium | reverse complement strand
TCATTTTTGTTTTGGCCATTTATGTGGGCTACCACGTGGTTTGGACCGTGACACCGGCCCTGCACACCCCGCTGATGGCGGTGACCAACGCCATCTCGGCCATCGTCATCGTGGGCGCCATGCTGGCTGCCGCGCTGACCGTCACGCCGCTGGGCAAAACCATGGGCACCCTGGCGGTGGCCTTGGCCGCCGTTAACGTATTTGGTGGATTTTTGGTCACCCGGCGCATGCTGGAAATGTTCAAGAAGAAAGACAAGAAAGCAGATTCGAAAGAAACTAAGCCAGCAGAAACCAAACCTGCAGAAAGCAAACCCGGTGATGACAAACCAATAATTAAAGAAGGCAAGTTAGAACCTGTAGAGCCGAAGTAACCAGTTGCAGTAAATACAAGAACAAAAGAGCGGTATGAAAATTCATAACGCTCTTTTGTTTTTATGAAGTATTGCTACCATAATGTCTCCCGCTATGCGGGATTTTCTAAGTCCCGTAGGGACGATATTATGATAGTAAAAATCGGATTGCGGATTGAAAGCCCCTCCCGATGAAACATACGGGATGAAACAAGCGGGGCGACATTTTTTTAGACTTGTTTTTATTGGTTGAGATATAAAAGAACTCACTTCCTCATCTCCCCATAAAGCATACTGACCTCTAACACAGTAAACACCGCGTAGTAAAAAAGGAAATGAAGAATCATGGCAGTTTTGTTGTCGCTTGAGAGAAGCAGAAACACGAGCACTAAAAAAATGTAGAATAGAAATTTGAAAACTGTAGCGGCTAAATATTTTCTGATAAACTCCTGTCCGTTGCCTTTTGCAGATTGCAACAGAAACAAATGAATGGCTGTGACCGAAGCAGCAAAAATTCCAAGCAACAGAAATCCGTTTTTCATTTTCATGGTTTCGGCAACTTGATTGTTCCATACAAATTCAAGTGCAATGCAAATTGCCGTAAGAACAAATACTGCGATAAGAAATTTAGTAGACGATGTTTTCATATTCAGCGCGAAACAAAAACTTATTTCCGAAACCTAACAAAACACATTTTTTTTCTTGCTTCCGAAAAACAATCCTTTACTTTCACTCTTGAACCAAAACAGTTAGTTATGAAAAAATATTTACTCTCTACCTTAATTCTCTGTTCAGTAACGGCAGGTGCTCAATTTTTTCAAGGCTTACGAAGCAGTATGTATGGAGGTATTACCAATGTTAATTACAATCCTGCCATTGCCGATGCGCCTTTTGTAGCTGATGTGAACCTGATTGGTTTGGGTTTTAACATGACCAATAATTATGTAGGCATAAGCAAAGATTATCTGTTACACCCCGGCACTGCAAAAGGAGCCACAGGCGATTTTCAAACAGACTTTTTGCATGAGCGCATAAATGGTAAAGACAAGTCGGCTGTGATAGCTGCGCAAATTCAAGGACCACTTTCATTTATGTGTACTTGGGGCAAGGGAGCCAACAAAAACAAAAATGCTTTTGGATTTAGCTACCATATAAATTCTGTAACCAATATTGACAAGTTTGATGAAACCTTTGTTCGTATTGCTTATTACGGTGCAGGTTATACCGCTGATTCTATTCTGAAATATGTTGGCAATGGGCTAAACAATCAAAGTCCTTCTGCAAAAACTTTGAACTGGGCCGATTTTGGATTGACATACTCGCGCGTAATTTATGACCAAGGACCGCACTTTATAAAATTTGGAGGCACGTTGAAGTTGCTAATGGGTATAGCGGGTGGATACGCTTACGTAAATAATCTGCAATACAACTGGAAAAACTTTGATACCATTTCCGTTTTTAAAAGCGAAGCTCATTATGCTTATTCAGAAGGATTGATTTCGTCTAAAGGCTATCCCGTTAATGATTTTGGCTCACAGGTAAAAGATTTATTCTCTTACAAAAATTCCACGCCAACAGTGGCAGTAGATTTAGGAATGGTTTATGAATGGAGACCCGATAAAGACAAGGAAGCGTATCATTATAAAATGGATTGTGAAGACCAGTGGCGTTTTGATAAAAGCCGTTACAAATTGGCTTTAGGATTTAGTGTAATAGATTTAGGAGCTATTCGTTTTAAAAAAGGGGCATACAGCGGAGATTTTACAGCAAACATTACCGACTGGCGAGTGAAGGATGCAAAATTTCCGGATGGCTTGCAAAGTATAGTTGATACTGTTCAAAAACTTTTTGTATCAACTTCTGATGGCAGCAAATTTTTTACCATGTGGTTGCCAACGCGCTTCAATGTGTTTTTGGATTACAATATTGCCTATGGTTTTGGTTTGAATTTAGCGGGAACTATTTCGCCTAATATGGCACAGAACCGCAACATGGTGCATCAGGCATCGAGCATAACTCTTACGCCTAAATATGACCACGCGTGGTTTGGTGCTTACTTACCGGTATCGTACGATTTTAAAGGAAATGTAAGTTGGGGTGCCACCTTGCGAATGGGACCGCTCACTATTGGAACATCCGATATTCTCGGATTGTTTGCTAAGAAATTTGTTTACAATGCCGATATACATATGGCTTTGAAAATCACCATTCCATACAGCAAAATTCGTGACCACGATAAAGATGGTGTATCGAACAAACTTGATCAATGCAAAAAAGATAAAGGAAGTTGTGCAAGCCACGGTTGCCCCGATAGAGATGGTGATGGAATACTTGATAAGGAAGACAGATGCCCAGACAATCCTGGTCCGTTGGATTTAAAAGGCTGTCCTGACAGTGATGGAGATGGTATTGCCGATGTAGATGATTCCTGCGTTCATGAAAAGGGATTAGCAGAATTCCACGGCTGTCCTGACCGCGACAGCGATAAAATTATGGACAAACTTGATGAGTGCCCCGATACTCCGGGTATTCCTGAATTTAATGGTTGCCCTGACCGCGATAAGGATGGCACTCCTGATAAAACAGATTTGTGTCCTGATGTGCCGGGTGCAAAAGACCACTTTGGTTGCCCCGATACCGATGGCGATGGAATTTATGATAATGAAGACCGCTGCATAAACACTCCGGGTCCTAAAGAAAACAACGGCTGCCCTTGGCCAGATAAAGATGGCGATGGTGTGTTTGATAAAGATGATGAGTGCCCTACCGTATTCGGAGTTCCTGAAAACAAAGGCTGTCCTAAGTTAGCGAAGAAAGAATTGGAAACGCTGAAATATGCTTTCGATAATCTTGAATTTGAAACGGGTAAGGATATCATCAGAAGTCATTCGTTCCCATCGTTGAGTAGTTTGGCTTCTCTTTTAGTTAGCAAACCTTCATACGGTTTGAGAATAGAAGGACATACCGATAACGTAGGCACCGATGAGAAGAATCTAATTCTATCGCAAAAACGGGCGACTGCCGTTAAAAATTATTTGGTGAAGAAAGGGGTGAAAGCAAACATGCTCGAAGATTTCGGATATGGAGAAGCCCGCCCTATTGCCGATAATGATACCAAAGAAGGTAAACAGAAAAACCGAAGAGTGGAAATGAAAATTACTTTCCATTAAAGGATGAGAAAAAACCCTCCCCCGAGTACTCGGGGGAGGGTTTTTTGTTTACTGTGAATGCAACGGGAGTAAATTTTTCGGTGATGATTAACATTGACTAAGAGACTGATGAGGCTGATGGGATTTGGGTTAGGGATTTAACGGAAATCCTTTTTTTGCCTTCCGTTTTTGGGTGGCAAAAAAGATTGAAGTGTAAGCCCGACCGCCTGCTTTGAGGCGCTAACACCCTACCTTCGGCAGGCAGGCATCAAGATTTTTTAAAACAAAAAAGCCCCTCGATAACTCGAAAGGCTTTTGCATTTATTGCTAATGAAATTTTAGTGCGAGTAGTTTAACGAAACCTCGGCAGCTACTTCCTTTAATTTATTTTCGGTAGCATCATCCATTGGTTTGTTGAGTCCTTTGAGCAAGTCGGGGAAACGGGTTTCCAGTTGCGTGAGGTAATCTTTTTCAAAATCCTTCATTTTGTTTACCGGCACTTTAGAAGCGAGGTTTTTGGTTCCTACATATAATATAGCCACCTGACGCTCTACCGAGAACGGTGTAAACTGCGGTTGCTTAAGAATTTCTACGTTGCGCGCTCCTTTGTCGAGAACGGCTTTGGTAGCCGCATCTAAATCTGAACCGAATTTTGAGAAGGCTTCCAACTCGCGGTATTGCGCCTGGTCGAGTTTCAACGTTCCCGCCACTTTCTTCATCGATTTGATTTGTGCGTTACCACCCACACGGCTCACCGAAATACCTACGTTGATAGCAGGGCGGATACCTGAGTTGAAGAGGTTCGACTCCAAAAATATCTGACCATCGGTAATCGAAATTACGTTGGTAGGGATATAAGCCGATACGTCACCCGCCTGTGTTTCGATGATTGGCAACGCGGTTAACGAGCCACCACCTTTTACTAAGTGACGGATAGATTCCGGCAAGTCGTTCATCTTTTCTGCCACTTCCTGATTGGCATTTATTTTTGCGGCTCTTTCTAATAACCGGCTGTGTAAGTAGAACACATCGCCAGGGTAAGCTTCGCGACCCGGAGGGCGTTTCAAAAGCAGGGAAACTTCGCGGTATGCTACAGCTTGTTTCGATAAATCGTCATATACAATCAAGGCAGGTTTTCCTAAGTCTCGGAAATATTCGCCTACTGCGCATCCGGCAAACGGAGCGTAGAACTGCAAAGGAGCAGGGTCGGCAGCCGAAGCAGAAACCACAGTAGTGTAAGCCATAGCTCCGTTATCCTGCAAGGTTTTTACCACACGCGCTACGGTAGATGCTTTCTGTCCGCTGGCTACGTAGATACAGTAAACCGGTTCGCCACGGTCAAAAAATTCTTTTTGATTTAAGATAGTGTCAATAGCCACCGCTGTTTTACCTACCTGGCGGTCACCAATAATCAACTCCCGTTGTCCGCGACCGATAGGAATCATAGCGTCAATAGCTTTGATACCTGTTTGCAACGGCTCATTCACCGGCTGACGGTAAATTACTCCCGGTGCTTTTCTTTCCAATGGCATTTCATACAAATCGCCAGTAACAGGTCCTTTGCCGTCAATAGGTTCGCCCAGTGTATTGATAACGCGACCAATTAAACCGTAACCTACTTTTATAGAAGCAATAACGCCTGTTCTTTTTACCGTGTCGCCTTCTTTAATTTTTCCTGAAGGTCCCATCAATACCACACCCACGTTATCTTCTTCAAGGTTCAATACGATTGCTTTAACACCGCTTTCGAACTCTACCAATTCTCCCGCACCGGCTTTAGTTAAGCCGTAAACACGGGCAATACCGTCACCTATCTGCAACACCGTTCCTACTTCTTCTAATTGTGCTGCGGTTTTAAATCCTGAAAGTTGTTCGCGAAGGATTGCTGAAATCTCATCGGGTTTTACGTCTGCCATTTTAAAATTGATTATTGATTATTGAATAATGATTATTGAAGGGCTTTTTAAGCGCGCGCAAAAATAGAAGAAGAGGTGGTATTTGCAAATGAAAAACGCGGGATGCCCTTCGACAAGCTCAGGGTGACAAGCCCGCGATGTCATGCTGAGCTTGTCGAAGCATCTTGATGCTTTAGAACTGAATGTCTTTAACTACAATTTCGTTGCCGCGTTTCACTTTCACTTTACTCGCATCACCTTTTTTGAATTGCGAAAGGGCTTTCATGTAGCTCATCATGTCGGCAACTTTGATTTCGCCTAATTGAAGAACAATATCGCCATCGAGCAGACCAGCTTTTGAAGCGGATTTGCCATCGGTAACCGCATCAATGCGCATGCCTTCTCCTTCGAAAGTGTAGTCGGGCATTACACCGAGGGTAACGGTGAACTTAGGAGCGTTGTCGTTGTTGTCGTCCTTTGTTTTTGTAAAAGGAATTTTGGGTTTGGAGTTCAATTCGCCAATTAAAGCAGCCACATAAACCACTACATCTTCCATTCCTTTGTAGTTGATTTTGTTTTCATCGTCACTTGGCTTGTGGTAATCTTTATGCTGTCCGCTGAAGAAATGCAACACGGGATTTTTTTTCAGATAGAAAGAAGTATGGTCTGAGGGACCTACTCCGCTTTCGGTAGTTTTAATATGAAACGAAGAAGTGATTCGTTTCATGGCTTCGTTCCACGATGGCGAAGTGCCCACACCACTTACTACTAATTTGTTGGAGTCCACTCTACCTACCATGTCGAAGTTGAGCATGTAATCTACTTTGGCTAAATCAAGTGTTGGATGTTCAACAAACCATTTAGAACCATACAAGCCGAGTTCCTCACCGCTGAAAGCAATGAATACATAATTGTAATTTTTGAGCGAAGAGTTTTTGAGCAATTTTGCTAATTCAATAATCGTAGCAACTCCGCTAGCGTTGTCATCGGCACCGTTGTGAATAGCGGGTTCGCCACGATAAGTAGTATGCGCAGGCAATCCCCAACCGAGATGGTCGTAATGCGCGCCAAGAATAATGGTGTTAGGCGCTTTGTTATCAATAAACGCTACCACGTTATTGCCATTCACTTTAGTTACTGTGCTATCCATCTTGGGCGAATAATGAAACGCCTGCAAATATTTTTTCGCGTTGAAATTTCCTTTTGCATTGGTAATTCCTGCACTAACAAATTGCTTGATGATATAATCAGCAGCCAATTTTTCATCGGCACTGCCGGTCATTCTTCCGTGTAAACTATCGGAAGCGAGATAGGAGATGTGTGCTTTGAGATTCGGAATTAACTGACCGAAGACCGAAGACTGAAGACCGAAGAAAAACAAAATGCAAATAGATAAGGAGAGTTTCTTTTTCATGCGGGCAAACATAATTTTCATTTTCCACATTCTAATTTTCATGAGCTTTGTTCAATTCTTATACATTAGCCACAACAAATTCAAACCACTCACTTGGACTTCAGTTTTCTTTTTGCCATGAAATTTGAGTTGCTGCTTACGCTGCTCATTTTTATTTTGTTGATTCAAAAAATCAACGGCACTGCCAACTCCGCTTCTGTTCTTACTATCACTTTCGGTTTGTTGATTATCAATTTTGTTCTCGGCTTTTTGGGCAATACGGAGAGTTCGCTCTTCGGAGGAATGTTTTATTCCAATCATTTGCTCGCGCTGGAAAAGAATATTCTGAACCTCGCGGTGCTGATAATTTCTTTCACTTCGTATCACTGGCTGAAGAACCATAAACATCTGGCTGAGTTTTTTATTCTGCTGCTTTCGAGTTTGCTCGGTTTGTTTTTTATGCTCAGCAGTGGAAATCTGTTAATGTTTTATCTGGGTTTAGAACTTTCTACTATTCCGCTTGCTGCGCTTTGCAATTTCGATTTAGAGAAAAAAATTTCGAGCGAGGCTGCCATGAAGATGATTATGTCTTCGGCTTTTTCATCTGCCATTCTATTGTTTGGTATTTCAATGATGTATGGTACCACAGGAACTTTAGAGTTCAGCGAAATTCCAAAAACACTTTACGGAAGTCAGTTGCAAATTCTCGCTTTCATTTTACTGTTCACGGGTTTTGCGTTTAAGCTTTCGGTAGTGCCGTTTCATTTATGGACAGCCGATGTGTATGAAGGTTCACCAATTGCGGTGACGGCTTTTCTTTCTGTAGTTTCGAAAGGAGCAATGAGTTTTGTTTTCATTACCACGCTTTACAAAGCATTTGCTCCGTTGGCGCAAACATGGTATTTTCTGCTTGCAGGTTCAGCGGTCATCACCATGACCATTGGAAATTTATTTGCGCTTCGTCAACAAAACCTGAAACGTTTCTTTGCTTTTTCTTCAATTGCACAAGTTGGTTATGTGCTGATTGGAATTTCATCGGCATCGCAAGTGGGTGTGGCTTCGGTGGTTTATTTTATTCTCATTTATGTGTTCAGTAATCTTGCGGCTTTCGGTGTGCTCAGTATTGTTTCTTCCATCACAGGAAAAGAAACTATCAGCGACTACAAAGGTTTTTACAAATCGAATCCAACGCTAGCGCTTATTCTAGCGCTGTCGCTTTTTTCCTTGGCAGGCATTCCACCTACTGCAGGTTTCTTCGGAAAATTATTTCTGCTTACTACCGGTGCGGCTGTAGGAACCTGGTGGGTGATTATTATTGCCGCACTCAACATGGTTGTGTCGCTTTACTATTATCTACGCATCATTCGCGCCATGTTTGTAGATGAAGCCGGTGAACTGCTTCCAAAAATTTCGTTGGAGAAATCGGAACTCGTTGCATTGGTTGTATGTGTTATCGGAATTTTAGTTATCGGGTTTGCCAGCAGAACCTTTGATGTCATCTTTAATCTCTCCGCAAATCTTTAGCACATGGCAATCAACTCAAATCATCCTTTCGAAGAAATTGACGGAGTGCGTTGCGCAGTAGTAGAAAAAAACTGTTCGCCTGCGCGTGTTGAATTTTTGAAATCGTTGTTAGAATATAACCGTTATACTGTTGTTGTTATTCCTTCTCCACCACCTAAAGCAGCACCGGCTCCACCAAAAGCAGAAGGTGATACAACTGAAGCACCACCGCCACCACCACCTCCAGTTACTTTCACTTTAGCGGTTACAGAAAACGAATTCAATGTGACCAATGCTATTTACGGAAGGTTGCTCTACAGCAAAGACGGACATGTAGTCACCATGAAATACTGGAAGCAGCTGGAAGAAGTTAGTAATGATGCGAAACCTTATTTTGCAAAAACCTGGCGCTAGTTCAATTCCATTTATCTTTTTATCAATCTCAATGGCACTCCTTCTTTTGGTCGAAGTGTGATAAGTGGTGTAAGTTCCATTTCAAAATTTTCGGCAAGTGTAAAATCAAATTGCGCGCAAATTTTTGCGAGGATGATTTGCATTTCCATCATGGCAAAATTATTTCCCACACATAAACGCTGCCCTCCTCCAAAAGGGAAATAAGCATAGCGCGGCATGTCTTTCATATTTTCTGTTGTAAATCTTTCGGGAATAAATTCTTCGGGGTTTTTCCAATAACGCGGGCTGCGCTGCATGGCATAAGGTGAGGCAAGAACTTTATCACCCTTTTTAATTTGGTAACCGCCTATGATATCGTCCTTTGCTGCCTCGCGCGGAATCATCCAGGCGGGAGGATAGAGGCGCATAGATTCTTTAATAACCATGGTGGTGTATTCCAGTTTCTGCAATTTTTCAAAACTGAGTTCACCGTTGCCAAGTACTTCGGTCAGTTCTTTTTGCAGGCGCGCTTTTGCTTCGGGATTTTTAGCGAGAAGGTAAAGCGTAAACGCCATGGCATTGGCAGTGGTTTCGTGACCCGCAATAAAAATAGTAAGCACTTCATCGCGCAGTTGTTTGTCGGTCATTCGCTCGCGTGTATCGGCATCTTCTACTTCCATGAGCATAGTGAGCAGGTCATCAAATTTACCTATTTCGTTTCTGCGCTGGTTAATAATATCGCCAATAGTTTCATTGAGCAGTTTGCGGTTGTGTTCAATACGCAAATGCGAAGGCAGCGGCACCCAAAGCGGAAAACGCATGAAGCGCGACCTATTTCGGATAGCGGTCATAATTTTTGTGAGTGCAGTATTTACTTTGTCGAATTCGCTTTTCACGTTGGTGCTGAAAAGTGTTTTGCCTACAATATCGAGCGTAAGCCGATTCATTTCGTTATAAATATCGGTGGTTTCTCCCTGCTTGGTTTCCCACACGCTCAACATGTCATCGGTTGATTCAGAAATTTTTTGGACGAATCTTTCTAAACGTTGTTTATGAAACACTGGTTGAATCAATCTGCGTTGCTTGAGCCAGAATTCACCTTCGCTGGTGAGCAATCCGTTGCCGAGTAGAATGCGCAACATGCCACCTTCCTGAATTTTAATATAAGCATCGCGGTTCAGTAAAACATATTCAATGTAATCGGGATTGGCGATGTAAATAACGGTGAACGGTCCGAATTTTATTTTGGAGATATCGCCATATTTTTTTTCTAATTGCGAAAGATACTCGTGTGTTTTTTTGCGGATGTTTCGGGTAGGCATCAGCAAAACATTTCCTCTTGGTCCGGGGATTGAAGCGCCTTGTGTCATGGTTTTATTTTAAAGATTAACGAAGTTAACGCAGAAGAAATTGCAAGCGGTATCAGTTTATATTTTGAAACGTTGAATGACGAAAGTGAAGCAGAAGAAAGGAAGCTTGAATTGTTCTACCAATTCTAAAATCAAATTCTATTTTTAGTGCTGAATGAAAAAGTTTTTACAAAAAGGTTTTTGCGCGTTGTTGTTTTTAATGCCGCTGTTTTCAAGAGCGCAACTCAACGATAATTTTTCGGATGGCGATTTTACAAACAATCCAACTTGGATTGGAAACATAGATTCGTTCAATATTGTGAACGACTCCCTACATAGCAATGGCGCTCAAGCGAGTTCTGTGATTTATCTTTCTACCGCCAACACTTTTATTGATTCAACGGAATGGGATTTACTTATTCATCTCGATTTCAATCCTAGTTCTACGAATTATGTAAAGGTGTATTTAGTTAGCGACCAAAGTGACTTATCAGGAGGTTTGAATGGCTACTATGTCCAACTTGGAGAGACAGGCTCATCAGATTCGTTAGATGTTTTTAAACAGACAGGTGCTACTCCGACTAAAGTGTTTACCGGAACTTCTGCGATGATAACGAGTGCTACAACAAGTTCTATCAGAATAAAAATTATTCGGCACACAGGTGGAAACTGGGATGTGTTTGCCGATAAAACAGGAGGCACCTCATTTTCAAGTGAAGGAAGTTTTGCTGACAATTCATTTACTACTACTTCTACTTTTGGTGTCGTGTGCAAGTATTCTACTGCTTCACGATACAGCCTTTACTACTTCGATGATTTTAAAATTGATTATCTGCATCCTGATACCATCAAACCAACTGTGGCGAGTGTAAATGTGCTTTCGCCATTTACGATTGATGTGAAATTTTCAGAGCCACTTGGATTGACTTCGGCACAAACTATTTCAAATTATTCGGTGAATAATTCTATCGGTAATCCAATTGCAGTAGTACGCGATGCAGGAGATTTGAGTTTAGTGCATCTTACTTTTTTAAATCAGTTTCAGAACGCGACTAATTATATTCTAAGTATTTCAGGAGTGCAGGATGTGGCAGGTAATACGATGAATGCGTTTTCATTTCCGTTTGCGTTTTACAATGCAGGAGTTGGAGATATTCTCATTCACGAAATTATGGCAGACCCAGACCCCGCAGTTGGGTTGAAGTCGGCTGAGTATGTGGAGTTGTATAACAAAACTGCATTTCCTATTTCGCTGACTGGATGGACTTTTTCCGATGCTTCTACTACAGTTACTCTTCCTTCGGTTACTATTTTGCCCGATAGCTTTTTGATCTTGTGCGCACTGGATAATGTTGATTCGTTTCCTTCTACAATATCAATTGCAACGCTCGCTTTGCCTTCGTTAAACAATTCAGGCGACAATCTTTTGCTACGCGATAATTTCGGAAACACCATTCATGCGCTGAATTATTTAGATAACTGGTATAACAATAGTACAAAGCAAAATGGCGGATGGAGTTTAGAAATGATTGATGCGAATAATCCTTGCAGCGGCAAAGAGAACTGGAGTGCAAGCATAGATGGAAGTGGCGGAACACCTGGCAGAAAAAATTCCATTGCAGGAAATAATCCAGATACGATTCGTCCGCAATTAGTGCGCGCTTCGTTGCAGGATAATCATACGCTGCTGCTTTATTTCAGTGAAGTAGTTACCGCATCCACGGCTTCGGTTGTCGCAAATTTTTTGGTAAATAATTCGATTGGAAATCCATTAGTTGTTTCTGCATTCACTTTGGATTATACCACGCTTCAACTTACGTTTGCTTCAACTTTTGTTTCAGGAATTATTTACACCATTCATGTTTCGAATATGAGTGATTGCAGCGGCAATACGATTGGCATGAGTGATTCTGCACGGTTTGCTATTGGCGATACAGCTCATGCAAATGATGTGGTGATAAACGAAATTCTTTTCAATCCGCGCACTGGCGGTTACGATTTTGTTGAATTGTATAACCGCAGCAACAAAGTGATTGACTTAAAAGGACTCGATATTTTAGAGAACGATTATTCTAATCCTCAAACTATTCTTGAACAGTCAGCAATTTCTACCGAAAGCTATTTGCTATTTCCGCAGGAATATGTGGTGCTTACCGAATCGCCTGAAAATATTTTGTTGAATTACAATGTTGAAAATTCGAATGCGCTGTTGCAGGTTTCTTCATTGCCGAATTATGACGACAACCAAAGCATTTGCATTCTGAAAGTGCACAATGGCGAAACGCTCGACTCACTTGCTTACGATCACAACTGGCATTTTGCTTTGCTTGATATAGAAGATGGCGTTTCGCTCGAGCGCATTGATTTCAATAGAGCTACGCAGGATAAAAGCAATTGGCATAGCGCGGCTTCAACTGTTGGTTTTGGAACACCTACTTATGTGAACTCACAGTATTCTGAAACAGGAATCACCACCGATGAAATAAATATTGCCCCGGAAGTTTTTACGCCCGATAATGATGGCGATAAAGATTTCACCTTCATCAATTATAAATTTACAGAAGCCGGTTATGTGTTGAATGCAAAAGTGTATGATGCAAAAGGTCGGGAAATAAGAACGCTTGCAAAAAGCGAATTGCTTTCGAGCGAAGGGAAATTAATGTGGGATGGCATTGACGATGACAACCAAAAGGCGCGCGTGGGCATCTATCTTGTGTATCTCGAAGTTTTTAATTTACAAGGTAAAGTGAAGCGGTTGAAGAAGCAGGTAGTGTTGGGCGCTAAGTTGAATTAGTAAGCAATGTCATCCTGAGCTTGTCGAAGGATAATCAGCAAAGATGCTTCGACAGGCTCAGCGTGACAGAATACTTTAAATTGTTTCAAAGCATTGAGTTTGTATTTTACATAAATTGCTTTTACTTTAACCTTCCAATTTTAAAATAACTGACCATGAGAAAGATTTCCTCTTTCCTTTTTTTACTCACTGCTTATGCTTCTGTTTTTTCACAAGCCTTGTTCAATAACAATGGCGCAGATATTTATGTGAAAGATGGTGGCTTTATGATTGTGAAAACAAATTCGCTTTACAATAATCAATTGGCAGGCGCAGGAGTTTTGAATAATGCAGGAACAGTAGTAGTAGAAGGCAACGTAACTAACGATGGATTAATTACCGCAGCAGGAGATACGATTCGCTTATTGGGAGATTGGATAAATAACAGCGCATATACAGGGGCAGGCAGTTGGGTGGAAATGAACGGTGGCGCGCAGCAAATTACAGGAACAGCGGTGACTACTTTCAATAATTTAAATCTCTTAGGTGGCAGCGTGGTAAAAAGTCAAACCATTGATGCTGTTACTTCAGGTTTACTTGCGCTGAACAATGCTGAGCTTGCTACCGATGTAAATGAAATGTTGGTTAGCAATTCTAACACAGGTGCAATTACCTGGAACAATGGTTTTGTAAGTTCATTAGGTGGCGGAAAACTTTCGCGCGCTACGCTTGCTTCGAGTGCTTATATCTATCCGTTGGGTTCTCCTTCTTACGTTAATCCTCCAAGTATTTTTCGCCCGATTGAATACACACCCACAACCGGTGCTGCCAACACTTACGGTGCAATGGTAGTGAAAGGCGATGCGACCAACGATGGCTACAATGTAGCAACGGTTGATGATATTCTGTGCAAGGTAAATCCAAATTTTTATCACCGTTTGTATCACAGTACCGGTGGAGATGCAGTGGCGTTGAAAATGTTTTTTGACCCAAGTACTGATGGTGAATGGACCGAAGAAGCACATTGGGACACCCCAAACCGTTGGAATTATTTAGGTGTTTCATCGGCAGGAAGCGGCCTTGGATTTTCAACCGTGCGTGTAGCAGGCGTTAATGATTTTCAACCGGAACCATTTGCTTTAGGCAGAAAAAAATTCAACGTGTATGCAGGACCCGATGTAAGTATATATCAGGGACAATCCACCGATTTTAATCCGGTGATTGGTGCGCCTATTGTTTCGGCTATTGAGTGGACGCCAAGCTTTACTTTAAATTGCTACAACTGCGAAAACCCTACCGCAACTCCTCCAATTACTACGCAATACAACATTAAAGTGACTGACGATGCCGGTTGTGTAGCTACTGATTCATTACTTGTGAAAGTGGATATTGCTCAACTTTTAATTCCTACAGCGTTTTCGCCAAATGGTGATGGCATCAACGATATTTTCCGTGCGCTTAATAAGAACCTACAGAAATTTAACCTCGAAGTGTTTAACCGTTGGGGTGAAAAAGTTTACCAAACCAGTGACCCTATGGAAGGTTGGGATGGCATGTATGAAAACATGAAACAAGGGTTAGGTGTTTACGCTTGGAAATGCGACTACAAATTCTTAGGTATTGATGCTCAGAAAACCGCGAGCGGAAACGTAACGTTGGTGAGGTAAAAAGCGAATTGAACTTTCAATCATAAAAAAAAGGGAACGAAAAATCGTTCCCTTTTTTATTGGTGCTTCAAATGATTAAGCATCTTTCAATTCTAATCCATACTTGGTTTGCGTATGAAAGTAGAACACTAATTTATACGCTGTGTACGAAACCAAAGCTCCGAACAGCACATCCATACTATAATGAACGTGCTGGCACATAATCATAGAGGATACTAAAACTGCAGCAATTGCAGCATATTTTTTCAGCCATTTATCAGTAGTTAGCAAAAACAATAAAGCTAATGCCGACACATGCCCCGAAAAGAAAAGGTCTTTGGTAACTACAATATCTTTTGTATGTAGAAAGAACGTAGCCATAGGGTCGTTTAGAAAAATCATATCGCGAGGCGGCTCTAAAGGAAAAAGATAAATAGTAGCCGTGCGCGCAAATAGAATGAGCGCAAACATTTGTATTCCTTTAATTAAACGCTCGGGCAAAGGCAACAGAAAAATAAAAACCATGAGCATGGTAGAATACTCAAAAAAGAAAATGAACATCGAAAAATCGTGAGGCGGTAGAAAGTTTAGAATCAAATCATTTACCTGAATACCCGGGCGCAGTTGCCACAAACGAAGAAAATGAAACTGATGAAGACTAACTCCTATAAAAAACAGAACCGATAACGCAAACTGGTTGCGAAACGCTTTTGAATCCCAAGCACGGCTCCAAGCTTGTGGAATGCGGTGTAATTCGTGTGTCATAAATTATATAGTTTGTTGGACTACGAAAATACTTTGTGCACAAATATAGTTGCTCATTTCGATTCTTGTTTGTAACAAGGTTTTACCTGAGGGTTACAGATGGTAAAAGGGTTAATCTGCGTTCGATGTACCGTCATAAGAATATTTCAACACACTGAACATGGACACATCATAAATGAAATGCGCAAGGATAGAAGCTGTTAACCCGAAAAACTTAAACAGATAACCGAAGCCTGCACATATGACCACAAGAAAAAAACCGTAAACGGTAAGGTGAAGGTTGGCAGGATTGATATACCCGTGCAACAACACAAATAAAAATGCTGCTGGCCAAATACCTATCAACGGCTGAACACCGGCACGAAAAAGAATCTCTTCGCCTATACTGGCGCAAAGGGAATAGAAAACAATATTGCTAACCGAAGGGTTTATGTCTTGCATGAGATGTTCGAAAAAGTGGCGAACAGTTTTGAAGTATTTGCCATTGAGTAAAACCACCGCCAGTAACGAAGAGAGACTGCCGAAGAATAAACCGGCAGTAATTTGAAGAAAAAGTGATTTGCGTCCTACGCAAATGGTTTGCACATCGGCTCGTTGAAGATAAGTAATGAGCATAAAGCCAATGGCGCTCATACCAAAGAGTGTGAGCCAGCTAAAATAATTCAACCTTTTTTTATCGGGAACAACCATGTGTCAAGGGCTTTCGTTTCAAATATACTAATCTTGCCCGCTCAAAAAATTCTCATCATGGAACCAAAACAAACTACTCCGGTAAGCCAATTAGGCGAGTTCGGATTGATAGAACACCTCACCAAAAATTTTCACCACGTGAACAGTTCTACATTGAAAGGTATAGGTGATGATGCAGCAGTGCTCGACAGCGAAGGAAAGAAGACCGTAGTTTCTACCGACTTATTAGTGGAAGGAATTCACTTCGATTTGATGTACACCCCTCTCAAACATCTCGGTTATAAAAGTGTGGTGGTAAACCTGAGCGATATCTACGCCATGAATGCCCAGCCCAAACAAATTACTGTTTCCATTGCCATTTCTTCGCGGTTTACAGTAGAAGCATTGGATGAATTTTATGCGGGCATCGAACTCGCCTGCAAAAATTATAAAGTTGATTTAGTAGGTGGCGACACCACTTCTTCGCTCAGCGGATTGATTATTTCTGTCACCGCTATTGGTCTTGCCGATGCCGAAGACCTGGTGTATCGCAACGGAGCTAAAGAAGGAGATTTGGTTTGTGTAACAGGCGATTTAGGCGCGGCTTATTTGGGCTTGCAAATTTTAGAAAGAGAAAAAAGAATTTATATCGAACACCCCGAAGTGCAGCCCGAACTCGAAAACTCCGACTACTTAATTGGCAAACAACTGAAACCCGAAGCACGAAAAGAGGTGCTCAAATTTTTCAAAGACATGAACCTCAAACCAACTTCCATGATGGATTTGAGTGACGGGCTTTCGAGCGACATACTGCACATTTGCAAGCAAAGCGGGGTGGGCTGCGATTTGTTTGAAGCACAAATACCCATGAGCGAAGAGGCTTACCACATGGCGTTGAAATTTAACCTTGACCCTATTACCTGTGCACTCAATGGTGGCGAAGATTATGAACTCCTCTTTACTATTCAGCCCGAAGACGAAACAAAAATTGCCGATGAAGACACTTTCTGTATCATAGGCATCATCACCAAAAAAGAAAACGGCTGTGTGCTGGTAACGCGAAGCAACAACCGTCATATATTAAAAGCGCAAGGCTGGAATCATTTTGAGTAAACGCCTATGAAACTCTTCCTTATAATTGCTCTCTTTTTTCTCTCTCAAGTTTCTTTTGCGCAATTAAGCGATGCCTACTTTAATGCCGTTGATAGTTTAATGGAAACCACGCCAGCCATTGAGCTTTGCAAAATAAACGGCAAAGAAGACCTTCGTTTTTTTCCAAAACGCCCGAAAAATACAGCAACTACAAACAGCAGTTTATGGCGCAGGCTACTGATGCCTTTCAGTTTGACGCAGGCAGTCATTTCTTTTGCGACATAACTGTTGAAATAAATTGCCAGGGCAAAGCGGGCAATTACGATTTGGCTATTGAGCCGCGCACATTTAATCTTGCCGACTTCGAAAACTTCAAACAATTAATTGCCCTGCTCGAAAAACTTCGCCCCTTCAGTTTTCAACCCGCCATATATTTAGGCGAAGCGGTTAACAGCAAAGTAAAATTCCGTGTGCTGGCGAAGGAGGGGAGAGTGGTTTTGCAGTAAGTAGTGGTTACTGCTTCCACAAATAAAAAAACCTCTCATAATTTGAGAAGTTTTTTTTTGATTACAAAGTGCAGCTTATCTAACTCTAACGGTAATAATTTCAATACCGCTTTCATCTTGAATAAGCACATCTCTTGTTTTAATTCGTTTGTTGTTTTTCATGTTGTTAGTTTCTATTCTTAACGCAGGTAGTTAAGCATAGTTACAACCTAAGTTTTTTACAAGTAAAAACCTGTGAACAGTGTCCCTTGAAATCTCTCTTGAAAAAACTATTTTCACCTACTCGTTTTATGCGCAAAACTATTTTCCTCTTATTTTTTTCGGCATCTATAATACATCTAAGCGCGCAAAGCGAACCGCAGTTTACACAACACATGTTTAATCGCTACCTGTTTAACCCAGCTTATGCAGGCAGTGTAGATGCGTTGGAAATTTCGGCACTTCACCGCAGCCAGTATGTAAATTTGGCGAGTCGCTTCATTGCTACACAAGGAGTCAATATCAATATACCGGTTTATGCTATCAGTTCGGGAGTCGGTATTACTGCCATCAACGATATTGCGGGCTATCAGCGTTCTACTTATGTAGCCCTCAATTACAACTACCGCAAAAATTTTAAGTGGGGCAAAATGGGCTTGGGCATTGGTGTAGGCATTATTCAAACTTCCATTGCTGGCGATAAACTTCGCGCACCCGATGGTATTTATAGTGGAGGCGTAAACCACAACGACAATCATCTACCCGATAATTTGCAACAAGGTATTGCTCCCGATTTTTCATTCGGACTTTATTTCAACAACGATAAATACTATGCTGGTGCCAGCATCAATCATATTATATTGTCATCAGCCACTATAAAAGCCGAAGGTGGAAATACGAAATTGAGTTTCACACGCAATCTTTTTTTTACCGGTGGTTACGATTTTAAAGTTTCCAACAAGTTGAGCATTATGCCATCTGTTATTCTTAAAACCGATTTAAAGAAAGTGCAGATGGATATAAGTGCTACCTTCACCATCATCGACAATATCATAACCGGAATTTCGTTTAGAGGATATAGCAAAAAAACGATTGACGCGTTGGGCTTGTTCTTGGGAGTGAAGTATAAAGGATTTCAATTGGTGTATTCATACGATGCTAATCTTTCGTATCTCACCAAGTTCAATACCGGTTCGCACGAAATAAGTTTAAGCTATCAGTATCCATTAAAGAAAAAAGAAAGTAAAGGGTACTATTATCATAACCCTCGCTATAATTGATACAAGTTTTTTATAGTCATTTAAACATAACAAAGCAGTACATAAAACGTAATTAACAAGTGAGGGAAACATTTTTTTTCTAATAATTTTGAAAAATCAAAAACTGATTATATTTACGCTCTTCAAAAACAAAAAGAGGAAACTACCAAAACAAAAAACATGAAAAATTTACAAGGTCTTCTTAGCAAATTTTCACTCGCACTTTTGCTATTTGTTACCGGTTGTAAGGGAGGTTACAACGGGCAACTACTCGGAGAACAAGACAGACCCAAATGGAATCCAATAACGCCATATGGTATGGTGTTTATTCCATCGGGTGTGTTGCATATTGGTCCTAGTGATCAAGATGTGAACTCTTCTATGCAAGCCAGAGCAAAGCAAGTTTCTATTGTCGGCTTCTACATGGATGATACCGAAATCACCAACAATGAGTACCGTCAGTTTATTAATTATGTGCGCGATTCAGTGGCCCATAAATTACAAGGCGATGTGGAAACCGGTAATGAAGATGGAAAAGAAACCATTGACTGGAATAAGAAAATTGAATGGAGCGGAAAACAGAAGAACGAAGCTTTAGAAGACATCTACCTTCCCGAGAACGAAAGAATTTGGGGAAGAAAAGAACTTGCATTAAGCAAATTGAAGTACGATTATGAGTGGTTCGATTACAAAGCAGCAGCTCAAACTAAGAACAGAGGCAAATCAAGAACTAGCTTTATTCATAAAGAATCGGTAGACGTGTATCCTGATACATTGGTATGGGTGAGAGATTTCTCTTACTCTTATAATGAGCCAATGACTCGTAACTATTTTCACCACCCGGCATTTGATGATTATCCTGTAGTTGGTGTTACTTGGCATCAGGCAAACGCGTTCTGCTTTTGGAGAACCCGCCTTTGGGAAGATTACAGAACACCACGCGGAGAGCCTTTGATGGATATCTTTCGTTTACCAACAGAGCACGAGTGGGAATATGCAGCACGTGGAGGGAAAAAATTAGCTCCATACCCATGGGGCGGTCCTTATGTTAGAAATGCAAAAGGATGTATCTTGGCTAACTTCAAACCAGGCAGAGGAAACTATCCTGAAGATGGAGGGTTTTATACAGTTCGTTCCGATGCTTACTGGCCAAATGACTACGGTTTATACAACATGGCTGGTAACGTAGCTGAATGGACTTCATCTGCTTTCTACGAAAATTCTTACGCTTTTATTCATGATCTTAATCCTGATATTCGCTACGATGCCGAAAAATCGGAACCTGAAGCTATGAAACGCAAAGTAATAAGAGGAGGCTCTTGGAAAGATATAGGCTACTATATTGAAACAGGAACTCGTCATTGGGAATATGGCGATTCAGCTAAATCTTATGTAGGTTTCAGATGTATTACTACCTTCTTGGGAAGAGATATTACCGATAGCAACTAAGATACTACATTATTTACTTCACTATTTTCGAAGGAATACATTCAACGTTTTTAATTTAAAAACTAAATATTTCATTGTTTAACCCTAACTAAAAAAAACAAAAACATGGCAGCAGAAAAAGTTCATCCATTAACAAACAAAAAGGCGAGAGTTTATTTAAATTATGCTTACTCTTGGGGAGCAGCGATAGTTATTGCAGGAGCACTCTTTAAAATTATGCACTGGCAAGGTGCTAACATCATGCTTATTGCAGGAATGGGAATGGAAGTTATCATTTTCTTCATTTCAGGTTTCGAGCCACAATCGGCACTGCATGCGGAATATGAGTGGGAAAGAGTATATCCGGAACTAGCATCTGATACTCCAATAGGACAAAAATCTCCTTCGCAACAGTTAGATAAAATGTTGACAGATGCCAAAGTTGGTCCTGAATTAATGCACAGCTTGAGCAAAGGATTCACTTCTTTAGCCGATACTGCGTCTAAAATGAAAGACCTCGGTGATGCTACTGTAGCAGCTAGCGATTTTTCCAAGAGTGCAAAAACAGCAGCAGGACAAATTACCTCGTTTGCACAAGCTGCAGCAACTGCAACTTCAGCAGTAACAGCAATTGGCACAGGTGCCGAGAACACTAAAGTTTATCATGAGCAAGTTCAGGTTATGGTGAAAAACCTTTCACAGCTGAATGCCATTTATGAACTTGAATTACAAGATTCAAATAATCACTTAAAGGCAATGAATAAATTCTTTGGAAACTTGAATGCTGCAGCTGGCGCACTTTCTGAAACAGCTACTGACGCAGTTAAGTATTACTACGATAAGATGATGGAGAAATCTAAGACTGAACGTGAGGGCGAAACAAGTAACATGACCGAGAAGCAGAAGGACAATTGGATCTCGTGGAAGGATGTTCTGGAGATCTGCCACAAGCAGCGCGAGAAGATGGCCGACTATGCCAACAAGAAGGTTCTGAATGTCCACGAATACGACCATCTATTGCAGACTCTGATTCTATCTCTCTATGTCTCGCTTCAGCCCAGACGGAACCAAGACTATCTTAATATGGCTATTGTCAAGAAGTGGGATGAAGAGATGCCCCAGACGACTAACTATCTAGATCTGACTGGCAACCAGTTCATCTTTAACAAGTATAAGACAGCTAAGAAGTATGGGCAGCAGATCATCCCTATCCCCAATGAGGGACCCAATCCCCTTTTGGAAGTTCTTACTGTCTACCTAAAGCACCACGCCGGCTACAAGGCCGCTAAGGGCAAGACTGCCGTGCCATTCCTTGTGAATCATGATGGGAGACCGTTC
>JAPLES010000001.1 GCA_026391075.1 Bacteroidota bacterium | reverse complement strand
GGTATTTCTTAGCAATAGCGTTCAGCCACGCCATCATCTCGTCGTATCGCAAGAACCGATCAAACTCATATCCGTTAATAGCCATGCCTCAAAACTAGTGCGCCTTGACGTTGCAATATAAATGACGAGTAGTATTTTGTCGATGTCGTCTATGTCAAATCAAGCGGTTGAGCCCGAAATTGTTGCTTCTTCGGTGCCGAAACCTGAGCGAATGATGGACGGGTTTCCGTGGGTGAGTGCGATCATTCTTTACACCTTGTCGTGGGGCTGGTCGCTTCTTCGCCCCAACACCCTCTACTGGGAGGACTGGATTTGTTTGCAATGGACACTGAAAACAAATGAATGTAACCCCAATTGGAGGGGCCTTACACCGTTCGTAAGTGTCGTGAGGTTAATTCCCAAACTTCACATCACATTGGTCACTTTTATAGCATTTTTTCTTGCTGGAATATTTTTATTTGGAATTTTGAAACAGTTTAAGCAACTTAATTTATGGTCGCAACAGGCTGCGGTTTTACTGTTTCTTGTTATTCCTGTTTATCATGCGCGCGTTTCTGGCGCGGTTTTTTACTATTCTTTTTGTTATTTTTTGTTTTTTCTTGGTTGGGTAATGATCGTGCGATGTAATAAAATTTGGAGCCGCACTCTAGCTCTCTTGGCCATATTTTTAAGTCTTCACACAGAGTCACTTTTGTTTTTTGTGCTACTTCCGTTTGCGAATTTTCTATGGTTGAATAAAGTTAAATTACTGTCTGGTAAAGAAGTGCAAAAATTTCGAGCCCTAGCACTGGTTTTTGCGCTTTTACCTTTTCTTTTTATTTTTTTAAGAATAATATTCTGGCCGACCAAAGATGATAATTACAGAGCGCTTTCGTTTGATAATTTCGTAATTGGATTTATTCCAATTTTTATTGCCTCTGTATTTCTCGCCGTAGTAACTTTCAGATATAGAAGAACTAAGACTGTAAATATTGGTATTGCAGTAGCTGCGGGCGGTTTATGGATTACTGCTCTTGCTCTATTTCCGTATTTTTTTAATGGCAGCATTGCAGGTTACCGTTCTCGAACTGCTTATGTTACTGTTTTTGAATATAGAGCCGCATGGAGAAGCAGGCATATCTTATTGGTGCCTCTCGGAATATCTTTAACGATTGTTGGGTTAAATCAACTGTGGAATCCAAGGAATAGAAACTACTTACTTAAATTTTTGTTAACTAGTTCTGTTCTTCTTAATATATTTTTTGGCAGTCAATATTTCTTGCAGTCACACAAACAAGAACAACTTGTGGCATTGTTCAAGTCAACTAAAGATGAAATTGTTATTGCTTCTGTCAATGATCAAACCATTCGATTTATGGGGCGAGGATCTGAATTCATATATGAAGAGTGGTTTGGTTTAATGACTTTGGCTGAAGTACCAGATGAGTGGATTGGCCTAATGGATTTGGTTGGAGTAGACATACCAGATCGTCCGGGTTGCGAGGCGCTGCCGTCTGGTTCGGCGTTAATTCTTAAGTCAGATACGCCGTATCTGAAAGCGCTTGTCACACGCGACCTGGGTTTGTATTTTGAAGTGACGCCATGCTCAGAGGTACTTGCTAAAGACGGCTAGCGCCAACTGCGACTGAATACACTCTTCTCAGGAGGTACGCGAAGTGCCGCATGTTCCTGTGTTTCAGCATGCAATTGGCAAGTG
>JAPLES010000017.1 GCA_026391075.1 Bacteroidota bacterium | reverse complement strand
TCATAATCATCGCCACCGAAATGCCGTCCACCCCCGCGTAATACTGAATATTAAAAGCCGCAAACCACACCGCGCGCTGTGGGAAAAGAAATTGCTCTGTTACTCCCGCGTTGCGTGCGCTTACATACGCCACTGCCAGCCATCCTACCAAAGCCAATTGCAATAACGAACCAATCAGCGCCACCACCCGCACCTGCCTTGCATCCTTGCACGTAAGCACCACCAGCGAGGTAAGAACCGGAAGAAGAATTAAGAGAGATAAATTCATAACACAAGTTTAAAAATATTTATGGCGCGTCCCTGCTTTTTTGCTACCCACATATCCACGCGCAAAGCAGGGTCGGGCTTTACGCTACAATCTTTTTTGCCACGCAGAAAAAACAGCTACGCACAAAAAAGGATTTCCGCTACAATCCCTCGCGCAAACAGCCGCCCCATTATGGATAGACTTTTATTTATTATCCAAAGCTTGCCAAAGATACCACACAGCAATACTTTTATAATTGCCCCATTTCTTTGAAAGTTTTAATAGTGTTTCCTTATCTGGCTCATGCTTGAGACCATAATGCAACTTTACCGAATTTTTAAACCCCACATCTTCTAATGGTAAAACGTCTAAGCGATTTAAACTAAAGATTAAAAACATTTGTGCTGTCCATATCCCTACCCCTTTTATTTTAGTCAGCTCTTGTATTATTTGTTCATCCGTGAGCATGTGTATGTTCTCTATGATTTTTGAATCCTCTATAAAAATCCTGCTTAAATCAGTGAGGTATTTTATCTTTTGAATTGAAATTCCAGCTTCTCTAAATTCTGTTTGCTTTAACTTTAAAATATTTAGGGGGGTTATTTCATTTTCTAGTTTTTCTATAAATCGTCTGTGTATTGTTGCGGCAGCCTTAGTTGATAGTTGTTGTGAAATGATAGCCTTTACTAAATTTTGAAAATATGTTTTGGACGGAGTTAAAGTGCAATCGCCAGTTTTGATTATTATTTGTTTTAAAACTTTATCGTTCTGTTTTAAGTGGTGTGTTGCGCTCGTTAATAACTTCTGCATGGAGTATTGTTTTTGAATAAATAAATTTACAACATCAAAAGTATAAAGCTATGAGCAAGGAGTATCGGTTAGGTGAATTGTTTTGCGGTCCAGGTGGTATTGCAATAGGAGCAATAAACGCAAACGTAAAAGGGGTTAAAATAAAACACCAGTGGGCAAATGATTATGAATTTGATACTTGTGAAACTTATAGAAATAATATCTGTAAGAATGACCCCGAGAGTGTGATATGTGAAGACGTTAGAAAACTCGATATCCATTCTTTAAAACCGATAGATTGTTTTGCATATGGTTTTCCTTGCAATGATTTTCCTTTAGTTGCATAACAGTTATGAAGCCAGAAGGGTTTAAACATAAAAACTATGAAATACTAAACCTCATTGGCTATGGGTTAGCAAAATTTGACAATGCTTTTATAAAGCAATTTGGATTTAAAAACAAAAGTGCCTTTTACAACTACATTGTAGAAAACAACATTGCTGATTCAGTTGGCACTGTGAAAAATCGTCAAGATTTATTTGACCCTTTTTTTGATAACCAAAGAAAAGGATGGTGGCAAAAAGGTGATGCCTATATTCATAGAAAGCTTTTAATTGATAATCTTTTTGGAACTCTCAATGTTTCGGAATTTTCGAATATTGTAAAACTTTATCTCACTGAGAATTTCAAAATAGAAATTGAAAAAAATGCAGAGATAAATCCAATTCTAAAATCGAAATTCAAACAACTTCAGATTACGGGAAAAGAGGCGGAAATTTATTTCCTTAACAACTTCAAATCAATTTCAATTTTTGAGGACGGGAAATTAGAAGATGCCAGATTATTTGGAGATGGGTATGATTTTCAAATCGAAGTATCTCCTATTTTCTATTTAGCAGAAGTTAAAGGCGTAAGGTCAAATTCAGGAAGTATAAGATTTACTCAAAACGAGTTTTTGAAAGCGAAAGAATATAGAGAGAAATATGTGCTTTCGGTTGTTTGCAGTTTGGATGATGTCCCCCAAATCTCTGTTATTAGAGACCCATTGAAGAATCTCAATTTTTCACAAAAGGAGGTAAGCAGTAAACAAATTAATTATCACTCGGAAAACATCAAGTGGAATGAAACAATTATTCTTTAATACTTCTGTTGATTGCTATTCAGATTGTCCTGAATGCAACAATTCTTCAGCGAAGGAAATTTTGTATGTAAAAACATTTGAGTATTATTTCTTTTGCGATAACTGTAATTATTACGAAACAAAAGAATTGGTCTCGAGGCAAGAACAAACTCCTATTTCACAGTCGTCATACTTAATTAAAAAGGGATTTAGAGCGGCATAAAGTCAACGATTTACTCCTGTATTCACGAAATTATTGATGCGGATGGTAAAAAAAGAGCACCTAAAATTAAAATTGGAATTAAAACAACAAAGTGGAATGGTATATGGCTTGATATTCCAGGTGACCAGTTCAATCATTCAGATATACATATTCAAGTAAAAGTAGGTGCTGGCAGAGACCACCTGTTTGCATTTTTTAAAACACTTAGTGTGTTTAAAGATAAAGTTCTTAAAAGAGGTGAAGAGGTTGGTTCACTTACCGCTAAGGAGTCTACAGATTTATTTGATAAGCTACCTACTTTTAAAAAAATACCCGCTTACGTTGCAGGTTTTGCAATAAAAGATAAAGCATATTCCGACTTAGATTATACGGGTGTAAAAGGAAGGAAGAATTTTAATATCACAAGTTGGAACGGTCCTATAAAGGCAGGCGATTTAGATTTTGTCAAAGATACTGAAGCCCCAAAAGGGTCAGTTAAATTTGAGGGTATCGGCTCGTTCGCTCATGACAATGGATATTTATTTAATACTGGCAGTTTACTTTGGGAAAAAGATGATTGGGACGATAAGGTTTTCTCAAAAGTTTAAATTATAGTCAAACAACCTTCCTGTTTTATCAAAATCTCACCCTGCCAAGTCATAAAGTCATTCTGACTTTTCAAATTCTTATCCTATCTGGTAAAGATTCTATTCTGTCCAATCATAAACCTATCCTGTTCTTTCATAATTCAATCCTGTCGCATCATTTTAACAACCCGTTTCATCAAAATTGCATTCTGTTTTATCAAACTTCTTTCCCGTTCTGTCAAACTTACACCCTGTAAACTCAAAGAGCCGCTCCTTTTTTAAAAAGAACGGCTCTTCGTTTTCCTTTTTAGGAGTGGTTATTTCTTTTTCGGTCTTGTAAACTTAATTCCTGTTACCGTTTTTGTTTCCGGTGCTGTCGCACCATAAACACTCTTTACATATTTCTTACAAGCCAATGCTAAATCTACTATTCCTGTTTCTTCATCATACAAAACATGGTCTCTTGCAATTCTTGCATCTTCCACAGGTGCTATAATTGTTCCTATATTATCATTAGCCGCTTTTATTTGACCGTAATAAATTTCAAGTTCAGTAACTTTTAAATCGGTTTCGTTTGGTGTGTATTGAGGCACTGTCTTTAGCAACTCAATTAATTGCTTTACACTGTCTGCCCTCTGCACATAACTTTGGTGGCTTGTGCTTACACCTTCTTCTGCGGGTGCTCCGCCCTCCGCTGGTTTCGCTTTCTTCTTTCCAAATCCTCTTATTTTATCTGCCAGTCCTTTAGCATCTTTCTTTACGCCCTTAAGCGCGCTCGTGCTGTTCAGATAATTTAAAACTCTCGTTGCTCCCTTGCTCAAAGGTTTAAACATTTCCTCTCTTGCATTAATAGGTTGCTTCGAGTTTTGCAGAGCAGTGTTAATGGTATCCTGTGCGGCTCCTGCTGCTGTCCACTTCGTGGTCATGTTTGCTATTGTCAAATCAGTATTGCCCGGGTTATAGGTAGCACCAAACCCTGTGCATTTGTCAATCAGCAATTTAAAATTTGAAATGTTTACCGCGTTTCCTGTTTCAGTTGAACTAGCCATAGTCGTTAGATTTTTAGTTTAAAAAATATGATTCGTAAAAAAGTCTTTGGTCTCTGTTTTGTCTCGCGTTTTAGTGTTAATCGGAACGAACGTTCCTTTTAGTGAAGTCGAAAATAAATATCGGAAATTAAATTTCCAAATATTTTTTTGAGGTGCCAAAAAGGGATCTCAAAACAAAGGAGGTCGCAATTTGCGACCTCCTTTACCTTTTCTTCATAAATACCTCTATCCTCAAATCAACATCATATTCTTCATGCGCACCTACAACATGTTCTAACCCGTCCAATAAAGTCTCAAAAATTCTAATTGCTTTCTCTCCGTCTTTATTGAAAGGAGATACTTTCAATCGAAAATCTTCTCCCGCAACATGCGTGCGTGTATTAACTAGCATGTTGTAATCATCTAACAGCTTACCCTCTAAAATTTCACACTTTTCGTATGTTTCTCCTCTTAGGTCTACAAAATACTCTTCTAAGTTTTCTCTAGTCATAACTTTGTTTTTAATCCGCAATTCTCATAAAAACACAAACCCCACCACCAACGCAATCACCCCAACCAAAAACCAAATCGCGTAACCCTGCACCTTGCCGCTCTGCCACACACTCAACTCCTCGCTGCCGTCCTGCGCAAACATACCGCCAGCATCTACCAAACCGTTCACCACATTCTTATCAATCCATGCCGAAGGTCTTCCAATCAAATTGAAAACAATCGTCTTCGTCACAAACAGATAAACCTCATCCACATAAAACTTGTGTAGGGCACCCGTATACAAACCGCGCATAGCAGATGAAACACGCGCAGGCAAATTGCTTTCGCTTTTATACATCAACAGCGCAACAAAGATCCCCACCAAACCAAACACCACCGGTGCAATCGCCATCGTCAAATGAAACTCGCTGTGCAGGGCTTCACCATCGCTGCTTACAAATTCTCCAAACGGAACAAAGCCCGTAACAATCGCCAGCACACCCAAAATCATCAGCGGCAACTTCATCGTAAACGGTGCCTCACTATGATGATGTTCCTCCGCGTGCTCCGCGCCTCCGCGAGAAAACTCCCTCTTCCAGAAAATAGAAAAGTATAACCGGAACATATAAAAAGCAGTCAGCCCCGCAGTAAACAGCGCAATGCCGTAAACCAATTTGTTAGAATGAAAAGCAGCCGTCAGAATTTCTTCCTTACTAAAGAACCCGCTGAGCGGAGGCACACCCGCAATCGCCAGACACGCAATCAAGAATGTAATGTGCGTCACCGGCATCTTCTTGCGCAAGCCGCCCATATCACCCATCTCATTCGAATGCACATAATGAATCACCGCACCCGCACCGAGGAACAGCAACGCCTTAAACATAGCGTGCGTAAACAAATGAAACATCGAAGCCGTAAAGCCCAAACCGTTCTCGCTACCGTAACCCGAAACACCGAGCGCAAACATCATGTAACCAATCTGGCTCATGGTGCTATACGCCAGCACGCGCTTAATATCCGTTTGCGTGCAGGCAATCACAGCCGCGAACAAAGCAGATGCCGCGCCCACATACATCACCACTTCCAGCGCACCTGGGCACGAAAGTGCAAACACCGGAAACAAACGCGCCACTAAATAAACACCCGCTACCACCATCGTTGCCGCATGTATCAGTGCCGAAACCGGAGTAGGACCTTCCATCGCATCAGGCAGCCAGATGTGAAAAGGCATCATCGCACTCTTACCCGCACCACCGATAAACACCAGCAACAATCCCCACGTGAGCGCACTAATGCCGAACAATCCTCCTGCAATAGCAGAATGTAATTGCGGAGAAGAGGCATCTGTCAATCGCTTAACCAAAGTTCCGAAGTCAAGCGTCTCCGCATGAAAAGCGAGAATGAGAATGCCAATCAAAAATCCTAAATCGGCAAAGCGTGTAACGATGAATGCTTTTTTAGAAGCAGCAACGGCACTTGGCTTATCAAAATAATATCCGATAAGCAGGAACGAAGAAACACCCACCAACTCCCAGAACATATAAATCTGAAAAATGTTAGAAGACAAAACCAATCCCAACATCGAAAAAGTAAACAACGAAAGGAAGGAATAATAAATTGAGAACCGTTCCTCGCCTTTCATATAACCCAGCGAATAAACATGCACCATCAGCGAAATGAAAGTCACCACCACCAGCATCATCACCGAAATCGGGTCGAGCAATAACCCAATGTCAATCGAAACCCCTGGTGCAAATTCCAGCCATTGAATTTTCAGCACTTCCAGCTTCTGATAAACGCCATCCACTTTCCCTGAAACAAAAAAGTAATTGAAAGCGGTCCACAATGAAAGCCCTGCAGAACCCAGCAACGAAAGTGTACCGATAATTCCTCCGCTTTCTTTAAAATACTTTTTGCCAAACAAACCGAGCAGCAGAAAACTTGCCAGCGGCAGCAGCGGAATAAGTGCTATGTTGATTGCAGACATGTTCGTTTATAGCTTTAATGAATCGACATCTTCCGCATCAATACTTCCGAAATTACGATAGATGTTGATGACAATGGCAATGGCCACAGCCGCTTCGGCAGCAGCAATGGCAATAATGAAAATGGTGAAGAACACACCGTCCAATTTTCCTCCCCACAAATATTTATTGAACGCAATGAAATTGATGTTCACCGCATTCAGCATCAGTTCCACCGCCATCAGCATAGTAATCATATTCCTGCGCGTGAGGAAACCATACACTCCGATAAAGAAGAGCATGGTGCTGAGAAATAATATTTGCGTCAATCCTACTTCCATTAGTTTTTTTCTGTTTGTGCGCGCATGGCAATTACAATACAACCAATCATTGCCGCCAGCAATAAAATTGAAACCACTTCAAACGGCAACACGAATCCTCCCTGTTTGTAGTTCAGCATTTCTTCACCAATTCTTCTTACACTTAATTCACCGCTTGATTGCTCTCCGAAAAATTCATTGCGCTTAATCACGCTCCAAAACAGGAGGAAGGCAAACAAACTTGCGAGACCTGCAAACAACGTTCGCTTGTATTCCGGTTCTGCCAAATCACTTCCCACACGATGCGTTAGGAAGATGGAGAAAATAATCAGCACCACTATTCCACCCACATACACTACAATCTGCACCGCAGCAATAAACTCATACTGCATCCAGAAATACAAACCCGCTACTCCCATCATGCAGAACAACAGATAAATCGCACTGCGGAAAATCTGGCGACTGGTAACCGACATTATTCCGCACCCAATAATCAGCGCGCTCAGTAAATAGAATATGATATTGCTTACTGCCATTGCTCTTTTTTATTCTACTCCTTCCATCAGTTTACTTCCCGGTGCGTTCAGTTTCTTCGTCAGTTGATTTCTGTCAAACACGCTGTGCTCAAACGTCTGCGCCATTTTAATCGCATCTGTCGGACAAGCCACAATGCATAAGTTGCACATCGTGCAAAGCTCCAAGTGATAAACAAAGGTGTCCAGCGCCTTTTTCTTTTTGCCATCGGGCTGCAACTCTTGCTTAGTTACTATCTTGATAGTAGCATTCGGACAAGCCAACTCGCAAGCGGTGCAACCGGTGCAACGGTGTTCATTCTTTTCATCATGCAGCATCACCACCTCTCCGCGAAAGCGTTCAGGCAATTCCTGTTTCACATCAGGATATTGCTGAGTGATAATTTCTTTGTGGTTAAAGAAATAATAACCGGTCATCCTCATTCCTTTCAGGAGTGAAGTGACAGAATTGTAAACGGTCTTTATGTAATCTACTATGAACATTTCTATTTGATATAAAATCCGGTTATCGCCATTACAGTCGTCAGCAATAAATTAAACATGGCAATCGGCAATAAATACTTCCACTCTAAATTCAGCAACTGGTCAATACGCAGGCGCGGAAATGTCCACCGGAACCACATGATTAAAAATATCAGCGCAAATACTTTTGCAAAGAACCATACAATACCCGGAATAAAATCCATCACATGATTAAACGCCTCCCAACTCCCGATATGAAACGGCATCCATCCTCCAAAGAATAAAGTAGCACCGATAGCACACACAATAAATATGTTGACATACTCCGCCAAAAAGAACAAGGCGAATCTCATCCCCGAATACTCCGTATGAAAACCCGCAGTGAGTTCACTCTCGGCTTCTGCCAAATCAAATGGCGCGCGATTAGTTTCCGCTGTTACAGCAATTACAAAAATCACAAATGAAATCAGCACCGGTATATGTCCTTTAAAAATCCACCAGCCGTTTTGCTGTGAAGCGATGATGTCGTTAATGCTCAAACTGCCAACCAGTATCACAATTGTAAGCACCGAAAGACCTGCACTCAATTCGTAACTCACAATCTGCGCACCACTGCGCATAGCACCGAGCAACGAATATTTATTGTTGCTTGCCCAGCCCGCCATCAAAATTCCTATCACTCCCACACTGCTCACCGCGCTTACATACAGCACACCTATATTAATGTCCCACAACTGAAACCCTTTGGTGAAAGCAATGGGTGCCATAATCAGCATGGCAACAATTATTACAAGCAGTGGAGCGAGGTTGAACAAAAATTTATCGGCACCATCAGGAGTTAATCCTTCTTTAATCAACAGCTTCAATGTATCCGCAGCAGTTTGCGCGAAACCTTTATAACCTACTCTGTTTGGTCCCAAACGAATCTGCATGTAAGCAGAAACTTTTCTTTCCATAAACACCAATACCAAACCAAGCACCGCAAACAAGCTGATAACAAGAACACCGGCAATTGCCATTTCAATCAATAGTACAAGAGTAGCATTAAGTGAAGCGCTTAATGTTTCATGAATAGATTGCGATATGTGTTCCAAACTAATCATTGCGGATTGCGGATTTTCGATTGCGGATTTTTATTCGTGCGCGCAGTTTTGCCGCTTGCAGTAAAAATTGCAGTCAATTCATTTGCTTCTTTTAATAAATCTTCCACTAAATTCTTTTTCAAAATTTCTGCATCAATAATTAACTCCATCCAAAATGCCGATTCATCACTTTCCTCCTCAACTATTGTCACCTTCGAAATAAAATCCGCCTGCGACCTTGCCCTACATGCGGCTCTATAATTTGCCGCCACCGAAGTCCCACATCTCAACAACTGTTTTCCTATCACATCTGCCTCTCTCGTCTTCGGTAAACTTCTTACCATTTTTAAAATCCTCAGTGCAAACTTTTTCGTTCTGTCTTTTAACTCATCTGCTTTCATCGCCTTTCAATCTGAATTTTTGCATTTCTAAATTCGCAATCTCAAATCCGCAATCCGCAATATCTCCCTGCCTTTTCAATCCGCAATCAAAAATCTACAATCCGCAATACTACCGGTCTATATCCGGTATTACCAAATCCAGCGTTCCCATCATCGCTACTAAATCTCCAATCTTCTGTCCTTTTGCAATGTGATTCAAACAAGAAAGATTCGCAAAACCAGGACTGCGGAAATGTATTCTATAAGGAGTCAATCCTCCTTCACTAATTATATAAACCCCAAACTCACCGCGCGCAGTTTCTACGCGGCTATAAAATTCTCCCTTCGGCAACTTCAACACCGCCTTCGTCTTCGCCTGAAAATCTCCCTCCGGTATATTATCAATCAACTGGTCAATGATACTAAGCGACTCGCGCAACTCGCGCATACGAACTAAGTAACGCGCATAACTATCACCCGCAGTTTCCAGCGGCTCATCAAAATTTAATTTCTCGTAACCATCATAAGGCGCAAGCTTTCTAATGTCGCTCTTCACTCCGCACGCGCGCAATACCGGACCTGTGCAGCCAAATGAAACCGCATCCGCTGCCGAAATTTTCCCGACATCCATCATGCGCTGTTTGAAAATTACATTGTGCGTTACCAGCGTATCATACTCATCAATCTTCGTTCTAAAGAACGCCACAAACTCCTTCACCTTCTTCACAAAATTCGGATGCAAATCCGTCATCACCCCGCCCGGCACCATGTAATTCATCGTCAGCCGCGCGCCACAGGTCTCCTCCATAATATCGTTAATCAACTCGCGCTCGCGGAACGCATGGAAAAACGGAGTCAGCGCGCCCACATCCATCGCCATCGCGCCCCACCACAACACATGCGAAGCAATACGCGTCAGTTCGTCCATCAAAATGCGAATCACCTTCGCGCGCTCCGGCACCTCAATCTGCAAACCCTTCTCCACCGCCAGCGCACAACCGTGATTATTAATATGCGAACTCAGATAATCCATCCGGCTCGTGCTGTAAATAAACTGCCGGTAACTCAAACTCTCACACATCTTCTCAATGCTCCGGTGTATATAACCCAGGTGCGGCTCCACATTCAAAATCGTCTCCCCGTTCATCGTAATCACCAAATGCATCACCCCGTGCGTAGCCGGATGCTGCGGACCAACATTGATAACCAGATTACCGTCTTCGGTTGTTGCTACTTCTTCGTATTGCACTTTCTAAGTTTCGAGTTTAAAGTTTCAAGTTCTAAAATCTGTCCCGATAGCTATCGGGATTAATCTTCAATCGCTAATTTGTATTTGCCTTTCAATAATCAATTTTATGGGGGCTGCTGATTTTTTTGCAACTCCACTTTTGTCATCCTGAACGAAGGCTCTGCGTAGGGAAGGAACTTCTATTTCCCATTCCATCCCTCAGCAAAAAAATCATCACCGCGCTTTCCGTTCCAATTCCCGCACCCGCCACCGCTCGACTGACAACCGGTGCGGGAGATTTCCACTACAATCGCTGCCCCGAACAGCCGTCTTTCTCTCCATCATTTTGCCGCCCAAACTCCACCACCTAATTGACACGTGGTTTGTGCACTATTTATTTCTGTATTGGATTTCGAGCAAAATTCAGTTGTTGTAGATGAGGAAGAAGCTATATTCCATGTTCCACCACTCGCCAAACAATCAGCATTGGCTTGATTATAATCATCGTTGCCAGTAGATTTACAAACAGATGTTGAATTAGACCCATTGCTATAACTACAATATGCGCACGGCTGTTGATATACGCAGTTGTAGCATTTTTTACAAGAAGAAATACTTATAGAAATCATTATTGCAATTACAATCAGCGCATTCAATAAAATTGGTTTTGGGATTTTCATATTTGTTTAGTTTTTGCCGTTGTTAGTGTTTTAGCATCGAGTCTGCGATACGTCACCAACAACTATTTTTGTTTTCTATTTTCTCGCCAATATATTTTTCTTCCCACTCCTAACCTTATAACCAACCTGCCTGCCGATAGGCGGGTCTTCGCTCTTTCCTTTTTCCGTTGGTTCAGCAAATTTTTTACGGCATCTAATAACAGCTTTATCTATTTATTCTCTCCCAACAACTTCTCAACTTCCTCAATTAACAGCGGCAAATTTTTCTTTATCGTGCTCCAAATATTTACTTGTTCTATCTCATCATAACTGTGCGCCAGCTTATTTCGCAAGCCAATAATTTTTTCTTTATCTGTAATAGCAATATCAGTGCGTAATGTCAACAGTTTGCTCATAGCAAAACCAACTACTTCAAAACAACGCTCAACCGCCAATACCAATTTCCTGTCGCTGGCATACTGCTCATAGGTAACGCCTTTCGTCATTGTTTCAATTTCGCGAGCGTGTTCGAGTATATCCCAAAGCAGTTTTAAACTTTCTTTATCCATAAATCAGCTCACGGGTTTCATTTAACTCCTGTATAAAAATGGGATTACGCAACGAGCGCGTGGTCAGCAAATCCACTTTTCTGCCAAACAGTTTCTCTAGTTCAAATTGCAAGTCCCACAAGTGTCCGCCCAATTCAACCGGCTCTATGCTGCCATCCACTTCTACCAGAACATCAATATCACTTTTATCATTAAAATTTCCTTTCACGCTGCTGCCAAATAAATAGCCCTTCACCACGCGGTGTTTTTTCATCAGCGCACGCACGTCATTCAGCTTTCCTTCTATCAGTTTACTTTTCATTTCTATAACTTTATGATATTAACTTCATCAACATAATCTTTCCTCAACGGCCATCCTTCCCAATCGTCCGTCAAAAACAATCGTCTCAAATCAGGATGATTCAGAAATATGATTCCGAACAAATCGTATGCTTCGCGCTCATTCAATTCGGCTGTCTTCCAGATGTTGCAAACCGTTTCAATCTCCGGCTTCGCGCGGTCGCACTTTGCTTTTACCACTACAATATGTCCGTGCTTAATTGAGCGCAGATGATACACCACCGTTAAATGTGTTTTCCAATCCACACCGGTTACCGAAAACAGAAAATCAAAATCGAATTCAGCATTATTGCGCAGTTCCTGCTCCAACGGAAACCAATCATTCGCTTCAATAGAAACATTCAGCCATTCGCCCGTTTCATCAAAAACAGCAGCGGGATTAAACTCGGTAAGTTTCGCCTTGAGTTCTTCTTTCGTCATTATACTTCTAAGGAAATTTCTTGTAAACAATCTTTCTTGGAAGAAACCGGACTAACCAAATGGTTTCTTTTCTAATGACTGCACCGATTCTGTAACTCATGTCTTCTGTCTTCACTAAAATTCTGTAATGATGTGTGTATCCTCTTAGCAGTTTTAATCCTGTTACATTGTCAACGCTTTTCGCCTTTTCAATTTGCCCTAATTTTTCGTCCAAAGCAATTCGCAAATCTTTATTTTTCACTTTTTCAATATCGCGGTCAAAACTTTTCTTTACAACAATTCTCATCCCTTCAACTTTTTCCGAACACTCGCTAACGAAACCGTTCCTTTCTCTTTCATTCCTTCGTTTATCAATTGCCCGAAAAAAAAGTCGTCCCAGTTTTCCTCCTTCATCAACTGCACTTCCTTTTTCATATTGCGGATATAAGAAGCCACCAAGTTTGCTTCCTTTTTGCTTTTGAATTTTGCCAGTAGTAGTGTCATGTTTTTATTTTTTCACTTCATCTAAATAGATTTTCTCTCTTGTCCCACCCGCTTTTATCTTTTCCTGCAAAGTCAGCAATGCATGTATCAGCGCTTCCGGTCGCGGAGGACAGCCCGGTATGTAAACATCCACCGGTATAATATGGTCGGCACCTTTCACTACACTATAGGTATTATAGAAAAACGGTCCGCCTGAAATTGAACAAGCCCCCATTGCCACTACATACTTTGGATCTGGCATTTGGTCATAGAGGCGTTTAAGAACAGGCGCCATTTTGTTCACAATAGTTCCTGCAATAATTATTACATCAGCTTGGCGCGGAGTAGCACGTGCCACCTCAAAACCAAAACGGCTCCAGTCGTATTTAGCTCCTGCTGCGCTCATCATTTCAATAGCACAACAACTTGTTCCGAAAACTAATGGCCACAAAGAATTCGAGCGCGCCCAATTCAACACATCATCGAACTTCGAAACTAAAATTCCTCCACCCGGAGCAGGATGCACACTGCCCGGAAACGGAGTAATTGTATTTTCTGGATTTTGCATATTGAATTTGTCTCGTGTCTATTTTCTAAAATCTAATGTCTGTTTTATTGCCATTTCAATGCGCCTTTTTTATGCGCATAAAGAAATCCGAGAAACAGAATGAAAAGAAAAATCACTATCTCTACAAGAGCCACAACTCCAACGCTCTTTACAACAACAGCCCACGGATAAAGGAACACTAACTCCACATCAAAAATTAAAAAGATAAGCGCAAAGAGATAGTAACCTACATTGAACTGAATCCAACTTTGACCTACGGTTTCTACTCCGCATTCGTAAGGTTCGCCTTTCTGAGAATTCTTTGAACCCGGTGTAATTGCATTCGAAAGCAAAAGTGCACCACCGGCAAAAGCTAATCCGCAAATAATTAAAAGTATAAGTGATGCTGCGCCCATTTTCTGTTTTTGCTAACGAACAAGTATCAGAAATCAATCTTGTTTCTTCAATACTAAACAAAGAAATCTTATTCACAATACTGTTTCGAAAAGTTTCGTTTGTAGAATCAATCAAAATGATTTCTTTCGACTCCGTTTTCAAAAACTAAAAAACTAAAAATCAATTTCTATGGCAATTAAAATTACAGACGTTTGCATTAACTGCGGTGCGTGCGAACCTGAATGTCCGAACGGTGCAATTTATGCGAATGGCGACAGTTGGAAAATGGCAGACAAAACCGGAGTGACCGGTTCTTACACTTTGATGGATGGAACAACCATTGACGGAAGTGCCACTCAAGCACCGGTGTCTGATGATTTCTTTTATATAGTTACCGACAAATGCACAGAATGCAAAGGTTTTCACGATGAGCCGCAGTGTGCTTCTGTTTGTCCGGTTGATTGCTGTTTAGCTGATGAACTTCATGTAGAAACTGAAGAAGCGTTATTGGAGAAAAAAGCAAAACTCCATTTAGCTTAAATTGTCGCTACCTTCACTTTTAAATTCAAACAAAAAGTTTTTTCAATAATGGATACAACATTGGAAACAAAACAATCGCGCGTTACTACAACTGTAAATTCTGAAAGTATTGTCGTGCGTTTTAGTGGCGACTCAGGCGATGGAATGCAGTTGACCGGTATGCAGTTTACTGATACTTCGGCTTTGCTCGGAAAAGATATTTCTACTTTCCCTGAATACCCGGCAGAGATTCGTGCTCCTGCTGGAACGCTTGCAGGCGTTTCTGGTTTTCAGGTGCATTTCGGCAGTAAAGAAATTTTTACGCCCGGAGATTTTTATGATGTGATTGTTTGTATGAATGCCGCAGCACTCAAAACAGATTTAGAGCGTTTAAAGAAACACGGTGTTGTAATCGCGAACGTTTCTGGTTTCGACTCCAAGAATATGAAGTTGGCCGGTTATCCTGAAGGCTCAACCAATCCATTGGAAGATGGAACACTTGATGGTTACAAAGTTTACAGAGTTGATGTGAGCAAGTTGACAAAAGAAGCGTTGAAAGAATCAGGCTTGGGCATGAAAGAAATTGAGCGCAGCAAAAACATGTTCGTTCTTGGTTTATTGTTTTGGATGTTTGATAATAGTATGGAGTTTACCATCAAATCGCTTGAAGAAAAATTTGGAAAGAAGCCGGATATTCTCGCGGCCAATTTGAAAGTTTTAAAAGCCGGTTGGAACTATGGAGATACTACCGAAGTTTTCACCACGCGTTATAAAACTACAGCTGCACAATTAACTCCTGGTGTTTACAGAAACATTTCCGGTAATCAGGCATTGAGCATTGGTATTCTTGCAGCAGCAGAAAAAGCTGGTCTGCCGATTTTTCTAGGCTCTTATCCAATCACTCCTGCTTCTGATGTGCTGCACGACCTTTCTAAATTCAAAAGTAATGGTGTAAAAACTTTTCAGGCAGAAGATGAAATTGCAGCTATTTGTTCTGCAATTGGTGCAGCATATACCGGTTCGTTGGGAGTAACTTCTACTTCTGGTCCCGGAGTTGCGTTGAAGAGTGAAGCAATGAGTTTGGCAATGATTTTCGAAATCCCTTTATTGATTTGCGATATTCAACGCGGTGGACCTTCAACAGGTTTGCCTACAAAAACAGAGCAAGCGGATTTAATGATGGCCATGTATGGTCGTCACGGAGAATCTCCGTTGCCAATCATAGCGGCAAACTCACCAGCTGATTGTTTTGATGCAGTGTACGAAGCAGTAAAAATTTCTATCGAACACATGGTGCCTGTAATTTTCCTAAGCGATGGTTACATTGCCAATGGTGCTGAGCCGTGGAGATTTCCAACCGAAGACCAACTTGCACCTATCAACGCAACTTTCTTAACAGAGAACAATAATCCTGGCGGAAAATTATTGCCTTACAAGCGCGATGCAAACGGTGTGCGTCCATGGATTAAACCTGGCACAAAAGGTTTAGAACATCGCATTGGCGGTTTAGAAAAACAAGAGGACACAGGAAACGTTTCTTATGATTCTAAAAACCACGAGCGCATGGTTCATCTTCGTGCTGCAAAAGTGGAAAAGATTGCAGATTTTATTCCACTGATAAAACCGGATAGCGGACCAACGAAAGGGAAGATGTGTGTGCTCGGATGGGGCTCAACTTATGGTGCTATCAAAACGGCTTTGCTTGAATTAAATCAGGAAGGATATAAAGACATTGCGCACGTTCACGTTCGCCACATGAATCCGTTTCCGAAAAACCTTGGTGAGTTATTGCACAGCTACGAAAAAGTTTTAGTGCCGGAAATGAATACCGGACAGTTGATACTTCTCGTTCGAGCAAAATATTTAGTGCCGGCTGTTGGTTTGAACAAAGTGCAAGGACAGCCGTTTACCACCGAAGAAGTGAAAACAAAAATTGTTGAACTTTATAATTCTTAAAACATGGAAACAACAACATTAGAACCAACAGCACCGGTAAAATTAACGGCAAAGGATTTCACCAGCGACCAGGAAATTAAATGGTGCCCCGGCTGTGGCGATTATTCAATTTTGAAACAAGTGCAAACTGTGCTTCCCGATTTTGTGGTGGAGAAGGAGAAAGTTGTTTTTGTTTCGGGCATCGGCTGCTCTTCGCGCTTTCCATATTACATGAACACCTATGGCATACATAGTATTCACGGACGTGCTCCAGCAATTGCTACTGGAGTAAAAGCCGCCAATCCTGAACTCAACGTTTGGGTAATAAGCGGTGATGGTGATTTGATGAGCATTGGAGGAAATCATCTCATACACGTATTGCGAAGAAATCCGAATATCAAACTGATGATGTTCAACAACGAAATTTATGGATTGACTAAGGGACAATATTCACCAACATCACAAAGAGGTGTGGTTACAAAAAGCACCCCTTTCGGGAGTTTAGATGAACCATTTAATCCAGCGGAACTTGCTCTAGGTGCTAAGTCAACTTTTTTTGCGCGAACACTCGACCGCGACCCAAAACACATGCAGGCAATCATTCATCGCGCTAATGCTCATAAAGGAACTTCGTTTGTGGAAGTATATCAAAACTGTCCGGTGTTTAACGATGGTGTGTTTTTCGTTTACACCGAAAAAGAAACTAAAAAAGAAGAGTGTCTTTGGTTAGAAAACGGCAAGCCGCTCGTATTCGGACAAACAGAAAATAAAGGAATTAAACTCGATGGTTTCAAACCTGTAGTAGTTGAATTAGGCGATGGCGTTTCGAAAGATGATTTGTGGGTGCATGATGAAAGCGATAAAATAAAAGCATCTATCCTAGCACAATTTGCCAACTATAAAGGAGATGAACACAAGCCACGACCGTTCGGAGTTTTCTATAAAGAAGAGCGCTCTTGCATTGAAGATGACATGTCTGCACAAATTGATTACGCTTTTGAAAAGAAGGGCAGGGTGCCGTTGAATAAAATTTTGAGTGGCGATAAAACCTGGACGATAGTTTAACAACCCCACCTAAATCCTCCCCGAAGGGGAGGACTTAAATACAAAAAGCCGGTTGAATTTTCAATCGGCTTTTTTTGTGGCAGTTTCGAAAAGGCGAAGCAGTTTTTGTTTCCGCATTTCGAGGGTGTAGTTATCAGCAATTCTTTGTCGTGCGTTTTTACGCAAAGTGTTTTTATCTGAAGCAATTGCCTTCGCAATAAGTTGTTTTAGTTCAGATCTATTTTTTTGTTGCAAAACAAAACCGCTGTTGCCGACAATCTCAGGCATAGAAAAAACATTTGAAACAATAGGAATGCATTCACATAACATAGCTTCACAAAGTGCGTTCGGAAAACCTTCTGCCATCGAAAGCTGGAAGTAGAATTCGCAACCGCTGTAAATATTTATTAGTTCTTCGTTTTTTACAGGCGGAAGAATTTTGATGTTTGGAGTTTTGTTTGGAATCAGTTTTTCATCAGGCACACCAAGGATGATAAATTCGCAATCAGGAAAAGCGGTAGCAGCTTCTGTAATTAAATCAATGCCCTTCAATTGATATTGAAAAGGAAATTCCCAACCACTGCAAACCGTAATGAAAGTGTTTGTCTTTTTTTCTTTGGTGCAATGCCATTTCACAGCATCGTATCCGTTCTCAATTTCGGTGAAAGGTTTTTCTAAGTTTTTGCAGTGATATAAAATTCCTTGATGCGGAAAATCGTTGGGCTGATAATTGTAATCGAACCACATGAGGGTTTTGTGTTTAGGCACAATGTGCGAGCACCATTTAAAAGTATATCGGGTAAAAAAAGCTAAAGCCTTTTTATGAAAATTTCCGTAGCCAATACTCGGAAAAGAAACCGTATCGGTTCCGCCAACAATGATGAAGCACGGTTTACGAAAAACTTTGCCATACAAAGCAGGAAGCAGCGAATGGTACGAAGCAAATTCGCAAACTAAAACATCGGCAAACAAAATGTGGCGAAGCAGAAATAGTTTTTGCCGCACCAATTGAAATGGTGTTTCGATTTTTTTTGTCACATAAAAATCAAAACAAACCACGTTGTATTCAGCCGAAAGAATCTCGATATCCTTTTTTACAAAAGAGGAGAGGTAATTATAAAACAACAACATCGTTTTCTTTTTCATGCTAATGTTTTAAAAAATGCTTGAGTGGTAGAGAGCGCAAAATTTTTCACTTATGTTTTTTTGGCGTTCAAAAGTAGTGAAGCAAATCACTTACTACGCGACTTTATTTTAGTACCCTAAAATCTCACTTGGCAAAAAGCAAACTCCCATCTCCATAACTCAAGAATCGAAAATCGTTTTCCAAAGCGTGGGTGTAAATTTTCTTCCAATCATCTCCAACCACAGCAGCCACTAAAAGCAGTAGCGTAGAATTTGGCTGATGGAAATTAGTGATAAGCGCATTCGCAATTTTTAATTGGTAAGAAGGTGCAATCATGATTTGTGTTTTGCAAATCAATCGTTCCATTTCATTATTCTTCATCCAGAAAATAAGCGCTTCTAATATTTCAGAAACCTTACAGGTGTGGGAAACCTGTAAGGTTGATTCATAAGCATCCCACTGTTTTATTTCCAAATCTTGCAATAAAATTTCAGGATTCAATTTTGTTTTTACACCCATCCAATAAAGAGATTCAATGGTACGAAGAGAAGTCGTACCAACAGCAATAATGTTTTGCTGCAACGAATCAAGTAAATGCAGAATGGTTGTAATGGTTACATCAATAATTTCTGCATGCATCTCATGTTCGTTCATTGTTTCGCTTTTCACAGGTTTAAAAGTTCCTGCACCTACATGAAGCGTTACTTCTGTTTTCGAAATATTTTTTGCCTTCAACTTTTCCAAGATTGCTTCGGTAAAATGCAATCCAGCTGTGGGTGCAGCTACAGAGCCTTCCTGTTTCGCGTAAACAGTTTGATAACGTTTCAAATCAATTTCCTCGGTCTCGCGTTTCAGGTATGGTGGAATCGGCATCATGCCGCTCTTGTCTAAAATTTCGGCAAATGAAAGTTGTTCGGGAGTCCAGGAAAATTCAATTATGAATGCATCGCTTGTTCGTTCAATAATTTCTGCGGTGAGCGTAAAGTCCTTAGTGCGATGTTCAAGAATTTTTTCTTTCCATTTGCTTGCTCTACCCACAAGACAATGCCAACGAACAGATTTTTGTTTGCTCATGACAGAAGCAAACTCCGTGTTTTCTTCTGCAGGTTCTAAACAGAAGATTTCAATTTTTGCTCCTGTCGCGCTTTTGAAAAACAAACGCCCATGAATTACTTTGGTATTATTGAAAACCAGCAATGAGTTCTCTGGAATGTGTTCTGCTATGTTTCTGTAAACATCTTCAGTAATTTTCCCAACACGGTAAATCAATAGCTTACTTAAATCGCGTTCCGCCAAAGGATACTTCGCGATTTTATTTTCAGCTAAATCGTAAGTGAAATTTTTTATTTGAAGTTCGCGAGGATGCATTATTCCACCGTCACACTCTTTGCTAAGTTTCGTGGCTGGTCAACGTTGCAACCGCGCATAACCGCAATGTGATACGAAAGCAATTGCAATGGAATAGTAGAAAGTAATGGAACAAGGTATTCAACGGTTTCGGGAATTTCAATTACGTAGTCAGCCATTCCGCGCACCTTTACATCGCCTTCGGTTACAATAGCAATAATTTGTCCTTTGCGCGCTTTTATTTCCTGAATGGTGCTGATTACTTTTTCGTAGATGCTATTTTTAGTTGCGATTACTACAACGGGCATGTTAGCATCAATCAAAGCGATAGGACCGTGTTTCATTTCAGCGGCAGGATAACCTTCGGCATGTATGTAAGAAATTTCTTTCAGCTTCAACGCGCCTTCGAGTGCCACAGGGAATTGATATCCTCTTCCGAGATATAAGAAGTTGTGTGAGTCTTTGAACAGTTCTGCAATTTCAATCACTTTGTCTTCGCACAATAATGTTTTTTGAACTTTAGCAGGAATGGTTTCGAGTTCTGCAAAAGCATTTCGCAAATCTAACTTGGTTGCCTTGCCCCTTATTTCGGCAAAGCCAAAAGCCCACAGCGTGAGCACTGCCACTTGCGCGGTAAATGCTTTGGTACTCGCCACACCAATTTCAGGACCGGCATGTGTGTAAGCACCGGCATGTGAAGCACGAGGAATAGAAGAGCCAACTACATTGCACAAACCAAAAATAGTTGCGCCTTTCTCTTTCGCCAGTTCAATAGCCGCAAGTGTATCGGCAGTTTCACCGCTTTGCGAAATAGCAATCACTAAATCATCTTCATTAATAACAGGATTACGATAACGGAATTCCGAAGCGTATTCCACTTCTACCGGAATGCGGGCAATGTCTTCAAACAAATATTCGCCAACTAAACCTGCATGCCATGAAGTGCCGCAACCAACAATGATGATGCGTTTTAGATTTTTGATTTTGCTTTCGTGTTCTTTCAAACTTCGCATTGCAAAACTTCCGGTCATAGGGTCAAATCTTCCGCGCAGCGAATCGTAAATAGAACGCGGTTGTTCGTGAATTTCTTTGAGCATGAAATGCGTGTAACCGCCTTTTTCAATGTTCTCCAGATTCATCTCGAGCGTTTGGATATAAGGTATATGCTCAACGTTATCAATCGTTTTGATGGAAAGCTTTCCGTCTTTTATAAAAGCAATTTCACCGTCCTCTAGGTAAGTTACGTTCTTCGTATACTCAATGATTGGAGTGGCATCACTTGCCATAAAATATTCATCATCGCCAATACCTATTACAAGTGGCGAACCTTTTCGGGCTCCAATCAATTTTGTAGGGTCGTTCTTCGAAATAATTACGATGGCATACGCACCAACTACTTCATGCAAAGCCAAACGCACCGCTTCATCTAATTCGCAACCGGTGTTTTGTTTTACATCTTCAATCAAGTGAACTAAAACTTCAGTATCTGTATCACTGGTGAATTGATGACCGCGATTACTTAATTCTTCTTTTAGTGTTCCGTAGTTTTCAATAATGCCGTTATGAATAATTGCAATGTCGCCACTTTGCGAAAGATGCGGATGCGAGTTGATATCATTTGGTTCACCGTGTGTGGCCCAACGGGTATGACCCATTCCTAAATGCCCCGAAACATTTTTGCCATCGGTATTCATTTCAAGGTCACTAACTTTCCCTTTGTTTTTATAAATGTTGAGCGTGCCATTCATCAACGCAACTCCGGCACTATCGTATCCGCGGTACTCTAATCTTTTCAAACCCTTTATTAGAATTGGATACGCTTCGCGTGGACCTATGTAAGCAACTATTCCGCACATAAATTTTGTTTTTGATTAAATGATATTGCGATTAAAAAGTGCACAAAACAAAAGAAAATTATTAAAGCCTTCATCATTCGTCATTCAGTTTTGCATGAGAAGTAAGGGAACCAAACTATAGTTTGGTATAAATAACCTGAATGGTTATTTGATAATTTTTATCGGTAGAAGAATTTGAAAGCACCACTCGCTCTGCATTATTATTAGCCGAATACGTTTCTATATAGAAACCATTATTGTGATAAACGCCTTGAATCAACTTCTGAAAATATTTTTTGAAGTTGAAGCGATAGCGATAAACTACTGAACCATTACTCAGTGTTTCTGCGGTGCGCACTCCACCAAAACCTAGCAAGCCATCATCGTCAATTACCTTTGCTTGTCCTGCATCATCAATACGATATAAATCAAGCAAGGTAGGCGCGGCATAAAGTGTATCGGTAGTTTGTGTAATTACAATTTCGGCTTTGTTTATAGCAATGTTCTTAGGCAAGCTATCTAAGTCGGTAATAAAAATTTTACCTTTTACTCCGGCTCCTGCTTGCAGAAATAATTTCTCTTCACCATTTCCATTTGGAGTATTTACTGAAGTAGCTACAGGAGTGCCTGTGTAAATATTATCGAAGTGATTGATCGTAACTCCGGCAATAGGTAAAGTATAGTACAGCGAATCAGCGGCATCGTTATGATAGAACAAAGTGATACCCGAAACAGCAGATGCTAAATCTAAATATGCTAAGCCGTTTCCGGTAGTAGAAGCAGATGTAGTAATGTAAAATCCTTTGAAGAGATCGAGAAATTGACTGTTGTTATGAAGCAAGCTAGTGTCAGCCAAAAGCTTTTGACCCAAAGCATAATCAAGTGTAATTCGCAAATGTGCCGGAAGTGTTCCATTCAAAGCATGCGTGGAATCGTTTCCTGTATCAGGTTTCCATCCGGTTAAAGTTCCTACAGGCGGAATGTTTACACTAAAAGCATCGTTGGTTTTATAGGTAAGTGAATCAATTAAGCTCTGTGACAATTCATAAACAGAAACATTGAGCGGCTGGTCGAATTTGCCATAGGTTCCTGCATATCTTAAAGTAAGCACTACTGAATCCAATGTTTTGCCGGCACCAAAATCAATATTGTTACTGGTGAGGCGGCACTGCGCATAAAAGCCCGCATACGTACTTCCAAAATTAGGATCGGTTAAAGTTCCTAGAACGCCAACAGAAATCCCATTTGAATTGAGCGGTTTCTCAAATTCGGAAAACACTTTTGCATGCAACGTATCTTTGGCAAGATTCAATTGGTCATCGGTGGTGAGCAAATCGGTATCTTCAATAGCGGGATTCTTACAGCCCTGTAAAGAAAAGAAGCACCAGCAAAATATTGCCGGTGCTATAAAAAAACTGAGGTAATGTTTCAAATTAGTTTTCGGTATTAACACGTGGTAAATAAAGGAAACTAACGCTTAGTTCGAGAGAATATTTTTGTAAAAGGTGCTAAATAGCGGAAGAGGGTTCTCTTCTTTAATAGCCAACTTCATTACTTTTTTACCCTTCGATTTTTTTACGTGGCTTTGAACCTTTTCGTCCAACTCTTCACCAACGATTAACGCATCGGCAAATTCAGTTCCTGCAATGTTCAAGCTGGTGTTATCTCCTGCTTTGAAAAACTCTAAGTGTTTTTTCGAAATATCGCTGCTGATAGCCAATTTGGTTGTGAAATTGCTTTTCAACTTATCTTTGAATTCGTTTCTGGCAACTGAGTAAATAACTTTTGCGTTTGCAAAAACAGGGTCGTCTTTGTAAGTAGTTTTCAAATACATAGGAATAAGACTTGTCATCCAGCCAATGCAATGGATAATATCCGGAGCCCAGCCAAATTTACGAACCGTTTCCAACGTTCCTTTGCAGAAGAAAATCATTCTGTCAGAATTGTCGTCAAAGAACTTATTGTTCTCATCGTGGAAAAGCAATTTGCGTTTAAAGAAATCTTCGTTGTCTAAGAAATAAACCTGTAAACGTGCACCTGGTAATGAAGCTACTTTAATAACTAAAGGAAAATCTTCGTCATCAATAATTACGTTGATACCTGAAAGGCGAACCACTTCGTGTAATCGGTGGCGTCTTTCGTTTATAGTTCCGAACTTTGGCATAAGCACGCGTATTTCCATTCCGCTGTCCTGCATGTACTTTGGAAGTTCGTTCGCAATTTTGGAAACCTCAGTGAACGCCACATAGGGGTCCATTTCCTGGGTAATAATCAGAATTCTCTTTTTTTCCATACTATTGTTTGTATTGTTTGGTGAGAAAATAAATTCAGCGCTTTTTTCAGCGGGAGTGCAAAGATACTAACAAAAAATTGAAATAACACCAACTTTCATAGAACAAAACTGTTAAGCCACCTAATACATGCTCGTTTTTAAAAAGATAAAGGATTTTCAAAAGCATCTTAAGTCTATTGCTAATCAAGGACAAACGATTGGTTTTGTACCAACGATGGGAGCTTTGCACAAGGGTCATATATCTTTAATTAAAAAGAGTAAAAAGGAGTCTGATTGTACGGTTTGCAGCATTTTTGTGAACCCAACTCAGTTCAACGATCCGAAGGATTTTGAGAAATATCCTTCAACTATTGAAGAAGATATCCTGAAGTTGGGCGCGGTAAAATGCGATATCTTGTTTCTGCCATCGGTTAAAGAAATGTACCCGGATGGAACAGGCAATAAACGCAAAGTTGATTTTGGTTCACTGGCAAAAGTCTTAGAAGGCGAACATCGACCTGGGCATTTTGATGGAATGGCGCAAGTGGTAGAGCGATTGCTGCAGATCGTAAAACCCAATTTGCTTTTTATGGGGTTGAAAGATTATCAGCAGCAATTGATAGTGGACAAACTGATTGAAAAAAGAAAACTGAAAGTGAAATTGATTGCTCTAGAAACCCTGCGCGAGAAAGACGGTTTGGCTATGAGTTCACGAAATGTACGGTTAGATAAAGAGGCTAGGAAGCTGGCGGTGGAGATTTCAAAAACGTTACTTAGTTCGAAACGTGAAATACGAAACGTGAAATACGAAATAGAGAAAATACAGGTGCGTGCTTTGCACAGATTGCAAAGTTTTAAAGGAATAGAGCTGGAGTATTTTGAAATAAGAAATGCAAAGACATTAATGGTTCCTGAAAAAAAATCCGAAAAACTGATTGCCCTTACCGCAGTAAAAATTGGCGGGGTGAGGTTGATTGATAATATGTTGTTGAATTAGTCAAAATTATAAAAGCGCGCCTGCAATTTTGCAGGACGCGCTTCATGTTTTCGATTTCCCTTAATGGAGTGTGATAATATGCGAAGTGCCGTTTACCGTTACTACAGCTTGGTTATCGCAGTCCCCATTTCCAAAATCGATTGTTTTATCGGGCTTTCCGCTGCGTTGTAACAGCACACTGCCTTTTACAAAGTGGCGTCTGCAACCCGGTGCCAAATTGCGAAGAAGCGGATCAACTATAGTTGCTGTAAATTCGTTGCCGCTTGCATCGGTTCCGTTTGCCGAACCGGTAATGCTGTATTGGTCATCATCGCGCGAAGGAGTCGACACTCCTGCAATCCATTCACGGGTTCTTGTAGAAGTCCACACAATTACTCCAGCACTATTCGCCAGAATTATTTGCCCCTGCACATTTATAGTGAACGAAGGATTACCTGCGCCATTCAAGCCATCGTTATGAATTGTTTTAGTACCGAGTACTTGATTATCGTTTACAAAGAAGTCCTCAAAAGTAACGGTGATAGTTGTTCCTTCTTGACGATACGGTCCGTTGTAGCTGATCATAATTTTTCCTTTGCGTGTTTTGCCATCAATGCCCGTACAACCTGTTCCGAAATCTATAGTGGTAGTGCGTATGGCAGAAACTGTATCGCGTGTTACAATAGCACAACCACTTAGCAAACTGTTGGCATCATCATCTTTGTAAGAAACTGAACCGGTTTGGCTTGCTTCATCTGAAACGTTGTTTACATCATTGTAGGTTTCATCTGCCAGCGCTTGATTGTTTGCCGTTGTAAAATCCGTATCCGTTTTTTCTTTGTTGCACGAGTTGAGTGCAATCATGCCTGCAAATAGAAAAGCAGTGCCCATGGTTTTAATCATTTTAGTTTTCATAACGTTTTTGTTTTTGTGGATAGAACAACAGCACCCGCTTTTATCTGTTGTTGTTTTCCGTTTATTATTTGTTTATGCGGGCATATCTAATCTGCAACTACGACCTAATGAAATACAAATGGTTTAAAAGGCAGAAGAAAACGTTTCGTCCCGATAACAATCGGGATGTATCGTTGCGCACATAAAATTTTTTGCAGAAGTAAAATGCCTTACTTATTTTCCGTTAACCAAAAAACATTTTTTATGGAGCCAATCTTAAAAGCCAAATGGAGAAAATTAGATGGAACAAAAATTGAAACGCATATTAGTGTGGCTGTCGAAAACTCATTAATTAATGAGAGCCAAATGGGAAATCAAATTAAAGTGTGCATAGGCACCGACTCACAAGTGCGCGGCACCGAAACCGAATTTGCCACCGTCATTGTGCTCTTGCGAAAAGGAAGAGGCGGCTTCATGTACATCAATAATGAAAAAACTTCCCGTAAGATGAGCTTGAAAGAGCGCCTGCTGACTGAAGTAGCACGCTCCATTGAAATTGCTTATTCGCTTTGCCCGCTCTTTGATAAATATTCAACTGAATTAGAAGTGCATGCTGATATCAATACCAATCCGCGCTTTGGTTCTAACCTAGCATTGAGCGAAGCCATGGGATATATTCTCTCCATGGGTTTTACTTTCAAAGCAAAACCCGATGCACATGCGGCAAGTTGTTGTGCGAATAAAGTAGTGTAAACTCTTTCGCTGGTTTATTGTTTATCTTTAAATCATGAATCCATTTATCCTCTCTGCACTTTGCATCTTCACTTTTATGTGTTTCATGTTTGTAATTGCGCAATTGAAAAACGACAATAGCATAGTTGACATTGGCTGGGGAATCGGTTTTATCATAGTTACTTCAGTTACCTATTTTGTTTATGGCGATGAAAGGTTTCATCAAAAACTTGTTAGCTATCTTGTTATTGTTTGGGGGCTTCGCCTGTCTATGTATATAGGAATTAGAAACATGGGCAAGCCCGAAGACTTTCGTTACGCCAACTGGCGCAAAGAATGGGGCAGGAATTTTTTGTGGCGTTCTTTTTTGCAAGTGTTCATGTTACAGGGCTTCATCATGTTTATCAATACCCTGCCAATTGTTATTATTAATAACGACCTCGCTATTTTCAAATCGTACAAATTTCTTTACCCTATTGGTTGTGCGGTTTGGTGTGTAGGTTTTTTCTTTGAAGCTTGGGGCGATAAGCAGATGTATGAATTCAAAAACAGTCACCACAAAAAAGGCACTATTATGAATCGCGGCTTGTGGAAATTCACACGGCATCCCAATTACTTTGGCGAGGCCGTTATGTGGTGGGGAATTTTTCTGCTTGCCATTCCTTCGGGGCAATGGTATCTTTCTATTTTGGCTCCGCTTACCAATACTTTTCTTCTGCTCAAGGTTTCGGGCGTTACTATGCTCGAAAAAAAATACGAAGGGGATGATGCTTATTCGAAATACAAACGAACCACCAACGCATTCCTTCCTTGGTTTCCCAAATAGGAAAATTGCAAGGGCACTATGTCAATCAACTCTTGACAATGGACTTCAACTAGCGTAGCTCGGCAGTCCTTCAACTATCTCAAACCGAATTTTCTTTTAGTTTCGTCCACTTGAAAATTCGTAAATCAATATAAATGAAGAAGAATGGGATGTTCAACATGCACCACCGCTAAAGACGGAATTGTAGCGGGTTGCCAAACAAAAGGAGGATGCAGCAGTGGCGGATGCAATCGCGTAAATGTTTTCGACTGGTTTGCCGAAATGCCTATATCATTCAACGAAAACTTCAACATCGTTGAAATAAGTTTTAAGAAGGGCGCGCGTAAAGGATTTTACCGAAATCCTTCCAATTTAGATTTTCATAAAGGTCAATTAGTGGTAGTAGAAGCCGCACAGGGTTTTGATGTGGGCGAAGTGAGTTTGCTTGGCGAACTGGTAAAAGCGCAAATGAAAAAGCGCAAAATTACCGAGCGCGATGATACCATCCGCAATATTCTGCGCATAGCCAATGAGCACGATGTAAACAATTTTTTAGATGCACGAAGTAAAGAACAGGAAACGCTGGTGCGCGCTCGTGCTATGGCTCGTCAGTTAGGAATCGAAATGAAAATTGGTGATGTAGAATATCAGGGCGACAATAAAAAAGTAACTATTTTTTATACGCACGATGGTCGAGTTGATTTTCGCGAATTGGTGAAAGTTTATGCGCGCGATTTCAAAGTAAAAATTGAAATGCGCCAGATAGGTGCGCGTCAAGAAGCTGCGCGTGTGGGTGGTATAGGAACTTGTGGAAGAGAATTGTGTTGTTCAACATGGTTGAATGATTTTAAATCGGTTACTACTTCGGCAGTGCGTTATCAAAACCTGGCTTTGAATACTGATAAGCTGAGCGGACAATGTGGAAGATTGAAGTGTTGTTTGAATTATGAATTAGATACTTACAACGATGCGCTGAAAGGTTTTCCAAAACAGACCGATAAAATTGAAACAGAAGAAGGCATTGCATGGCTTCGCAAAACAGATATTTTGAAAAGGCAATTGGTATATGAATATGCCGACCAAAAAGGAAACTTTATTCGTCTTGATGTGGTAGATGTAAAGGAGCTTTTGGCTATGAACAAGAGCGGAAAAAAACCAAAGAGTTTACTTGACTTTGCCATTATTGAAAACGAAAAGATAGACGAAAGCAAACACGAAGATTTGGTTGGTCAGGTTACACTTTCAACTTTAGAAGATAAAGAGCGCAAAAAACGCAGAAACAATAATCAACGCAATCGCGGAGGTGGAAAAGGCAACTCTCAAAACCGCGACAAGAGAAAATAAAGTGGCGACACGACAATTACAACTCATGAAATTCTCTCCTAAGTTTTTCATTTACTCATTTACTTACTTACTCATTTGCTCATTGCTGGTTTCGTGCGATAAAAATGTAGTGCTGGAAAAAAATGAGGTTTTCAAAAGCGACCAATGGGATTATGCCGATGCAAAAACTTTTGTTGCTGAAATAAAAGACACTACTGTCAACTATAATATTCTACTCAGCGTTCGCCACTCGTTCAATTTTGAATGGCGAAACATGTGGGTGAAAATTGAAACCACTTTTCCTGATGGCAAACAGTTTGAGAAAAGAGTGAACCTCGTTCTTTCAGAACCCGATGGACATTGGAATGGCGATTGTCTTGGCGATAACTGCGATATTCAGATTCCTATTCAGCAGAATGCTTTCTTTCCTGCAATTGGAAAATATACATTCAAAATTTCGCAGGATATGCGGGTGAATCCGCTGGGCTACATTAAAAGTTTTGGTATGCGGGTTGAAAAATCTGAAGTGGCTAAAAAATAGTAAGCCCGAATCAAAATCATCTCAAATATTCTTTCTTCGCAGCATCATTGAAATTTATTTGCGATTTGCCGTTTAATAAAACATCATGTCAGACAAACTGAAACGTGCTCGTGAAATTCTCCTCGCAGAAAGCGAAGCGGTAAAAAACATACCGTTGAGCGAAAGTTTGTTGACTGCGGTTGACTTGCTTGCCAAGTTAAAAGGCAAAGTGGTTTGTAGCGGCATTGGCAAAGCAGGAATTATTGCGCGCAAAACAGCAGCTACTTTTTCTTCTACAGGTACGCCCGCTGTATATCTTCACCCCGGTGAAGCACAACACGGAGACCTTGGTCTGATTGACAACAACGACATACTTCTCATTTTTTCAAACTCGGGTAAAACGCGCGAGTCAGTTGAATTGGTTCAACTAGCAAGAGCATTGCACTCTTCGGCATTTAAAGTAATTACCATTACCGCTCATTTAGATTCTGAACTGGCGCAAATGAGCGATGTGGCACTTTCAATTGGTAAAGTAGAAGAAGCGTGCACGTTGGGTATGGCTCCTACTTCATCTACTACAGCTATGTTAGCGTTGGGCGATGTATTGTGTGTTTTGGTAATGGAAGAAATAGGTTTCACTAAGGAAGAATTTCTGAAGCGTCATCATGGAGGTTATTTAGGAACTAAAAAGTAACAGCACAAAACGACCGCTTACCAACTATGTCATCAAATAAAAAGCTGATTCTTATTTCTGGTCCTTGTGCCATAGAGAACAAAGAAATTTGTTTTGAAGTAGCGGAATCTGTTTCTGCTCTTTGCCGCAAACTTGACATTCAATACATTTTCAAAAGCTCTTTCAAAAAGGCAAATCGCACCAGCGTTAAATCATTTACAGGAATTGATTTTGATAAAGCACTCAGCATTTTGGTAGATGTAAAAAATCATTTCGGCAT
>JAPLES010000016.1 GCA_026391075.1 Bacteroidota bacterium | reverse complement strand
TTTGATTCCGTAGCTCAGCTGGTAGAGCAAATGACTCTTAATCATTGGGTCGAGGGTTCGATCCCCTCCGGGATCACAGTTTATTAAAGGGTTTCGCGTAAGCGAAGCCCTTATTTTTTTTCAGCACATATCATAACGCACTTCATGTTCCCCATCAGCGGTAATCAACTCACACAACTCATTCCTCAAAAGCCGCCTTTTGTTTTTATTGATTCTTTGAACGAAGTGACGGAGAATAAATGCATCACCACGTTTAAGTTTAGAGCCGATAATGTTTTGTGCCAAAACGGACAGCTGATGTTAGCCGGGCTTTTAGAAAACATGGCGCAAAGCGCGGGCTGCAAAATGGGCTACGAAGACTTTACCGAAAACAATAAAAGCAGACGTGGTTTTATTGGCGAGGTAAAAAACTTTTCGGTTTCGCGACTGCCAAGTGTAGGCGAACTATTGACTACCGAAATAATAATTGAAGGGAAAGTATTTGGTGCAGTTACGCTCATTGCCGGAAAAGTATTTATAGGCAGTGAAGAAATTTCTTCGTGTAATATGAAAGTGTTCTTTGAACCCGAAGAAGAATCAGAAAACTAACCACTTAGAACATTAAGGACATTAAGGCAATTTTCGTTTGTATTCTCAATGCCCTTAATGTCCTTAGTGCTAAAAATTAAACTCTCTCCACCAGCATAAAACTATGCTGCACTCCTTGATAATTATTGTAAATCAAAATGCGGTTAAACTCCGTAGCCGAGTTCTTCTTGATAAAGTGTTGCGGCAGTTTTTGATTTTGCAAAACATAAGTTGAAAGCCACACGGCAAGAGCCGATACCGTTTGAAATTCTCCGAATGCATGTTTGAATCTTGCTACTGTTGTTTCTTCTGCCATCAAACTTTCGCAAGCGGCATAATATTTCAATAAGCGGTTATCTCCGTTTTCGCCTTGCAGGAATAAATCAACTTCTCCAGGATTCTCTTTCAGAAATAAACTCAATTGCTCCTTCACAAAGTTTTCATCATGGCTGTTCACCATTTTCAAACCTGTAAGCTTTGCTTTGGCGCTTTCGCTTTTGTTATTCACTATGAACATAGCTGCTCCTTCACCCAGCAAAGTTCCAGTTGCATTGCCTTCGTATAAATCAGCATTCGAAACTGTATCGTGACGATACCAACCCGTGAGTGAAACGAGGCGATGGTTCTTTGGAGATATCTCATCTACTCCGCCAATCAAATAACTGTTGTCAGGATTTTCTTTTAGCAACATTGCAGCATCCAGCGCTACATTTTCAAACGCATGTCCGCGGTGAACGTGTGTGGCGTTGTAACCGTGATTCACGGTAATCATACCCACCATTCCTGCAATGGCGTTGTAAGTGCTTTGCACAAAAGCAGTAGGTGTTAATCTTCCTTCTTCGTAATCATGAATCTGATTGAGGAACATAATGCTGTCTTCTATTCCTCCGTTTGCCGTTCCAATCAGTAAACCGTTCACCTTATTTGTTGCAAGCAATTTCATACAGGTGCCCACACCCATGCGCAACGCGCGACCCATTCTTCTTAACTGACCCAACGGAACATTCTCATACTTCGGTTCAATGGCAGGCACCAGATTGTTTTCAATCAGCTTCAAATCTTCGAGGTCAACATCGTTGAATGTCGGCTGGTGAGAGATGCACGAAGATTGATGAATGTAAAACATGAAACAGTGAATAGTTAATGGTGAATAGTGAATAGTGAATACATGTTCTGTCTTTTGGTTTTAAAGTCTCCTCCTTTGTTTCATCCCGCTTTTTCTTAGCGGGACGGAGGAGATTTAGAGGAGGTGGTTTGTTTTCGAAAATATTAATGAACTGCAATTCCCTCCAAAGCCAAACGAATTACTCATCACATGTTCCAGATTCATTTTTTTGTATTCTGTAACAGGTGTTAAGCCCGTTGTTTCAATGGCGTTCTCAAAACGCAGATTCGCGTAAACTTCCTGATGCATTAAATTCAAAATGCAATACACCGCTTCAATTGCTCCTGCTGCTCCTAAGGTGTGACCGGTGTTTGATTTAGTGCTCGCAAATGCGGGAACCTTTTCAAACAAACGCTTCATAGCTACACTTTCTTTCTCATCGTTGTTTTCGGTGGCGGTGCCGTGTGCATTTACAAAACCAATTTGTTCTGGTTTCAGTTTCGCCACTTCCAACGCTTCTTTCATTGCTAAATACGGACCATCACCGTTATCCGATAACGAGGATGGATGAAACGCATCATTTGTATTTCCCCAGCCGCTTACTTCGGCATAAATCTTTTTGCCCTTCGCATCGTGTTCTTTTTCCAACACCAAAAACGCAGCACCTTCACCTAAGTTCAAACCCGAACGCCCCGCATCAAAAGGTTTGCAAAGTGTTGATGAAAGAATGCCGAGAGAATTAAAACCATTGATGGTAAACTTCGCCAGCGAATCGGTTCCACCAACAATAGCGCGTTTTGCAAAACCGTTTTTAATCAACCGCGCACCGTAAGCAATTGCATTTGCGCTCGAAGAACAAGCGGTGTTAAATGTGTTCACCACACCGCCAATTTTGTAACGCTGCTGAATATACATGTTCACCGTGCCCAGGTTGTAACTCGAAATATATTCCGAGCCCACCTCATTTTTGTTGGCATCCAGATAAAGATTTTCGCTTTCGCTCATGCCGCCAATCGTGTTGCCGTTTATCAAAGCGGTATCGCTGCTTTGCAATTCTTCATTGGTAAAACCGCGGTCTTCAATAGCTTGCACAAAAGCATGCAAGGCAAGCAGCGTAGTGCGCGTAACCCCTTTTGTGGTTACACCCAGTTGCTGTTTCAAATCTTCGTTGGTAATTTTTATTTCGCCAAACTTCAACAGCCTGGCGTATCGCGTAGCAAATAATTCAAGCGAAGTCAATCCGCTTTTACCCGCTTGCAATGCCGCGCGGTTTTCGGCTACTGAGTTTCCGATTGGGCTGATGATGCCAATGCCGGTAACTACAATTTTGTTCATGCTTTTTCTTCTGCTGCCTTGGCTGCTCTTCCTTTTTCTATAAAGTCTATCATCGAATTTATCGTCTGCAAAATCTCGCGACCGTCTTTCGGGTTTTCAATTTTCAAACCGTATTCGCGCTCCATCATCACCACCATCTCAATCGAATCAATCGAGTCGAGGCCCAGCCCCTCGCGAAACATCGGCATATCATCCGTAATCTCCTCAGGCGTTACGTGAAGCAGGTTCAGGTATTTAATGATATGCAGTTTAAGCGCTAATTTTTCTTGTTCTCTATCCATGCCGCAATAATACAAATTATAGGGAATGATGATGAGGGGGTTTCCTCGCAAAGCCTCGGTCGCGCTTTCCGTTGCAATCTTTTTTGCTGTTATGTCCTCCGCTTGTTTCATCTCGCCTTTCTTCGCGTAAGGCGGTGATAGATCCATTCATTTTTCTCTCTCAGCAAAAAAGGATTTTCACTTCAATCGCTAACCCACCCGTTCCTCTTGCAATTCACGCAGAGCGAGCAGGAACAGCCGTCACTTCGTTCACTATCTTGTCATTTTGAACTTAGGTTTCCGGAGTGAAGAACATTGTATTTGCCTTTGTCCCATTGCAGAACACTGTTTGTAGAAAAATTCATATGGTTTGTATTTCACCAGCCCTTGGCGGGTCGACTGATGCTATTGGCTCGACTATTAAAAATTACTTTCGCTTTACATCATGATACAGAAGATACTCGCCAACCTTAAAATAGAAAAGCTAAACGAAATGCAGCAAGCTGTTTTAAAAACGACTGAATCAAAAAATGAAATCGTTTTACTGTCACCCACAGGTTCAGGAAAAACGCTGGCGTTTTTACTACCCGTACTTGCTTCTTTAAAAACTGAAGTTGTTGGTGTGCAAACGTTGATACTCGTTCCAAGCCGCGAATTGGCGATGCAAATTGAAAACGTTTTTAAATCAATGGGCACCGGTTTCAAAATTAACTGCTGTTATGGCGGTCACGACACCAAAGTAGAGCGCAACAATTTTCTGCATCCACCCGCGGTGCTGGTAGGCACACCGGGGCGCATTATGTATCATATTGAACGCGAAACGTTCGATACTAAAGTGGTGCACACATTGGTGCTAGATGAATTTGACAAATCGCTTGAGTTCGGTTTTCAAAAAGAGATGGAGTTTATTATCCAACATCTTCCCAACCTCTATAAACGAATGCTCACATCAGCCACTAAATGCGCAGAGATTCCTGCTTTTGCGGGATTGACAAAACCAGAGGAAATTAATTTTCTCAAAGAGCACGTTACTCCACAACTCACTTTGAAAACCGTACGCGCAGAGGAGAATGATAAACTAAAATCACTCATGGCACTGCTCGCAAAAATCGGTAATGAAACCACACTGGTGTTTTGCAATCACCGCGATGCGGTGGACCGCATTAGTGAGATATTAAAGAAGAGCGGAGTGATTCACGATGTGTATCATGGGAAGTTAGAACAAGACGAGAGACAGTTGGCGCTCGTGAAATTCCGCAATGGCAGCAATCAGATTTTAATTACAACAGATTTGGCTTCGCGAGGTTTGGATATTCCTGCTATCCGACACGTTATTCATTATCAGTTACCAAACACTTTAGAAACTTACACGCACCGAAACGGTCGCACAGCGCGTATGCATGCGGAGGGCACTGCGTATTTAATTTTGAGTGCAGAGGAATATATTCCTCCGTTTATAAAAGATGCCGCTCCGGAAATGGACTTGCCTTCTAAGTATAAATTTCCCGCACCTAGCGAATGGGCTACTATTTACATAAGTGCCGGTAAGAAGGATAAGGTCAACAAGATTGATATAGTTGGTTTCCTGATACAAAAAGGCGGATTGCTGAAAGAGGAACTCGGTCTGATTGAAGTACAGGATTTTATTGCTTATGCAGCCGTTAAACGCAATAAGGTTTCAGCAGTGCTTGAGAAAGTAAAAGGACAGAAACTGAAGAATAAGAGTGTGAAGATGGTGTTGCAGGAATAATATGAGGATGTGAGGTGGGGATTTGATAATTTGATGATGAAATACAAACCCTATCTACCTGAAATTCTGAAATGCTTCGCGTAAGCTTCCTTAATTTCATCATCTTCTAAAAGCCATTGCATACTCATCTGCATGGGAACATTTACCTGCTCTACTCTTTTAAACGTACCGAATACTCTGTCCCAAAAGCGTGTAGTTAAACCGTGATTCATTTTAGGGTTATGAAAGTGATGATAGAAATGATGCTTTCTTAAAATGATGAAGGGTTTTGCAATAGGCTCTTTGCGGTGAAAACGCGCATGTGTTGCTTCGTATAATGTATACATGCTAACGAATCCCAAAACAAATGTTACAGCCGTTAGCAGAGTAGTAAATAAGCTTATGAATGCCACAAGACTTGCGGATACTACAACAGCTAATGCCGCTTTCTTGTAAGCCGGTGCAAAGTAGTTTGCTTTTGAATGATGTTGCAGATGTTCTGCCTTAAAAAAGTTTTTGCCTTTGTGAACGTGTCCGAGAAAACGGTGAAGAAGATATTCAGTTAAAGTCCAGCTAACTACACCGAGAAGGAAAATGATAAATGGCATGGCAATGAGTTTTGGTTATGTTAAGAAAGACGGCAAGTGGCGCGAAATATTTTAGCCGCTTTTACCAAAGCGCAGAAAGCAGAATTTGAAATGCGGAAATTGAAAGTTGAAGCGGATTTACTGCGTGAGCTTCAAAAACTTCTTTGTGATTTTTCTTTTTCCATCAGTCATTTGAACAAGATATGTTCCTTCATGTAGAGAAAAAATATCTATTGTCTCCTCGCTCTTCGCATTCGTTTCTTCAAAACATTTTCTTCCGTTCAAATCAAAAACAGTTAGAGAATAATTTTTTATTGCACAATTGATGTGAACGAAATCACTCGCAGGATTTGGGAAAACAGAAACAGCAATTTGCGCTTCCATATTTTTCAAAGCAGAAATCACCGTATCTGTAGGCAAGGTCACACCAAGTGAATCAAGAGAATAAGAATAAATAGAGCGGGCATAAGTTCCGGCAAAAACAGTTCGTTGAATAGTGTTTAAACCCAATTCAAAAACAGGAACTACCGGCATATTATTTCCTAAACGTTGCCAGTCGATGCCCGCATCAAGCGTTACATAAACACCACCATCTGTAGCGGCAAAGAGAATACTATCGTTGCCGGGCATTACGAGCAAATCGTTCACTGCGAGTTGCGGAAGATTTCCTGAAATATCTATCCATGAATTTCCTTTGTTGATGGATTTATGCACGTGAGGAATCCATTCGTTATCGCGGTAACCCGAATGAGAAACAAAAACAATATTCGAATCGCTAGGCGATGCTTTTACACTCGTCACAAATCGGTCGGGCAAGTTGAGCGTGATATTGTTCCAGCTAGCGCAGTTGTCGTTACTGCGCCAAACATTTCCATCGCTTGTTCCCACATAGAGTAATGCGGGCGTGGGTTTAGAATTATCCAACGCACTTATCACATTGAACGATTGTCCCTGTGAACTTCCAATTACATTTCCATCGGTAAGGTCGCCACTCATTTTTGTCCAAACATCATTTGGTGCAAAATCCATTTTGTAAATACAGTTTGTGCCGCAATACATCTGCATAGAGTTTGTCGGACTCATGATGTAAGGAAAATCCCAATTGATTCTATCATTCACCATATCAATGCCCGAAGTAAAATCATTGAAGTTCATGCCACCATCATTGGTAAAAACCATTCCACCCCATTGCGTTTCGCAATAAAATGTTAGTGAATCAGTAGGATGAAAAATCATTCGAAATCAATCACCACCATACATGCGCGTCCAGTTA
>JAPLES010000082.1 GCA_026391075.1 Bacteroidota bacterium | reverse complement strand
CTCACTTTTATTTTACCGAGCATCAACGCCATTTGCGGATTCGCCTTACCGGTTTCTAAATCTACATAAGCACTTGCTTTAGTTTTAATCACACAATCGGCTTTGCCGTTCAGCCCTTTCTGCAAATCGCATTTCTCATTGGCTATAGTAACGGTGTATTGAAGATTTTCATCTCCGCTAATTTCAAAATGAAAAACAGCAGAATAGTTCTGCGCCTTCTCGGCACGAAAACGATTTGGAATTGATTCAAGAATTTGTTGCGCGGTAATGTTCATAGCGCGTAATTAGGAAAAAAAGAAACTTGAAAAAGAAAGCGGCTTGCATTTGTCGAAAGTGAAAAAGAAATAAAAGTCTCCTTTATCTCTCTTTCATTTAAACTATTTGTTCCATTTGCCGCATGAAGAAAAATATTCTCATTCCGCTTTTTATACTCATGCTTCAAGCCGCTGCACAGCAAGATGTTTCACAAGCATTATGGCAAAACCAAACGGTAAGCATTGACGGCATCAGCAGCGAATGGCAAAAGCCTTTTAACCTGTACGATGGCTCTACAGGCTTGCTCTTTAGCATTGCTAACGATAGCACTAATCTTTATTTCTGTTTTACAGCCAATGACGAAACCAAAGCAAGAAAGATGATGCGCGCAGGTTGGGAAATTTCGCTTTCATCAAAAGGAAAAAATAAAAAAATAAATGCGTCCATAGTTTTTGCTAAACGACAAATGATGGATGGCGAAAACAAAATGAACCGCGATAACAATTGGCACAAGCTCGGCACTTTTACCAATATTGTAAACAATTACAAACTTCAACTTACTAGCATCACTTCTTCGGGTTTCAAAACAAAAAATGGAATTTTTCCCTGGATAAACGATGGCGGAATTAATATAGCTGTTGGAGTCGACAGCACAGACGGAATCGTTTACGAAGTTGCCATTCCGTTCAAAGAATTGTTTGATGCTAATGTTCTTCAATACAATGAACAACTCAGTTTGAATGTAGAAGTTCATCCACTTGAAGCACCACCAGGCAGTAGTGATGCGCGCGGTTCAAGCAATAGTGGTTGGGGCAGCGGAAGTGCCGGAGGAAGAATGGCTGGAGAAGAGAATCGCGCAGGAGGTATGAATCCAAACAATCCAATGACTAATAACGCAATGGCCAACAACCAACCTATAGATGATTTTAGTGATGAAAACCAACATGCTACTCCATCGGGCAAAAATGTATTGTTTGAAAAAGGCTCGTTGAAACAGAAATTTAAACTGAGCAAAAAATAATTGCTGTCCCTTTGGGCTAAAACAAAAAAAGCATCCCGATTATCGGAATGCTTTTTTACTGCGGATAAAAAATGCTTACGCCAATCGTTGGAAAAAAGTAATGAACTTCATTACCTCTCCCAAATTGGTAACTTTTATTTTACCCATCATAAACATCATTTGCGGATTACCTCTGCCTAATTCTAAATCTTCATAGTCGCTAGCCTTTGCTGTAATAACGCAACTTGCTTCGCCAACTAATCCGTCACTTACCGTTACGGCTTTGTCTTTAATAACTGCAGTGAACTCACCACCGGTAGGTCCATCGAGTTTAAAGTGAAAAGTTGAATTTGTGCTATCGTCTACTTTGTCAAGTTTTAATCGCGTTGGAAGAGAGTAGACAATCTCTTTTGCTGTTTGTGGAACTGATTCCATTTTTCCATTTGTGTTTAGTGAAGAAATATTGTTTGAGTTTGCAGTTGCGGGTTTCGAGTTTCCGGTTGAAACAGCCGCGCCTGTATTTTCTGATTTCTGATTTCTGATTTAGATTCTGCGTTTTCCGCTGATTGCGCCTTCATGTTCTTATAAGCACTTTCATAATTCGCTCCGTCAATTACAATTTTCGAAATTATCTCCTTCATAATTTCGGTAGTGCCACCTACAATTGTTCCCACTCGTGCATCGCGGTAACCGCGTTCAATCGGATACTCGCTCATATAGCCGTAGCCACCAAACATCTGCAAACATTCATCGGCAACACGTTTGCCTAGTTCAGTAGCTTTCATCTTTGCCATACTACATTCTTTCACTGCAAAAATTCCTTTCGAAAATAAATCGCAACAATAGTAAACAAAGCGCTTGGTGATTTCCACCTCGGTAATCATATCTGCCATTTTATGGCGAAGCACTTGATATTTTTCAATCGGCTTACCAAACACACTGCGCTCGTGCATATATTTAAGCGTGTAATCAATTCCTCTTTCGCAACCTGCTACTCCCATAATGGCAGCCACTAATCTTTCCAACTGAAAACTTTCCATGATGTAGAAAAATCCTTGTCCTTCTTTTCCCACAAGATTCGAAACAGGAACTTTTACATTGTCAAAAAACAATTCACCGGTGTCAGAACTTTTCCAACCCATCTTCTTCAATTTGTTAGTGGTAAAACCCGGTGTGCCTTGGTCAACTACGATTAAACTCACTCCGGCCAAACCGGCAGCAGGGTCTGTTTTACAAGCAACGGTTACGAAGTTTCCGTAAACACCATTGGTGATAAAAGTTTTGTTACCGTTGATAATGTAGTAATCGCCTTCGCGTTTTGCAGTGCAACGTAGAGCAGCTACATCGCTTCCTGCACCCGGCTCGCTAATGGCAATTGCTCCAACAAATTTTCCTTCAATAGAAGGACGCAAATATTTTTCTTTCAGTTCAGGACTTCCTGCTAAAAGAATATGATTAGTGGCCATGAATTGATGAACACTTACCGCACCTGCATAACCTGCACAGGTATTGTTAGCTAGTTCTTCGAGATAAACTACTGTGTGCCAAAAATCGTTGTTAGTGCCACCATATTCTTCCGGAAAGTTAATACCGAGCAAACCAAGTTCGCCCATGCGTAAAAATATTTCGCGAGGAATTTTTTCTTCTTCCTCCCATTTATTAATGAAGGGAGCAACTTCTTTCTGCACAAAATCCCTCACCGTTTGGCGAAACATTTCGTGGTCTTCGTTAAAGTATTGTCCCATTTTGAATTGATAATTTATTAATGACGATTGCTAATTTAAGGGCAGGTTGTCGATGTAGGTTTACTATGATTGATTGTCTTTGGTTGTTTAACAATCAATAATCATTTATCAATCTATTCAATAGTGGCATTTATTCCCCGCTCAGTAATTTCGTCTTTCATCTGTTTCAGCATCTCAAAAGGACCGTGTTGCACAGCATATTTCCCTTTGTTGTGAATCAAAAGCGAACATTGTTCCGCCTGCACAAGATTGTGTTTACATACATCCACCAGGGTTTCAATCACCCACTCAAACGTGTTGAAGTTGTCGTTATGCAAAATCAATTTATGTTCTAATGCAATCTCCTCTTCTAATTCAATTTGTTGTTGGCGGTCTGTTTGAAAAGAAAAATTCATACGTGAGTATTTTTTTTGAAAGTGGCAACGAATTTACAAGTGTACTTTAATAACTCAAATAAAAAGACAAGTTTTTTCGGCAACTGAACAACTGATTTTTTTCAACGGGTCAAAGTTTTTTCTACGATTATAAATACGCATTTTCGCAGCATGAAGATTGAACAGATTTATACTGGATGTTTAGCCGAGGCTGCCTATTACATAGAAAGTGATGGCGAATGCGCCATTATTGACCCGTTGCGCGAAACATTACCCTATATCAGTCGTGCGGAAAAGAATAACGTCAAAATCAAATACATTTTCGAAACGCACTTTCATGCCGATTTTGTTTCGGGACATTTAGAGTTATCCCAAAAAACGGGAGCCCAAATCGTGTACGGACCAAATGCCAATTGTCATTTCGACTGTATCAGCGCAAAAGACGGAGAAGAATTTGCGATAGGAAAAATAAAGTTGCGTGTGTTGCATACCCCGGGCCACACTCCTGAATCTTCAACCTATTTATTGATTGACGAAAACGGAAAGGAGCATTGCATTTTTACAGGCGATACACTTTTTATTGGCGATGTTGGTCGTCCTGATTTGGCAATTGCCGCTGACGTTACTAAAGAAGATTTAGCGGGAATGCTTTTTGATTCGCTGCGAAATAAAATTATGCCTTTGCCTAATGAAGTGATTGTGTATCCTGCTCACGGGGCTGGTTCTGCTTGCGGAAAAAACATGAGCAAAGAAACTTTCGATACACTGGGGCATCAGAAACAAGTGAACTATGCTTTGCAAAATACTTCGAAAGAAGAATTTGTAAAACAACTCACCGAAGGAATCGCTCCGGCACCTCAATACTTCTCTAAAAACGCTATGATGAATAAGCAAGGCGCGGGGAAATTAGATGAGGTTTATTCACACGGTTTAAGAAAGCTTTCTCCGGTTGAATTCGAAACTGCCGCAGAAAAAACATCTGCGCTTATTCTCGACACACGCGATGCACAGATTTTCTGTAAAGGATTTGTTCCGGGTTCTGTAAACATTGGCTTGAACGGACTGTTTGCAGTTTGGGTAGGAACTTTGATCACTGATTTGAACCAAGCTATTTTGCTCGTTTGCGATGACGGAAAAGAAGAAGAGTGCGTGATGCGATTGGCGCGCGTGGGCTACGACAACACACTCGGTTATTTAAACGGAGGAATTGAAGCATGGAAAAAATCGGGAAGACCAACGGAAACTATTTCATCAGTTTCTGCCGATGAATTTTGTTCGCAATGCAACAACGAAACAAATGTGATTGATGTGAGACGCGTAAACGAATTTGAAAACGAACATGTAGTTGAAGCTGAAAACAAACCGCTTGATTCAATTAATGACTGGACGAATGAACTACTTAAAGACAAAAAATACTTTGTTCACTGTGCCGGTGGTTATCGCTCCATGGTGGCAGCTTCAATTTTAAAAGCAAGAGGTTTCCATAACATAACCGAGGTTGCGGGTGGATACGGAGCCATTGCAAAAACAAGCATTCCTAAAACAAATTTGATAACTGAAATAAAATAAACCATGAAAAATATTCTGTCTGCAGTTCTGTTTCTGCTTTTTGCATTTACTTCTTGCAATAGCCAGAGTTCTTATAAAAATATTAGCGTTACCGATTTTAGTGTTGGAATTACTCAAACGGGTTCGCAAATGGTAGATGTTCGTTCACCCGAAGAGTATAACGAAAAGCATATTGCTAAAGCGATTAACTACAATATTAATGATGCTAATTTTGAAGCCAATATGAATCTGTTGGATAAAAAGCGTCCGGTTTATTTCTATTGCCTTGCTGGAAGCAGAAGTAAAAAAGCAGCGGACTGGGCTTCGGCAAATGGTTTTACTCAAGTGTATAATCTGGAGTCGGGAATTAATTCGTGGTTAAAAGAAGGTAAGCCAGTTGTTAATGCGAATGGAGAAAAAACCAATGGCAGTACAGGAATGACTTTCGATGATTATCTCAATCATCTTAAAACAAGTGATAAATTGGTGTTGGTTGATTTCAATGCGGTGTGGTGTGGTCCCTGCAAAGTTTTAAAACCAACGGTTTTAAAATTGGTAAAAAAATATTCTGCTCAGGTTTCGTTGTTAGATATTGATGTTGACCAAAATAATATCGTGGCTAATACGATGAATGTAAATGCTATTCCGCTTTTAATTCTTTACAAACAAGGCAAGGAAGTTTGGCGCAATATGGGAGTAGTAGCGGAAGATGACCTCGAAGCCAAACTGAAAGAGTTCAGCAAATAATTATTCTATTTTTTAGGGAAGCTTTCATGCTTCAATACATTTTTCGCCTGCGTTAAGTGGCGTTGCTCGTGACCTACGAAAATGGTAAGCACATTAGATAAACTATAAGTAATAATTTTCAAAGCGGGAGAGGAGATGATTATTTTCTCCAAATCAATTTTCTCCAATTGCTGAATAGTAGCAGAAAATTTCTGTTGATGTTTTTCGAAATCTAAAACTATTGTTCCTGCAATTTCGCTTTGTGATGGAACGAATGCCGCGGGGCTTTGCATTGGTTTTGCCACAACCGCACCAGTTTCTTTAATCAGATAATCACCAAAAAATTTCGAAATGAATTTGATGTTTTGGTAAAAAGAGTTTTTGTGTTTGCCCGAAGCCACTTCGTCAAACTGCGGATAGTAAGTAGAGTTAGAAACAATTATATGGTCGAGGCACTGAGCAATGCTCCATTTTTCAGCAGAGGGTTTCCAGTTAAGTTGTTCAGAGGAGAGATTGCCGAAGAGAGATTTTGCTTCGGTCGTTACCTTATCAAGTTCAGTAAGTGTATTTTGTATTTGGTTTTCCATTATCAAATTTCTGAATTTTCACATTTACTTGTCCTTCCAGTTCCACCACTTCAATTTCTCTTCATCGTGCTTTTCATTCGAGGCAAAATACACCGCACAACGAAAAGTATAAAGCAAACATCTGTCCTGTGTAGAACCTGCCTGACGATTTGATTTGGTGTACAAACGTTCAGCATCTTTGTTTTTCAAATCACCCACTTTCGTAATTCCCATTTGAATCAAATCATCGGCTACTGAACGACCAACTCCCGGAATTTCCATCAAGTCCTTTACGGCTTGTTTATAAGCATCTGCTGTCATAATGCGGGCGAAGATAATTTATTGCTCTTAGCACGCTTAAATTTTTCTTGGGTCTGACCTTCGGTGCAGACCGCAGTTACCTGTCGAGCCAGTTTACAAACTCATTTGCTTTTTCGCGACTCACATCTACACGAAGATTTTTATCGCACTTTAAATGTACTTCAATTTTACCCGTGTCATGTTTTTTGTAAGTATCTACCTGTTCAATATGAATTATCATTTGTCGGTTAGCGCGAAAGAAATTGGAGGGATTCATCACTTCTTCAATTTCATCAATGGTGCTGTAGTCGGTCACCAGTTTTTCGTTTTCGTTATTGCCCAGGTAAATGATAGTGTCTTTAATAAAGTAAGCGGTTTTGTTTTCAGATACAGGAACAATGCCGCCCTTATAGTGTGCGAGAAAACGCTCTTTGAATTTAGGGGTGTTTTTGTTTTGCAGGTTTTCTAAAAGCGATTTGAACTGTTCACTTACGGCATCGTTCTTTACACCAAAACCTGCCTGCCGGTAGGCATGGTATTTTTTGAATTTTTCAATAGCCAGTTGCAGTTGTTCTTTGTCAATTGGCTTCAGCAGGTAATCAACACTGTTTACTTTAAAAGCACGAATTGCATATTCGTTATAAGCTGTGGTAAAAATGACAGGGCTTTCAATTTTTGTTTTATTAAAAATGTCGAAGCTTACACCATCTGCTAACTGAATATCCATAAAGAGCAAATCGGGCTGTTCGTTTTCTTGCAGCCATTTTACCGATGATAAAACCGAATCAAGCACAGCAAGAACTTCAACGTCAGTATCAATCTGTTTAAGCAAGCGCTGAAGATTTTTTGCAATCAGCGGTTCGTCTTCTATAATCACTACCTTCATGTCAATGGAATTTTAACGTTGAAAGAATGAGTTGTTTCAGCAACCAAAACATCTTTATCTGAAATAAAACGATAGAGGTTTTTCAAATTTTCCAAGCCATGTTTGTTAGATGTTTCAATGGCACTTTTCTTCTGCAAGTTATTTTCTACTGATAGGTAATCGCCTGCTGTTCTAATGCATATAACCAAAGGAGAATCTTTAGAAGTAGTATTGTGCTTTGCTGCGTTCTCAATTAAAATCTGAAGAGTAACCGGCACAATCATTTTCTCTTTCACAGCATCACTTATTTCGAAGATCACTTGTAACCCTCCGTCAAATCTTGTCTCCAACAATTTGATGTAATGATTCACAAAATTTATTTCGGTTTGCAAACTCACAGTGCTCTTCTCTTTGTTTTCTAAAACATAGCGATACACTTTCGATAGTTGCTGTAAAAAATCAGAAGCCAATTGCGGGTTTTCAAAAATTAATGAGTTGAGCGATGAAAGCGCATTGAAAAGAAAATGCGGATTCAATTGATTTTTCAGATTGTCGTATTGCACTAAGGCTTTTTCCTTTTCCAATTCTGCAGCAGTAATTTTTTCCTGTTTCCACCTTACAAAAAAGTGATAGCCGAAAATGGAAAGGATAACACTAAGCACCATGAAAATATTCAGTGCATAAGTTGCCACTAAGATTTCACTTGATGGATGAAATGGAAATTTATCGTAGAATAAAATGTAGGGAACTGTGCGAATGAGCAACAACACAGTAAGTGTTACTAAAAACTGAATAGCTATCCGTTTGATAACATTGCGTTCGAAGGGATAAATCTTATCGAGGTAAATGTCAATACCGCGAACGATGAAGCCAAAAAAACCGATAGCAAATAGTGCCACCACGCTGGTCAAGAAATGGAACTCCAGACTCTGGTCAAGAAAGAAAAATGTTTTCACCACGGTGAATACCAAATAGATAATACCTATGATGCCAATGGCAATTTTTGTTTCCTCCTTAATTTTCATGCTTCACAATTTCACCGTCCTTCATTTCAATAATTCTATCGCTCTTTTCTGCAAACTCCGTATCGTGCGTTACCGAGATAATCGTTTGTCCTTTGCTTTTGCATAAGTCTTTCAAAATGTCAAAAACAAGTTCGGTATTTACAGAATCCAGATTTCCCGTTGGTTCATCGCCCATCATAATCGTTGGGTCATTTATGAGGGCACGCGCAATGGCTACGCGCTGTTGTTGTCCGCCCGAAAGTTTGGAGGAAAGTTTAAGAGCAAACTTATCCATGTCGAGCCATTTCAGTTTTTCATAAGCGCGGTCTTCGCATTCGCTCTTCGAATACTTACCGAGTTTTTCGGCAGGCAGCATAACATTTTTGAGTGCAGAAAATTCAGGAAGAAGAAAATGAAATTGAAAAACGAAACCTATATGCTCATTACGAAAGCGCGCAAGTTCATTTTGCGAAAGCCCTGTGACTTTCTTTTCGTTCATAAAAATTTCGCCTTTGTATTTGGTATCGAGCGTTGAAATCAAATAGAGCAACGTAGATTTTCCGCAACCGCTTTTCCCAACGATAGAAACAAATTCTCCTTTCTGCACATCAAACGAAACATTCTTGAGCACCTGAAATTCTTCGGGCTCGTAAAATGATTTGCTGAGATTTTTTGCTGATAAAACGATGCTCATGTTCATTAATTATTATCCTCTAAGAATTGCGACCGGGTCAATCTTTCCCGCTTTTATACTCGGCATTAAACCCGCAATAAATGTGGTAATGATTCCGAAGCCCATACCGAATGCGTAATGCTTTAAATGAAATACCACAGGAAAATGCGTGATGCTGATGAAATCATTTTTAGGGAACGGAAGATTATAAACACCACTACTCAGAATAAAACCAAGTACCAAACCGCTAAGCGCACCGAATACTCCAATGGTAACACTCTCAGTCAAAAATATCTGACGGATATCACCGCTCGAAAATCCTTCTGCTTTTAAAATTGCAATGTCTTTTAGTTTGTTTTGAATAGTCATGCTCATGATATTGTAGATACCGAAACCAGCAACAACGAGGAGCGTGAACGAAACCACGAAGGTCATTACGTTGCGAATGAGAATAGAAACCATGGCACTAGCGTTGGTAGTTTTCCAATCGTCAGCTTTGTAGCCGTAGCGGTCAGAGAATTCCTTTGCTACATCGGTGGCGTTGTCGTAATTTTTTAACTTAATACCAATGTCTGTTACATACTGATTGTCCTTGCCCACAAGCTGCTGCACCTTCGAAAGATTCACATAGCTTTTGATATTGTCGAGCGAACCTATACCGAATTGAAACGTTCCCACAATACGAAAACGCATGGCGGTTCCCTTTGGTGTAGCAAGAGAAATCATATCGCCTACATGCACATTTAATTTGTTCGCAAGTCCGTGGCCCATTAAAATACCGTTATCAATCGTAAGCAGGTTTTCAATTTTTCCGGTTTTCATTTTCGGTTGCAAACCGGTGAGTTGTGCTTCTTCCAAAATGTTTACACCGCTAAGTGTGCCGTTTATTTGTACTAGTCCGCTCACGTAAAAAACCTGCGTTGCCAATTGAGGAGAAACAGCAAGCACGCGCTCATCTCTTTTCAAATCTTCAATAATGCGTGCCGAACTTTTTAGGTTGGGCGTAATATCTTTGGGTTTCGGATGATGAATTACGTTCAACACTTTTGCAGTGTCGGAAATTTCATCGAGAATGGAGTGACTGAAATCTGTTTTAATGTCGTTGTAAATGCGCACATCGGGAGTAGAAGAAAGAAGTGTGTCCTCCAAAAATTCGTTGAAGCCCTGCATGAAACTAATCATGAGAATATACATGCCTATACCAAAGGTAACTCCCAACATGGCGATGAGCGTTTGCCGAGGCTTAGCTAGGAGATGCGTTTTAGCTATTTCAAAATTTACAGAGGATAACATGGTTGCGCTGTTTTATTTCAGTTTAGGAATCACTACTTCATCTTCTGCTTTAATACCTTCTACTATTTCTACATACTCCAGATTCTCTAAGCCCCTTTTGATTTTCACTTTCGTATTCATGCCAAGCGATTTTATTTCCACTTCATCATTTGCCTGAATTACATTTTTAGGAATAATGAGCGCATTGTCTTTATTTGCAATAATGATGTTCGCCTCAACCGATGTATGCACAAAATTCATTTCGTAGTTTTCTGAAAACTCTGCTTCTACTTTAAAACTCTGGTCTTGTTGATTCATGTTCGGGTAAATCTTGCTCACTTTTGCGCTGTAAGTTTTACTTCCGCTCACGTCCATCTTCACAATTACTTGCTGACCAATTTTTACTTTATCAATATCCTGCTGGTCAACGCTCAGTTCCAAAAGCTTTGCACCCTTCTCACCCACAATGGCAACCAATTCTGTTCTTCTTACTGCTTCGCCTAAATCTTTATAAGTTTCATAAACCACTCCATCCATCACGCTGCGGATGGAGTAATTTCCAAAGTCGAGATTGGATGCTGATACCACGCTTTGTGCGTTTTTCATTTCCACTTGCAACTGGTCTTTAGTACGTCTAAAATTTTCGTTCAGTGATTTTAAATCGTTCGAAGAAATATCATAAGCCAGCGCCATTTGGTCGAACTGACCTTTGGTTACTGCCTGTGCATCGAACATGTTTTTGTAGCGAACAAAATTGAGCGAGTCGTTTTTGAATTTGGCTTCGGCACTCTTTATTTTGTTTTTCAAATCGAGCAGCACCGGAGAATTATCTGACGCGTTCAGCTTGGCTAAATCATAAGCCGAAGTGCTGGCTCCGAGTTTCGCTCCGCTGGCATCATTCTGAATTTTGTAAATCTCTTCTCCGCGTTTTACATTATCGCCACCATCTTTGGTTTTTGAAACAATGTATCCATCGCTGAGCGCAAAAACTTTGTATTCATTCTTCGGCACTAAAAAGCCGGAAGCATAAACGGCTTCGGTAATGGCTTTGCGCTCGGGCTTGATGGTTTTTGTTTTGTTGCAAGCGGCTAAACCGAGAGCGACAATGACAACGGCTGCTACAGGAATGGCGAGAAAAAATTTCTTGTTCATACTCAATTTATTTGCGGGGCAAATGAAACAAGAGAAACCGTGCCGCGCAATTATTTAGCAGCCACCCGTTAGCCTAGCAAACTGAAACGGTTTAATAACGAACTGAAATGAAAAAGGATTTGCTATGCTCTTGACAAACGAGTTGTCTGCATTTATATTGACACCGTCAATCGTCAGGCTTAGCTTGATGTTTTGGCGTATTAGGCTAAATTCGCGACCGCTATGAAATTTCTTACAGTAGCTATTTTATTTTTTGCTTTCACTTCTTTCCCGGGTTCGGGTTTTGAAGATGATGATAAAGACAAGGGCACCTTCTTCGCTACCGTTGACGGTAAGATGTTTAAGCTTCGCGATGATCAATTGTTTCGCGGTTTGGCTATGAACAAAGCCGGCTCAATGGACGGCAGAAGCACTCCTCGAACTATTATCAGCACTACCTTTAATGGCTCCAACTACGATTTGCCCGATGGAAAAATGTTTTCGGAGAGCGTGCAGTTTGAAATTTCTTATGAGCCCGAAAAATTGGGAACGCCTTCGCTTTTTGCGGTGGCATTGCAATATCAAAGCACCAACTACTACATTGTTAAAGAGCAAAGTAAATTGAACATCACTCAATTTGATTGGGAAGTAGACAAAAAACATTTTCGCCTCTCGGCTGATTATGATTGCAAGTTGCGTAGTTGGGGATATCCTTCGGATGGAAAGAAAGATGTAAGTTTGAAAGGGCGAATGACCAATATTCGTATTACCGTGCCTAGTTGGTTAACGGCTAAAAACTAAGATCTCCGTAATCTTCATCTTTTTTCTCTTCTGGTTTTTCGGTTCTCTCTTCTCGCTTTTCTTCTCTAACAGGAGGCTCTACCGGAACATGATTTGCATCCAAATATCCTTTCACACTATCGAGTGCATTAAAAATTTTGTCAAAGTCTTCTTGAAAAATTCGCAAGCTCTGACGAATGTATTGTCCGTCATTAGCGCGGCTTTCGGTAAATTTTAAATACTTGTGACCTTTGAAGTTTTCTACTACATCTAAAAAGTAGGTTCTTTTTCCTGCGGGAACTTTTTCGGTAAACAACACTTTGTCGTCTTGCATGTGCTTTTTTATTTTGCAGCACGAAGTAATAATTTTTTATTCAAGCTTATAAATTCAGAACATGAAAAAAATTATGCTGCTGGGCAGCGGAGAACTGGGAAAGGAATTTGTAATTGCCGCTAAGCGATTGGGGCAATATGTAATTGCTGTTGACTCTTATAATGATGCTCCGGCTCAACAAGTGGCCGATGAACGTGAAGTCATCAACATGCTTGATGGAAATGCACTCGATGCCATCGTTGCCAAACACCAACCCGATATTATTGTCCCTGAAATTGAAGCCATTCGCACCGAACGTTTTTATGATTACGAGAAAAACGGAATCCAGGTAGTGCCTTCTGCCCGCGCGGCAAATTTTACTATGAACCGCAAAGCCATTCGCGATTTAGCAGCAAAAGAACTGGGATTAAAAACTGCCAACTATCGTTATGCCACTACACTTAACGAATTGAAAACCGCGGTGAAAGAAGTGGGCATACCATGTGTAGTGAAACCATTAATGAGTTCGAGCGGCAAAGGACAATCAACTATTAAAACCGAAGATGAAATTGAAAAAGCATGGAACTATTCACAAAGCGGAAAGCGCGGTGATATTGCCGAAGTAATTGTAGAAGCATTCGTAAAGTTTCATACCGAAATTACTTTGCTTACGGTAACGCAGAAGAAGGGTGAAACTCTTTTTTGTCCACCAATAGGTCACAGACAAGAGCGTGGCGATTATCAGGAAAGTTGGCAACCTTGTGTTATGAGCCATGTGCATTTGCAGGAGGCGAAGCAAATTGCCGCGCAGGTTACTCGTTCTTTAACGGGTGCGGGAATATGGGGCGTTGAATTTTTCTTAGCCGATGATGGCGTTTATTTCAGTGAGCTTTCGCCTCGACCGCACGATACAGGTATGGTTACGCTGGCGGGAACACAAAATCTTTCAGAGTTTGAATTGCATGCGCGTGCAGTTCTTGGTCTTCCTATTCCCGAAATTGTTTTGCTTAAAGCAGGTGCAAGCGCAGTAATACTTGCCGATAAGGAAGGAAAAAATCCGACCTATATAGGTATAGAAGAAGCTATCAAAGACCCTCGAACGGATATTCGCATTTTTGGAAAACCTACTACCCGACCTTACCGAAGAATGGCCGTTGTTCTTACTTATGACGAAGTTGGAAGCGATGTAAACACCCTAAAACAAAAGGCCATTGATTTGGCTAAGAAGGTGAAGGTTTTAAGCGAATAGATCTGTCTATAAAATTTCGGTTTAGCTTTTACAACCGCTCGTAACGAGTCCTAACTTCTGTTAGTGCGTGAACCTTATATCGTGCAATTGCGATTCCTTATCCTGTTCAATTCTTAAGTTTTCGACTACATAATGCACCACTTCTCTTAAAATACACGCATTGTGTTTTATCTAACAAGTTATTACCTGTTCAATAGGCAGGTTGAAACGAAACTTGAAACGGCAAAAAACAGAATAAGAAGCACAAACAGCGGAAACCGAAAAGCTGGAACACGAGTAGGTAAACAAAAAACAAACATCATGAAAACGAATTTTAAACAATTTTTCAAAGCAACAGAAAAAGGCTTCAGCAAAAAACTGCTACCTTTTATAGTGGCTTGTGCAACTACAGTTGCCGCAACAGCGCAAGTACCTGCAACACAATGGCAAAAAGCTATGGGTGGAAATGGTAGCGATGATGCGTATTCAATGATTCAAACTACCGATGGTGGCTATGCTCTTGTAGGCAGCAGCGATGAAACCAGTGGCGAAGTAACCGGCAACCACGGTGGAAGCGACTACTGGGTAACCAAGCGTAATAGTGCTGGCGACCTGGAGTGGCAAAAGTCACTTGGCGGTGAAGGCAACGATTTGGCTTACGCTATCGTGCAAACTGCCGATGGTGGTTATATACTTGCCGGTAATTCAGATTCGCAAACCGGTGATGTAACCGGTAATAATGGCGAAAGCGATTATTGGATTGTAAAATTAAGCAGCACGGGAACTTTAGAATGGCAACGTTCTTTAGGCGGATCGGGTGTTGACCAGGCTTACTCTATTATTCAAACCAACGATGGAGGATATGCTGTTGTAGGTCTTTCGCGCTCTAGTGATGGCGACATTACTGCAGCTCATGGCGAAAACGATTGTTGGATGGTAAAATTAAACAGCAACGGTTTAATTGATTGGCAAAAATCTTTGGGCGGTAGCGATATTGACGAAGGCTATTCAATTGCCCAATCTACAGATGGTGGATACATCATTGCAGGAACTACTTCTTCTACCGATGGTGATGTAAGTAGTCATCATGGTATAACTTGGAATGTAGATGCTTGGGTAGTAAAACTAAGCGATGTTGGGGTAATGGAATTTGAAAAAACATTTGGTGGAAGCAACTACGACAATGCAGCTTGTATTATTCAAACAACCGATGGTGGATATGCTATGACAGGTCAGTCAAGTTCTATTGATGGCGATGTAACTGTAAACCACGGTCAGCGCGATTTTTGGGCAGTAAAAATGGACCGCACAGGAATTCTTGAATGGCAAAAATCTATAGGCGGCAGCGGTGGCGATGAGTCTTCATCTATTGTTCAATGCGCAGATGGTGGCTATATGATTGCAGGTTACTCTAACTCTAACGATGGTGATGTAACAGGTAACCATGGTCTATATGATTTCTTGGTAGTTAAGTTGCGTCAGCATGGTGCTTTAGATTATTCAAAAACCTTTGGCGGAAGTAGCCATGATTTGGGTAACGCTATTGTAAAAACTGCTGATGGAGGATATGCCCTAGCCGGAAGAAGTTATTCGCTTGATGGCGATGTAACAAATCACCACGGAGCGGCCGGAAGTTCTGATTACTGGATGGTGAAATTAGATGCAGCTACTGTTGCAGGAGTTGAAGAAACAAACCATAGCATAGCAATGGATGTTTATCCAAATCCAACTTCAAATAAATTATTTATTGAAGCCAATGGTTCAACTATTGACCGCGTAAATATTTACAACGCTAACGGAAGTTTAGTAAGCGAAATCAACCAAGTGCAAAACAAAACTATAGATATGAGCCAAATGCCAAATGGTGTTTATGTAGCTGAAATAATAGCCGGCAATATCAATATGAAGAAAAGATTGGTGAAGATGTAAAAACAAATCGTCCTCCCTTCCGAAAGGAAAGGATTCGAATAGAAATACAAAAGTCCTGTGCAGCAATGCGCAGGACTTTTTTTGTTTGATGGCACAGATATTTTATTCAAAATGGTTTTTGTTTTTTTTGAGCTAGGTGTTGCTTGTATTCAAAACTTCCAACGGCTTTTCTATTTTCGTACCGCTCACAAAATTTTATGATAACATACTTTCAAATTTTTCTCTTTATCTCTTTCACCACCATGGCAGCTTTCTATGCTTACCGGGGTTATCGAAGAGTTTACAAAAACATTATGCTCGGCAAAAAAGAAGATCTGAGCGATCATCAATCGGAGCGTATCAAGAATGTTCTGCTTGTTGCCTTTGGACAAAAGAAAATGTTCAAGAACATGACTCCGGCTGTACTGCACTTCTTTATTTACTTCGGTTTCATTGTTACACAAATTGAATTGATTGAAATTTTTATCGATGGCGTGCTTGGTACACACCGCATTATTTTTCATGCGGTAGAAAATATTGCTGCACTTCGTTTCATTTACGTGTCCACTATTTCGTTTATTGAAATAGTTTCCATTTTCGTTTTCATTGCCACCGTTGCTTTTCTTTGCCGTAGATTTTTAATCAAAGTGCCACGCCTCAACAAACCTGAGTTAAAAGGTTTTCCGGTTCAGGATGCGGCCACCATTCTTCTTTCCGAAATTTATTTGCTCATCTGCATTTTCAGTATGAACACAGCTGATATGGCTATGCACCACGGTGAATATGGATTTGCAGTGAGTGGAATGCTCATGCATTTATTTTCCGGATGGGATTATACCGCGTTGCATTATGTTGAACGTCTAGGTTGGTGGGGTCACATGGTAGGTGTGTTGGCACTTCTTGTTTACCTGCCGTATTCAAAACACCTGCACATAATTCTCGCGTTCTTCAATGTTTATTTTGCTCGGTTAAATCCGAAAGGCTACATCAGCAACATGCCCGAAATAACAAAGGAGATTAAGTTGATGATGGATCCAAGTGCTACTCCACCACCTGTTGATGCAAATGCTGCCCCGGTAAAATTTGGAGCTAAAGATGTTTTTGATTTGAGTTGGAAAAACTTGTTGGATGCTTATACCTGCACCGAATGCGGAAGGTGCACTTCAGCTTGCCCGGCCAATCAAACCGGCAAACTTCTTTCTCCACGAAAAATAATGATGGACACCCGCGACCGCTTGGAACAAGTAGGAAGTATTGTGGCTGAAAACAATGGCGTTTGGAAAGATGATGGCAAGAGTTTGATTGAGAACAATTACATCAGTGTAGAAGAATTGCGTGCATGCACCACCTGCAATGCCTGTGTGGAAGAATGTCCGGTAATGATTTCTCCGCTCGACATTATTGTGCAACTGCGCAGAAACTTAATAATGGAAGAATCAAACGCTCCGGCTGAGTGGAACGGAATGTTTACCGCCATGGAAAACAATGGTGCGCCTTGGCAGTTTAGTCAGCAGGACAGATTGAATTGGGCGAAGGAGTGAAAGTGATTGATAATTGATTGTTGATTATTAAAATGCGGGAGAATGGATAGCAATGAACTAAAACGAAGAACAAAACAGTTTGCTCACCGTTGTATCAAAGCGGCAGGCACTCTACCCGAAAATAAATTGGGGAGACATATTTCAGGACAATTGATTCGATGTTCTACATCAGTAGCCGCAAATTATCGGGCAGTATGTTTGGCTCATTCAAAAGCTGCTTTCACAGCCAAGTTGAGTATAGTTATAGAAGAAGCTGACGAATCAGATTTCTGGATTGAATTTGAAGTAGATGAAAAATTATTAAAGCAAAAACAGGTTAGTGAATTGAGAAAGGAAGCGCAACAGTTAGTCAGTATTTTTCTTGCCTCTAGAAAAACCATTCAAACGCGAACTAGGAATAATCAATAATCAACAATCAATAATAAATGTTACAAGTTAAGACTTACGCAGAATACGCCTCTAACAATGAAACCCCCGAAGTTCTTTTTTGGGTGGGATGTGCAGGAAGTTTTGATCAGCGCGCGCAAAAAGTAACGCGCTCGTTTGTGAAAATCCTTAACCACCTCAATATAAAATTTGCTGTGCTTGGCACCGAAGAAAGTTGCACGGGTGACCCGGCAAAACGTGCAGGCAACGAATTTGTTTTTCAAATGCTGGCGTTGCAGAATGTTGAAGTAATGAACAATTACGGAGTCAAGAAAATTGTAACCACTTGTCCGCACTGCTTCAATATTTTGAAAAACGAATACCCTTCGCTTGGTGGTAACTATGAAGTAATTCACCACTCTACTTATCTGCAACATTTGATAGATGATGGAAGAATAAAAATTACGGATGCTGCTTCGTTCAAAGGAAAGAAAATCACTTATCACGACTCGTGTTACTTGGGAAGAGCCAATGAAATTTACGAAGCACCGCGCAAAGTGCTCGAAGAACTGGATGCCGAATTAGTGGAAATGAAAAGCTGCCGCACCAAAGGTTTGTGTTGCGGGGCAGGAGGTGCTCAAATGTTTAAAGAAGACGAGCCCGGCAAGAAGAGAATCAATATAGCTCGTACCGAAGAAGCATTCGAAACAGAAGCAAGTATTGTTGCAGCGGCTTGTCCTTTCTGCAACACCATGTTGACCGATGGAGTAAAATCGAAAGATAAACAACAGGAGGTAAAAGTGTTTGACATTGCCGAGTTGCTTGCTGCAGGTCAAGGTTTAGAGAAAATAAGTTTCTAAAAATTTTGTCATATCCCATCGCTTATTTTTTGGCTTTTAAAGCGCAAGCTTTTTTTATGTACCCATAATTTTAGTTTAGTTTGAGAGATGGTTTTCATCCGAAAATTATTTTTCTCTTTTTTCCTTTTTATGAACTGCAGTTTTCTGTTTGCCCAAAAGCAGTTTACGCTTTCCGGAAAAATTATGGCCGATGATTTAAGCCCAATGTCGAATGCGAGTGTATATGTTTCGCAGTTTTCAATGGGAACTTTTTCCGATTCACTAGGTAAATTTCAGTTGAGTTTAAAGGAAGGGTGGAACGAAGTTTCATTTTCCTATATCGGTTTTAATTCAGCACACATCAGTATTTTTATTTCGCGCGATACCAGTATTGAAATGCAGTTGCGCACAAATTTGGAGTTACAAGAGGTAACCATAGTTGATAAAAAACAATTGCTCAACGCATTGCATGAAGCCAACGGAACCATCATGCTGCGCAAAGAGAATTTCAATTCGCTTCCGGCTTTTATGGGAGAGAACGACCCCATGCGCGCAGTGCAAATGCAACCTGGGGTGCAAAGCGGTGGCGAGGGTTCACGCGGAATTTTTGTGCGCGGTGGCAGTCCCGACCAAAATTTAATGTTGGTAGATGGCGCGCCAGTTTACAATCCTTCGCATGTGTATGGTTTTATTTCGGTGTTTAATGGCGATGCAATTGAACGTATTGATTTATACAAAGACCGGTATCCCGCGCGCTTTGGCGGAAGGCTCTGTTCCGTTATGGATATTAAAATGGAGGAAGGCAACACGAATAAGGTAAAGGGAACTTTTTCTTTCGGCTTAGTTACTTCACGTTTTCATTTAGAAGGTCCGTTTACAAAAAAGAAGAAGACCACTTTCTCGCTTTCGCTACGTGGTTGTTATGCGGGTTTGTATTCTTCGCCTATTTCAAAAAAGCAATACAAAGCAGCGGGTTACGATGGAAATATCTACTACTACTTTGGCGATGTAAACGCAAAAGTAGTGCATCATTTTTCCGATAAACTGCAATGGCAATTCAACTTTTTTACAAACAACGATTTCTATTCGTTTACAAAAGAAGGTCATTCGAAAGGCGAAAATTATTCAGTAGATAATTTGTTCAAACAAAATGTGCGCTGGGCAAATTATGTGGCTTCAACAGCTTTAGTTTACCAAGTTAACGAACATTGGAAAATGAGCCATCATTTTTCGTTCAGTCGTTATAAAATTGAAAGTAAAGACGCTGACAATTATAATGAGAAAGTAAATTTCAACGGACAAATAAGCGAATGGCATTCGCAGTTTAATTCAACCAACATAACTTATATCAATGATTATACTTGGCGCAGCGATGTGGAGTATGGAACAGACTTGCAAACTTTTTTGTTTGGTGCGGGAATTACAGGCGTAAATTTTGAAACCGGCAAAGGCAAATCAAGTGACGATAACACAAGCTTTGGCAAAACCGAATTTGAATTAAAAAGTTCTCCTGTAAAATCGCTCGATGCATTTGTGTATGCCGAAGATGAATATCATCCGAATGAAAACTGGTTGATTAATGGGGGATTTCATTTACGCGTCTACAACGTGCAGCAAAAAACTTTTGTCAGTTTTTTACCGCGCTTGAATGTGGTTTATAATCCTGCGGCAAAATTTTATTTGCGCGCTTCGGCTTCGGGCTTATCACAAAATTTGCATTTGCTTGCCACAGCATCTTCTAATATTTTAAATGATTATTGGGTGCCTGCCACAGCTAATGCAAAACCCGAAGGCGGTTGGAATTTTTCGGGTGGAATGATGCAGAAACTGCCTTTGAATTTTGAATGGAGCATAGATGCATTCTATAGAGTTATCAATAATGTTGTTGAATATAAAGAAGGCGCTACAAAGGCTTCGGTTTACAAACCATGGGAAGAACAAATCATTACTGGCGGTAAAGGAAAAAGCTATGGTGTTGAATTTTATGTTGCGCGAAGCAGCGGACGGGTGACAGGTTCTATAGCTTATACGCTTGCATGGAGTGAAAGAAAATTTTCGGAACTCAACCAAGGCAATTGGTTTCCTTACAAGTACGACAGGCGTCATAATTTTGCAGCGCAGGTAGTGGTTTTGCTAGGTAAACATTTTGAGCTGGGCGCGGCCTGGGTGTATGGCAGCGGAAATATGTATACGTTGCCATTGCAGAATTATCAATCATACCCAAGTGTATGGTATCACGATTATTTGGTTTCGCAAGGCTATGGTGCAAACGGTTACTCCGAAAATATTTCTGTTTACACCGGCAAAAATAATTATCGCCTACCTGCTTATCATCACTTGGATATTTCGTTCACGTATCGCAAGCGCGTAAAAAATTTAGAACACGCGTTTAACTTCAGTATTTACAATGTGTACAATCGCTTCAATCAGTTCTCGGTTTACAGCGATGTAAGAACCAATGCAGATGGAACTCGAAGCACCACGTTCAAACAGTTGAGTTTGTTTCCTGTTTTGCCTTCACTTTCTTATACCATAAAATTTTCGTGATGAAGTTCTTGCTACAACTATTTTTTGTATTGCTATTGACGATGAATATTTCATCGTGCGAAAAAGATTTTGTGGTGAAAGAACAAACCGATGCTAAGCGCATGACGGTGAATTGCAACTTTGATAATTACCGTGTTTTTACTGTGTATGTTACCGAGAGCAGCTCGCTTTCCGGCAACACTTCTTTAAAACCCATTACCGATGCACGCGTGGAGTTATTTGAAAATGATTCTTTGATTGCAGTGTTGCCCTTTGTGCCTACCGATACGGGCAACACGTTTGGTTCTTATAAAACAGATTTTTTCCCAACTCCCGGAAATAAATACGGTGTAAAAATTACGCATCCTGTTTACGGCATTGTTACTGCCGAAGATGTGCTGCTTAATTTACCTCAAATAAATTATTACGCACTCGAATCGTATGGCAATTACACTACCAACAGCGATGTGCAGTTTCGTTTTCAACTTCATGATGATGGTGCTACCGAAGATTATTATCGCATCATCCTTTGGCAATGGGGAATACAAAAATTATTGATTGATTCCATTTGGCAGACGAGCGATTTTGCTTATGGGGCAAAACCTGAATTGATTTCTGATGTGAGCGATACGGTGCGCGATAACGGATACTTTCTTTTGTTCAGCGATAAAAATTTTAACGGCACGGATAAAGAAATTAAAATCCATTTTTTTGGTGTTGATTCAGCTTTTGCAGAACAGGTTAATGCGGTGGTTGAATTGCAGCATGTTTCCAAAGCGCATTACGAATATTACCGTACGCTCGAACTCTATCAACATGCAGGTTATGGTGCTGAGCCGGTACATGTTTACAATAACATCAATAACGGTTACGGAATTTTTATGAGTTCTGCAATTAATAGCATGTATGTGCAGGTGAAATGAATGCAGAATTCGGAATTCGGAATGCAGAATTTAAAAACCAACTTTCGTTTCTTAAGTGTCTGCATTTTACTAATCAATCACCAATAATCATTTATCAATCTCTCTTTGCTATCTTGCGCGCTTAAACAATTGAATGTCGTTCGAGAAATTACACCTCATAGAGCCCATCCTTAACGCTCTCAAAACAGAAGGATACACTAAGCCAACACCAATTCAGGAACAATCTATTCCGGTAATTCTGAAACACAGAGACTTACTTGGATGCGCGCAAACAGGCACCGGAAAAACGGCTGCATTTGCTATTCCTATTTTGCAATTGCTAACTGCCGAAGCTGCAAACTCTCCGGGACCAAAGGAAATCAAGTCTCTTATTCTTACGCCTACACGTGAGTTGGCTATTCAAATTGCAGAAAGTTTTACAGCGTATGGAAGAAACACCGGCTTGCGACACACCGTAGTTTTTGGTGGCGTATCGCAACATGCGCAAACCGAGGCATTGAAAAGAGGCGTAGATATTTTGATTGCAACTCCGGGTCGCTTGCTCGATTTAATGAATCAACGTTTTGTGCATTTACAGCACATCAAAATATTTGTGCTGGATGAAGCCGATAGAATGCTCGACATGGGTTTCATTAACGATGTAAAAAGAGTTATTGCAAAACTTCCTGCAAAGAGACAAACACTTTTTTTCTCGGCTACAATGGCTCCTGAAATTTTAAAACTGGCCAACACAATTTTATTTGAACCGGTGGAAGTATCGGTTACGCCACAAGCTACAACTGTGGATGCCATTAAACAATCGCTTTATTATGTTTCGAAAGGCGATAAAAAAAACTTGCTCATTCATTTGCTGAAAGATAAATCAATGGACCGGGCATTAGTGTTTACACGAACCAAACACGGTGCCGATAAAATTGTGAAAGAATTAGTGAAGGTAGGGTTTAAAGCCTTGGCTATTCACGGAAACAAATCGCAGAATGCCCGACAAAACGCGCTCAAAGATTTTAAAGCAGGAAACACACGGGTGCTTGTAGCTACAGATATTGCAGCACGCGGAATTGATATTGATGACCTTTCGCACGTTATCAATTTCGAGTTACCGAATGTACCTGAAACCTACGTGCACCGCATTGGCAGAACAGGCAGAGCAGGAGCAAGCGGAATTGCAATTTCTTTTTGCGATGCCGAAGAAAAAGGTGAGTTGAAAGACATTCTCAAATTGATTGGCAAACCAATTCCATTGGTGACCGAACATCCTTATCCTATGAGTGCAACGGAAATGGCAGTGAGCATGCCCAAAAAAGACAATCGTTCTTTTTCTCGCAACAGCAATTCTTCACACAAATCATCTTCACACAAACCAGCAGGGCACAAACCTGCTTCAAGCAATTCGTGGAGCGGAGATAAGAAAAAGACCTGGAGTAATAAGTAAACAAAATCTTAGCGCATGTATAAGCAACATTTACTGCATTCTATTGAACGCGAAATTCAATTAGCCAAACAATTAGTTCCTTTCATTGACGAAACGAAACTGGATTTTCGTTCGGGCGAAAAAACACGCAGCATTTTAGAAGTGATGCAGTATCTCAGCACTATCGGTTCTGTAATGATGCAATATTATGAAGGCGGAATGACCAAAGAAGATTAGCAAAAAACAGGAGAACAAAACAAGAGTGTTACACTCCAGAATTTTTCTGAACGCATGGATGACCAACAAAAAATAATTTATTTCGAAAAAATTTCGGATGAAGATTTGTTAAACGTTGAAGTGGAATTGTTTTGGAAAGAAAAAATGCCGCTTGGCATGGGAATTATCCAAGGTCCGGTTCGTTGGCTTGCTGCATACCGCATGGAACTTTTCAAGTTGATTAAAGTAAGTGGCAAACCCGAAATGGGAACTAAGCAAGCGTGGTACCCATCGGCTTGATTAGAAATAATTTTGTGCTCATCATGAGAAACATATTTTTTTTTCTTTTCTTTTTTCTCTCTTTTTATGTTGATGCACAAATCAACGTAATGACATACAACATTCGTAACTCACATGCGGCTGATGGTGTAAACAAATGGAACAAGCGCAAACAATCACTCGCAAATGTGGTGTTGAAAATGAGTCCCGATATTCTCAGTACCCAGGAAGTTTTAGAAAATCAGCGCAAAGACTTAATTAAAATGTTACCCGCTTACGATGTGTTTGGCGTTGGAAGAAATAACGGCAAACATGCAGGAGAACACAGTGCAATTTTTTATAAGCGGGAGAAATATGAAATCATAACAGGCGGAAATTTTTGGTTGAGCGAAACACCTAATTTGCCCGGCAGCAAAAGTTGGGATGCGGCCATTACCCGTATTTGCAGTTGGGTAAAACTGAAAGACAAACAAACCTATGATGAGATTTACGTGTTCAACACACACTTCGATCATCGTGGAAATATAGCGCGCACAAAAAGCGCATCCTTACTACGCTACATGATTGATTCCATTGCCGATGATAAACCGGTCATAGTAGCAGGCGATTTTAATTTTAAACCCGATAGCGAAGGTTATACTGAAATGATAAGTGAAAATCATAAAATTAATTTCTCCGATGCTTATTCCGCCAATGCACCTGACTACACCGATTGTGGATTTGAAGTGAGCAGTAAAAAATGTTCTCGCATTGACTACATTTTTTTTAGCAAACATTTTATAAAAGATAGTTACACTTTGCATACAGATAACAACGGCACTTATTACCCCAGCGACCATTTGACAATTAGCGTAGCGTTGAGGATTAAGAGGTTGAAGATATAGGCGATTATAGTTTAGGATAAGCACCTGGGTCAGCCTCGTTCATCATGCCATAAATAATTTCGAAAATTTCTTCAGCGTTTGGTTTGCCGAAATAATCGCCATCAGTTCCATAAGCCGTACGGTGAGGTTTTGCAGTAATTGTTTTCGGTTCGCTATCTAACCAGCGGAAAGCCTGTTGCTCTTCAAAAACTTTCTGGAACATATAAGCCGATGCGCCACCCGGGACATCTTCATCTAAGAAAACAATGCGGTTAGTTTTCTTTATTGATTCAATGATAGTGTGGTTAATATCGAAAGGCAGAAGCGTTTGCACATCAATCAACTCTACCGAAATTCCTGCTTCTTCTAATTGCACCATGGCTTCTTCGGCAATGCGCACACAACTTCCATAAGTAACCAGCGTAACATCATCGCCTTGTTTTAAAATTTCGGGCACACCGAGCGGCACTGTAAACTCAGAAATATTATCGGGCAATTTTTCTTTTAAACGGTAACAGTTCAGGCATTCAATCACCAAAGCCGGTTCATCGCTTTGCAGTAGCGTGTTATACATGCCCGCTGCCTGCACCATATTGCGAGGCACACATACATACAAACCGCGCAACGAATTAATAATCATACCCATTGGCGAACCGGTATGCCAAATGCCTTCGAGGCGATGACCGCGCGTGCGCACAATAAGTGGAGCTTTCTGAATTCCTTTAGTGCGATATTGCAAACAAGCCAAATCATCACTCAAGGTTTGCAAGCCATAGAGTAAATAATCGAGGTATTGAATTTCGGCAATAGGGCGAAAGCCGCGTAAGGCAAGACCAATTCCCTGTCCCATAATTGTTGCCTCGCGTATACCGGTGTCAAAAATTCTGTTCTCACCATATTTTTCCTGAATTCCAACGAAACCCTGATTCACATCGCCAATCTTTCCTACATCTTCACCAAAGGCAACTGCGTTAGGATACTTAGTAAAGATGGCATCAAAAGCATTGTTCAGAATTTCGAACCCGTTTAGTGTTTTTGAATCGTCAGAATATTCAGCAGGTACTACTTGCACTTTCAACGCGTTCATATTCGTTTCGCTATGTAGATGCGATGAATAGGTTTGCTGATATTTTTCCTGAAACATTTTTAGCCAACTCTTTAATTCATTGAGCGATGAAAAAATTTCGCCTCTGAATTGTCGAATAATTTTCTTGCCCGTTTTAATAATGTCTTTACGAACAGGGTCAATGGCAGATTGAAGATTTGAAATGGATGATTGAATAAATTCAGTGTGTCCAGATTCATCGCTTAACGCGTTGAGTAAATCAATCAACTCATTAATTTCTTCCTTCAGTGGATGACTGAATTTTTTCCATGCTACTACTTTACTTCCCAAAACATGTTGACGAGCTTCGGTTTGAATTACGGTGAGTTCTTCCTGAGTAGCAATTTTGTTTTCAATTATCCACTCACTCATTTTTTTAATGCAGTCGAAATCTTTTTCCCACTGCATGCGCGCAGCTGTTTTGTAACGCTCATGCGAACCCGAAGTAGAGTGCCCCTGCGGCTGTGTTACTTCAATAATGTGAAACAGGGCGGGAATATGTGTGGTACGAATTTTCTCAATTCCGCGCTTGTAAGTATCTATTAGCTTTGGATAATTCCAACCTTCACATACGTAAATATCAAAGCCTCGACCTTGCTCATCAACTTGAAAACCTTTCGTGATTTCACTGATACTTTCTTTAGTAGTCTGATATTTTTTTGGAACAGAAATTCCATAGCCATCATCCCAAACAGAAATAGCAAGAGGCACGCGCTGCACACCCGCAGCGTTCAGTGTTTCCCAAAACAAACCTTCGCTTGTACTAGCATCACCAATAGAAACAAAAGAAACTTCGTTGCCTTTATTACTGAAAATAGTGTAATCCTTTAACTCATTATTCGCGCGGTAAAGTTTTGATGCAAGCGCAAGCCCAAGCGAGCGCGGCATTTGTGCAGCAGTAGGTGAACCATCGGCCGATGAATTGTAACGTTGAGTTTGGTCGAGCCAGTTTCCGTTTTCGTCTTGTGTACGTGTGGCGTAGTGACCGTTCATTTGTCTGCCCGCGCTCATCGGCTCTTCTTTCTGGTCGGGGTTTGAGTAAAGCTGCGCGAAGAATTGTTCAACGCTTAATTCACCAAGAGCCATCATCCAGGTTTGGTCGCGGTAATAGCCACTGCGCCAGTCGCCATGTTCGAATGATTTTGCCAAAGCAATTTGTGCTAACTCTTTTCCGTCACCAAAAATGCCGAACTTGGCTTTGCCAGTGAGTACTTCTTTACGTCCAAGCAAACTTGTTTCGCGCGAAATAACAACCACACGAAAATCATTCAGCACTTCGTTTTTAAAATCTTCGAAACTTAGTTTGGTGTTTGCAGTTTTTGTCGTGGTGTGTACTGACATACATTGAAATTGATTTGGCGAATATAAAATTTAAGGGACGAGAGCGAGGGACGAAGGACGAGGGAAATACAGCATACAATTATGCAAAGATGAAACTGACGCCAAATAAAAAAGGCAGAAGAAAACTCTTCTGCCTTTATAAGATTAATGCGTTTGGCTTACTGAATAATTACTTTGTAGGTATTCTTCTGCTTGCCCGAAGTAATGTTGAGTTGGTAAATTCCTTTAGCCACTTGTTCCATGTGCAATGGTTTTACAAATGAATTAGAAACTAAAAGATTTTTCTCTTCGAAAATTTTCTGACCAATTTCATTCGTCAAACTGATATCAACTTTTACATTGCCTACAGTTTTGAAAGTAATTGCAAATGATCCGCTGTTCGGGTTTGGATAAACATTTACTCCTGAAATGCCTTCGAGTTTTACAAAACCTACAGCTGTAGTATCTTGAGCAACGGTAACATCGAATGAAGTAATAGCACTGCATCCGTTGCCATCGGTATAAGAATATGAAACGGTGTAAGGCCCGCCAACTCCTGCAACTGAAGGGTCAAAAGTAGTTCCGCTAACACCGGTTCCGCTGAAAGTTCCGCCTGATGGAGTTCCTGTAACTGTAACTATTGCATCGGTGTTTAAATAAGAAGCATTTAAGCCGCTTAAACTTACAATTGGATTTGGATTAACGTTAGCTGTAACCGGAGTTCTTGTTGAAGAACAAGTAATAGGCTCCTCTTCAACTAACCAGTTGTAATAACAATACCAACGCGCAGGATCGCTTGCAGTGTTTCCTGTTACAGTAACTAAATTGTTGAGTGTGTAAGGATAATTAGCACCTGAACTGTTACGATATAAATGTGGTTTGCTTCCTGCTAACCAACCTAAACGATAGTTGGTGCCCGGTGTAAGATTAAAATTCAAAGGAATGCTGTACGTTCCTGAAAGAATATTCACTGTTGTTGTTTGCAATACGTTTCCACCATTATCGCGCAATTGAATAACACGCACTCCCACCGAATCAGAAAACACAGTTACGCTTTTTAATACACAAGCTTTTAATACATCAAAAATTTGTGTGTATTCTCCAGTGTAAGAAGAACCACCGCCAATAGAATTATCAGCAGGACCTACATGACCCGAAAGACCGAACAAAGTATCGTGCGATTCTATGTAGTAAGTAGTTGATGTGGTGATAGCTGATGTAGTGTATGAAGCTCCTGTATTTACAAGTGTACCGTTAGTTGCAGCATCATACCAAAAAGAAGTTCCCGATGCAACGCTGCTCAAATTCAACGTGGCGCCACTACCTTCGCAAGTAGCTGCTCCTGTAACTGTGGTAACGTGCGAAGCGATTGGTGCAAGTGTAATTCCTGATGAAGTAAACGGTGCACACGTTCCCTGAATGGTGAGGGTGTATGTTCCAGCATCTTTCGCATAAATATTTTGTGATGTTGCTCCGTTGCTCCACAAATAGCTTGCGGCAGTTGAACCCTGTAACAACACGCTATCACCTTCGCAGAATACAGTGGCTGCCGCTGCTGAAATAGTAGGTGTTTCATCGGGTTGAGAAAGAATGGTTACTGTTTTTGAAAGACTTGAACATCCGCTTCCATCAATCAATTTAACGTTGAACTCCCCTGTTGTAGACACGGTTAAAGTTTGTGTAGTGTCACCCGTGCTCCAAAGATACTGATGACCAACCGGGGCTGTTAAGGTTACGGATTGACCCACGCAAAGTGCCGATGGACCGTTGTAAGCAATCACGTTATCAGCAGAATAACACTGACCTTCAATAACAGTAATGAACTGGTCGGCAGCAGGGTTTGCTATATGCGTAACCAATCCTTTTGGCCAACGAACAACCACTGAATCAATAGTAGTTGCCGTTCCTAAACCGAAATGGCACTGGAATGAATTAGTAGTTCCGTAGCTTTCGCCAGCGCGCACTTCACGAATTTGTTTTCCCCAAGCACCATAAATTTCAACGCGTGCACCCAGCGCATCGCGATTACTTACTGTTCCTTGGAGATTGAAAGTTACAAAGTGATTGCCGTTGTTGCTGGTGTTAAGCCAAAGTACATCATCAATATTTGTAGGATTGTTATAAACGGTACCGTAAGAAGAATACAAATCAATTTTACCATCGTGGTTCAAATCGCCAGTGGCAAACGAAAGCATGTTGTTGCTATTAAACAAGTTATTTACCAATGTGAAGGTATGGTCGTGGTTGTTGTGAAAAATTCTTGAATCATCGCCCGAAATAATAATGTCAACAAAGCCATCATTATCCAAGTCCTCCATTTTAGATTGGTAAGGTGTAATGTCAACTACGAAACCGCTTCCTGCAGTAACATCGGTAAAATAACCGTTGCCATCATTCAAAAAAAGTTCGCTTGCTTTATCAGTTTCAGTGAGCACACAATCTAAATCTCCATCGTTATCAATATCGTCAAAACTTGCAGTCCAGGTCATGGCGGTGTTTCTTAGACCACGCGCGTTGGCAGCATCTAAAGTGTAATTGCCTGCTCCGTCATTAATAAAAAGCTGGTCTAATCTGCGCGCATCGCCTGAAGGTGTTCCCTGACGGCAATGTGCAATGTAAAAATCAATGTCACCATCGTTATCAATATCTGTCCAAATGCTTCCATAGTTTCCACTGTTATCGGTGCCCGGATTATTTACGCTGAAAAAATTTGTTGTAGCAGGATAGGAACCGGCTACGTTTTTCCAAAACACTCCGGCAGCATCATCATTACAAACAAATAAATCTACCATGCCGTCATTATCTACATCGGCAAAATTCATGTTCTGTGGAAAGAAAGTAGAAGGTCTAGGTAAGTTACCGGTGATTGCAAAAGTGGTTAAGGAAGTGTTACCAGTAACTACACGTGTCTGGCTGCCTGAACCAATCGCTACATCACGCACTCCGTTGTTGTCTACATCGGCCACTACCATTCCCCATGCACCACCTAATCCAGTAGCTACTGCATGAATATTGTTGAAGGTTTGGTTGGTGCGTTGAATGGTATAATAAACATCATCGCCTTGACTAAGTCGTGCCATGTCGTCCATACCATCGCCATTCATATCTACAACGCTTACGCAATTTCCACTATGGAAAGCAGCTGTAGCAAATTTTGAATTAGCGTTGGTAAAAGCGAATGGATTTTGAGCGGTAAGTAATAAAGAACAGAAAAAGAAAACCGGAGTAAATAACTTTTTCATCGAAGGGTTTTTTAAGGGTTTAATAATTTCAAAATCAAAACTACTTTTTTATTGAAATATGCAAATAGTATTTAAGCACCCAATAGTGGAGGCAAAACAAGGTGAGCGAAGAGCTGAAGTGAATCTTTAGCCTTTATTGGCGAGCATAAAAATTTAATCATGTATTTCAGGGTTAACAATAGCCAGCAATTTTTTTATAAAGGGTCCTTTTGGCTTCACAACAAGAGATATTTTTACCAATTGGGATACTAGATGTTAAGGAACAACAGATATTTCATTAGGTACATGAAGTTTGGGAAAAATAACGGTGACTAAGTATCGCAATTTAATTAAAGAAAATTTTCTTCGTCAAATTTCCGTTGGTGCTTTTCAATTGCAGGATATACAAACCGGATGTTAGGGAAGGTAAATTGATATCAGAAGTTGGAGTTGTAATCATTCTGCTATCCAGCAAACTTCCTGCTGTATTGAAAAGTTGAAAAGTCAACTCTTCCTGGCTTCTGTTTAAAATGGTAATGCTTTTGCCTTTTGCATTTATGGAAATAGCATTATCGCTTAGTGTAGGTACTCCGGTTGATGCTGCAATAAATACACTGAAAGTATCCATTGCTGAACAACCGTAATTATTTGAACAGGTAATAGTTACCAGATACTCACCGGCAGTGGGATAATAATTATCAGTATTAGCAACACCGGTAATTAAAGTTCCATCGCCAAAATCCCAAACAAAATGGTTGGCATGAGAAGCAAGAACAGAAAAATGTATGCTCTCATCCACAGCTGCGTAATATTTAGAAGCCATTGCATCCACTACAATCTGATGCCCGTTCACAGACACGGGAAAAATAGTAGTATAAACTCCAAATGCAAAAACGAGATTGTAATTTCCTTCTGTTAGCGAAGCGAAATTAAAAACACCATTGATGTTGCTAAACGAATTGAGTAGATTCAAACTGTCATCATACAAAGCGCAAAGCGACCATACAATGCTGGTATCCTGAGTAATGGTGATGATTGCGTTTGTGTTGTTACAATCTGCATCTGCGGTTGAAATTATTGCCGGATACGAAACATGAAGTACAAAACGATTATCGTCTGTTTGGGCTTGTGCAAAAGCAAGTTCAAAATCGCCTTGTCGTAAATCGTGAAACACACCAAGTGTTTTATCTTCTAATTGTACGATACTTGTAGCATCAAAATTATCTAAGAACGTTGTCATAAAACGGAAAGTTCCGCTACTTCCTACTCTAAAACCAATTGGAATGGAAACTGGATTAGTGAAATTTCCATAGCTGTTTGAAAAGCATGGAATGTTATTCGAAGTGAAAGAATAAATGTAAGGAGCTCCTGAAGAAGTGTCAACTATTTTTTGTCCGTCTTCAGGATAACTGTAAGCAGATGTTGAACCTAAATCGAGGTAAATATTGGTTTCGTCATACACGGTGCTGAGCGTATCAAGAATGCGCAAACGAATTTGTTTCTTACCTACATTAGCAAAAGTGCTGGTAGAAAAAAAGGAAAGCAGTAAGAATAAAAGTCCGATTTTTTTCATGTTCAGGATGAAAAATGCCAATTAGTAAATTACGTTTCGACTGGTGGTTCGGATCAAAATGCAACGCAATTTAAATGGATGACGAACCAAAGTCAAGTCTTTGTTTAAACAATCTTTATACCAAGACGCAGAATCTTGCAGAATAGTTTATTAACAGTCTTATTATTCTAGGACAGGCGACTGATTATATCGCTTATGGTGAGGTCTTGTTCCGTGTCGCGGGTTTGAGAATTGCGCAACCGGAACCTGCCCGATTCAACTTCGTTACCGCCAATTTCTACTATGTAAGCAATGTGCTTTTGCTCTACATAATTGAATTGCTTCTGCTTCTTTACATTGCCCAGAAAAATTTCGGCAGGTATTCCTGCATCGCGCAACATCTGAACCTGTTGAAAGGTAAATTCTTCAACTGATTCTTCGCGCGGCACGAACAATACTTTTACTCCCTGTGTAATATTTTCAGGAAAGAGTTGTAGCTCTTCAAGGACATCGTATATGCGCTCAATGCCGAATGAAATACCCACTCCACTCATATTCTGCCCACCAAACATTTCAGTCAAATTATCATAACGACCGCCACCGCCCAGCGAGCCTATGGTAGATTGAGAAAATACGACTTCCCAAATAACGCCCGTGTAATAGTTCAACCCTCTGGCCAGTGTAATATCAAAAACTAAATTTTGCGCTGTCGTGTTTTTGAAAACAAAATTCAATTCCTCAATTCCTTTTTTGCCTATTTCAATATTTTCGAAAACAGCAGTTAGTTCTTCTAAAGATTTTGTTTGAAGCAGCGAAGAAATTTTTTGCTGCTGTTCCGCTGAAAGATTCAGTTTGCTCAATTCGTTTTTCACTCCTTCGATTCCAATTTTATCAAGCTTGTCAATGACTACCGTAATCTCAGTAAGTAACTCCTTGCAAGAAGCATACTCAGCCAACGCTTCAAGAATTTTTCGGCTATTCATTCGTAAAGAAACTTGTATTCCAAGTTTTTCATAAACCTCCAAATAAATTTTTGTCAACTCTACTTCATTCAACAGTGAGTTACTTCCAATTACATCGGCATCGCACTGATAAAATTCCTGATAGCGTCCTTTCTGCGGTCTATCAGCTCTCCAAACAGGTCCAATATGAAATCGTTTAAAAGGGAAAGCTAAATCATCCTGATGTTGCACCACATACCGCGCCAGTGGAACCGTTAAATCATAGCGCAAACCTTTTTCCGAAATCATGGGAGTAATTTCCTGTGATGTTAAACTCGCTATTTCAGTTTTCTTACTTCTTATTTCACTTAAATAGTCTCCGCTATTCAAAATTTTAAACAACAATTTATCACCTTCTTCACCATATTTTCCGGTGAGGGTTTCTAACTTTTCAATGGCAGGTGTTTCAATTTCTTCAAAACCATATTTGCGCAACACGCTCTTAATTGTGTTGAAAATATAATTGCGCTTGGCTACTTCGCTCGGCAAAAAATCGCGGGTGCCTTTACTTAAAGAAGGTTTTATTTTTCTCACTTCACTCATGGCTCAAAAATAAGTTTCTGAACAACTCTTTCGCAATCCACTTAAAACGATTTAGGCGCGCGTTGTCGATAATTTTTTTCGCTCTCAATTTTCTGCGTTTATCTTTGTTCGGTTTCAAATAGCAGTATGAGGAAATTTTTACTTTCTATCTTCTTCACTTTCACCTTCATTGGTTTTTCCTTTGCACAGCAGGATGCTGAGTACAGTATGTATCGTTTCAACGGGTTGTATATCAATCCTGCTTATGCTGGCAGTCACGATGTGATGAACACCATGGCAATTTACCGCGCGCAATGGGTGAAAATGCCCGGCATGCCGCAATCGGGTTCGTTTGCTATTCACTCTCCTTTAAAAAATGATAAAATTGGTGTGGGCATGATTTACAGTTACGACCGCATTGGTGTTATGCAAACACATTCGGTCAATGCCGATTTTGCTTATCGCATTCCTATTGGCAAGAAAAAAAAAGTGCGTCTATGCATCGGCATTTCAGCAGGGGTTACCAACTATAGAAGTAATTTGAATGATGTGGCTACTGCCGAACCTAACGACCCGAACTTTGCCGGAAACGATATTAATAGATGGGTGCCTAACGTTGGGTTTGGTATTTATGCTTACAGCGATAAATTTTTCGTAGGCGTTTCGCTACCGCATATTCTGGCTAACAAACTAAACGGTGGCAATTCTGCTTTTTCACTTTCTACCAACGTTGCACGACAGTATTATCATTTACTTTTTACGGGTGGATATGTTTTTAGCATTGGTAAAAAAGTGAAGTTTGTTCCTTCGGTGCTTATGAAATATGTGCCTGTTCATGCGCCTATCACTTTCGATTTCAATGTGGCTTTTATTTTCGTTGACAGAATCTGGCTCGGTGCGGGTTATCGTTTGAACGATTCTTACAGCTTTATGCTGGCGGCAAACGTAACTAAGCAACTACGCATTGGGTATTGCTACGACCTTACGGTTTCATCGCTCAATAAATATACATCGGGTACTCACGAAGTAATGGCAAGTTTCGATTTCGATTTCAGCAAAGCAAAAATTGTAAGTCCACGACAGGTGAAATATTTCTGAGAGAAACTTATTTCCTAAAACATTTTATGAAGAATATATTTTCGGTTCTGCTCATTTTAACTTGCCTTAGTCTTTCGCTGTATGCGCAAGAATTTATTGAGCAAGGCGACCACCAAATGAGCAATTTCCGCTTTGAGAAAGCTGCAGCCAGTTACAAAAAAGCGGCTGACCTTAATGCCAATGACACTGCTGCTATGCAGAAATTGGGGATGGCGTTGATGATGGAAGAAGATTATGTAAGTGCAGAGGCGGTTTACAAATCAATAGTGGCAAATCCGAATTCGGCTCCAATTAATAAATTTTATTTGGGGCAAATGCTTCGTATCAATGGTAAGTATGACGAAGCAGGAAAAGTGTATAAAAATTTTGCTCTTGCTTCCCCTTTAGATTCGCGTGCCATTGAATTCAAAAAATTTGCTGAGGATGTAAAGCCGTTGTTAACTGATTTGAAAACGTACGAAATCAGCAATATCCCAGAAAATTCAAATGCTTCCGATATTGGCCCGGCCTATTGGATTGGAGGAATGATTTACGCTTCGAATCGTGGCGAAGGAAGCGGCATAAAAATTTCTGACCTCTGGAGCGGTAGAGGTTATTATGATTTGTATGGAATAAAACCCGGCACACCGGGCGATGTATTGCCTGCTGAAAAGCTGAAAAGAAGAATCAATCGCAGATTGAATGAAGGTCCCGCTACTTTCAGTGCCGATGGGAAAGAAATGTTTTTCACGCGTACTAATTACAAGAAGAAAGGCGCTGACCACATTCGCAGACTTGGTTTGTATCATGCTGATTGGACAGAGAAAAAAGGATGGACAAATATTCAATCGCTGCCGTTCAACAGTGCCGATTACAATGCTGCGCATCCGGCACTTTCAAAGGATGGCAATAGACTTTATTTCATCAGCGATATGCCAAATGGTTTTGGTGAAACGGATGTTTATGTTTCTGTAAAAAACGGAACTACATGGGAGAATCCTGTGAACTTAGGAAAAGAAATAAATACCCCAGGTAGAGAAATGTTTCCTTCAATTGGTTATGACGGTAGCCTCTACTTTGCAAGTGATTCGCGTGTTGGGTTAGGCGGCTTGGATATTTATTCGGCAAATGCATCGGGCAATAAATTTAGTAACGTTCAAAATGTAGGGGCTCCTCTTAATACAGCTCAAGATGATTTTGGTTATGTCAGTGATGAAACAGGCAAGAATGGTTTTATCGTTTCTAACCGCCCCGGTGGTTTAGGTGATGATGATATTTACAAGTTCGTTAAGAAAGCAGAAAGCATTTGCGGAACAGTGGTAGATGCCAAAACTAAAGCGGGAGTGCCCGATGTAAATTTGGTTGCTATTTCGTCAACTGGTGATTCCATCAAGGGCAAAACAAATTTGAAAGGCGATTTCTGTTTCAATATGAATGCAGGTAGCATCTATCAAATAGAAGCCGATAAAAACGGCTATGGAAAATCTAAAAACACTATCAATGTAAGTTCATCAAAAAACGAAAGCGAAATAATTTTACTTGAGCCAAAAGGAGGAATTGATTTAATAGTTGATGTTTCACAGCAAGATGGGAACAAATTGCAAGGAGCAACTGTATTTGTAATTGACAAACAAACAGGCGAAGCTATGGAGCAAAAAAGTGATGTAAATGGCAAGACTAAATTTGATTTGTACACAGATCATGAATACGATTTGAAAGTGACAAAACCATTAACTACTGAAGATGGCTCTTTCGATAAGTTTGTAAAAACAATTTCTACTGCGGATTCTGCTGAGGCTAAGCCGTTGAACGAAAATGTAATGCTTACCTATACCATTAGTACCTTGTCTTTTGATTTGCCTAGTATTTATTTTGATTACAACAGTTGGGAACTCAATGGAGCGGCTAAAAAAGAATTGGATAAAGTGGCAGGGATAATGAAAAGCAATACTGCTCTTGAAGTGGAAATGAGTTCCTACACCGACAGCCGTGGGAAAGCAAAATACAACTATATGTTATCTGCTTTTCGCGCCAACGCCTGTGTAGAATATTTGGCTTCAAATGGTGTTGACAAAACGCATTTGATAGCTATAGGTTTTGGGGAAGAAAAATTAAAAAATAGTTGCACAGATAAAGTAGAATGCTCTGATGCCGAACATTCAGTAAACCGCAGAACAGAATTTAAGGTAGTGAAGTTTGATTAAAATAATTTCGCTTCATGAACATCTTCTACTGCCCCCTCGCTAACCTTGATGAATATAGCGCTCTTGACGAAACCGAGTCGCGCCACATAGCTAACGTATTGCGCAAGCGCGAAGGAGAAGAGCTTTTTGTTTTTGACGGCCGCGGAAATTTGTTTGATGCGCGCATTCAAAGCATCAGCAAAAATGAAGTAATGGTGCATGTGGTGCGCCTCAGGCAAAAGGATGAGAGTAATAAACCTAAACTTCATATCGCTATTGCTCCGCCAAAAAATATCGAGCGCTTCGAATGGTTTGTCGAAAAAGCAACGGAGATTGGTGTAAATGAAATTACCCCGCTGCTGTGCAAACACAGCGAGCGCAAAGAACTGCGTGCCGATAGAATTGAGAAAATTTTACTTGGCGCCTGCAAACAAAGTTTAAAACTAACGCTACCCGTGCTTAACCCCGTGCTCAAGGTGGAAGAGTTTTTGGCGCGACAAAAAAACACCGCGCAGAAATACATTGCCTACTGCGATGAAAAAGCTGTTCATTTAAAAAATGCTTACCAAGGAAACTTTGATGCTGTAATAATGATTGGCCCCGAAGGTGATTTTAATAAAGAAGAAGTTTTGTTGGCAGCAAAGCATGAATTTGAAACGGTATCGCTCGGTAAGAGCCGCTTGCGTTTAGAAACCGCTGGTATATTTGCCGCTTCGGTTTTTAATTTGGCGAACGAATAATAGTTTAGCTTTTCAATGAAAAAAATAATTTTTCTTTTCTCCTTTTTTGTTCTCGCTTCCTCGTTTACTCCCGTTGATAAACCATTAAAGATTGCCCTGCTCAAATACAATGGCGGTGGCGACTGGTATGCTAATCCTACTTCTTTGCCCAATCTTGCCAAATACTGCAATCAGAATTTGAACATGAATATTGAAACCGATATTCCAACGGTGGAAGTAGGCAGTGCCGATTTGTTCAACTATCCTTTTGTACATATGACGGGTCACGGCAATGTAGTGTTCAACGAACAGGAATTAGATAATCTGCGGGCATATTTAATTGGTGGTGGTTTTCTTCATGCCGATGATAATTACGGCATGGATAAATTCATTCGCGTTCAACTCGAAAAGCTTTTCCCCGGCAGCAAACTAATTGAACTTCCGTTTTCGCATCCTGTGTTTCATCAAAAGTTTGATTTCGCAAACGGTCTTCCTAAAATTCATGAACACGATGGCACACCTCCACAGGCTTTTGGATTATTCCATGAAGGAAGATTGGTAGCGCTTTATACTTATGAATGTGATTTAGGCGATGGATGGGAAGACCAGAGCGTGCACAAAGACCCAACTGAGGTGCGTGAGAAAGCGTTAAAGATGGGCGCGAATATCCTCCGCTACGTTTTTAGTAATTAATTCAAAATTCAATTAACACTAAGGCGCAAAGCCACGAAGAAAAACCATAGATAGGTTTTACAATTCGCGTCTTTGTGTCTTTGTGTAATGATTTCTGAATCTAATGATTTACTAAAGCACTATCCGCCACATTATGCGCATTTGCCATCAGCGAAAGCGTGAGCCCTTTACCCGGCAGGTATTTTATTCCTGAACCATCTGCAACAAAAACATTTTTGGTGTCACCCAATAAACCATTGCTATGAATAGTGAATCGCGCATTGGTTTCGGCAAAAGGCAAAGTGCCTGCATAGTGAATGCCAGAACCATTGCCGGGGTTTATTTTCTTAAGCACAAAACAATTGAGCTGTCGAAGCGCGCTAGAGAACAGTCGCTCGTTCTCATTTATTTTTTGTTGCTCAGCATTATTCTGTTCGTAATTTACTGAAAGCGAATCGCCACTTACTTGTGCTGCATCTTTTTTAAGTGAAAGATATTTCTGTTCGCTGCCGCGCTCCGGATGAAACAAACCAACAATAGTAAAAGCAGGCATCATCCATTGCAGAAAGCGGTAAGCGTCTTTCACACCCATTGGTGTTTCTTTCAAAATATGAAACGCCATCAGCGAGCGGTAACTGTAAACAGAACCCATAGCCACATCCAAATTATTTTTCTGCGGATCGTGAAAAAGAGAAAGCTGCGCGAAACCTATTTTGCGTTCATCGGAATCTTTACCCAGAAGGTAAGGTTGAATAGCGGGCAGATAACTATAAGGGTTTGAAATAACGGGAAGCTTTACATCATACGCATTAAACGAACGCAGCACTATGCGTGCAGTGCTCAAACAACTCGCAGCCAAAATCAATTTTTTGCAACGGAATGAAATGGTTTCGTTGGTGTAAATGGCTTTGCATTCAACTGTTACAAAACCATCGGCCTCTTCAAACTTCATAACCACCAAGCCACCGCGATAACTGAAATTGTTTTTCTTCTTCAACTCCTCCACCGTAAACGTAGGACGATACGCGCTCTTGTCCTGGTCGCAATAAAAGTCGAGGTCTTTATATTGATATGCTTTGCGCGATTCTTTTTCCTGAGTAAGCAAAGCCAAAGAAGGACGGCCCATATAAAAACCCTGCTTGTTCAGTTTCTGTTTCTTCTTCGAATAATTCTCAAAAAGATTTTTTCCGTTTGAATCGAAATGAATAGACGGCATTAAGTTATTTAGGGAAGAAGCAGTGTAGTGTGCTGCATCGTCTTTTGTTCCGCTAATGCCGATTCGATTTGCTATGGTTTGATACGCGGAGTTCATACGGGCGGTATCTAAACCCGCTGCTTTTAATTCTTCATTCGAAAAAACGCAACAACCCAAACCCCATCCGTTTCCTAATCCACCGAGAGAAAGCGATTCCAACGGAGAGAAATTTTTTGACAGCATCGGCATCCACCGATTGACTTCTTCAATCATGAATTTGCGCGGAGGTGTTAAGTGCTCTCCCGTTTTCACATCGCCAAACGGAATGCCTTCAAAATCTTTTCCTATAAAAAATTCGTGTTGTGCATTTTCGTTTTTGCGAACACTTAAAAAATCATCGTCAGGAATTGTGCTTGCATATTTAGAATCGGTAATTCCTCCATCGAGCATAAGCACCTGCACGCCCTTCTCCACCAGCGTTTGTGCAGCCATTGCTCCCGTGCATCCCGAACCAATAATGATGTAGTCGGCTGTTTCCATTTAAGAGAAAAGTAGAATGATGCTTCCCGCCAATGCTTTCAGCAATTGAAAAAATGCGCGAACGCTTAAACTGAAAAAATAAAAAACAGAAAATTGTTTCGGTTGAAAAAAGTCAAAGTAGAGCGGATTGGTTTCCAGAATAGCGAAAGCAATAATCATTCGCTTGCGCAACTTGTGTTTATGTAAAAACATTCCGAAAGCCGCATCGAGCAAAGTAACACTCCATAAATTTTTCACCATGAAACGAAGCAGCTTTTCTTCCTCGTCATTTAAAATAGTAGCTTCTTGTTTTATAGCGCGCTCAAATAAAGTAAGCGATTGTTCATCGGCATTTTTACCGAGTAAATAATTCGTGTAGCAGTTCATCTCCTGGCGGCTAATCGAAAACTCACTCATGCTTTTTCTTTCTTGTCAATCTTCTGTTTGAGTAAGGCAAGTTCCTGCGCCAACGTTTTGTTTTCGTATTGCAGTTTTGAAACGGTGAGCGACAGATGAAGTAAATAGATAAGCACCGCAAACAAAGCTCCTGCAAAAAGTAAATTAGGCGGAGCAATTACACCAAAGGTGTGCGCCAGTATTTCAAGTGCGTTGCGCCATACCGAAAGCACAATCAAAACAAAGGTGGAGAGAATCCAGATGAACGCGTATTCCTCGCGCAGCTTTCCTTTTTTGATTTGCCACATCACATAGCCCAGAAAACAAAGACTTCCGATAATGGCAATGATTTGAATGCGTTCCATGCTTATTGTCTTAGGTAAGTGAAAATTATTGCAATGGTTACTTTGAACATATAATACACAGCGCCAAATCCTTGAATAGATGATTGTCCGCCCATGCGCTCATTCATCTGCACAGGAACTTCGCCAAACTTCAAACCGTTGCGATTGTAAATAATCAAGGCTTCAGGTTCGGGATATTCATCGGGGTAATAAGCATAGAGCAGTTTCATTGTTTTACGATTCATCATGCGCATACCCGAAGTAGAGTCGGTTACATTTTCGCTAGTGATAAGTTTAAGCAGAAACTGAAAATACTGAATGCCTGTTCTGCGCATGAACGTTGATTGAAAACCTTCCTTCTCAATATAACGCGAACCAATAGCCACATCCCAATTATTAGCGACTAATTCTTTTTCGAGCACGGGAATAAATTGTGGCGGGTGCTGACCGTCACCGTCTATCTGCACACAAAAATCAAAACCATTATCAAAAGCATATTTAATTCCGGTTTGCACCGCACCACCAATGCCGAGATTGATGGGGAGATTGAGCGCCACGCAATTCAATGAGCCGATAATTTCTTTAGTGGAATCTTTAGAACAATCATTCACCACCACAGGAGTGAGTTGTATACTATCGCTGCTTGCCGCATGCACAGCACTAACCACCGAAGCAATACTTGCTTCTTCGTTATAAGCGGGAATGATAACAGCTACGCGAATAGTTTGATTCATTGCGCTAAAAATAGAATTCTTGAAAATACTTTCTTTGCTGCAGGTAAAATAATTAACCACAAATGCGTGTAGGTATTACAGGTTCGAATGGTTTTATAGGCAGTGAGCTGGTGAAGTATTTTGTTTCGCAAGGAAATGAGGTGGTGTTATACCAACGCAGAAAACCCGAAATGCTTCAACCGAACACCTCATTTGTTCATTTTGATTTGAACGATGCTTCCACTGTTCCTGATGTTTCGAAACTTGATGTTTTGATTCATACAGCTTTTGTTCTTTACGAAAAAGGAAATGATTCTTCGAGAAAGAATGTGCAACAAGCGCTTGTTTTGAGTGAAGCTTGTATAAAGAATAACGTTCAGTTTATTTTCTTCTCAACTCTTTCGGCTCATGAAACTGCACTTTCAGAATACGGGAAACACAAGTATGAACTCGAACAGAAATTAGATAAAAGCAAAGTTTTGATTTTGAAGTTGGGATTGGTGATTGGTGCCGAAGGACTTTACAGTCGTATTAAATCTATAGTAGCAAAATCACGAATCATTCCAATGATTGGCGGAGGCAATCAACCCGAACAAATTGTTTTGGTAAGCGATGTAGTGAAGACGATTGCTTCTTGCATTGAAAAGAAAACAACCGGAATCTATTGTCTGGCATCGCACAGAACTTATACGCTAAAAGAAATTTTTTCACGCGCTGCAAAACAAAGCGGAAGAACTCCGCTGTTTATTTCTGTTCCGTATTTTGTTGCTGATATGGCTATTGGCTTAGTCGAATTATTGCATTTGCCTTTTCCAGTATCGAAAGAAAACTTACTCGGTTTGAAACGAATGATTCCTTTTGAAACAAAAGAGGATTTAATGAAATTGGGCGCGGAGTTGAGTGAAGAGTTTTGAGTTGCGGGATACTAAATTACAATTAATAGTCACTTGTTTTAACTGTTTCTTTATGTGCTTCATCGTACTAGTCAACATCTTGATAAGTTAGGACAATAACAGAAAAGGTTTCGAAAAATTTAGTTTCTAAAGCAATGGCGTTCTTGTTAGCAAAAGTCCAAAAAGATTCAAGTTTGCCATAACCCATATTCAAAGCAGTTTCTTCGTGTTCATCATGTTCGGAGTAGGGATATTTAAAATCAGCAAATCTATTTCCCTTAAAATATTTTTCATCTAAAATATTTGCAATTGATTCAAAGTCTCCACGCATATTCGGTCGTTCTGTATCATAGTTTAGAGTGGCTTCAAAAAATTTATTATTCACAAATTTCATTGTGAGCAGCAATACTTTTCTATTTGAAAATACTGCGTTAGTAATATTTAGGCTGGTTATATTGCCATTGACTTTTTCGGTGATAGTGACACTCTTTGTAGATAGGATTTTAGTTGCCAGTTCCTTTGTCTTGCCAAAGTTAATTCCCCAGAAGCCCTTTAAAGTATCGCTTGGTGTTACAGTTTGAGAAAGAGCTACATTCTTACAAACAGACAAACCTACAATCAATAAGCAAATAAAATTTTTCATCGCAGTTATATTTTAAGCTAAACTAAAAGGTTTTCTAAAATTGAACTTTAAATATTCTCGCAACAATTTTAACAAGGCAACCCTATTTCCCGATACAAAATTTCGAAAAAATGGTACCAAGAATTTCTTCGTTTGTAACCTCACCCGAGATTTGTCCGAGATATTCTAAAGCGCGTTTGATGTCTAACGCAACTAGGTCACCTGTGTTTTGATTTTCAATTCCAACCATTACTTCGTTCAATGCTTCGTTTGCTTTTAAAAGAGCTTCGTAGTGTCTAGCGTTGGTTACTACTGTTGAATCTGGTTGAAGATTGGAAGTGGCGAGTTGAAATAATTTTTCTTTCAACAACGGAATATTGTATTGCGTTTGCGATGAAATAAACAGGAGTTGCAAGTTACGGGTTGCAAGTTGCGAGTTTAATACAGCATAAAACGGAGCAGTTGCTTTCCAACTAGCTTTGTCAATTTTATTGCCAACAATAATTCCGCTGAAGCCAAGTAATTCGAGTTCGTGAATTTCTTTTACCAGTTCTTCGGGTGTAGTGGAGTTAACATCAAACAGATAAATGTAAACAGAGCTTTGCTTCAACTTCTCCATTGTTTTTGCCACACCCAATTTTTCAATTACATCTTCGGTAATTCTTATTCCAGCGGTATCAATGAATCGGAATTGAATGCCATTGATGTTCAGCACTTCTTCAATCGTGTCGCGTGTGGTGCCGGGAATTTCAGAAACAATTGCGCGCTCTTCGTTGAGTAAAGCATTGAGTAAAGTTGATTTGCCGGCATTGGGTTTGCCTGCAATTACTGTGTTTACTCCATTCTTGATTACGTTACCCAGTTTGAAGGATTCTATCAGTGGCTTTAGTTTTGATTGAATGGCATCAATCAATTCTATCAGTTTTTTGCGGTCGGCAAATTCTACATCCTCTTCCCCAAAATCCAGTTCAAGTTCAATGAGCGAAGCGAAGTTGACGAGTTCAGTACGAAGAATTTTTATGTCGTTTGAAAATCCACCGCGCATTTGTTTCAATGCTAAATCGAGTGAAGCGGCTGAGTCGCTCGCAATTAAATCCGCTACTGCTTCGGCTTGTGATAAATCAATTCTACCATTGATAAAAGCGCGTAATGTAAACTCACCCGGTTTTGCTGAACGCGCTCCGTTTTGTATCAGCAATTGAATAATCTGTTCTGCAATAAACGGAGAACCGTGACAGGAAATTTCCACCACATCTTCGGTAGTAAAACTTTTTGGCGCGCGGAAAAGCGCAACCATTACTTCGTCAATTACTTTTTCGCCATCCACAACATGACCGTAATGAACCGTATGCGATTTCTGTTTCTCTAAATTCTTTCCTCTAAAAATTTTCGCTGTAATTTGAACGGCTTCGGTTCCCGATAAACGAATAACACCAATAGCTCCAACTCCTTGTGGTGTGGCGAGAGCCACGATTGTCTTGTTATCCATTATGCTCCTAAAGGTCTTACTTCAATCAAATCGCCATCCTTATACGTAGGACATTCCTTTGCAATCTCAACAGCCGCTTGTAAATCTTCGGCTTCAATAATGTAGTAACCACCCACACCCTGACGCACATCGCGCACGGGCTGCACAACTAAATCTCCGTTGATGAGTTCAATGAGGCGACCATCGCTTTGAATGCCATTGCCATCTTTAAAAATACCTCGGGCAGTGAGGTCACGCGCCCATTTCATGTGCGCAGCAATAATTGCTTCAAGTTCTTCTTTGGGAATAGGATAACGTCTGAGGTCTTCGCGGATGAGTAAAATGAATTGTGGCATGGTTGCGAGTTTAGGGAACGAAGTAAACAAGAATGTTTGGTTCAGTAAAATGATTTTTAATTTGCATCAAAATTTACAATATGAAGAACATGCTCAATTGGTTTGAAATTGCTGCAAGCGATTTTGACCGCGCTCAAAAGTTTTATGAAACCATTTTCGGGTTCACTATGCAAACTATGAATATGGAAGTGAAGATGGCTTTCTTTCCGTATGACGAAGGCAAAGTAAGCGGTGCAATTTGTGCCGGACCTGATTACAAACCTTCTGCAGATGGTTCGTTGATTTATTTGAATGCGAATCCTGATTTGAATGAGGTGCTTTCAAAAATGGAAGCAGCAGGAGGGAAAGTGTTGTTAGCTAAACGCCAGATTTCTCCTGACTACGGTTACATGGCTTTGTTCCTCGACAGCGAAGGAAACCGCATGGCACTTCACTCTAATAAATAAGTGCCAAGAAATTATGCCTTTAAAAATTCTGTTCGTTTGTCTCGGAAACATTTGTCGTTCTCCTATTGCACATGGTTTGCTGAAACATAAAGCTGAGCTCAAAAATTTAGATTGGGAAATTGATTCTGCAGGTACAAGCGATTGGCACGAAGGTGAATTGCCGAACGAAAAATCAATCAAAGTGATGAAGGAACACGACATTGATATTACGTATCAACGCAGTCGCCCGTTGCGCAGAAAAGATTTAGAGCACTTTGATATTATCTATGTAATGGATAGCAGCAACTATAAAGATGTAACCGACATGGCGAAGAGCGAACAGGAAATTTCGAAGGTGCATTTAATCATGAACGAAGTAAATCAGGATATGAACCAAGCCGTTCCCGACCCATGGGGACTCAGCGAAAAGCATTATGAAGAAGTTTATGAAATGCTGGATAAAGCAACGGATAAGATTTTAGATATTAGACAACAGATGTTAGACCTGAGGATTTGACTTACAAAGTGCGGCTGTTGTCTATCGTCTAAAATCTAACATCTAGCGTCTGCAATTATTCCATCAATCCTCTTCCGTGTTTTTTGATGCCGCCTTGTTCGAACAAACCGTTTTTTACTTTGTCGAGTACACCATTTACAAAGTCTTTGCTTTTAGGAGTGCTGTAAAGTTTAGAGATGTCGATATATTCGTTGATAGAAACTTTTACAGGAATGGTAGGGAAGTATTTCAACTCGCTTACGGCTAATTTCATCAATATCAAATCGAGCACTGCCACACGATCCATTTCCCAGTTTTTCAAATTCGGTTCAATAATGGCGGTTAGTTCTTCGTTGTTCTGAATAGTTTTAATAAGCAGTTGAATCGCAAACTTTTTTTCTTCTTCCCATTGGTCTAATCCCTGAAAAAAGTTGTCGGCTTTATCGGCACTAAAGGTGTCAATGTATTTTCCGGTAACGTGAACAAGCAATGTATAATCATCATCGTAGTTGATGAAAATTTCTTCGAGATGATGTTCTAAATCTTTTTCGCTCTGAAATATTTTTTTGAGAATGAAGCTGATAATTTCTTTGTCCTGTTCGAGCGTAGGTTGCGCCAAAGCCGAATACTCTTTGTATTTAGGTTTAGAAGAAAGTTCATTGAAAAGTTTTTTCACCACATCTGTTGCAATGTGATTGCGAATGCCTTCTTTTTTTACGAGCGCAAGAAAGGCATCATTGTTTTGCAAATACTGAATAATGGAATTGGCAGCAATGGTGGTGCTGGCAATATTGTCTTCTTCTGTTTGAATATACTTGGCAAGTCTCTTGGCTTTGTCAACCATAGAGTAGTTGCAAACCTCTACCAGGTAAAGCAGATTAGTAAGGTAAAGTTGTACCGACTTTTGAACCTGTTCGCTCAAATGCGTCTCGAGTTTGGTGAGCGGAATATCGTGGTCCATTTCCCACGCATACAATATCTGCATTACCTTAATCCGCAAATTTCTTCTTCCGAGCATGAACAGTTTTTTAAAGAACTATGATTGATACGATTAACCTTCTCTTAATTCAACTTCGCTTTTGCAATTCTATCAGCCGCTATTCGTATAGCTGCTTCTTGTGTAGGAATATTTTCTTCTTTTGATTTTTTGAAAATTTCGAGCGTGCGGTTGTAAATATTTTCAATCAATACATTCGATTCAGTTTCTCCCAAGGAATGAACTTCGCGATAGCAATTGATAACACCTCCAGCGTTAATCAAAAAATCTGGCGCATAGATAATCCCTTTATCCAATAGCATTCGCCCGTGCAAATTTTCATCGGCTAATTGATTGTTTGCTGCGCCAGCAATAATGGAACAGCGAAGCGTGGAAATAGTATCGGAATTTACAGTGGCACCAAGTGCGCAAGGTGAATAAACATCAACATCTAAATCATAAATTTCGTGAGTGCCTACTACCGTTGCGTTGAATTCTTTAGCGGTGTTTTGTAAATTAGTTTGATTGATATCAGTAATGAAAACTTTGGCTCCCGCGTCAGTTAAATGCCCCACCAAACTATGTCCCACATGCCCAACTCCCTGAACTGCCACGCGTTTACCTGCCAAAGAATCACTACCTGTTAATTCTTTTACGCTCGCTTTTAAACCAAGAAAAACTCCGTAAGCAGTAAATGGCGAAGGGTCGCCTGTGCCACCTGCCGAAACAGGTTTGCCGGTAACGTGTTTGGTTTCCTGCATTACTATGCTCATCACTTCGGTACTCGTACCCACATCTTCCGCTGTAATATATTTTCCGTTTAAGCTGTCTACAAATTTTCCGAATCTTCGCCAGAACGCTTCATCGCGTTTCACTTTCGGATTACCGATGATAACTGCTTTGCCACCTCCTAAATTTATTCCGCTGATACTCGATTTGAAAGTCATGCCGCGCGAAAGGCGCAGCACATCCCACAACGCATCGCTTTCGTTATCATAGTTCCAAATGCGGCAACCACCCAGCGAAGGACCGAGAACCGTATTGTGAACTGCAATGATTCCTTTAAGCCCCGTATCTTTATCGTTGAAGTACATGACCTGTTCATGTTCCATGGGCTCTACCATTTCAAACACGTGCGCATTTTTTCTTTCCACGCTCTTCATAACATTTGATTCCCCACTCATAAGTTGATTTTTTTAGCTTCGCCCCGTTTTAAAGCGCGGCAAAGTTGACAAGGATTTTGATTTTACCAAACGCAGAAAAGTCGCAGGAATTGTTTTCGTTGATAAATTATTTTCAGAAGAAAAATTGTGAAAGAACTCATACATCTCAATAAATATTTTGCGCGTTATAAATGGCGCTTTATAGCGGGCATTGCCTTTGTTATCAGCGCTAATGCGCTGAGCGTTTACAATCCTATTATTACCAAAAATGCGGTTGACCTCATTGTTCGTAATTTAAAAAGTGTGAACAACGCGAGCGAATTCAGTGATGTGGTTCGAAACAAAATAAGCACCGATGTTTTGTGGTTGTTTCTGCGCTATTTAGTGGTGGCGATGCTGGCAGGCGGTTTTACATTTATGATGCGTCAAAGCATTATCGTGGTTTCGCGATTAGTGGAGTTCGACATGAAAAACGAAATCTACGACTATTATCAAAAACTTGATTTAGCTTTTTACAGAAAGAACAATACGGGCGATTTAATGAATCGCATTACCGAAGATGTGAGCAAGGTGCGCATGTATATTGGACCTGCGATTATGTATTCGGTCAATTTGTTTTTCACCATCACATTTGCGCTGGCATCTATGATGTTGATTAGTCCATCACTCACGCTTAAAGTTTTAATTCCGCTGCCGCTGCTTTCTATAACCATTTATGTCATCAATGGTTTGATAGGAAGATACAGTGCAAAAATTCAGCCGAAACTTTCAGACCTCACTACCAATGCGCAGGAAACTTTTTCGGGTATTCGTGTGGTGCAGGCATACGCGCGCGAAAAAGAAATGCTTGGCTTTTTTGAAAAGGAAACACAAGAGTATCGCAATCTGCAATTGAAACTGGCGCGTATCGATTCGCTCTACTTTCCCATCATTACATTTTTAGTGGGCTGTAGTATCATCATTGTGGTTTATGTAGGCGGCAAAGAAGTATCGGCAGGAAGAGTTACCGTGGGTGATATCACCGCGTTTTTAATGTATACCAATATGCTGATGTGGCCCGTGAGTTCTTTGGGTTTTACGGTTTCTATGATTCAACGCGCTATTATTTCGCAACGAAGAATCAATGAGTTTCTCGATTACAAACCTTCTATTACCACCGAAGGCGGAATGGAAAAAGAGATTAAAGGTGAAATTACTTTTGAGCACGTTTCGTTCACTTACCCTGACACGGGAATTAAAGCGTTGAAAGATGTTTCGTTTAAAGTGAGAGCAGGAGAACGTTTGGCTATCATTGGCAGAACGGGCTCAGGCAAATCAACTATTGCCGATTTGATTTTGCGCATGTATAACGTAACCACCGGAAAAATTTTGATGGACGGCACTGAAGTAAGTCAATACAATACGGGCGCATTGCGTAAACAAATTGGTTTTGTGCCGCAGGATATGTTTCTGTTTTCAGAAACCATTACCGAAAATATTTCTTTCGGAGTAAAAGATGCTGTTAAAGAACACGCTGCACGTTTTGCGGGTTATGCAGTTATTGCCAATGAGATTGAAAGTTTTCCGCAGGGCTACGAAACTATTGTGGGCGAAAGAGGCGTTACCCTTTCGGGCGGACAAAAGCAACGTATTTCTATTGCCCGCGCTCTTATAAAGCAACCGAATGTTCTTTTGCTTGACGATTGTTTGAGTGCTGTGGATACTGCCACCGAAAAGCAGATTCAGCAGAATTTAGATGAAGTGCTGCGCGGTAAAACTGCCGTTATTATTACACACCGTATATTCTCTCTAATACACTTTGATAATATACTGGTGCTGGACGATGGCAAAATTGCCGAACAGGGAACGCATGAAGAACTATTGAGAGCAAAGGGTTTGTATGCCGAAATTTTTGAGAAGCAACTGAATGAACAACGCGAAGGGAAGACTGAACTTAACGGTACAATCTTTGTTAATTAAAAATATAATTTAGCATATAAGATTTTGTGAAGAGCTATTTTTAGAATCAGTAAAAAATTAAGAACTGTGGAAAATAACAAGGACGGAAAATACAGTGGGTTTTTCAGCAAGAAACTGAGAGCAGGAAAAAGAAGAACTTATTTCTTTGATATAAGAAGCACCAAACAGGGCGATTACTTCTTGACGATTACCGAAAGCAAAAAAAAGTTTGAAGGCGAAGGTTACGACAGTCACAAAATATTTTTATATAAAGAAGATTTCAAGAAGTTTCTCGAAGCATTGAACGAAACGGTTGATTATATTAAGACCGAATTGCTGCCCGATTACGATTACGATGCTGAGCGCCAAACCAGAGCAAACGATACTTCTGAATCAAATCATTCGGAAAATAATCACTCGATTAAGCCGGCTGCTCCTGTTAATACCGATGCCAACAAACTAAGTGAAAACATTACTCCTAATACCACTCCCGACATAACCGATGATGAGCAGGTAGACTGGAACTAGAACGACTCAGAAAAATAAAACCAAAGCCATTGATTCGTCAGTGGCTTTTTTAATGCATTAAATAATTTCTATGAAATCAATTACGGTTTTTTTATTCATTTCTGTTTTTGCCACATCTTTTTTACACGCGCAAAAAAAAGAAGAGACAAAGCCGAAGAAAACAGTTAGCGAAGTTTTAAAAGAACTTCCCGATATGCTAATTGCACAGCCCGAAGCAGCGCCCGATACTAACGCCAACAAGTTGATGGAAGATAATCTCTCTATTGTTATCAATCCACTTTGGAAGGAGAAAGGTTTGCAATCTATAATTGAATATAAATTACAGAAAACTGATTTCGATCCGTTGGTTTCTACATTTCCGCTGTCTTCAAAAAAATTAGTGCAGGGATTAACCATTAACATGAACACTATCAAAAAAACTTTTGAGGAGAAAAAGCAAATGATTTTAGCCGATGTAAAAAAACACATGCTGGCTTATTATAAAGAAGCGGGCATGACCGCTGACCCAAAAGAAATTACAGAGAAAGTAAATGTATCAGTTTTTGCCACCGAACAATTTAAAACCGCGCAAGGGAAAGACGGAGTGATTTACTACATCAACGATATTGAGAAACTGCAATCAAACTTTACTACGCTAATGGTAGTGAATGGAAATATACCTAACACTACTTCATTTGTGCAAATCAATTATTTCCACTACAACTACGAAACTACTTTCCCCGAAGATTTATTAGAGTGGCGTATGTTCCCGTACGAAGAAGACCGCCAGGAATACGTTGACTTTACCAAAAAGATTTTGAAAACGTTCGTGATTAAATAATTTTTACGGCTGGTGTTGAGTAATAGGCAAAAAAAATACCGCTCTGTAAAAGCGGTATTTTTTTATTCAGTGTTCTTATCTTCTTTTAAGCTCGTCCTGCGAATCGCCATAACCGTTTTTATACGATTTGTTACAATTCATTTCAAATTCATCTAGTTCCATAAGCATTGGGCTTGGGAAAGGTTGTTCATAAAAGCCAATCATAAAATCCTGACGACCTTTTTGATAATAATAATCTTTTGCTTCCTGTGTGGCCATATCAAATTCTTTTTTTGGTGGTAAATAATCAAGCTTAATGAAAGCTCTTGCTAATTCTTACGCAATAATTATTCGAAAGTTCCGAATTCGCTCCCTAATAATTACAAGTTGCGTTTTATAATTCATTTGGGTTGAAGGAAAGATTTTTTCGAGCCTATGAACCTTTTACTCAACTTGTGCGTAAGAAGATGTAACTAAATTAAAATACCATGAAAAAGTTGTTTTTTACATTGAGCATGTTCTCAGTGATTATTATGGCAAGTTCGTTCAAAGGAATTGAAACTCGCAAACCTCTTGAACCCGCATTAAATGGAGGTCCATTTGCAGCACGCATTGATGGATTTGCTTTTGACGCGCACAAAGACCACAAGTACGAAGCATCTATTAAAGATGGTTCAACAGCCGAAGTTATTTTATACGGAAACGATGTAAAAGATAAGAGTGGTAACTACAATCCGCAAAAAATTGGTGTGGAGTTTTCTGTAAAAGATGGGGTTATTGGTTTGGCTGCCGGTAGCAAAGTAAGCTTCGAATTCAACAAAGAAAAATTCTACAGCAATCCGCAATCAACAGAACTTACGATTAAGAAAGCTGTATGGAGTGCAGATCATAAAAGTATGACCATTTCGGCCGACTTCAAATGTCAGGTAGAAGGAGTTCGCACTTCTGAAGATTATACGCCTAGTTTAGGAATAAGAGGAACGGTTGAAAACATTACCATAGCAGTGGCTTCAGATTTAAAATAAACAGCACACTTTTTCTAAAACGAAAGACCGTCTCAAATTCAATTTTGAGGCGGTCTTTTTTGTATACCATAAAAAGCATTTCAAAAATCTTAAAATTTCTCTTTTACCATTTCCTCTTTGAGCAGTTTGTTTTTCAATAGCTCCTGTCTGTTTTGAAGTAATTCAAAGGCCATTATTTCTGGCAATTCCATATTCATATCGAGTAAAGGATTCTCCTCTGGCTTCAACAACTTTTTTAATTCTTGCGCATCAGTAATTTGTTTCCCCCAAAGTTGTAAAAGCGAAAGCGCATCGCGTTGTTCATGACGAGTGGCTATTTCAATTTGATTACGCACCAATAAAAGTTTCTGCTCCAGTTTAGCAGTTGTAAAGTAAGAGAGGAAAGCAACATTTTCTGCTTCCTTTTCCATACAGTCTGATATGCGTTGAATATAGTTCATGGGTTATTATTTATGCATAAAAGTAAGCCTACTGAATTTCGGCAAGGCATTTTTGGATATAAGTTTTCAACCCGTTTATGAACGTTCAGTTTTTTTGTATGCATTTGCAAAACACAATTTGCAGTATGGAGCATTTCAATATTTTTATCGCGCTCTTAAAAAACGCAACCATACGAACATGAACGAAACTCCCGGTGCACATCAACAAAAATATCCTGCCCTTATTCTCCATCGCGGAAAAACCCATGCGGTAAAACGTTTTCATCCTTGGATATTTTCGGGGGCGGTGAAAAGCAAAAACGGCAATCCTGATCAAGGTGACATAGTGGAAATACTTTCTGAAGACGGTGAATTTCTTGGCATAGGGCATTTTGGTACTGGTAGTGTGAGCGCTCGCATTTTCAGTTTTAAAAAAGTAAATTCCTTGGAAGATTTATGGCGCGAAAAATTTAAAACCGCTTTTACTTTGCGAAGAAGTTTAGGATTAACAGAAAGCAAAACTACAAACGCTTATCGCTTAATAAATGCCGAAGGTGATGGTATGCCGGGCTTGATTGTAGATTGGTATAACGGCACAGCGGTTATCCAATGCCATAGCAAAGGAATGAATGCCGAAAAGGAAAATTTTGTTCAGGTTTTAAAAGAAGGATATAAAGAACGATTGTTAGCCGTGTATGATAAAAGTGCTACCACACTAAATCATAAATTTGATGCTGAACGTGAAAAATTAGAAGACCGAAGCCTGCCTACCGGAAAGGAAGGTCAGAAGACCGAAGAAGAAATTCAGAATTCAGAATTCAAAATTCAGAAATCGACTGATGGATATTTATTTGGTAGCGAATCAGAAAAGATAGTTTTAGAAAACAGTCATCGTTTTGGTGTTGATTGGGTACTCGGACAAAAAACTGGATTCTTCATTGATCAACGCGATAACAGAAACCTGTTAGCACGTTATGCAAATGGCAAAACAGTGCTTAATACTTTTTGTTACTCCGGAGGATTTTCTGTGTACGCTTTAAAAGCTGGAGCCACGCTCGTCCACTCGGTTGACAGTAGCATAAAAGCCATTGACTGGACAAACCAAAACATAACACTAAATAATACCAGTGGTAGCCACGAAGCATTTACTGCAGATGTATTTGATTTTATAAAAGCTTCGAATAATCAGTACGACTTAATTGTGCTTGACCCGCCAGCGTTTGCCAAGGCTCAATCGGCTCGCCACCATGCTATACAAGCTTACACGCGACTAAATGCTGCGGCTTTTAAGAAAATAAAACCAGGTGGAATTGTTTTTACGTTTTCTTGTTCGCAAGTGGTAAATCAAGAAATGTTTATTGGTGCAGTTACTTCTGCAGCTATTGAGTCAGGCAGAAACATTCGTGTGCTCCATCATCTAACACAACCGGCCGACCATCCTGTTAGCATTTTCAATCCCGAAGGGCTTTACCTCAAAGGATTGGTTTTGCATGTGGAGTAAGTTTTCATTCTTAATTTTTAATTCTTCAATCTTAATTCTGAAGGTCTTCTATATTTGCCGCCCTTATGTATGAACTGATTAAAAATTTTCCTGAACAATTAATTAAAGCCCTCGAAATAGGAGAGCAGGCTAGTTTCAAAACGCAATTCGATACGCCAATTAAGAATGTGGTGGTAGCAGGTTTAGGTGCTTCGGGCTTTGGCGGAAATATATTGGCCGAACTTTTTCGCGAAGAATTGAAAGTGCCCGTGGTGGTGAACAAAAGTTATTTCCTTCCTGGTTTTGTTGATTCTTCAACCTTGCTTATTCTTTCTTCTTACTCAGGTAATACCGAAGAAACTATTTCTTGTGCACAGCAGGCGTTGAAAAAAGGGTTGCGACCAATATGTGTTACTTCGGGTGGCAAACTAGAAGAAGTGGCGCTGAAAAATAATCTTGACCTCATTAAAATCCCTTCGGGTTTTCCTCCTCGCACTTGCCTGGGTTATTCTACGCTCCAACTTTTTTTTATTGCTAATCATTTCGGTTTAATCAACAATTCATTTAAAGCATCGGTACTTAACGTTGTGGAATTGTTGAAGGCGGAGCAACAGAAAATAATGGAAGACACAGAATTTTTGTCAGCAAAGCTTGCACGAAAAATTATTGTACTGTATGCCGAAGATAAATACGAAAGTACCTTGCTTCGACTCAAACAGCAAATCAATGAAAATTCAAAACTGCATTGTTGGTATAATGTAATTCCTGAAATGAATCATAATGAGTTAGTGGGTTGGCGCGAAGAAAATGATGCGCTTGCGGTTCTCGTGTTTAGAGCCGATGATGAATATGAGCGAAACACACACCGTATTCTTTTCAAGAAAGATGTGATTGAAGCTATTTCAAAGAATGTTTTCGACATTCATGCTAAAGGTTCCACCAGTTTCGAAAAGCATTTCTACTTTATTCATTTTGGTGATTGGCTTTCTTACCACTTGGGTGTACTGCAAGGTTACGACCCCACCGAAATTGATGTGCTTAACAAGTTGAAAGGGCACATGAGTTCCATCAAATAGAGAATAGTAAATAGTTAGTAGTAAATAGCAACGCAGTTCGTGCACTCGTTACCTATCACCGTAATTATGGAAAAACAAATGGAAGAAGACGATGATTTAATTCTTGCTACCGAAGGCAGCGATGAATTAGTGGAAGAAGTAAAGTTTACTGTTGACAAGGGACAAAGCGCCATTCGTATTGATAAATTTATTCAGGCGCATTTGGGTAATAACGTAAGCCGCACAAAAATCCAAACAGCAGCCGGTGCTGGTAATATTTCTGTAAACGGCAAGCCAGTTAAATCGAATTATAAAATTCGTCCGCTCGATGAAGTTGTTCTTTTACTTCCTAAGCACGAACAGAATTACGATTTAGTAGCTGAAAATATTCCGCTCGACATTGTGTATGAAGATGATGATGTAATCGTCATCAATAAAGCACCCGAAATGGTGGTGCATCCCGGCTTGGGCAATTATAGAGGAACACTGATTAACGCAGTGCTTTGGCATTTCAATAATCTGCCAAAATCAAAAGAAGAATTTCGCCCCGGCTTGGTGCATCGTTTAGATAAAGGAACGAGTGGTTTAATTGTATTAGGAAAGACCGACCATGCACTTTCGCATTTAGCCAAACAGTTTTTTCAACGAACTACGAAGAGAAAATATCTCGCTTTGGTTTGGGGAAGTATGGAAAATGATGAAGGAACTGTAGAAGGTCACATCGGTCGTCATTCGCGGGAGCGCATGCAGTTTGAAGTTTTTCCGGATGGCGATTTCGGTAAACATGCTATTACACATTATACGGTGGTGGAACGATTGAATTATGTAACCTTGGTAGAATGCAAATTAGAAACGGGTCGCACGCACCAAATTCGTGTACACATGAAATACATAGGGCACACTTTATTTAACGATGCACGCTACGGTGGCAATCGAATTTTGAAAGGCACAGTGTATTCAAAATACAAACAGTTTATTGAAAACTGTTTTGAGCTTTTACCTCGTCAAGCATTACATGCAGCTACACTTGGCTTTGTTCATCCGGTAACCGGAAAAGAAATGTTTTTTGAATCGCCTCTTCCTCCCGATTTTAAAGCGGTAGTTGACAAATGGAAGAAGTATTGGATTAGCCCCAATGTAGAGGAATAACTTCTACTTCAATTTCACCTCTTCATCGTTTACTAAAAAACAAAAAAGCGACCCATTTAAGGACCGCTTTCTGCTGAAGGTAAAACCGGAAATGAAATCTTT
>JAPLES010000059.1 GCA_026391075.1 Bacteroidota bacterium | reverse complement strand
AGTGGTTTCATACATTGCGCGTGCAGTTCATTTTCTTATGCGCGTATCAGGCAGCGAAGCTTTATCAAATGTAGCTTCAACTTTCGTTGGACAGGTAGAAGCGCAGATTATGATTAAGCCTTACATTTCTACCATGACGATGAGCGAACTCCTCGCAAGTATGAGCGGAAGCATGGCGTGTATTGCAGGAGGAGTGATGGCAGTTTATATTTCTATGGGCGTACCTGCTCCATATTTATTGGCGGCAAGTATTATGGCAGCACCGGCTTCTCTCGTAATTGCAAAAATTGTTTGGCCCGAAACCGAAGAGAGTGCCACCAAAGGCGCAGTGAAATTGGAAGTAAAAAAGGTTCACGCAAATTTATTAGATGCCATTTCGCATGGAGCAAGTGATGGCTTGAAAGTTTCGTTGAATGTAATTGCCATGCTGATTGGTTTCATTGCCTTGATTGCTTTAGTGAATGCGCTCCTTATAAAATTCGGTTTGTTGTTGCGCATGACAGGAATGAATCTCGATATGATTGGAATCAATCTTTCGAACTTTACACTCGATTCAATTTTTGGTGCTGTGTTTTCTGTTTTTGCGAGAGCCATGGGTGTTCCCGCTGCAGATGCACATACCGTTGGAACTTTACTTGGAACTAAGCTAGTGATTAACGAATTTGTTGCTTACGCCAATCTATCGCCTATGATTGCTGCGCATACACTTTCACCAAAGGCACTCATTATTGTAAGCTTTGCATTATGTGGTTTTGCGAACTTTAGTTCCATCGCCATTCAGGTAGGAGGAATTGGAGAACTTGCTCCTGATAGAAGGAAAGATTTAGCCAAGCTAGGTTTCAAAGCACTCATTTGCGGAACGCTAGCTTCTTATCTATCGGCTACTATTGCGGGAATTCTTTCTTAGAGAGCGGAAACCTTCCATTTTTCAAATTACAATTTGAACCTTAGTGGAAGTTTATAATAAACTTTCACCTCTTTACCCTCTTGCCTTCTTGGAATAAAATCTGGCAGCATTTTTACAACTCTTACGGCTTCTGAGTCAATTCCAAAACTTACGTGTCTTAAAATTTTCACATCATCTACTTTCCCATTTTCCATTATTACAAATTGAACAAGTACATTTCCTTTTATACTACTATCCCTTTCCATTTGAGGATACTTAATATTTTGTTGTAAAAATCTTATTAAAGCTTCGTCACCTTCTGGAAATTGAGGCATCTGTTCAACATATGTGTATACTCCGACAGAATCCATTTCACCCCATCCTTTACCGGCTGGCGAGGTTGAATTTTGCGCAACCGATAGATGCATTGCAAATGCAGAAATGAATAATAAAGGAATCTTTTTCATCACGAGTTTCTTAGTAAACCTTCCTATAGATATTTCTTCTGATGAACTTCGGTCTGCGTTTGCTCTCTTCTAAAATTTTTCCTTGGTATTCTCCGAGAATAGAAATGGCTAACATGTTTAAACCGCCAAAAAATAAAATGAGAACAATGATGGTAGTAATGCCGTGCGGAACGTTTCTGTAAATAAAATAAGCGGCAATCTGAACAATGATGGCAATGAACGAAAGTAAGGTCAACGACCAGCCTAAATAAGTCATCAACTCTAACGGAACAAAACTGAAACTGAAAATTGCTTTGCGTGCCCATGCAATATTCTTGCGCCAGTTGTTGGTAGTTACTCCAAACATTCTTTCGGGACGCGTATAATCAACACCGGTTTGCTTAAAGCCCACCCATGCACGCAAGCCGCGCATAAACTGGTCGGTCTCCGGCAGCTTCACTAATTCATTCACCACTTTTCTATCCATCAAGCTAAAGTCACCGGCATCGAGTGGAATCGGCACATAACTTACGCTGCGGAACAGGCGGTAGAACATTTTATAAAACGAAACCAGTGTTTGGTTTCCTTCACGCGCCACTCTTCTTCCATACACTACATCAAATCCTTTCTGATACTCCGTATAAAACTGCTCAATCAATTCAGGCGGGTCCTGCAAATCACCATCCAATAGAATTACACCATCACCGGTAGATATTTCCATTCCCGAAAGAAAAGCCGCCTGTGAACCGAAGTTGCGCGAATGTTCAATGGCAATCACATGATCATCTTCATTCACTATCTTCTGCAAAACTTCATTCGTGTTATCAGGCGAGCAATCGTTCACGAAAATTATTTCATAGTCAACTGCAATCTTTTGAAATGTTTTCGAGAGCCGCTCATACATAAACGGAATTGCCTGTTCGTCTTTATAACAGGCAATAACTGCCGTAAGCTTGTGGCGGATTTTATCCTGCACCAACTTCTTTTCATACAGCGGCATTGAATATGTTTTTTGCCACTCTGCATTTTTACTCAGGCCCTCTTTAAGCGGAGTTTCATTCTGCCAACCAATTAATTCTTTCGCCAGGGAAGCATCACCATACCATTCTTTTAAATCCCATTTGCGGTTGGGCATATCGCCCCAATCCGGATTCTTTTCAATGCCGAAAATTTCCTTGATAGCAGAAGCTATATCGCGAATAGTAGTTTTCTGATTGCTTGCAATGTTCAGCGACTTGCCTCTAATGTTTTGAATATTAGTAGCCGAGAGCAGCGTAGCTAAAACTGCATCATCTACATAAACAAAATCACGAGAAATATCGGGTTGCACCAATGGAGGATAAGTTCCCTTCATTCCTTTATCAATCAACTGCGGAATTAATCTATCCGGTTCTTCAAACGCTCCGTAAATGGAGTAGTAACGCAAATTCGCCACCGGAACTTCCTTAATGGTTCCGTAGAATTTTATCATATGCGCAGCACCAACCTTGGTAACCGCATAGTGCGAATTGGGTTGAAGCGGGTCTTCTTCTTTTGGTGCGGATGCATTCAATCCGTATTCCGAAGAACTGCCCGCATGAACAAATGCCTTGATGGCAAACTGCGAAGAAATCTCCAGCAGGTTCAGCAGACCAATAAAATTGGTTTCGTAAATCAAATCAACATCTGCCTGCTTGCTGTAAGCACCGTAAGCGGCTAAATCGAAAATGGTTTTAAAGCGATGTTCTTTAAATAAATCTTCAATCTGATTTTTCTTGATGATGTTGCAATGAAGTATATGTTTAGGATTAATGTCATCCAGTCTCCATGGAATAAACGGCTTGCTGGTAACAGCAAAAACATCTTTGCGGTATTCCAAAATAGAACGCAACAAGTTTGCCCCAATGAAACCACCGGCACCAAAAATTACAATCGGTCCTTCCAGTTTTAAAACTTCTGCCTGTATTTTATCGGGTAAAGACATGGTGTAAATATGTAAAAAAAGCAGACAGACCGAAATGCTTTTTAAGGAGCACGAAAACTTTGTATAAATTTGATGAAAATTAAAAGTATGGGTTTTGTAAAAGCAACAATTGAAATAGCTAACTCTGGCGATATGGCATTGGCTCGCAGAGGCTATATTAAACGCGATGATATTCGCAAACACGATGTAGAAATATTGGTTGACACCGGTGCGTATAATTTATCTATTAACGAAAATTTAGTGGCGCAATTAGGTTTAGAAATAGTAGGCAAGCAATCGTTTGAATTAGCCGATGGCGAAATAAAATCTTTTGACATTGCTGAACCTGTTGAGATTCGTTTTAAAAACAGAACTACTACTTGTAACCCTGTTGTATTGCCTGGTAACACAGAAATGATACTTGGCTGTATTCCGTTAGAAGATATGGATGTAATTATCGACCCGCGCAAAGAAACAATGGAACTGCCGCCTGACCGCCCTTATATGGCAAAGAAGAAATTGAAATAAATTTTTTTCTCAAAAATTCTTTTTTTCAAAACTATATTTACATTTACAATGCACTAGTAAAGACAATCATTCCCCAAAATGAATTTTTCTTCTACATCTTCCTCTTATTTAACTGCTGAATTTTCAGCACATCTTTTTGCATTTAAAGCAGGGGGTGGGGGGGTGTGGTACCGCGCTTTCAAGGTAAGTTCTAAATCTACATTTCAAAATGCTTGTTCAGAAAATAATTCTTCTTCTTCGCTGAACGGCTTTTGTTCTTCAAAAAATGATTCCTGTTCATCAAAAAATGGCTTCCGTTCTTCGGTGAGCCACTCTTCTTCTTCCGGAAACCATTTTCTGTGTTCAAATAGTGGTACTTCTTCATCACATGATGGTACTTCTTCTTCAGATTGTCATTCTTCTTCTTCAAATGGTCATTCTTCTTTATCAGATTGTCGTTATTCTTCTTCAAAAAATCATTTTTTGAAGAAGGATTTTCATTTTCTGAAGAAAGAAAATGAGTTTTTGAACAGCAATGCCTCGTTTTTGCCCGATTATTCACTAAAAACCAAATAAACCATGCCAAACAACAAATTCAGGGTGGTAATACCACCCAATGCCGATGGGTTTTTGATACTTATAGGTGACATTATTAAACAGGAAGATTCTTTAGCACCCAACGGTATGTTAACGCCGGCCGAATTACAAAAATTAAAAGACCTGCGCACAGATGCCGGCAAAGCCAACGAGGAACAGAAAAAGCTGGCTAAGCAAGCCGAAGATAAAACCAAAGTGCGCGATTTGGCTTTTGGCAGAACAAAAGGGCAAAATGTTTCTACGCCCGATACCTGCGAATATTTTGTAACCAAAGTGCGCGACAAGGCGTTGAGCGACAACAAAACAAACCCTAAAGCAATTGGTGCCTGGGGTTTTGTGGTAGATGATAGCCCGAAGGTGAAGAAGAAACCAAAGATGTAAATCTATTTAGCAGCCCCACTTCTTAAAGAAGTGGAACTGCTTTTTAAAAATAAACAGCGTAAGCAGAAAAGCTGAACAAAGAGTAGGCAAAAAATTAAATCAATATTTTATGAAAATAATTTACAAAGTACTCACAACAGCATTTTTATTTCTGGCTACTTTACATAACCTGCAAGCCCAACCGAACTCTATTACTTGGCAGAAAACATTGGGAGGTATTAGCGATGAAGTTGCAACTTCTATCATACAAACTACCGATGGAGGTTATGCAATAGCAGGTTATACCAGTTCGAACGATGGAGATGTTACCGGAAATCATGGTGGGGATGATTATTGGGTGGCTAAGCTAAGCAGCACCGGTAGTTTGATATGGCAGCAAACATTTGGAGGTACAGGCCAAGACCAGGCATATTCTATCATACAAACTACCGATGGTGGTTATGCAGTAGCAGGTTTTACCCTTTCGAACGATGGAGATGTTACGGGAAATCATGGTAATGCTGATGGTTGGATAGTGAAACTAAGCATCTCCGGTATTGTGCAATGGCAGAAAACATTGGGAGGTACTAGCTCTGACTATGCAAATTCTATCATACAAACTACCGATGGAGGTTATGCAATAGCATGTTCTGCCGGCTCGAGCAATGGAGATGTTACCTTTGCTCATGGTATGATGGATTGTTGGGTGGTTAAGCTAGACGGCACCGGTAGTTTGCAATGGCAGAGAGCATATGGAGGTACAGGCAATGAAGTTGCAAATTCTATTGTACAAACTACCGATGGTGGTTATGCAATAGCAGGTTATGCCGGGTCGTACGATGGTGATGTTACGGGAAATCATAATGGCGGTTTCTTTGATTCTTGGGTGGTTAAGCTAGACGGCACCAACGGTAGTTTGCAATGGCAGAAAACATATGGAGGTTCACGGAATGACGGTGCAACTTCTATCATACAAACTACCGATGGAGGTTATGCAATAGCAGGTTCGACCAATTCAAACGATGGAGATGTTACCGGAAATCATGGTCTGTCTGATTTTTGGGAATATAAGCTAAGCAACACCGGTATTTTGCAATGGCAGAATGTAATGGGAGGTACAGGCGATGACTATGCAAATTCTATCATACAAACTACCAATGGAGGTTATGAAATAGCAGGTTCGACCAATTCGAGCGATGGAGATCTTACTTTTGTCGGAAATAAGGGTATGTCTGATTATTGGGTGCATTTCGTAGACAGCAATGGTAATTATATGAACGGCACATATGGAGGTACAGGCAATGAAGTTGCATATTCTATGATACAAACTACCGATGGAGGTTATGCAATAGCAGGTTCTACCGGGTCGAACGATGGAGATGTTACGGGAAATCATGGTATGTCTGATTTTTGGGTGGTTAAGTTAGAAGGACTATCAAGCGGCATACAAGATACAAAAGCAGATGAGGGGCAAATTGCACTTTACCCCAACCCCGCCACCAACCAACTGTTTATAGAAACCAACGGCACACCGGTAGAGGAAATAAATATTTACAACACCACCGGTAGTTTAGTAAGCCAAACCAAACAACCGCAAAGCAAAAGCATAGATATAAGCCAGCTTGCGCAGGGAGTTTATGTGGCAGAGATAAACTTCGCCTGCCGTAGCTGTGCGGAGGCAGGAACTAAAGAGGCAAGTGTAAAACGGAGATGGGTAAAAATGTAAAAGCAAATATTGTAAAACAAAAAAGGTTGGCAGAACATCTAAAAATAAATCTGGATTTCAAAGGGACTCTAATTGGGCTGATATAGATGATGATATAATTGACGCTGAAAATATGCCAGACATTGACGACGATAGCGAAGATGTACTTGTTCCTGATATATCTGAAGATCAACTTGAATTTGTTGACGACT
>JAPLES010000055.1 GCA_026391075.1 Bacteroidota bacterium | reverse complement strand
TGATTTCGAAAAAAGAATTACAGCCATAGGATGAGAGTAGAATTTGCACAGAGTATGATTAATGCCTATGATAAAAACGAGAACCTCGTTTTTATTACCGGTGACTTGGGGTACATGGCTTTGGAGAAAGTGCAGGAAAAATTTAGCGAGAAGTTTATTAACGCGGGTGTTGCCGAACAAAACATGATAACCGTTGCGGCTGCTCTTGCCCACGAAGGATTTATTCCGTGGACTTACAGCATCTCTCCTTTTGTAACGCTTCGCCCGTACGAGCAGATCAGAAATGATGTTTGTCTGCACAACTTACCGGTGAAGATTGTAGGCAACGGTGGCGGCTACGGCTACGGAATTATGGGAGCCACGCATCACAACATTGAGGACATTGGCGCAATGCGTATTCTGCAAAACATGCGCGTGTATGTTCCTTTTACCACAAGCGATGTTGAACAGGCAGTGGAACAAATGATTGCTGATAAGAATCCAAACTATCTGCGATTGAACATGGGTGCAAAAATTAATCATCCCGTTTCGCCTTTCGCGCAATGGAGAAAAATAAAAGACGGAACGAAAGGAGTTGTTGTTGGTACCGGACCGGTTACGGAAAATATTCTAAACTCGGAACTGGCAGATGATTTGGAAGTTTGGGTGGTGAGTATCTTCCCGATTGTTGAATTACCAAGTGAGTTGGTTTCTTCTATCAACGCTACACAGAAATTAATTACGATAGAAGAACACAATGGCGAATGCGGATTGCGAGAAACACTTTCGTATCATTTAATGAATCAATTGACTTCAAACATTAAGATACTTTCACTTGCGGCATCCGGTTATCCGAGTGGCAAATACGGAGACCAAAAATTTCATCAGGCAGAAAATAATTTGGGAGGAGAAGGAATGCTGAAAGAACTGAATGCTTTCTTCGGATAAATTTTATAAGGGGGTAAAAAATTATTTCTCTCCTGCAGTTTCCAATGCTTTTTCATAAAGCAAAGGATGAATTCTAAAGTTTGCTTCCATCTGTAATTGATGCAGAATTGGCTTTACTAATTCAATATGCATTTCGTTTTTGGCACGGAGCAACACGCCTATTATGCCCGTAATTTTTAATCCTAACTTCTCTGCTTCGCTTCTGCCTTTGTGTTCGTCCATCAACAAATAATCTGCTTTGAGTTCTATGGCTAATGCAATAGAACTTGCTTCACCAATATCAATCCGTTTTTCCAAATCGTGAATTAAACTTATGTTGTGCGGCTCACTTACACTTATCCACTTCAACTTACCAATCTCCGTTTTTTGAAATTCCAATTCGCTTAGTTCTGCATAAACTTGTGGCGTAATTATTACCGAACCAAAAAGTTTTTGAAGCAGGTGAAGTTGACGAACCTGCAAAAGATTAGTGATTGGAGAGGTATCGCTTACAACAATCATCAGAGGCGGTCAAGATTTTGAATATCGTTATTCAAATCATCCATACTGTAATTAAGATATACATTTCGCTTGGCAAGTTCTTTTTGAAAAGAAAGTATATCAAGACCGGCTACTTTTCGCGCCTGCCCCAAACTCAATCGCTGCTTGTCATACAAATACACCGCAATATCAATTAGCAATTCGGCAGCCGATATTTTTACGTGCGATAGGGTTTCATCAGGAATAGTAATAATCATGTGCGCTAATTTTGAGTAAAGATACATTCACCTTCTTAAAAACAAAAACTCCCGAATTGTTTTACTAATCGGGAGTTGCTTAACCCCTTTCCTTTCATCAGGCAGAAAATAATTTGGGAGGAGAAGGAATGCTGAAAGA
>JAPLES010000040.1 GCA_026391075.1 Bacteroidota bacterium | reverse complement strand
CGGCTACGATGGTTACTGCGGGTATCTATATGATTGCGCGTTCACATTTCCTTTATCTGCTTGCTCCCGAAACCATGCAGTTTATTGCAGTGATAGGTGCGGCTACCGCTTTGTTTGCGGCAACTATCGGAGTGTTTCAAAATGATATTAAGAAGGTGTTGGCTTACTCCACTGTTTCGCAATTAGGTTTAATGTTTATGGCGCTTGGTATTGGCGCGTTTACATCGGGAGTGTTTCATGTGGTTACGCACGCTTTTTTTAAAGCCTGTTTGTTCCTCGGCAGCGGTTCAGTTATTCACGCGTTACAGGGCGAGCAGGACATTCGCAAAATGGGCGGCTTAAGAAAATGGATGCCGATTACGTTCATCACTTTCCTTTTATCATCACTTGCTATCTCAGGAATATTTCCGTTCGCAGGGTTCTTTTCGAAAGATGAAATTCTTGCTGCTGCATACGAACACAACAAAGTATTGTGGGCAGTTGCTTCGTTCGCTTCGTTTCTTACTGCATTCTATATGTTTCGTTTGGTGTTTCTCACTTTCACGGGTGAATTCCGCGGAACGGAAGAGCAGAAACATCATCTGCATGAATCGCCTTCGGTAATTACGTTTCCTTTAATTGTTCTTGCGTTGTTGGCTGTGGTTGGCGGCTTCATGGGTCTGCCTGAAGTTTTTCATGCTAAACATTTCCTCAAAGAATTTCTGAATCCGGTATTTGCACAGGCAACACAAGCAGGAGGGGAGATGGGCGCGCACGAAACGAATTCATCGACTGAAATTATGTTGATGTCTATTGCATCTATTCTGGCTGTTGTTGCCATTGCCATTGCATATGTAATGTATGTATACCGCAAACGCATTCCTGCAAAGGACGGTGAACAATATGGTATTGGGAAAATTATTTACAACAAGTATTATGTAGATGAAGTTTACAACGCACTTGTGGTGAAACCTATTTTGGTATTAAGTGAATTAGCGCACGATGTGCTTGACCGCACTTTTGTAGATGGCATTGTGAACTGGAGCGGAAAGTTTTCGTTGATGGCGGGAGCGCAGGTTCGTAAAATTCAAAACGGTTCTATTGGTTTCTATTTATTGTTTATGGTTGTTTCTATTGTCGCAATTTTTGCTTTTGTGTTTTTGAAAAACTAAGGCCCCCTCTAAATCTCCCCCGAAGGGGGAGACTTTCAGGTTGTCTTTAAATAAAATGAAAACTGATTTTTAAAAAATAAAACGAATCTGATTCCTCCCCTTCGGGGAGGTTAGGAGGGGCTGCTAAATATGCTTTTATTGTTAACCTTATTTCTTCCTCTTGTTTTTGCACTGCTTACTTACCTGAGCGGAAACCGCTTTGCGAAGTATATCGCATTGCTCGGTGGTTTGGTGGTGTTTACCTGTTGCAGTTTTCTGAAACTAGCTTTGGTTCATAATAATCTTGCTCCTCTTGTTTTTGTGCACGATTGGATTTCGAACCCGCACATCAGTTTCGCTCTGAACATTGACGGGCTTTCGCTTACACTCGTAGCACTTACGGCTTTCTTAGTTCCGCTTATCATCTTTACTACATTCAGAAAAGAGATTGAAAACGCAAAAGCGTTTTACTCGCTTGTGCTGTTGATGGAGTTTGGCTTGCTCGGTGTGTTTATGGCAAGCGATGGATTTCTGTTTTACATTTTCTGGGAGTTGGCTTTGATTCCTATTTACTTCATTGCCTTGCTTTGGGGTGAGAATAAAGATGCAGCGTTCCGTCACCGCGCTATTTTCAAATTCTTTGTTTACACGTTGGCAGGTTCGTTGTTTATGTTGCTCGCGTTCATCTATGTTTATCAGGCGGCAGGAAGTTTTGCTATCGCTGACCTTTATAATCTGAACCTGACCGACAAAGAACAATCGGTTTTGTTCTGGGCTTTCTTCCTTGCCTTTGCTATTAAAATTCCGGTGTTTCCTTTTCATACCTGGCAGCCCGATACATACAAAGAATCGCCAAGCGCTGGAACTATGTTGCTTGCGGGTATTATGCTCAAGATGGGATTATATGCGCTATTGCGTTGGCTGTTGCCGGTGGTGCCGCATGGTGTAATGCTATGGACTCCTGTAGTAATGGTGCTTGCTGTAATTGGTGTTATCTATGGTTCTATCATTGCAATCAAACAGGATGATTTAAAGAAACTCTTGGCTTATTCATCGTTTGCGCACGTGGGTTTAATTACTGCGGGAATATTTACGCTGACTCACGAAGGTTTTCAGGGGGCAGTGGTGCAGATGTTTGCGCACGGCTTTAACGTGGTGGGTTTGTTCTTCGCTGCCGAAATTATTTTTCAGCGCACAGGCACACATTCAATTGCTCAACTCGGTGGAATAAGAACTGTGGCACCTAAGTTTGCTACCTGCTTTATGATTGTGGTTTTAGCGAGCGTGGCGTTGCCCACTACCAATGCGTTTATCGGTGAGTTTCTGTTGTTGTATGGTTTGTATGAATACAATACCTGGCTTTCGGTTATTGCGGGGCTCACGATTATTCTCGGAGCGGTTTACATGCTGCGCATGTATCAGAATGTAATGCTCGGAGAAACCAATTCACTTACAGCTAACTTCGAAGATTTGAATTGGAAAGAGTTAGCGGTTTTTGTTTTGCTGATTATCGGAATTTTTGAAATTGGTATAGTGCCATCGCAATTCCTGAGCATGGTGCAGCCGAGTCTGGATTTGATTTTGAATTATTCGTTAAGATAAACCTTATAGGTTTTCAAAACCTATAAGGTTTTTAAGACAAGAAAATGAACACACTCATATATACATCAGCTCTCGGTTTGCTTTGCATGTTGGCAGAGATGGCGAACCTGCGCAAATTGATTTTGCCGATTGCGGTGGCGGGGCTCTGTGTTATTTTTGGTTTGAACATTACCGACTGGGGAAAGAACACAACTTACTATCACAACATGGTGTTGACTGACAATTTCAGTGTGGCTTTCTCGGGTTTGTTGTTGATGCTTGGCGTTTTCATTACGCTGCTTGCCGGAAACTTTTACAAGAACGAAGAATCAAAGATAAGCGACTACTTAGCTATTATCATTTTCACTTTATGCGGTGCGCTGGCACTGGTTTCGTTTGGAAACATGGCTATGTTCTTCTTAGGAATTGAAGTGCTTTCTATTTCGCTTTACATTTTGGCGGGAAGCAAAAAGAAAGATGTGCGCAGTAACGAAGCGGGCATGAAATACTTTTTGATGGGAAGCTTTGCATCGGGTATTTTGCTTTTTGGTATTGCTTTAATTTATGGCGAAACGGGTTCGTTCGACTTAGGTGTTATTTCCAATTACGCTTCTGCTACTCATCCCACGGTTTTGTTTTATGCAGGCGCGGGGATGATTTTGATTTCGATGTTGTTTAAAGTTTCTGCGGCACCGTTTCATTTCTGGGCACCCGATGTATATGAAGGTTCACCAACGTTGACCACCGCCATGATGGCGACCATTGCAAAGATTGCAGCGTTCGCTGCGTTCTACCGTTTGTTCAGCCATGCTTTTATTTCGGTGTTTCCTCCTTATGCCTGGGTGTTTAGTGCTGTAACTGCATTGACGATTACTGTAGGAAATTTCACCGCGCTTAATCAGGATTCCTTTAAGCGCATGTTGGCTTTCTCGGGAATTTCTCATGCGGGCTATCTGATGCTTGGCATTATTTCGCTTTATGGTAAAACCGACAACGCTATTTTCTTCTATTCGTTTGCTTATGGCATTTCGAGCATGGCGGCTTTTGCCATTGCCATTGTAGTAGCTATGAATTTGGGCTCCGAAAAAATTGAAGCGTTCAACGGTTTGGGAAAACGCAAACCGTTTTTGGCGGCTGCGCTTACTATTGCTATGTTATCTATGGCGGGTATTCCTCCGCTGGCGGGCTTCTTTGGTAAGTATTATATTTTCAGCGAGGCCATCCGCAACGGACATCTGTGGCTTACGGTGCTGGCGGTTATCAATTCAATTGTTAGTGTTTACTACTACCTCAAAGTGGTGCTGGCCATGTATACCAAGGAATCTCCCGAAACCGCTTTCACTCTTAAACCTGCATACAGTTTTGTAATCGGGTTCTGTATTCTTCTTCTATTCCTTGCCGGTATTTTCCCGGGGCTGCTTACAGGGTTGTTGTAGGAGAGGTTATTGTTTTACACTTTCTTATCCTTTCGTTGCTTTATCATTTGTTTCAAATTCTTTAAGCGTTTTACCTTCCTTGTTTTTCCATTCTGTAAGTCCGTTTGCATTACGCCCCATCACCATAACTGCGGCTGTTGATGGACTACTAAAAATGTAATCATCAGAAAATTCCAAGTATTCTCCTTTACCAACTAGAACACCTTCGTTAATTAATTTCTGTCTATAAGTGATGAAATTAGGAGTCATTGAATTGACAATTGTCGCTGCTGCTTTTGAATTCTTAAATACTACAAAGCCATCTGAAGTTGGTTCGCCTTGTCCATCAGCACCTCGAGCTGCTTTTATAAAAAATGATTCTTGTTTTTGCTTTGGTTTAAATTCTCTCTTTTCTTCAAATACCTTATGACCCAATGTATTCACAAGCATTTTGATATACTCTACAAACTCTTCCATTTCGGCTCTATCAGATTCTGAAATTGAAGATTGAGTCGGAATTATAGAATTGTCAACCCTGTAGCGGTTAGCAGATTTCGCTATATCATGAAGCCGGTTTTCTAAATATTTGATGTGAGCCTTATTTAGATTTTCGTCTTTACTTATAAATGCAATTGCTTCGTTCCAAAAATCCTTTTGTGTCAACAGTTGATTCAGACGTTTTAAAATAGATTCCGCTTCACCAATGTAAACTTGATCTTTACCTGCATCGTCTTTGCCAAAAAGTAAGTAAACTCCTGTACTTGTTAGGTCGTCTCGATCTGTACAGTCCTTAATTTTAATTCTGGGAATTTTATAGGCTTTACCAGACCAATTGGAAAGTTCGCAACTCATTCGTCCGTTTGGTTCACCGTCTATGAGGAATATTTTTATGGTCTTACCGAATTTCATTTAGTTGTGTTTTTAAATTTTTATCAATTGGTCAGGTCATTTGCGGTTGTTAGTGTTTAGTTTCGCACCTCGTGAAACGTCACCAACAACAATGTGAACCTACACCAACTTATTGCCACTTATAAACTTCGAAAACAAACCCGGTGCAAAGCGCTTGAGCAGCACTCCGAATTTTTCTTTGGCTCCCGCCAAAAGAATTTCCTCTTTATTGTTTTTAATAGCATCGAGAATTTTTTCAGCTACATAATCGGGTTTCAATCCGTTTTCAATCATCGTATTGTTTCGGCCTATAGGTTTTCCGTTTCTATCCAAAGAGTTTTTTGCCACGTTGGTGTTTACAAAGCCGGGGCAAACGATTAAAACTTTAATGCCGTTGCCGCTGTATTCGGCACGCAGGGTATCAAAAAAACCGTTCAGCGCGTGTTTGCTCGCATTGTAAGCTGCTTGTTTGTGCGTTACAATTTTGCCGAGAATGCTGCTGATAACTACAATCTGCCCTTTCTTTTTTTCGAGCATAGCGGGCAACACCGCTTTGGTTAAAGCCGCTCCACCCAAAAAATTGGTATTCATAATCTGCTTGAGCACATCCATGCTCATATCTTTTATTTTGCTCCAGTGGCTGAGCCCCGCGTTATTAATAAGCACATCCACCTGACCAAACTTCGCGAGCACCTCAGCGGTTTTTGCTTCCGCTTCTTCATGTTTAGAAACATCGAAGGGAAGAATTAAACAGTTGTCGGCAGAGAGTTTGCAGTTAGCCGCAACGCGTTCCAACTCTTCTTTTCTGCGGGCAGAAAGAACAAGCTTCGCATTTTGTTTTGCAAATGCATAAGCCAGCGCTTCGCCAATGCCCGATGATGCACCGGTAATCCAAACAACTTTGTTTTCGAAATAACTCATGGTAAATATTTTTGTGCGTGAATGTAAAACTGAATATGAGTTTAAGTAAAAGAATTTATTTTCGGGTGAATTGATGATGAAAGTGTATCAACTTTTTTTCTGCTTACTGCTTCTGAACCCTGCTGCAACTTTTTCTCAGCAGTTGAATAAACAACAGATGCGCGATTTGCTGGTGGTGGCAACCGAACATAAACCCGCTTTAGATTCGTTGCTGAATATTTTAGAATCTATTGATAAAAAAACGCCTACCGAAGAAAGTTACTGCGGTATTTGTTACGGGCTTAGTTGCAGTTACGATGAAGGCAACTGGGCAAAGCTGAAGCATGTAGTGAAGTCGAAAAATTATTTGAACAGCGCAGTAGACCGCGACCCTAAAAATCCTGAGCTACGCTTTATGCGTTTCATGCTCGAGCATTTTCTGCCTTCTTTTCTCGGCTTCAATAAACACATTCCCGATGATTTGAAAGTGGTGTTCGCCAATCCAACATTCATTGATGATAACTTAAGGATGAAAAAAATGGCAATTGATTTTTTGCTCTGGACAAAACGCTGCACTCCCGAACAGACCAAACTGCTCGAAGAGCAACAAGCACATCTCAATAAAAAAATGTAGATTTTATTGGTCTTTGCATTTGGTATTGTCTACCATCTAACATCTATTGTCTCTCGTCTATTTATATATTCGACCAAAATTTTTCAAACATGAATAAGCGTTCACTTTTTATTCTGTGGGCAATACTTATTGCTGCGGTTTTCTTTGGTTATAAGAATCACTTCAACAATCCTTTTGAATTTGATGACGACCACACCATTGTTTCCAATTCCTACATCCGCGACCTCAAAAATATTCCGCTTTTCTTTACCGATGCTACAACTACGAGTTCCCTTCCCGCTAATCAGGCTTATCGTCCGGGCTTAACTATTTTGAATACGATTGATTACTGGCTGGCAGGCAAACCCGAACCAATGCCTTTTGTTTATCACGTGCACATTTTCATTTCGTTCTTGGTATTGGGCGTGTTCATTTATTTCTTTTCCCTCAAAATTTTTGATACAGCACTTAAGGGCGAGTTCAATCCATACATTTCTTTCCTTGTTTCAGCCCTGTTCCTATTGCACACCGCCAATGCCGAAACCATCAACTACATTATTTCGCGTTCTGATGGTTCAAGCACTTTGTGGATTCTTATTTCGCTTTGCGTTTTTATTTTCTTTAAGGACCTGCGCAGGTATCAACTCTATCTTGTTCCCATGGCTTGCGCTTTTTTTGTAAAAGAAACTGGCGTGTTGGTGGCTCCTTTTGTGTTTCTGTATGTTTTCTTTTTTGAAGAAAATAATTCATTACAAAATGTTTCGAAACCAAATACGTGGTTGAAGATTTTGGTTTCTGTATTGCCAGCGTTTTTACTCGCAGCATTTCTGTTTTGGTTTGCCAAACATATGACTCCGCCCACGTGGACTTCGGGTGGCTACAACAAATTTGAATATCTGCTCACCGAAACTTTCGTTTATGTGCACTATGTCAAAAATTATTTTCTGCCTTTCGATTTATCTGCCGATACCGATTGGGGATTGATTAAAAATTGGTACGATGACCGTGTATTTATTGGAGTAGCTTTTATTTCGTGTACACTTTTCATTGCTTATCGCGCTTCGCTGCAAATGAAAACGCGACCAATTGCTTTCGGTATTCTATGGTTCTATCTCGCGCTGCTTCCTACTTCAAGCATTTTCCCTTTTGCCGAAGTGCTGAACGACCACCGCGTGTTCTTTCCTTATATCGGATTAACCATTGCCTGCGTTTGGGCTTTGTATCTTTTGTATTTAAAGTATGATTATTTTTTGCTGCACATGTTTATGGTTTACGTACGCGTTGTGTTGTATGGAGCAGTGGTGAAAAGCTTTGGTATGATGTAACTATCAAATCGCCAAAGAACGGTCGTGGCTTAATGAATTACGGAAACGTATTGATGGGCAAAGGCGATTACAAAGGTGCAGAAGAATATTTTTTAAAGGCGAAACAGGAATGGCCTTATTACTCTTACATCTATATTAACCTCGGTGTGCTTTATAATGCGCAGGGAAAAACTGCCGAAGCAGAAAGCAATTTCAAATACGGCATGCAGTTGAATGCTTACAATCCGAATGCCTATTTCTATTACTCCAACATGCTTAAACAAAATGGACGCATCAGCGAAGCCATAGCAATGGTTGACCAGGGATTGAAATTGAGTCCTAAGCATCCGGCTCTCGTAAATCTTCATGCAGAGCTGACAACTAATCCTGCTTACAACGCAAGTATTAAAAACAAAACAGAACTGCTCGAAAATTTATGCAAGACAAATCCTACTCCTGAAAACTATCTGAACCTCAGTTTAGAATATTACAATCAGGCAAAGTATCTCGATTGTGTTCACGCAGCCGAAGAGGCATTGAGACTTCGCCCTAATTACGATTTGGCTTACAACAATATTTGCAGTGCTTACAATAATTTGCATGACTGGGATAAAGCCATTGAAGCAGGGAAGAAAGCGGTAGAAGCAAATCCACAAAACCAATTAGCCAAAAATAATTTGCAAGCAGCTATTGATGCAAAGAAGAGTGAAGGGAAATGATGCGTTATGTCATGCTGAACGTAGGTTTCCGTAGTGAAGCCTCTTGTATTCTTTCGAATTCAATACAAGTTTCTTCGCTGCGCAGTCCCGATAGACATCGGGATCGCTCAGAATGACAATTCGCTTTTAAATTTGTTTCAATAAAAAAGATCTACTCATGATAATTCTCGGTTTCAATTGTTACGGACACGACTCGGCTGCGAGTTTGGTAATTGATGGCAAAGTTGTTTTTGCAGTAGAAGAGGAGCGATTGAATCGCAAAAAACATTATGGCGGTATTCCTCAAAAGGCAATTCAGGCTTGTTTCGATTTTGCCAAAATTGATTTAGCGGATGTTGACCACGTTACTTTTTTCTGGAAGCCGTCTATCTCTTATTCAAAAATTCCTGTTTTCCTTTTTAAGTTTTGGGATAAAATTCCTACGCTTCTTCGTGAGCAACGCAGTTTCACAGTAGAAGAAAATCTGGGCATGTTGAATTATCTCAAAGACATGAACCGTTTGGATAAAACACTTAAAGAAATTTTTCCAACTACTCGTCCAACAAAATTTAAGTTCCATCAAATGGAACATCACTTGTGCCATGCAGCAAGTGCGTTCTATCCATCACCATTTGAAGAGAGTGCCATTCTAACCATTGATGGTGCAGGTGAATGGACAACTTCACTAACCGGTTATGGAAAAGGAACGCAGATAAAGAAGATAATGGAGGTAGTTACGCCACATTCACTCGGTGCTTTCTATCAGGCAGTGTCGAGGCATCTTGGTTTTAAATTAATTGAAGGTCCCGGAAAATTAATGGGGCTTGCTTCTTACGGAAAACATAACAGCGAAGAATATATCAAGATGAAACCGCTGGTGAAACTAACAGATGAAGGCGGTTTCGAAATTGACATGACTTACTTCTGTTATCACTACACACGCAAAACTCCGGTCACCAAAAAGTTTACTGATTTATTCGGGCCATCAAAAACAGAAGGTAAAGATTGGACAGAAAAAGAATTGAATGTTGCTGCTGCGGCACAACAAATTGTGGAAGATGTAATTCTGCACATGTGCCGTAAACTGAAAGACAAAACCAAGAGCGAAAATATTTGCATTGCAGGTGGTGTAGGATTAAACAGTGTTGCCAATGGCTTGATAGCGAAGCACGAAATTTTCAAAAATATTTTCATTCAACCCGCTGCGGGTGATTCAGGAACTGCACTCGGAAGTGCGCTGTTGTATCAGCATCAGGTATTGAAACTGCTACGCAACTTTGTAATGGAAACTGCTTTTCTTGGTAACGGTTATGAAGAAGCAGATTATGAAGCCGCTCTCAAGCAATTTGATTTGCCTTTTGTGCAAACTAAAAAGAACTATGCGAAATTTGCCGCTAAGAAATTAGCTGAAGGAAAAATTATCGGCTGGTTTCAAGGTAGAATGGAGTTTGGTCCGCGGGCACTTGGCAACAGAAGTATTATTGGTTCTCCATTGGTGAAGAACATGAAAGAAGTGTTGAACGCGCGTGTGAAATTCCGCGAAGGGTTCCGTCCGTTTGCGGCAATTGTGCTCGAAGAAGATTGCGGAAAATATTTTGATTGCGCGTATCCGAATCCATACATGCTTTTAGTTTACAATGTACTTCCGGAATATCTCGGTAAACTTCCCGCCATTACACACGTTGATAATTCGGTGCGCATTCAAACCGTAAACGAAACTGAAAATCCTCAACTGCGTGAACTGCTTCAGGCTTTTAAAGATGAAACAGAATATTCTGTTCTCGTAAACACTTCCTTCAATATTCGTGGCGAACCAATTGTATGTTCTCCTTACGATGCCGTGCGTAGTTTTTCATTGGCAGATATAGATTATCTGGTAATGGGAAATTTTGTGGTGGCGAAAAAAGGCGATGAGAAAAGTTTAGATGGTTTGTAACCTAAACACCTGATGGTAAATAGCCAACTAACATCAGAAGATATCCTATCACTCCGCTTACTAAAATCCACGCTATCATATTTGCGTTAAACTTCTTTATCGCTATTGCAGAAATTGCAATCCAGATAAGCGGAAATAAATCGGCATGGCTGAGTGAATCTTCTGACACTGGAAAGTAAATAGACCCAAGCGTAAACAGAAAAAGATTTGCCACTACTCCAACCACTGCAGCAGTAACAAACCCTAAAACTTGCTTTATGGTTTTGTTTTCCTGTGTCATTTCTACCACAGGCGCTCCTATTAAAATGAAAGCAAACGAAGGAAGAAAAGTGAAGTAAGTTGTAATCAACAAACCAACTGTGCCTGCAAAAATATTTTGATGAAACTCGTTGTATGCTCCTATAAACCCAACGTAACTCAATACCATAATCAATGGCCCGGGAGTAGTTTCTCCCAATGCCAAACCATCTACCATTTGCGATTGTGTAAGCCAGTGCAATTTCTCCACGGCATGTTGCGATACATAAACTAATACTGAATACGCTCCGCCAAAAGTTACCAATGCCGACTGCGTAAAAAACAAACTCATTTTGCTGAAGAAAGTAGAAACATAACTGACGCCAACAAAAGGAATCAACCAAAGCGAAAAGAAAACAAGGGTGTAAATTATTGTTCGGTTTCGCAGTTTTTTGTTGAAGGAAATAGGAGAGGACGATTCCTTTTCATTTTTGTTTTTAGAAAATTGCTGATAGAATAACCCAAAAATAATTACAGAAAGAATTAGTAAAGGATAAGGGATTTTAAAAAATAACAACGCACAAAGAGAAAGAACAGCAACGGCATAATCAACTTTTGTTTTCAATGCCTTCTGCCCAATTTTTATTACTGCCAATAAAACTATTGCTACAACCGCAGGTTTTATTCCATAAAATATTGCCTGCGCAAAATAGGTGTTGCCGTATGTTACATAGGCTATGCTTAGTCCTAGTAGAATAAAAATAGAAGGGATTATAAAAAGTAGTCCTGCTACTACTCCGCCCCAAACTCCGTGCATCAGCCAGCCCATGTAGGTTGCCAATTGCTGAGCCTCAGGTCCTGGTAACAACATACAATAATTTAAGGCGTGAAGAAATTTCGATTCGCTAATCCATTTTTTTTTCTCAACTAAATATTCGTGCATAATGGCAATTTGTCCTGCCGGTCCGCCAAAACTTATGAAGCCCAGTTTCAACCAAAATAGTAATGCTTCTTTAAAAGAAACTTTATTCATGCAGCATCAAATTTTTTAAACGCGAAAAACACAGCACATAAAACAAAGAAGAAACTTACGATATAGTTCCATCTAATTTCTTCTTTCAAATAGAAAGTGGCAAAAACCACAAACACACAAAGTGTAACGACTTCCTGAATAATTTTCAACTGGTAAGCAGTGAACGTGCCGCTTAAATAACCGCCTCGGTTGGCAGGCACCATCAAACAATACACGAAAAATGCGATGCCCCAACTGATGAGAATGGCTTTCCATAAAGGCAGGTCTTTAAATTTCAAATTGCCATACCAGGCAAAAGTCATAAACACATTTGATGCTATAAGAAGAAGAATAGTTTGCATAAAATTATTTTCAACGAAGTTGAAAAACTTCGTCTGTTATTTTTTATGCGCTACAAATATTTTGGTGTGAATGCTGAAGCGGAAGACATGGCGGCTATAAAAGTCAACACCGCTACTTCGTTGCTGAAAGATGTGCAAGTAGCCCGCTTCAAATCCAAGCCATTTCAATGGCTCGTAACCTAGGGCAGCATAAATTCTATTTTGGTCAAACACATTATAAACGATTGTTTTCCCCATTTGAAACATCAATTCATCGGAGAGAATAAATTTTAGTTTACTGTAATTTTTTTTCCACAATAGAAATTCAGCTTGTAAGCGATACCTGTAGCGGAACGTGAAGGTATATCCAGATTTTAATTCTGCAGATGATGCATTATGCGTGAAACGGTTTTCAAATACATTACGGTGGTAGACGGTAACTCTTTTGAATGATTGCTGGAAAGTTACATCTACAGCTGGGCGAAGTTCAGGTATCATCAAACTTGATTTGGATTTAGGGTTGTTGGGGAAATTGAAAAAGCTCGCATAACCTGCTCCTATAGTAATGCCAGATTTGAATCCATAACGAACCATCAGACGCAACACAGCTTGACTTTCTTTTGCCGGACTATCAAAAATTCGATTGTCGGCTTCTGTGTAAATAGACCAATGCGAGTCTATTTGCAGCGTGTTATTGAGGCGTGTCCAAGTCAAAGCTTGTATAGTAACCTGTTGCATTGTTACAGCCGCATTGGTAAACTGAACAACCGATAAGAGGAGAAGAACAACGAGTATATTTTGTTTCATATTCTATTCAGTAGTGTCGCAAAAATATAAACTCTACCGATTTAGTAGAGAAATAATGCAAAAATATTTTCCATCTTCATTTTATGATTACCAAAAAATCGAAGTATGCTATTAAGGCACTTATCTATTTAACCAAGCAAGAGAAATCAAAACCCGTTTTGATTGAAGAAATTTCTACGGAAGAAAAAATACCAAAAAAATTTCTGGAAGCTATCCTGCTGGAACTGCGCAAAGCGGGAATCCTCGGGAGTAAAAAAGGAAAAGGGGGTGGCTATTATTTACTGAAACCTGCTACAGAAATAAATATGGCGGAGGTCATGCGTTTGTTTGATGGCGCTATTGCATTGGTGCCTTGTGTAGCGCATAAATATTATGAACCTTGTGAAGAATGCATTGATGAAATCACTTGTCCTATTCGTGAAGTGTTTCGGGTCATTAGAGAACAAACAGTAGCTACCCTCAAAGACAATACGTTTGATGAGTTGTTACTGAAGGAAAAAAAATTAAAGCGATACAGGAAGTAAAAAAATGAACTGGCTGTTTGTACTGCTCCTGGAGAGCCTGCCCCGAACTTGATTCGGGAAGATATACCGCTGCTTTGAGCGGACGAAGGAGGATTGATTTAACTAAACACTTTTTCCTTTCGTAAAAATTCTGATTTTCGCCCCCGCTTATTTTACAACTAACTTATAACTAACAATAACTTTTATGGCAAGCCCAATCCGCGATTTTATTACACATCACTATCGTCACTTTAATTCGGCTGCATTGGTTGATGCCGCAAAAGGATATGAAACACATTTAGCAGAAGGAGGGAAGATGATGATTACGCTTGCCGGTGCTATGAGTACTGCTGAGTTGGGGATTTCATTAGCTGAAATGATTCGTCAGGATAAGGTGCAGATAATTTCTTGCACAGGTGCAAACTTGGAAGAAGATTTGATGAACCTGGTTGCGCATTCGCATTACAAGCGCGTTCCAAATTATCGTGACCTTTCACCGCAGGAAGAATGGGAATTATTGGAAGGAGGATTCAATCGTGTTACAGATACCTGCATTCCTGAAGAAGAGGCTTTCCGCAGATTGCAGAAACATATTTATGAGTTATGGAAAGATGCTGATGCTAAAGGCGAGCGTTACCTGCCGCATGAGTTTATGTATAAAATGATTTTGAGCGGAGTGCTGCAACAGTATTATGAAATTGACCCGAAGAATAGCTGGATGATTGCAGCAGCGGAAAAGAACCTTCCCATTATTTGTCCGGGCTGGGAAGATTCTACTATGGGAAATATCTTTGCTTCTTATTGTATAAAGGGCGAATTAAAGGCAACTACTGTTCGCGGTGGAATTGAATATATGGTTTGGTTGAGCGATTGGTACAGAAAGAACAGCGGAGGAAAAGGCGTTGGTTTCTTTCAAATAGGTGGAGGTATTGCCGGTGATTTCCCAATTTGTGTGGTGCCTTTGATGTATCAGGATTTAGGCTGGACAGATGTTCCTTTCTGGAGTTACTTCTGTCAAATTTCTGATTCAACAACTTCTTACGGTTCATACTCTGGAGCTGTGCCGAATGAAAAGATTACATGGGGCAAGTTGGATATTCATACTCCTAAATTCATTGTAGAAAGCGATGCAACAATTGTTGCTCCGCTTATCTTTGCTTATTTGTTGAAATGGTAAGAAACGCTTGGACAAACTCAGCGTGACATAAGTTTATAAAACAAAAAAATCCTCCCGCAATTCTGCGGGAGGATTTTTTTGTTTTGGAGTTAAGCAGAATTACTGCGCGGTTACTCTTGCAATGTATTTTTCAATTTCGCGTCCTTCATCGCTGTTAGGATATTTGTCGCGAAGTTTTTCATAGTATTTTTTTGCATCGGCAGGTTTCTTTGCTTTCTCATAAGCTAAACCTGTTTTGAAAAGGAAATACGGAGTGAAGGTTTCATTATCAGAATAAGAAGCAGCTTTTTCATAAGCACTTATTCCGTCTTCTGTTTTGCCGAGTTCCATATAGGCATCGCCTGTTGCACTTAATTTTAATGCACCAAGAACCTGATCGCTGGTGCTGAATTTGTTGAGATACTTAACAGCATCATCATACTTTTTCAAATTCAAACAACAGATACCTGCATAGTAGTTAGCCAGCTTTCCGGTTTTTGTCCAGCCGAAATCATTTGCTACTGAAGCAAATCCTTTATAAGGATTGCCACCTGTGGTGCGGCCGTTCAACGCGAGTTCAAAAGAATCTTTTGCAAAAGCAAATTCAGCCATGTAAACCGCTTTTTGTGCTTTCAGATTTTGTGCCGGCAGGTATTGAACAAAGAGATATACCACAGCCACTACCACTACGGCAATAGCTCCTGCACCGATGTAAACTTTCTGCTTATTCTCTTCGAAAAAACGCTCTGCCTTTCCCAAACCTTCCTGAATGTTTTCCCCTAAATTTTCTTTTGCGTCTGCCATATTATTTTTTAAAAATGAAGTGCGAATATAATCGCTTTGTTTATTCAGTCAAGAAGGGATAATCTTCCTGCACATAAATGTCTTTGTAAAGTTCGTTGTCGTCAGGGTAAGGAGAATTTTCGGCAAAGGTTACGCAGTCGTCAATTTCTTTTTCGATGCGCGCTATGATTTCATCTACCTCTTTTTGTGTAGCGTATTTCTTTTTCAGAATTACATCAAGCGTAGTTTCAATCGGGTCGAGCTTTTTGTATGCTTCTACTTCTTCTTTAGTGCGATACTTTTGCGGGTCGCTCATCGAATGACCTTTGTAACGATAGGTACACATTTCTAAAAACGTTGGTCCTTCGCCTTTACGCGCGCGCTCTGCTGCACGTTCAACTGCTTCGTGAACCGTTTCGCATTTCATAGCATC
>JAPLES010000058.1 GCA_026391075.1 Bacteroidota bacterium | reverse complement strand
GGTGCGTCCACCGGTGTACCAAAGGCCCGCACCAGCAAGAATGCTGCCGGTAGCAAGCGTTGCAACAAACGCGTCAACTTTGAGCTTTACGACGATAATTTACATTTTCAAAAGCTCTTTCAAAAAGGCAAATCGCACCAGCGTTAAATCATTTACAGGAATTGATTTTGATAAAGCACTCAGCATTTTGGTAGATGTAAAAAATCATTTCGGCATTCCTGTATTAACCGATATACACGAAACATACGAAGTAAACGAAGTAGCATCTGTAGCCGATTATCTTCAGATACCTTCTTTCTTATGTCGCCAAACCGATTTGCTCGTAGCGGCAGGAAAAAGCGGGAAGGGAGTGAATATTAAGAAAGGACAATTTGCTTCTTCCGATAGTATGGGTTTTGCGGTGGAGAAGGTTCGAAGCACAGGCAATCAAAATATTCTTCTTACCGAACGTGGAACTACTTTCGGATACAACGACTTGGTTGTAGACTTTCGCAATATTCCTTTGATGCAAAAATATGGTGTGCCTGTAATACTTGACGCTACGCACAGTTTACAACAACCCAACACATCGGCAGGTGTAACCGGAGGCAAACCCGAATTTATAGAAACACTTTGTGCTGCCGCAATTGCAGTTGGTGTTGATGGCTTGTTCATTGAAACGCATCCAAACCCAAAAAGCGCATTGAGCGATGGCGCTAATATGTTGCCACTTAACGAACTCGAAAATCTTTTAGAAAAGTGTGTTCGTCTTCGAAATGCTATAAAGGCATAGTTGTCACTTTTTCTACTGCAATCATTTCCTCAATTCCCATATTCTTTTATGTTTGCACCGCTTTTTGAAAAACGGTCATGAACAATACTCCAAAATCATCCTTCAAACATATACTCACAGCGGCTTTCATCGCTGTTTTAGCTACTTTTTCTGTTTCAGCATTTGCTGAGGAAACGGCTGAACATCACGAAACAAAAACGGAAACAAAATTCGATGCCGGTAAAATGATTATCGAACACATAAGCGATGCGCACGATTGGCATATTTTGGGCGAAGGCGAACATGCCGTATCACTTCCGTTGCCAGTTATACTTTATTCTAATCGTGGTTTCGATTGTTTTTTATCTAACAAATTTGAACACGGACATGCAGCGTATAATGGTTACAAGTTAGAGGAGCAGCATGTAGTAGCTGTAAACGAAGCCGGTGAAGTAGATGAGGAAGCTACTGCGAGCATTATTGATATTTCGATTACCAAGAATGTAGCTACGCTTTTATTCAGTGTTACCTGCTTACTATGGATTTTCCTTTCTGTTGCAAATGCTTACAAAAGGAATCCGAACAAAACACCAAGCGGAATGCAATCGTTTGTTGAACCGCTTATCATTTTTATTCGAGATGAAGTAGCCAAGCCAAGCATCGGCAAAAAGTATGAGAAGTTTGTTCCTTACTTATTGACTGTGTTCTTCTTAATTCTGTTCAACAACTTATTGGGTTTAATTCCAATTATGCCAGGTGGAGCAAATCTTTCAGGAAACATTGCCTTCACGATGGTGCTGGCGCTTATCACTTTTGTAATTACTACTATCAACGGAACAAAACATTACTGGCATCACGTTTTCGCAATGCCCGGTGTTCCAAAGGCAGTGCTCATTATTCTTACACCTATTGAAATTCTTGGCGTGTTCTTAAAACCATTCGTATTGATGATACGATTGTTCGCGAACATGACCGCAGGCCACATCATTGCACTTTCGTTCTTCGCTATGATTTTCATTTTTGGTGAAATGAGTGCGGGAGCAGGATTGGGAGTAAGTGTAGTATCAGTAGCGTTTACGGTATTTATGGGATTGCTCGAATTGCTGGTTGCATTTTTACAGGCGTATGTGTTTACGCTGTTGAGTGCTATGTATTTCGGTTCGGCACTTGAAGAAGGACATCATTAAAATTACAAAGTACGAATTACAAATTACTAAGTAGAACAGCCAAACTCAAAAATTAAACAATAAACTTTTTTCTTCATTTTAAAATCAAACAACATGCTTAACACAGTATTATTAGCAGAAGGTCTTGGAATCGGTTACGGAATTGCAGCACTTGGTGCAGGCGTTGCCGCTCTTGGAGCAGGTGTTGGTATCGGACAAATTGGTAAAGGCGCTCTCGAGTCAATCGCTCGTCAGCCAGAAGCTATCAACGACATCCGTTCTAACATGATTTTGACTGCAGCCCTTGTAGAAGGTGCGGCTTTCTTCGCTATGGTGGTTGGTCTCTTGGTCGTATTCAAGAGCTAATCAAAATTCTTTCGGGTAACGAAAGCGGTTGGCTTAGTTACCCGAATTTTTTTGAAAGTGAATTGCAAGAAGTATTAGAAAAGTAAAAAGATAAAATCATGGAATTAGTAAAACCCGCGATAGGACTTATTTTCTGGATGTGCGTTACATTCAGCATTCTCCTTTTCATTCTCACCAAATTTGCCTGGAAACCAATTCTGGCAATGATTAAAGAGCGTGAGCAAACCATTGAAAACTCATTGAACGAAGCTAACAAAGCGCGTGCGGAGATGAGTCAGTTGGTAGCGAAGAACGAAGAGCTTTTAAATCTGGCAAAAGAAGAGAGAAATAAAATTTTGCATGAAGCAAAAGAAGCGGCAGAAAAAGTGAAGACTGATATCGTTGCCCGTGCGCAAAAAGAAGCGGAAGAAAAAATTCAAATGTCTTTCCGCGAAATTGAAATTCAGAAGAAAGCAGCTATTGCCGAAATCAAAAATTCGGTTGGTTTGATGGCGCTTGAAATTGCTGAGAAAGTAATTCGCAAAGAACTTAAAGGCAATTCAGAACAAGTAGAATACGTAAATAAGTTAGCGAAAGAATCAAACCTTAACTAATTCGGAAATTTGAAAATTCGGAAATTTGAAAATGAATTTCATTTCCGAATTTCCGAATTCTCGAATTTTCAAATTCGAATTATGAGCTCACACAGATTAGCCACCCGATATGCCAAATCACTTATTCAGCTTGCTGAAGAGAAAGGTTTGTTGAGTGAAGTTTATAAAGACATTCAGACCACCGATGCAATTTTTGAAGGCAGCCGCGATTTGAAGTTGATGTTCAAGAGTCCGATTATTCCTGCCGATAAAAAATTAGCGGTGGTGAAGAAGTTGTTTGAAAGCAGAGTGCATGAATTGCTTTTCCGTTTTATGACTTTGATGATTAAGAAAGGAAGAGAGTCGCACTTTCACGATATGGTGAGTGCTTTTATTGTTCAATACAATGTTATAAAAGGAATTACTCCCGTAACGATTACTTCGGCAGTGAAACTAGATGCCGGTTTGGTTCAAAGTATTCTTGCTTCGTTGAAGAAGAAAGAAAATCTAAAAGAGGTAGAATTAGTTGAAGTAATTGACGAAACGTTGATTGCCGGGTTTGTTCTCAAGTACGAAGACAAAATGATTGACAATAGCGTTCGTAAAAACCTCAGTTCATTGCGCAACATTATTGAAGACGATTCTTACATTAAGCGTTACAGCTAAGATTGAATCATCTCAAAAGAGATGACTGAATAATCCATCCCTTAATTTCGGTTCAAACCAGGTTGACTTTGGCGGCATCACATTTCCGCTGTCAGCAATATCCATTAGTTGTTTCAACGAAACAGGAAACAGAGCGAAAGCCACTTTCATGTCTCCACTATCAACTCTCCGCTCCAATTCTTTCAATCCACGAATTCCACCGACAAAATCAATTTGCTTATCGGTGCGAACATCTTTAATTCCAAGTAGCGGCTCTAAAATATTTTCCTGAAGAATAGTTACGTCTAAAATTCCGATGGGATCCTGCTTGATGAATTCATTTTTTGCTTCGAGTTTATACCACACTCCGTTTAAGTACATCCCGAACTCATGAAGCATTGCCGGCTTTGCTGTCTCGGCATTTAACTTCGAGTCTCGAATCGAAAACCGCGAACTTACTTTCTCTAAAAATTCTTCGTTCGATAATCCGTTCAGGTCTTTCACAGTTCTGTTATAATCCATAATAGCTAACTGTTCATCGGGAAATAAAACAGAAAGGAAAAAATTATACTCTTCTGTTCCGTTGTGATTCGAATTTTGGCTTTTCAATTTCCGTCCGACTTTAGCAGCCGATGCGGTGCGATGGTGACCATCGGCTATGTAAGTGAATGAAATTTCTTTTTCGAAAAGCGAAACGAGTTGCGCTATTTGGTTTTCATTGCTCACCACCCAAACCGTATGCTGGACATTATCGGCAGCAGTAAAATCATAAACAGGTTTTTGTGATGAAATAATGTCGTTCACAATTGCATCAACCGATTTATTTTTCGGATAAGTAAGAAATATAGGACCCACGTGAGCCTGTACTGTTTCCATGTGGCGAATGCGGTCTTCCTCTTTCTCAGGTCGGGTGAACTCGTGCTTCTTAATTACATCATTGAAATAATCTTCCATCGAAGAAGACGCCACCAAACCAATCTGTCTGCGACCAGCCATCACCTGCGCATATATATATAGGAGTGGTTTATCTTCCTGAAACAAAACTCCATCGGAAATAAATTCGAAAAAATTCTCTTTTGCTTTATTGTAAACTTCCTGCGAATGCTCATCGGTGTTTTCAGGAAAATCTATTTCTGCCCGGCTCACATGCAGAAACGAAAAAGGATTTCCATTTGCCATTTCACGTGCTTCGCGCGTGTTCATTACATCGTAAGGAAGCGAAGCTACTTGCGAAGCCATTTCAGTTTTTGGTCGAACTGCTTTAAACGGTTTTATAATTGCCATGAATGATTTTTAATGTAGGCAAACTTCTAAAAACTTTCAAACTATTCAATGAATAGCTGAGCGGCTATTGAATCAGCAAATAATTTCCCTTCATCAGTCAATTTCAAAATACCATTTTCAAAAGTATAATGAGCAGCATCAATTTGTTTAAGGCTCTTTTGTATTTCTTCGGACTTCGGACTTCGGACTTCGGACAACTTAAGTCCCCACATCGTTCTAAGCGAAGTCATAATTTTCTCATTCACCTTTTGTGCTTCGGTTAAAATTTCTTCTTCAAAATTCAATTCATTTTTCTCCAGCGAGTTGATATAATTGACATTGTTCGAAACATTCCACCTTCTCGAAACGCTATTGAACGAATGAGCTGAAGGACCAAGCCCTAAATATTTTTTACCGAACCAATAATTGGAATTGTGTAACGCATACTTTTTGTCGCGCGCAAAATTTGAAATTTCATATTGCTCAAAACCATGCAATCGCATTTCATCCAAGAGTATTTTAAACTGTCGTGCAGATTGCTCTTCATCAACAGGTTTAGATTCCCCTTTTAGTATTTTTTTATCCAAAGATGTTTTGGGTTCAACTGTAAGTGCATACGAAGAAATATGAGGCACATTCAAATCAAAAGCTATGTCAAGATTTCTCTTCCAGTTTTCATCATTCATAGTCGGAGTGCCGTAAATCAAATCGATGGTGATGTTTTCAAATCCTGCATGCTGCACTCTTTTAATGGATGCGATAGCTTCTTCGGCATTATGCGCGCGATTCATGTATTTCAAATCTTCATCAAAAAAAGATTGAACACCGATTGAAAAACGATTCAGCCCATATTTTTTCAATTCACTTAACTCTTTGATTTTCTCTTCGGTTAAATCATCAGGATTTGTTTCTATCGTAAACTCCTGAAGTGAACTCAAATCATAAACCGATTGAAGTTTTTCCATTATCAGTTTTAAAGCACTAATCGTCAATTGGCTTGGAGTTCCCCCACCTAAATACAGCGTTTCAATTCTTTCCCTTTGCAGATAACCGTTGCTCAATTCTATTTCGCGAAGCAGCGACTGTATAAATTTGTCTTTATTCCCCAGCGATGTGCTGAAATAAAAATTGCAGTAGTTGCACGCCTGTTTGCAAAAAGGAATATGTATGTAGATGCCAGCCAATGTCGAGGTGTGATAATTGATTATTAAAAACAAAATCAAATGTAGCAGTTGGCGTTATCTTAGCCACATCAAATGAAAAAGTTTGCGACCATCCTTTTTTTGCTGCTGCTGAAATTTTCTTTCAGCCAGAACAACTATTCATTACAGGTAATTTGTAGCGACAAACCGAGCGAGTTCTTCACCAAAAAATTTTCTGACAGAACTCATTTCAAAGATTCTGTTCTTGCAATTAACGAAGCTATCGACTTGCTCCATCAACTTCGTTCGTTTGGCTATCTCGCTTCCTCTATTGATAGTATGGTTAACGACAGCACACACGCTCATATATATATGTATGCAGGCGACAAGTTCGAAATTCTGATTTTAAAGAATGGCAACGTAGATGTTTCGTTGCTCGGGAATGCCGGAGTCAAAAGCACGGTGCTGAGTCGGAAACCGATTTCAGTAGGCGGAGCTGAATTGGTGAAAGCAAAACTTTTGCGTGAGTGTGAAAATTCAGGGTATCCGTTCGCCACAGTTCGCCTTGATAGTTTTACTGCAAATCAAAATTCTTATTCAGCAAAAATATTTTTACAGAAGAATGAGTTGATACAATTTGACTCCGTACGCATTTATGGTAAAACAAGAATCAAGCGCGCATTCCTCAAAAATTATTTGGGAATAAAACCCGGCAAGCCTTACAACGAAGCCAATGTAAAACGAATAAGGCAACGGCTGAGCGAACTTTCTTTTGTCGAATCAGTGCAACCGCATACGATTGAGTTTGTAAACGGCAAAGCAAAAGTGAATGTGTTTTTGAAAGATCGCAAAGCAAGTGACTTTGATATTTTGCTCGGATTACTCCCCGGTTCATCAGGCAAAAAACTTTTGATAACCGGTGAAGCGCGTATTCATTTAGTAAGTCCGTTTGGTATGGGGGAAGATTTTTTTCTGGAATGGAAAAAGTTGCAACCAAAAACACAGCAACTGGATGTTCGCATTTCGTATCCGTACTTAGTTGGCTTGCCGCTTGGCATCAGCGCGCGCTTCGAACTTTATAAGCGCGATACTTCTTATCTCGATTTAAATGGCGACTATGGAATTCAATACCAGATTATCGGAAGCAACTATTTGAAAGCATCGTTAAGACAACACATTACCATCGTTACAAACGTTGACACGGCTTACGTTAAACAAACACGCTCGCTGCCGCACATTCTTGACCTCAACACCAACGAGTTTGCGCTGGAGTATTTTTTACAGAAACTCGACTACCGTTTTAATCCTACGTCAGGTTATGTTTTAAAAGCTGAGGGCTCTGCCGGAGTAAAGCAGATTAAGAAGAACAACAACATACTTGGGCTAAAAGATGAATTGACAGGTGGCAACTTTAGTTTCCTTTACGACACCGCTCATTTGAAAACATTTCAGTTTCGTTTGGGTTTAGCAATAGATAAATATTGGCGACTGGCACCAAGGCACACCATCAAAACTTCGGTTGAAGGAAAATATTTTTTCACTCGTAATATTTTGGAGAATGAAAAGTTCAGATTGGGTGGGGTAAATTCTTTGCGCGGGTTTGACGACCAAAGTATTTTCACTCCATATTACGCTATGGCAAATCTTGAATATCGTTTTCTGCTTTCGAAGAATTCATACTTTGGCGCTTTCTTCAACGCGGCAGTTGTGCAGGATTCAAGAGTAGGTAAAGGACCAGTTGATTTTCCTTTTGGTTTTGGAGTTGGTGCTGCAGTGGAAACTAAAGTGGGGATTTTCGGAATTACGTATGCCATGGGAAAACAGTTAGACAATAAAATTACAATCAAGTCAGCCAAAATTCATTTTGGCTATATCAATTATTTCTAGTGCTCAGAAAAATTTGCTCGTTTATTCTTATCCTGTTTTTTGCTGTTGGGTGCTTTTCTCAAAGCAACGATTCAACTATCCTTTTGCATTTCCCCATTGGGCATTTAGCCGCTGACTCCGCTTCACTCTCCGCAAAATTTCCTTTCACCGGTTTTCAATCCCTGCTGCTTAGCACGAGCAAACCAATAGTGAATGATATTGAGCAATACAAGTCTTCTTATCACAACGCCACTGTATTTATAATGCTGTTAGTGTTGCTTGCTGCACTTACTTATATCAAAACTGCTTTCAGCAAAGAGTTAGAAGAAACACTTCAGTCCATCATCAATCAAAATCTTTCACATCAGATTTTTAGAACGCAGTCAGGAGAAATTTCTTTCTCTTCATTCGTGTTGCATTTGAATTTTATTGTTGCTATAAGTTTGTATGTACGATTTGTTTTTGTGAAATACGATCACGTTTCATCGCTCGAAAATTTCTCTTCCATATTTTTTTTAATTTTTTTATTCACATTTTTTTACGTTGGAAAATTGTTTGCGTTGAAATTCATCGGAAACATTTTTGAGTTGAAAGATGTGTGCAATGAGTACGCGTTTCAATTTTCTATCATCTGCAAAACATTAGGATTGACGCTGATTCCCGCGCTATTTATTTTTTATACCGCATCAGAAAAATTTTTTGATTTTATTTTTTTTGTCACGCTCTTCATCATCGTAATATTTTTGTTGCTGCTGTTATGGCGAGGGTTATCCACAGGATTCAAATTGTTGTACAGCAGCGTGTATCACTTTTTTATTTACGTTTGTTGCATAGAAATATCAATGATGTTTCTGTGTATCAAATTGTTCACTAAAACAATTAACTAAACCATGGCAACAAAAAAGAAAGCCGCAAAAAAAGCTGCAAAAAAGCCAGCTAAGAAGAAAGCCGCAAAAAAAAAATAAGTAAGCGGACAACTTCAAAAAAAGCTGCCAGTGATATTTCTTCTAAGAAGAAATTGAGTAAGGGCGGCAAAACATCCAACAGTAGTAGCACTCTCGTTAAAAAGGCTGATGTGATATCACCTGAAAAGAGTGCTACTTCTTTTTTAGCCAAGCCAGTGGTTGTTAAGCCTCAGATTATTATCCCTCACCGCCCCGAGAAAAACTTTGCGGAATTCATTTCCAAAGACAATAAGACCAAGCTCAAAAATATTTTAGTTGCACAGCCGCAACCCGAAGGACCTAAATCACCTTACTACGATTTAGCCGCTAAATACAGAGTCAAATTTACGTTTCAACCTTTTATTACAGTAGAAGGAGTTCCCGGAAAAGATTTCAGAAAGCAACGTATTGTGCTGAACGATTTCAGTGGAATTATTTTCACCAGCAGAAATTCTATTGACCACTTCTTTCGTATTTGCGATGAGCTGCGCGTGAAGATGAGTCAGGAAACAAAATTCTTTTGTACTTCAGAAGCTATTGCTCTTTACTTACAGAAATATACGCAATACAGAAAACGCAAAGTTTTTTTTGGTGACATGAACAACAACAAAGAGTTGCGCATGTTATTGATTAAGCATAAAGAAGCTACACGCTTTTTATACATCTGCGCAGAAACCAAGAAGGATGAGATACCAGCTTTCTTAGAAGCAAACAGTTTCAATTATATGGAAGGCATTATGTTTCGCACGGTGCCTAACAATTTGAAAGCGATTCGTCCGAGTGATTATGAAATGATAATTTTTTTCAGCCCTACCGGAATCAATTCTCTGTTCCATAACTTTCCAAAATTTAAGCAAGAGAAAATAAGAGTTGCTGCCTACGGAAAAACTACTGCGGATTCTATTATCAATAAAGGATTGAAACTTCATTTAATGGCTCCGCTGAATCATACTCCAACCATTGTAGTAGCACTTGACCATTACTTAAAAGAAAGCAACAAGTAGAAAGATTATTTCTTCTTCGAAAATTCTCGCAGTCCTAAGTATAAACCCATAGGAACAAAAAGAAGTGATAAGCCCAAGGTAAAATAGGGCTGCGATGTGTGCAGCCATTTATCTAATTTATATCCTATAAATACTCCTGCGCCAATCGTTCCTGCAATTTGGAAACCGATGCCGGAGTATTTGAAGTAGTTATTGGAATTATTTTTATCTGTAATCATGTTGGCGGAAAATAAAAACAGCAGATAATAAAATCATCTGCTGTGTGATTGTAATTTTATTTGTAAACCTGTCTTCGCAAAATACCGTAAAGCCAAATTACAAAGAACACACCGGCAATAGAGTAACCCATGAAACTCCATTTGTTGATGCCGTAATAAAATCTCATGTCTTCAGGATAGGTAGTAGGCAGAAGCGCGATAGACGAACCTATAATCAAAGCACAGATGATATACGTGAGCGACATGCGCGTGCTGATGTTGTCCCACTTTTTCAAAGCGTAGCCATAACCCTGCAACTCTACTTCGCTATGCAGTTTTCCTTTTGCTATCTGTTGTATAATTCCACGAACCTCTACCGGGAAACTATTCATGAATGCCGACATGTTTGAAAAACGCTGAGCGGCTTCCTGTGCTAAATTCTCTGGTTTTAATTGTTCGGTCAATAATTTTTGACCGTAAGGACGAATGAATTCGTACGTTTTGAAATTGGGATGCATTTTTTTGCCAATGCCTTCAAGAATGGCGAATGCACGGAAAACTAAAAACACACCACCGGGAACAGTGATGTGGTAGTCGTACATTATTTTTTGCAACCGCTGAATAACATCCTGAATAGAACTCTCGCTTACATCAAGGTGCGCATAGTCTTCAATCATGTCGTTTAAATCGTAAACGAATTGACGCATGTCGGTGATGTTATCTTCTACCGCAAGTTTGCGCATTTGTGCTGCCATTTCACGCGCATCAAATTTACTCATGGCAATAAAAATTCCGGCAAAGGCGTATTTGTCTTTCTTCATCAACTGCCCTACCATTCCAAAATCTAAAAGAATAATGGTGCCTTCTTCATTCACTAAAATATTTCCCGGATGCGGGTCGCCATGAAAATATCCAAACTCAAAAATCTGCGATAAATAAATATCCATTCCCTTTTCTACAATTCGCGCGGGGCTCAGGTTCCATGCTTTCAGTTGTTTTATGTCGGTAATTTTACAACCCTTCATAAACTCCATAATCAGAACTTTGCCTGTACTGAATTCGCGATATGCTTTCGGAACATAAAAATCTGTACGATGGCGATACGTAGTACGAAAGCGGTCAATGTTGCGCGCTTCGTTTTGATAATCTAATTCTTTAGTGATAGCACGCTCAAACACACGAACCACTTCTTCTCCATTCAGCACACCTTGCTTCTTCATATAGCGGTCCATTCTGCGCACTGCTTCTTTTACAATACTCAAATCCTGCTCAATCATTTCCGCCACATTCGGTCGTTGAATTTTCACCACCACTTCTTCTCCGGTTCTCAATTTTGCTTTATGCACCTGACCAATCGAAGCAGAAGCCATGGGCACTTCATTAAACTCTTCAAACATTTCGGTGAGTTGCTTTCCGGTTTCCTGCTCCACAATAATTTTCACTTTCGAAAATTCAAACGGAGGAACGCGGTCTTGTAATTTTTCAAACTCTTTTACCAGTGCTTCAGGAATAATATCAGGACGATTGCTGAGAATTTGCGCAAGTTTGACGAAGGTAGGACCTAATTCTTCGGCCGCCATACGTATACGCTCGTAACGTGTGTACGACATTACAGGCTTTTCATCGCGCAACCATTTTATGCGCATGCTTTCAGTAACCAAATTTCGAAGAGTGGAATTGGCTATGAAATCTTCGAAGCCGTACTTAATAAGAATGCCGAGAATTTCGCGGGTGCGATTAATGTTGCGGAAAGTTTGGTCAAATATCATTGCGACTTAAAAGTAAAAAGTAACGCGACAAATTGGAATGAGAAGTTTATCCTCCATTTCTCAGCATAATCAAATGAGGAATGCCGTCTTCCAGATAAGGTTCATTCAAATCAACGAATCCAAAACCCTCATAGAAATTTTTGAGGTATGCCTGCGCACCTATTCGTATTGGAACTTTGCCGTAAAGCTTTTCTATTTCTTGAATAGATTGCTGCATGAGCAGTTTGCCAAAATATTTTCTTCTAAATTTTATAGCCGTTACTACTCTGCCAATGGAAACTTCATCGTAACTTATTTTTGGCGGCACCAAGCGCGAATAAGCAGCCAACTCGTTTTCTTCATAACCGAGCAAATGATGCGAGTAAATATCTTTCCCATCGGCATCGAGATAAGGGCAGGTCTGTTCAACTATGAAAACTTCCTGACGAAGACGCATAATGGAATAAAGTTCGGCTGCGGTTAAGGCAGAAAAAGTTTTCAGTTGCCATTGAATCATGAGACGAATTTAAAATTAGCGAAGAGAAAAGAAATGCAAAGTTTTCTGTTTTTGTATTTTGCGGAAAATTATCACTCATGAATTTTGAACACAGCCCCAAGGCAAAAGAAATGATGCAGCGCATGGAAAAATTTATGCACGAGCATGTTTTTCCTCTCGAAAATATTTTGCTGAAAGAAACCCGCTTCGATAACGGCAACTGGAAAACATGGAAACCAGATGAGCGAATTGAAGTGCTCAAACAAAAAGCAAAAGCAGAAGGACTTTGGAATTTATTTCTTCCGCCACTCAGCGGATTGAGTAATGCCGAGTATGCACCGCTTGCAGAAATTTCAGGGCATTCATTAATTGCTCCCGAAATTTTCAATTGCAATGCTCCCGACACCGGCAACATGGAAGTGCTTTGGAAGTATGGTAACGAAGAGCAAAAAGAAAAATGGCTCAAGCCATTGCTCGATGGAAAAATTCGTTCAGCATTTTGTATGACCGAACCGGATGTGGCTTCAAGCGATGCTACGAACATGCAGGCAACCATTACTGAAGATGGCGATGAAATTATTTTGAACGGAACAAAATGGTGGAGTACCGGAATAGGAAACCCGAATTGTAAAGTGGCAATTTTCATGGGGCTTTCGAATCCTGATGCGCATAAATATTTGCGGCACTCGATGGTTTTAGTTCCGCTTGATGCAATAGGTCTAACTATCGAACGCATGTTGCCTGTGTTTGGTGCGTACGACCCGCCTTACGGTCACGGTGAAGTGAGTTTTAAAAATGTACGCTTGCCAAAGAGCGCGGTAATTGCAGGGCTTGGAAAAGGTTTTGAAATTGCACAAGGCAGATTAGGCCCCGGAAGAATTCATCACTGCATGCGACAAATTGGTGCAGCAGAACGCGCATTGAAAATGATGATTGAACGCAGTATGGACCGCGTGGCTTTTGGTAAACCGCTTGTGAACTTAGGAGGCAATCGCGACATCATTGCGAATGCACGAATTGATATTGACATGGCGCGATTGCTGGTGATGAAGACTGCTTTTCTTATTGACACCGTTGGTACAATGGGAGCATTGAGTGAAGTGAGTCAAATAAAAGTAGTGGTGCCGAATATCGCTTGCCGCATTATTGATGAAGCCATGCAAATGCACGGAGGCAAAGGCATGAGTAACGATACACCACTCGCAGCTATGTATGCTTACGCGCGCATTTTGCGTTTGGCAGATGGACCGGATGAAGTGCATAGAGGTGTAGTCGCGAGAATTGAGTTAGCGAAATACAAAAAATAAAAACCACGGAGGCACGGAGAGCACAGAGTTTAATTCTCGGCTGTTTCCTCCATGTCTCTGTGGTTGAAAATATTTATGACAAAGAAAGACTACAACGACCTCTCCTACAAGATTATTGGTTGTGCAATTGAAGTTCATCGGCAACTTGGTCCAGGATTATTGGAATCTGTGTATCATAAGTGTATGGGTGAAGAACTTAAATATCGCCATATAGATTTTCAAACACAACTTGTTGTGCCTGTTGTTTATCGTGAAATGAAATTAGACACGGAATTACGGCTTGACCATTTGGTCGAAGATTTAATTATTGTTGAATACAAAGCAGTGGACCAAATGATTCCACTTTATCAGGCGCAATTGATGACTTATCTAAAACTTCTTAACAAGCATAAAGGGTTGCTGATTAATTTCAATTCCGAAAACATTTCTAAGAATACAGTTTCCATAGTAACACCCGAGTTTGCTTTATTGCCGGACGAATAAATAGTTAAGTTACAGAGATAAACTCCGTTGTTTGCTCTGTGGCTCCGTGGTTTAAATTTTTTATATGATTGACCAGCCTAAAGAAGTTCGCGAAGAAGATAAACTCGATGAAAAAATAATTTCTGAGTTTGTAAAACAACATTTACCTGAAAAAAAAGGCGAATTGCACATCAAGCAGTTTCGTGGTGGTGCTTCAAATCTTACGTATCAATTAGATTTCGAAAATGTTTCTTACATCCTACGCACTTCACCTAAAGGTACAAAAGCAAAAGGCGCGCACGATATGGGTCGTGAGTTTGGCATTATGCAAAAACTAAAACCCGTTTATACAGTGCCAACCATGTTTGCATTTTGTAAAGATGAATCACTAATAGGTCGCGAGTTTTACATTATGGAAAAATTGGTCGGCATTATTCCACGCGCCAACCTGCCGAAAGAATTATCGCTCACGAAAGAAGATGTGCGAGTGCTTTGCACAAACGTAATTGACAAATTGATTGAACTGCATCAGGTGAATATTCAAACAACAGGTTTGAGTGAATTAGGAAAAGGCACAGGTTACTGCAAGCGACAAATTGATGGTTGGACAGAACGCTACAAAAAAGCAAAAACATGGAATGTGCCTTCGTGTAATTATGTGATGGATTATCTCAAAGCAAATATTCCAACCAAAGAAAGAAGTTGTTTAATACACAATGATTTTCGTTTTGATAATGTGGTGCTTGATGCTACAAACCCAATGAAAATAATTGGCGTGCTCGATTGGGAAATGGCAACTATCGGTGACCCGTTGATGGATTTAGGAAACTCACTCGCCTATTGGGTTCAAGCAGATGATGATTTTGTAGCGCGCAAAACAAGAAGGCAGCCAACTCATTTGGAAGGAATGCTCACGCGCAAAGATGTAGTCGAATATTATTGCAGCAAAATGAATTTCAAAGCGGAAGATTTTACTTTCTATGAAGTGTATGGAATTTTTCGGTTGGCAGTAATCATGCAACAGATATATTATCGCTACCACCACAAGCAAACAACCAACCCAACCTTTAAAAATTTCTGGTTCCTTGTCAACTATATGAACTGGAGATGCAGGAGAATTATTTCAGGAAAATAGAAACTCAACATTTTTACTTCAACTCCACCTCTACCTGATTGCGCATTAAATCATCCAGCGTTTCGCGCTTTCTTATTAAGTAGTCTTTACCTTTGTGAATGATAACTTCGGCAGGGCGGAAACGCGAATTATAATTTGAGCTCATCGTAAATCCGTATGCTCCGGCATTTTGAAATGCAATCACATCGCCTTCGCGCACTTCACTCATTTTGCGGTCCCAGCCAAACGTATCGGTTTCGCAAATGTAACCCACCACTGTATAGATGCGTTGCGTTCCTTCAGGATTTGAAACATTGAGCATATGGTGATAAGAGTTGTAAAACATTGGTCGTATTAAATGATTCAATCCTGAATCAACACCAACAAAAACAGTAGCCGTAGTTTGTTTTATCACATTCACCTTCGCTAAAAAAGTTCCTGATTGGCTTACCAAAAATTTTCCTGGTTCAAACCACAACTCTAAATCTCTTCCGTAAGTTTTGCAGAAATTTTTAAAACTCCTCGTGAGTTTTTCTCCGAGTTCTTTCACATCGGTATAATAATCATCGGGCTTGTAAGGAACTTTAAACCCGCTTCCGAAATCAATAAACTCCAATTCTTTAAAATGCTCGGTGGCTTCAAACAAAATTTCAGCTGCACGTAAAAAAACATCTACATCTAAAATATCGGAGCCGGTGTGCATGTGCAATCCGTTCACACGAATTTTTTCGCTCTTAATCACACGCTCCAAATGACGCATCTGATAAATAGATATTCCGAATTTGGAATCAATATGTCCTGTTGAAATATTGATGTTGCCGCCCGCCATCACATGAGGATTGATACGAATGCAAACCGGCACGCTCGAACCATATTTGTGTCCGAATTGTTCGAGAATAGAAATATTGTCAATGTTTATCTGCACTCCTTCCTTAACGGCCAGTTCAATTTCTTCGAGCGAAACGCAGTTAGGAGTGTAAATAATATTCTTCGGATCGAAGCCCGCTTTTATTCCTGTCCACACTTCCTGAATGGAAACTGTATCTAAACCAGCACCTAGATTTTTGAAAAACCGCAGCACATTAATGTTATTGAGTGCCTTGCAAGCAAATTTTATTTTGGTGTTGGCTCCGTCAAAAGAAGTTTTAAGAAGATTGAATTTCTCTTCCATCATTCCTGTGTCGTACACATACAAAGGCGTGTCGTACTTATCGCAAAGTTGCGAAACCGCAACACCGCCAATTTCATAAACTCCGTTTTTTAGTTGTAACATCTTTCTATTTTGAGTGGGCGAAGATAATCGGATTGGAAAACTAAGAAGCACTCACTTAGGCAAATTAAAAAAGCGATGCTTTCGCATCGCTTTCTATTTTTTGTCGGGGTACCAGGATTCGAACCTGGGACCCGAATCCCTTTACCATCCTTGTTCTTACTACCTTTTGATATACTGTGGTAGAAAGTTGGTAGATATTAGACCATTAAAACGAACCTTCAGAAAATCAAAGAATGCTATAAATGATGTACTGAAATGCACGGTTTTTGTAATATTCAGTTCGTCATATCTATGCCACACAAATATAATACTCCAACTCTCTAAATATAAAATAGTCCCCTTTTTTTCAGCGGTTTTCTGTTTTTTCCAAGTGGATAAAGCCATCTCAAAAAAAGGGGTAAAAAAATATAGCATAACCACTCGCCTGTATAAGATTCGAGTATTGAATCAAAGAAGCAGGATAAAATTGTAGTAGTAATAACCTTTGTTGTTGATGATGTAAACCAGTGTAAGATTTCTATCCATCTTCACCTGAATTACAGTATGTCGGTCACCTATAGAGAATGCTTCTACGTCCTTTACTACTTCTACGCTGAACGGACAATGCACTCTCAGCAGGATTCCTGTAGAGGTAACTACCAATAAGCTGGATGCGTTGCAATACTTATTGATTTCATGAATTTCACGTTCGTTCATAAAAATGAAAACCCCTGACGGGAATTCCATCAGGGGATATTTAAGTCGTTAATTAATAAACCAGAATTCTTCTTGGTGTTTGATGGAATGTGTAAGCGCAGAAATGAATTGCGTAGCATTCGAACCTCGTTCAAGAAATCTATCTATGTAACTGCTTTTGTTTGCACCAGTAAACAAGTTGTAAAGATTCCACAAGCTGATGTTACCGTTCTTCTCTCTGCAAAAAGATTGATTGTTGTAATAATCCTTCGCAATAGTGTTGATGTGGTAATCACCAAAAAGAAAAGGCGTAATAAGTTTCTTTTCTTCTACAGGTAAAAACTGATACAGTTTACTTCTGCCAATTAACTGCGCGAACTGATGCTCGGTTATCATCAACATGCTAAACTCCTGCAATGTTTCTATAAGCCGTTCAGCTTGGAACTGATGAATCAAATTATAAATTGCCATAGAAAGGGCAGCAGTATTTGTAACACGCACATCCGCTTTCAATCCATCTGTCCAAATGCAAAGGTTTAGGCAAACTTTATTCTGAAAGCCAATAAAGATTTTAAAATGCTCTGCACTTCCCTTTTTGTTGTAGAGGTTATCTTCATTATACGCTTTAACACCTCCGACTACCAACGAAAGTTTGTTCCCGTTCACCTCGCAGAAAATTTCTGGCAGTTCAATCATGAACGCCATTCGCTCGTAATACAGTGTCTTTTCGTGCTCTGCTAATTCCTTCGCGGGTTTGTTTCTCGCTTCTGGTATTCGTCCTTTGATTGGGTGGCTAACTCTTATTTCAGGCATTCCTATTCGCACATCATGAAAGTATTCTCGTGCAACATGGCGAGTTGTTTCAATAAATTCGTTGTGCGAAATAGTTACCTCGTTGTCTTTCGTAAATACTGGTATGATATGGCTGTGCTTTACTTCGTCTGCTGATATAGCAATGGTGTTCGCCTCAATAAAGCTGCCAGTAGAAGAACCCTGTTCGTCAACAACTTCGTCCACGAGATTATTGTTTACTGCTAAGATTTCCATATGCTTTGTTTTTCTGTGGTTATAGATTTAGTTCCTGTGAGTTGTGTTTTCCTTGCTGTAAATTGAGTTAAGAGTGCGTTTCTTAATTCGGGATAGGCGTTATAGATTTCCGTTAACTCATTTACGGAGGTGCAATACCGAATCTTCGCTCTTACATCATCAAGAGTGGTAGATTTATTACACCACTCTAAAATTCTTTCGCCTGTTTTTTCGGAGATGATGAACTCAGGCGTTTTATCAAACAAACCTGTGCGGTCTTTAGATGATTTCGCCTGATGTTTAATATCAATTTCAAAAACTACGGTGAGTTCGTAATCCATTCCCTCGCGTGTTACACCTTTCAATCCCACTTTTTCAGGAACCATCTTTCCGTTTTTTTCAGAAAGAACATAATCCTGTTTCGCTCTTATAGTTGCTATGATGTGGCAACTGCTTTGCAGAATTTTTTGCACGAAATCATTGTGACGAGGAGTAACTTTATTCCAGTTGGTGAAACTGTTGCCCACCATGTTGGAATGAACATCTAAAATGCCACCAGTTCCTTCCCATTCGTGCGAAATAGAATCAATGATGATTACTTCCATTCCTGAATCTTGGCAAATTGTAATTGCTTCAATATATCTTTCAGGACTGAACGGTGCTTCAAGATGTAGCACATTATAGTTGCCAACGTGGCTGTATAAATCTGCGGAATGATTCTCGGTATCTATCACGGCTACTTTAGAATAATCTCCGCACAAACCTTTTGCAAGAAGCAGGGCTGAATAAGTTTTGCCTGCTCCGCTTGGTGCTTGTAAACCAATTTTAATTTTCGCTTTTGAGCGTTGCGCTTGTTGTAATTGCATGTTTTTAAAATTTAATGGTTAAGAAAAAAAGAGGGAGAGCACACGGCTCTCCCCCTAGCAATAAAAAACCCGCTCAGAAAGCGGGTGCACCTGCAATTACCTCTTCCAAATTACTTGGGTCGGGATTGTAGATGTAACTATGGGTAAGTGTCATCACTTCACCCGTAGTTCTGTTTGCGTAGTCATACGGTTCACATTCCACCTTCTGAATTTCTCCAGGAAGTTTTTTGCCGACCATTGCCTCCGCTACCTTTTCATCAAAGGTGCAGGGAACGCTAATTTTGTGAACGGTAGCATACGGTTTGCCTGTTGTTTGAGAAGTTACAATTTGTAAATCTCCTTGCAGAATAAGCACGGCAAATGCTTCTCCTTTTGAGTTTTTTCGGGACTCTACCCCTGTTACTGTTACCATGATAATGGATTTAAAAGGTTATGAAATATGAAGCCACGGGAGTGCCCGCGTGACCATATTTAGGGTGGGGTAGCTTGATGGAGGGGTTCCTAATTGCTCATATATGGTGAAAAATAGTAGGTGATGTACTAATATTCTATTGTGAAAAAAAGCTATTGATAGAGTAAAATTAATTTTGTGAATTGCGTACCATTAATGGCTGTGGGAAAGGCAAGGCATCTGCATTTTACATGAAGAATTGAGATTCGATGACGGATAAATTGCTCTGATGATTATGTAATATCATCCCAAAACTCGGGACTTTGCTGGTCCATATCTAAATCATCGTTGTAAAAAGGACTATCAGTAGGCGAATGATAGCCGCCCTCTTCTGAACTTCTTTCATTACACCTATCTAAGTATTTAAAAAAAACCTGTCTATGAAGTTGATTATTATTGACTAAATCCTTGTATACTGTTGTAGCGGCAAAATCTGGGAAAACCTCTGCTATTGAAATTATTTCAATTTTAAATTCGCTGGCTTCGTGATAGCAAAGCACAAATTTGTCTTCCGAAAAGACTACAAATTGAGCGTAAATATAATCGCGAGAGTGTGCGTGAGGTTTAATATGTAACTTAAAATTAGCTGTATCCATTGCGCATAAATGGCTCTTTGAAAGTCCGAGATAAAAACGTGGACTAAATAAATTTGGTCTTGGGTCTACCTGCGGCATACTGCAAAAGAAATTGCCCTCCACCATTATGTTTCCATATCTATCCTTATCCGCATCAATAACCAACGCATACTGTTCATCCACTATATCCTCAAGGTCGGAGTAACGGGTGAAAATTGATTCAAACTCCATACCCTTTTCTCCCACCGAATAAAATGGTTTCAAACCGTAAAGTATGTCTCTTGGATGCAGGTTCTTAATTTCATGGAAATTTTTAATAAAGAAACAGATAAACTCTTTATCCTTGGGAATTTTCGATTCTATGGGATATTCGTCATAAGTTCTAGAATTTCCCCAACTATAAAAACGAGTTTTAGATATTTCCTCATTATCAATTTTCAATCTATTTCTTATACAGAGTATTCTTCGCTTTGTATCCACTCTATAGAATGATGACCCATCTGAGTAGGGCATCTTTCCCCAAAGACCAGCGATGAACTCCTCTTTTGTTATAGGTAAATGTAAATCGTAGGTTTGAACATCTCCGTAACGTGATTCGCTAATTAAATGCAGCCCTTTGTCTTTGGGGATTATCATTGCTCGTAACTATTAATAAATATTTCGCAACACTCAGTTTATAGAGGGCAATTCATGAAAACCCTTCCCATCAACCAACTTCTCCATTTCTTCGTGTCTAAATATTTCAGTTTTAAATTGTCGCTCTCGGATAAATTCGTTTGCAGTATTATTTCCGCTTAACTTAATGCTGAATACAGAAAGAGAACCGTTGGTGGTACAAGTTCCATTTGTAACTATATAATCTTCTCCATGTATTGGGTAACTTCTGAAATTTTGTTGCCGTAAGTATTCTATTTCGTACGAATCACATTTCATTGCTGCTTCGTATAAATATTTTACCGCCTCTTCTGTTTCTTCATCCGTATCCGCATAACCTACTACAAAACCAATTTTGGTTTCATCGCCTATGTACTCAGCTATTATCAAATGTTTTTTCACTGCGCAGAAAAGATTATAATTTAACGACCTATCTAAATAATGTCCATGTTCCTTGTTGTGGAGTTGTAACTCCTGCTCCTCCTGAAGCTCCTAAACCACCTCTGTAAGTGATGTTATTACGTCCCATATTAAACGTAACTCCTTGTGTATACCACCAACCTCCGCCTACTACTTGATTGGCTGTAGTAAACGTTATGTGTTCCACTAAGGGAGATTGGTTTTGTAGTGTGGTCGTTAAAACCCAATCGCCAAGGTTTGCAGTTGCATTTGCTGTTGATGTTTCTTCGTTTTTACTGCACCCAGCTATGAGCACGAGAAGAATTAATATGTACTTCATATCGTTGGCTTATTTGTTTTCATTGAGCAGATTTAAATCTTGCTTTAATCTTTGGTCGGGTGAAAGTAAAAAATAAATAGGCGAAATAGGTCAAATATGTCCTAAGATAAGAACCCGCAACAACGTCCTTTAGTTGCGTGAAAAAGAAACCCGCTAAGCAGAGCAATAAAAGAGGTAAATCGTATAGGGATGAAGCAGCTATTAAGCGGTTCGGT